>NZ_JBIWAJ010000023.1:0-157855 GCF_044759975.1 Streptomyces sp. NPDC098789
TTCGTCTGGAGCAGGTCCTGCGTCGTCTCCACCAACAGCGCGTCCGCGCCACCGCTCAGCAGACCCTCCGCATTGACCTGGTAGGCGTCCCGGATCGCGTCGTAGCGGATGTGGTTCAGGGTCGGCAGCTTGGTGCCGGGGCCCATGGAGCCCAGCACCCAGCGCTGCTGGCCGGTCGAGGCCGTGAACTCGTCCGCGACCTCGCGCGCGATCCGCGCACCCGCCTCGGAGAGCTCGAAGTTGCGGTGCGGGATGTCGTACTCGACCAGGGCGGAGAGGTTCGTGCCGAAGGTGTTCGTCTCGACGCAGTCGACGCCGACGGAGAAGTAGGCCTCGTGGACCGTGCGCACGATGTCGGGGCGCGTCACGTTCAGGACCTCGTTGCAGCCTTCCAGCTGCTCGAAGTCCTCCATCGTCGGGTCCTGGGCCTGGAGCATCGTCCCCATCGCGCCGTCCGCGACCACCACGCGGGTGGCCAGCGCCTGCCGGAGGGCGTCGGCACGGGTCTGTGTGTCGGCGGCGGGCGGGTTCGGCAACGAGGCCATGGTTGAGCTCCCTGGGATGCGACGGCTGTCGGCTTTGCACCCCCTCTGTGTCAAGGGTGCACGCGGTCAGGGTAACCGCGAGGGACCGGCCCCGGTGAGGGTGTCCCACGTGGCGGACTGCATTCTGTGCGCGGGGGTTCACCGGGTCTGGCCGGTTCGCCGTGGCTCGAACAGTTTCCCCACCATGCGCGGAGTCGGCATCGACCGATACTGTTCAGCATTGTCGAACCACGTCAGCAGGAGGCAGCCCGATGGCACGGAACATCCAGTCGCTCGAGCGAGCCGCTGCGATGCTGCGACTCCTGGCGGGGGGCGAGCGCCGCTACGGCCTGTCGGACGTGGCCTCCTCGCTGGGGCTGGCCAAGGGCACCGCCCACGGCATCCTGCGGACCCTCCAGGCCGAGGGCTTCGTGGAGCAGGACCCGGTGTCGGGCCGCTACCAGCTGGGGGCGGAGCTGCTGCGCCTGGGCAACAGCTATCTGGACGTGCACGAGCTGCGCGCCCGCGCGCTGGTCTGGACGGACGATCTGGCCCGGGCGAGCGGCGAGAGCGTGTACGTGGGGGTGCTCCACAAGAGCGGGGTGCTGATCATGCACCACGTCTTCCGCCCCGACGACAGCCGCCAGGTGCTGGAGGTGGGGGCCATGCAGCCGTTGCACTCCACGGCCCTGGGCAAGGTGCTGTCGGCGTACGACCCGGTGGCGCACAGCCAGGCCGCGGAGGCCGAGCGGGAGTCGTTCACACCCCGTACGGTCACGGACCCGGCCGGCTTCGAAGAGGTGCTGGACCTGACCCGGGCGCGCGGCTGGGGCTCCGACGTCGAGGAGACCTGGGACGGCCTGGCCTCGGTGGCCGCGCCGATCCACGACCGGCGCCGGATGCCCGTGGGCGCGGTGGCGGTCTCGGGCGCCGTGGAGCGGGTCTGCGGCGAGTCCGGGGAGCCGCGTCCGGCGCTGGTGGCGGCGGTGCGCGACTGCGCGCGTGCGGTTTCGCGCGATCTCGGCGCGGGCCGGTTCTGACCTTCCCTTCTCAGCCAGGGGCCCTTCCCTGGCCGTTCCATGCCCTTTTCGGCCGGTTCCTGACCATGGGATGGCTGGATTTGGGCGATCGTACCTACTGGTAACGATCCTGCACTTTGGCCTGGCCAACCCTTGACGCGTTCTCCACCTGGGCGGAAAACTGCCGTTCACCGGTCGGCATTGTCGAACACCTAACGGCAATACGCGTTAGGGTGTGGCAAGGCCAAGGAACCGGTGCAGCACTCACCGAGTGCGTGGGACCACCGGAGGGACCCGGTGTTCCGCCCACCCCATGGACGTTTTTGACAAAGGAGTCGCGGGTGTCCAGCTCCGACATCTTCATCGGCGAGACCATCGGTACCGCCCTGCTCACCCTGCTCGGCGGAGGCGTCTGCGCCGCCGTGACGCTCAAGAGCTCCAAGGCCCGCAACGCGGGCTGGCTGGCGATCACGTTCGGCTGGGGCTTCGCCGTCCTGATCGCCGCCTACGTGTCCGCCCCGCTCTCGGGTGCCCACCTGAACCCGGCGGTCACCGTCGGCCTCGCCATCAAGAGCGGCGACTGGAACGACGTACCGGTGTACTTCGCCGGCCAGCTGCTCGGCGCCATGCTCGGCGCCGTGCTGATGTGGGCGACGTACTACGGCCAGTTCCGCGTCCACCTCGCCGACCCGGAGCACATCCGCGACGCCAAGCTGGGTCCCGAGGACCCGCACCCGCACGACCAGGCCGGTCCGGTGCTCGGTGTCTTCTCCACGGGCCCCGAGATCCGTAATGTCGTCCAGAACCTCACCACCGAGATCATCGGCACGGCCGTCCTGGTCCTGGCCATCCTGACCCAGGGCCTCCAGGACGACGGCAAGGGCCTCGGCGTCATCGGCGTCCTGATCACCTCCTTCGTGGTCGTCGGCATCGGCCTCTCGCTGGGCGGGCCGACCGGTTACGCGATCAACCCGGTGCGCGACCTCGGTCCGCGCATCGTGCACGCCCTGCTCCCGCTGCCCAACAAGGGCGGTTCGGACTGGGGGTACTCCTGGATCCCGGTGGTAGGCCCGCTCGCCGGCGCCGCCCTCGCCGGCGGTCTGTACAACCTCGCGTTCGCCTGATCAGTACCGGCACGTTGCGCACGATCCGCACCGCCCCCTGATTCCGCCTACTCACAGACCTGCCAGGAGCAGCCACCATGACCAGCAGCACCGGCCCCTTCATCGCCGCGATCGACCAGGGCACCACCTCCTCCCGCTGCATCGTCTTCGACCGCGACGGGCGCATCGTCGCCGTCGACCAGAAGGAGCACGAGCAGATCTTCCCGAAGCCGGGCTGGGTCGAGCACGACGCCATGGAGATCTGGACCAACGTCCAGGAAGTCGTGGCGAGCGCCATCGCCAAGGCCGAGATCACCTCGGCCGACGTCAAGGCCGTCGGCATCACCAACCAGCGCGAGACCACCGTGCTGTGGGACCGCCACACCGGCCAGCCCGTGCACAACGCGCTGGTCTGGCAGGACACCCGCACCGACGCCCTGTGCAAGGAGCTCGGCCGCAACGTCGGCCAGGACCGCTTCCGCCGTGAGACCGGCCTCCCGCTGGCGAGCTACTTCGCCGGCCCGAAGGCCCGCTGGCTGCTCGACAACGTCGAGGGCCTGCGCGAGCGCGCCGCGGCCGGGGACATCCTCTTCGGCACGATGGACTCCTGGGTCATCTGGAACCTCACCGGCGGCGCCGAGGGCGGCGTGCACGTCACCGACGTCACCAACGCCTCGCGCACCATGCTGATGAACCTGCACTCCCTGGAGTGGGACGCCAAGATCGCGGAGTCGATGGAGGTCCCCCTCGACATCCTCCCCGAGATCAAGTCCTCCGCCGAGGTCTACGGCCACGTCAAGGACGGCGTCCTCGCCGGTGTCCCGGTCGCCTCGGCGCTCGGTGACCAGCAGGCCGCCCTCTTCGGCCAGACCTGTTTCGCCGAGGGCGAGGCGAAGTCGACGTACGGCACCGGCACGTTCATGCTCATGAACACCGGCGACAAGATCATCAACTCCTACAGCGGCCTGCTGACCACGGTCGGCTACCAGATCGGCGACCAGAAGCCGGTCTACGCGCTGGAGGGCTCCATCGCCGTCACCGGCTCGCTCGTCCAGTGGATGCGCGACCAGATGGGCATGATCAAGACCGCGGCCGAGATCGAGACCCTCGCGTCCTCGGTCGAGGACAACGGCGGCGCCTACTTCGTCCCCGCCTTCTCCGGTCTGTTCGCCCCGTACTGGCGCTCCGACGCCCGCGGTGTGATCGCCGGCCTCACCCGGTACGTCACCAAGGCGCACATCGCCCGTGCCGTCCTGGAGGCCACCGCCTGGCAGACCCGCGAGATCACCGACGCCATGACCAAGGACTCCGGCGTCGAGCTGGCGGCCCTCAAGGTCGACGGCGGCATGACCTCCAACAACCTGCTGATGCAGACCCTCTCCGACTTCGTGGACGCCCCCGTGGTGCGCCCGATGGTCGCCGAGACCACCTGCCTCGGCGCCGCCTACGCCGCCGGCCTGGCCGTCGGTTTCTGGCCCGACACCGACGCCCTGCGCGCCAACTGGCGCCGCGCGGCGGAGTGGACCCCGCGCATGCCCGCCGACCAGCGGGACCGCGAGTACAAGAGCTGGCTCAAGGCCGTGGAGCGTTCCATGGGCTGGGTCGACGACGAAGACGCCAGCTGACCGCACCAGCTGAGTCAATCGACGAGGAGCTAAGAGAGATATGAGCACCCTGCAGAGCGTTCCCTCGCTGGGAACGCACCCGACCGCCGGTTCGAACGCGAGCCGGGCCGAGACCCGCGAGCAGCTGGCCAAGGCCACGTACGACCTGCTCGTCATCGGCGGCGGAATCCTGGGCACCTCGGTGGCCTGGCACGCCGCGCAGTCGGGTCTGCGGGTCGCCATGGTGGACGCCGGCGACTTCGCCGGCGCCACCTCCTCGGCCTCCTCCAAGCTCGTCCACGGCGGGCTGCGCTACCTGCAGACCGGCGCGGTCAAGCTGGTCGCGGAGAACCACCACGAGCGCCGGGTACTGGCCAAGGACGTGGCCCCGCACCTGGTCAACCCGCTGACCTTCTACCTCCCCGTGTACAAGGGCGGCCCGGTCGGCGCCGCGAAGCTGGGCGCGGGCGTCTTCGCGTACTCGGCCCTCTCGGGCTTCGGCGACGGCATCGGCAAGGTCATATCCCCGGCCCGCGCCGCCGCCGACAACCCGGGTCTGAAGACCGACAACCTCAAGGCCGTCGCGGTCTACTACGACCACCAGATGAACGACTCCCGCGTCGCCGTCATGA
Organism: Streptomyces sp. NPDC098789; assembly: GCF_044759975.1. Lineage (NCBI taxonomy): Bacteria > Bacillati > Actinomycetota > Actinomycetes > Kitasatosporales > Streptomycetaceae > Streptomyces > Streptomyces sp. NPDC098789. The sequence continues at coordinate 4,883 of NZ_JBIWAJ010000023.1, forward strand.
CGGTCCGCGCGGCCGTCGAGTCGGGCGCGGTCGTCCTCAACCACGCCGAGGTCACGGGCCTGCGCATGACGCAGGGCCGGGTCTCCGGCGCCGAGCTCAAGGACCGCCTCGACGGAACCGAGTTCGGGGTCGACGCGCGCGTCGTGCTCAACGCCACCGGCCCGTGGGTGGACCACCTGCGGCGCATGGAGGACAAGCACTCGATGCCGTCGATCCGCCTCTCCAAGGGCGCGCACATCGTGATGAAGCGCAAGTCGCCGTGGAAGGCCGCCATGGCCACCCCGATCGACAAGTACCGCATCACCTTCGCCCTCCCCTGGGAGGACCAGCTGCTGCTCGGTACGACCGACGAGGTCTACGAGGGCGACCCGGCGGACGTGCGCGCCACCGAGTCCGACATCGAGCAGATCCTCGACGAGGCGGCCTTCTCCGTGAAGGACGCCGACCTCGACCGCTCCCTGATGACGTACGCCTTCGCGGGCCTGCGGGTGCTGCCCGGCGGCCCCGGCGGGGTCGAGAAGGCCAAGCGCGAGACGGTGGTCTCCGAGGGCCGTGCGGGCATGCTGTCGGTGGCCGGCGGCAAGTGGACGACGTACCGGCACATCGGCCGCGTGGTCATGGACAAGCTGGCGAAGCTCCCGGGCAGCCCGCTGACCGACGACATGGAGCCGGTGAAGTCCCTGGTGCGCCGGGTGCCGCTGCCCGGTGTCGCCAACCCCAACGCGGTCGCGCACCGGCTGCTGATCGACCGGGACCCGGGCTCGCGGATGGACCCGCTGACCGCGCGCCACCTGGCCTCCCACTACGGCTCGCTGGCCTTCGACATCGCGCGCCTGGCCAATGAGAACCCGGCGCTCGCCGAGCGGATCCACGAGGACGGCCCGGAGATCTGGGCGCAGGTCGCCTACGCCCGTGACCACGAGTGGGCGGAGACGGTCGACGACGTCCTGCGCCGCCGTACGACGGTCACCGTGCGCGGTCTCGACAACGCCGAGGTGCGCGCCCGCGTCGAGGAGATGCTGAGCCGCAAGGCATAGCTTCCGCGCAGGTGGGGAAGAGGGGTGGTCCCGGGGACCACCCCTTTTCCGATGGCTGTGGCAGGCACACCGCCAAGGCTTAGGCTGGCCCTCGTACGCAAGGAACTTCGGAAGGAGACCTGGGTGATCGAGCTTGAGGGCGTGCCCGAGCTGATCGACCCGGTCATGGTGGCCGCGTTCGAGGGCTGGAACGACGCGGGTGACGCCGCCTCCGGTGCGGTGACGCACCTGGACCGGGAGTGGAAGGGCGAGGTGTTCGCGGCGCTGGACGCCGAGGACTACTACGACTTCCAGGTCAACCGTCCGACGGTGTGGCTGGACAACGGGGTGCGCAAGGTCACCTGGCCGACCACCCGGTTGTCCGTGGTCCGGGTGGGCGGCGCCAAGCCGCGCGACCTGGTCCTGGTCCGGGGCATCGAACCGTCCATGCGGTGGCGGTCGTTCTGCAACGAGATCCTCGGCTTCGCCCATGAACTGGGCGTGGAGATGGTGGTCATCCTGGGCGCGCTGCTCGGGGACACCCCGCACACCCGGCCGGTGCCGGTGAGCGGGGTGACGTCCGATCCGGACCTGGCCCGAACGATGGACTTGGAGGAGACCCGGTACGAGGGCCCGACGGGCATCGTCGGGATCCTCCAGGAGGCCTGCACGCACGCGGGTGTTCCGGCCGTCTCGCTGTGGGCGGCGGTGCCGCACTACGTGTCGCAGCCGCCGAACCCGAAGGCGACGCTGGCCCTCCTGAACCGCCTGGAGGACCTCCTGGACATCCGCATCCCGCTGGGCGAACTGCCGGAGGACGCGCGGGCGTGGCAGGTGGGGGTGGACCAACTGGCCGCCGAGGACAGCGAGGTGGCGGAGTACGTCCAGACGCTGGAGGAGGCGCGGGACACGGCGGACCTCCCGGAGGCCTCCGGGGAGGCCATCGCCCGGGAGTTCGAGCGGTACCTGCGGCGGCGGGACGGTGGGCCGGGGCCCGCGGTGGCGGGCGACCCCGGGGACGGTTCGTACCTGCGCGACCCGTCGAGCGGTCGACCGAAAGGTCCGCGCCGCAAGCCGGACGCCGCCGCGGAAGACCCCGCCGACCCCCCGCCGGAGGACCCCTCCCCGGACACCCCGGAGGCCTAGGGGGTGCGACCGGCCCCCTAGAGGAGGGTCACGATCTTTCCTCGGACGCGTCCGCGCTCGGAGTGGGCGTGGGCCTGGGCGATCTCTTCCAGGGGGTAGGTCTGTTCGACGCGGGGCGTGTACCGGCCCTGCGCGCCGTATCCGGCGGCTTCGGCGAGGAGCGCGGGGTCGTTCGCCGCGTTGACCAGGTGGACGCCCAGGCGACCGGCGTTCCTGTGGTCGGCGACCGTCACGACGCGGGTCGGGCTTCCGGCGATCTCGACGAGGTCCGCGAGGGATCCGGAGCCGGCGGCGTCGAGCACGAGGTCGATCCCGTCGGGGGCCAGGTCGGCGAGGCGTGCGGCGAGGCCCGTGCCGTAGGTGGTGGGAAGGGCTCCGAGGGAGGCGAGGAACGCGTGGTTGCGCTCGCTGGCCGTCCCGATCACGGTGGCGCCCATGGCGACCGCGATCTCGACCGCCGCGCCGCCGACACCGCCGGCGGCGCCTTCGATCAGCACGGTGCGCCCCGCCAGCGGTCCGAGCGCCTTGAGCCCGCCCAGTGCCGTCACGGCCACCAGGCCGGCCCCGCCCGCCTCCGCGTCGTTCCACGCGTCGGGCGCGGGGGCCCAGGCCGAGAGCACGGCGAGCTCCGCCGTCGCTCCCGTGACGCCGCCCAGCCCGAAGACGCGGTCGCCGACGGCCACTCCGTCCACGCCCTCCCCGATCATGTCCACCAGGCCGACGGCGTCACGGCCGGGGATGGCCGGCAGGTCCACGGGGAGTACGTCGCGTACCTCTCCGCTGCGCACCTTCCAGTCGACGGGGTTGACGCCGGCCGCCGCGACGCGGATGCGGATCTCTCCGGCGCCGGGGCGCGGGTCCGGCGCCTCCTCGACGGTGAGGGTCTCGGTGCCGCCGTACTCGTGGTAGCGGACTGCGCGCATGATGTTTCTGCCTTCCATCCCAACGGCTCGGTACGCCGTGACCTCCACTACGCTAAAACCTGACGTCGGTGTCAGGTGCAAGTCGAGCAGCTCCGTGCGCGAGGTACTCCCCCGCGTGGACTCCGGCACGGCGGCGCCGGGGAGACGCGGTGATCGCCAACACCCGCCCCCACCCGAGTGCACCACCCCCGAAGTGCGGCACGGCCGATCCAACCGGCCCTGGGCCCGATCAAGCCCCGCCGGCGTTTGAGGCGCCCCCGGTGGGCACACGGGGCCGCGCCCGCCCCCTGAACGCACCGCGGCCCCCGCCCCCCGAAGGGGACAGGGGCCACGGTCACGACCGGTCGGGACCGGCCAGGGTCAGAGGGCCACGCCCAGCAGGGCGTCCACGGTGCGCGAGACCAGGCCCGGCGCGGCCTCGTCGGAGCCGCCGGAGGCGATCTGCGCGTCCGCCCAGCGGTCCACGGCCGCCAGCGCGGCGGGCGCGTCCAGGTCGTTCGCGAGCGCCTCCCGGACCTCCTCCACCAGCGCGTCGGCCGCGAGCCCGTCCGGCCGGGACACCGCCGCACGCCACCGCTCCAGCCGCGCCACCGCATCGGCGAGGACGCCGTCCGTCCACTCCCAGTCGGACCGGTAGTGGTGCGAGAGCAGGGCCAGGCGGATCGCCGCCGGGTCGACCCCGGAGCGCCGCAGCGCCGAGACGAAGACCAGGTTGCCCTTGGACTTCGACATCTTCTCGCCGTTCAGCCCGACCATGCCCGCGTGCACGTACGCCTTGGCCATCGGGAACTCGCCCGTCAGGGCCTGCGCGTGCGAGGCGCCCATCTCGTGGTGCGGGAAGGCGAGGTCGGACCCGCCGCCCTGGATGTCGAAGCCCATGCCCAGGTGGTCCAGGGCGATGGCGACGCACTCGATGTGCCAGCCGGGCCGGCCGCGGCCCAGCGAGCCGCCGTCCCAGCTCGGCTCGCCCGGGCGGGCGGCCATCCACAGCATCGGGTCGAGCGGGTTCTTCTTGCCGGGGCGCTCGGGGTCGCCGCCGCGCTCGGCGGAGAGCAGCCGCATCGCCTCGGCGTCGAGGTGCGAGACCCCGCCGAAGTGCGGGTCGGACTCGACCGAGAAGTAGGTGTCGCCGTCGAGTTCGTAGGCGGCGCCCGCGTCCCGGAGTCGCTCCACGAGCGGCACGATGCCGGGTATGGCCTCGACGGCGCCGATGTAGTGCTGCGGCGGGAGCATCCGCAGGGCGGTCATGTCCTCGCGGAACAGGGCGGTCTCGCGCTCGGCGAGCTCGGTCCAGTCGTGGCCGTCGCGCAGGGCCCGCTCCAGGAGCGGATCGTCCACGTCGGTCACGTTCTGGACGTAGTGCACCTGCCGCTTGGTGTCGAGCCACACGCGTTGCACGAGGTCGAACGCGTTGTAGGTCGCCGCGTGACCCATGTGGGTCGCGTCGTACGGGGTGATTCCGCAGACGTAGATACGGGCGACGGGACCGGGGGAAAGGGTGACCTTCCCCTGAGTCGAAGTGTCGTGGATCTGGAGGTCGCGGCCCTTGCCAGGCAGGGCGGGGACCTCAGAAGCGGGCCAGGCATGCATGCATCGAGCCTAACCGGACGGGTGTTCCTCAAACGAACCGGACCTGCGCTCTTGGCGTGATCGAATCACTTGCGGTCCGGACGGTTGTGTGCGTACGTCCGTGCGGGCCCGGAGGCCCGGTAGCGGACGGGGTCAGACGGGCGGCCAGGGGATCGAGGGCCACTCCCCGGAGGGTCGGGGGTGCTCTCCGGTCCGCAGCAGGTCCGCCACCCGGCCCCGTACGGCGTCCAGCTCGACCGGTGTGATCAGTTCCGCCAGTCGGGTGGCGAGGGGCGCTCCCTCGGCCAGCAGGGCGGTCAGGGAGGCGAGCACCGCGCGCGCCTCGTCGGTGAGCGGCTCCCCCGCCCAGCCCCAGAGCAGGGTGCGCAGCTTGTCCTCGGTGTGGAAACTCACTCCGTGGTCGATGCCGTAGAGCCGGCCGTCGGGGGCGGGCAGCAGGTGGCCGCCCTTGCGGTCGCCGTTGTTGATCACGGCGTCGAGGACGGCGAGGCGGCGCAGCCGGGGGTCGTCGGCGTGCACGAGGAGGGCGGTGCGGCCCTCGCCGACGTCGGCGAGGGCGACGGGCTTCCAGCCCTCCCCCGCTTCCTCGCCGTCGACCAGCGCGAGCAGGTTCGCCCCGGCCGGCCCCCCGGACTCCGCGGCCTCCGGGGCGTCGGCGTCCTCGGCCGGCTCCTCGGCCTCGATCCAGTGCTGGACCATGCCCTCGCCGTACGGCCCGTCGCGCAGCACGGTCGCGGGGACCAGGCCCCAGCCGGTGGCTTCGGAGACCAGGAAGGCGGCTCGCTCGCGCTGGGCGAGGTTGCCGTCGGGGAAGTCCCACAGCGGCCGCTCGCCCTTGACGGGCTTGTAGACGCAGTCCACGCTCACCCCGTCGTGGATCACGGTGCACAGCAGGACGGCGTTGGACGCCTCGCGGATCCGGCCCCGGACGGTCAGCTCACCGCGCGCGAGCACGTCGAGGAGCGCCTCGGTCGGCCGTTCCTGCTGGTCGTCCTGCTGGTCGTCAGGCCGGTTCTCCCGCGTCACGTCGTCCCCCATCGCGTTCACGCCCCGCGCCGGTAACCGTTCTGGCGCGGACAGACGTGCCCCTCGGGGTCCAGGGGCAGGCTGCACAGCGGGCACGGCGGGCGTCCCGCGTTGACCACGTCCAGGGCCCGCTTGGCGAAGGCGCGGGCCTGCGCCCCGGAGAGCCGCACCCGCAGCATGGGCGGGCCGTTCTCCTCGTCCTGGAGCAACCGCTCCTCCGCCTCGGCGAGGTCCTCGTCCGAGTCGGCGTCGAGTTCCACCAGGGCCTGCGCCTCGACGATCATGCGCTGTTCCTCGCCGTCCCAGGCCAGGGCCATGGTGCCGACGCGGAACTCCTCGTCGACGGGCGCGTCGAGGGGGGCCGTGTCCGCCGCCTCGGCGGAGGCCACGGCGGGTACCGGGGCATTGCCCCCGGTGCGCCGCACGACTTCGTCCAGCAGCTCGTCCATCCGCTCCGCGAGCGCCGCGACCTGGGTCTTCTCCAGGGACACGCTGGTCACGCGGGGGCCGGTGGAAGCCTGGAGGAAGAAGGTTCGGCGTCCGGGCAGGCCGACCGTGCCGGCCACGAAGCGGTCCGGCGGGTCGTAGAGGAACACCTGACGGGGCACGTCCAGTCTCCGGTTTCTCTGCGGCAGGGGGAGGTCTGCGCACGTGTGTCTGTGCTGATGTATCGGGGCCAGTCCACCCTACTGCGCCGTTCGATCACGCAGCGCCCGCGCCGCCTCCCACGACGGCGTTCCCGCCGTCTTCGGCGCCTTTGTCCGCGCCCCGCGGCGCACCCTCCGCGGCGGGATCCGCCGCGGGGCGGGCGCCGAGGCCGCCGAACTCCCCGGTGTCGCCGAGCCGGAGCAGGAAGGGGCGGGTCGGCGTGTAGCGGATCGCGGTGATCGAACAGGGGTCGACGTGGATGCGTTGGAAGAGGTCGAGGTGCATCCCGAGGGCGTCGGCGACGAGCGACTTGATGATGTCGCCGTGCGAACACATCAGGTACGCGGCGTCGGAGCCGTGCTCCTCGTCGATGCGCGCGTTCCACTCGCGCACGGCGTCCACGGCGCGCGCCTGCATGGCGCGCATGGACTCGCCGCCGGGGAACGCGGCGGCCGACGGGTGCTGCTGGACGATCCGCATCAGGGGCTCGTCGGAGAGCTCGGAGAGCTTGCGCCCGGACCAGTCGCCGTAGTGGCACTCGCCGATCCGCTCGTCCGGGTGCAGCGGCAGGTCCGGCCGGGCGGCGAGCAGCGGCGCCAGGGTCTGGCGGCAGCGCTCCAGCGGACTGGTGACGGCGGCGGCGAGCGGCAGGTCCGCGAGGCGACCGGGCAGCGCGGCGGCCTGTTCGGCGCCGCGCTCGTCCAGCTCGACGCCGGGGGTCCATCCGGCGAGCAGCCCTGCGGTGTTGGCGGTGGACCGCCCGTGTCGTACGAGGATCAGCGTGGCCATGCGGACAGGGTAAGCGGTCGGCGTGGTGTGCGGCCGGGGCCGGGGCAGGGAAGAATGCCCCGGGTGATTGTGGACTGCGCGATTTACCGGGACGGCCGCCGTACCGATGGACCCGAGGACTTCTCGGACGCCCTGGCCGAGGCCAGGGCCGCCGGCGACGCCTTCCTGTGGGTCGGCATGCACGAGCCGTCGGCGAAGGAGTTCGAGCACGTCAGCCAGGAGTTCGGACTGCACGCGCTCGCCGTCGAGGACGCCCTCACGGCGCACCAACGGCCGAAGTTGGAGGTCTACGACGACTCGCTCTTCGTCGTCCTCAAGCCGGTCCTGTACGACGAGGCCACGGACACGGTGACCACGGGCGAGCTGATGGTCTTCATCGGCGACTCGTTCGTCGTGACGGTGCGGCACGGCGAGGGGGCCGCGCTGACCGCCGTGCGGCGCCGGCTGGAACAGGAACCGGACGTGCTCAAGCACGGGCCCACCGCGGTGCTGTACGCGGTGGCCGACGCGGTGGTGGACCACTACATCGACGTGGCGGCGGAGCTCCAGGCGGACCTGGAGGAGCTGGAGGCCGAGGTGTTCTCGCCGAACCCCTCGGACGCGAAGAACACGGCGGCGCGGATCTACGGCTTCAAGCGGCAGGTGCTGGAGTTCCGGCGGGCGACCAGCCCGCTGCTCCAGCCGATGGACCGGCTGGCCTCGGGGAACGTGCCGTTCGTGCACGACCACTCGCGGCCCTTCTTCCGGGACGTCTCCGACCACCTGACGAAGGCGAACGAGTACATCGAGGGCCTGGACCGGCTGCTCTCGGACGCGCTGGCGGCGCACCTGGCGCAGATGGGCGTCCGGCAGAACGACGACATGCGCAAGATCTCGGCGTGGGCGGCGATGGCGGCGGTGCCCACGATGGTCGCGGGGATCTACGGCATGAACTTCGAGCACATGCCGGAGCTGACGCACGCGTGGGGCTATCCGGGCGTGCTGATCGTGATGGCGCTGCTGTGCGTGGGTCTGCACCGGATGTTCAAGCGGCGGGGCTGGCTGTAGGGACCACCACCGGCTGGGTCCGGCCCGCGCCGCCGGGGCCGCTGTCGGCGCCGAGGGCGTCTCGGTGCTCCGGCATCCGCAGGTCCACCATGCGGTGCCAGCCGGCGAAGCGCTCGTAGGCGTGGACGGAGCGGATCCCGGCGGCGAGCGCGGCGGACTTGGCCGCGGGCCAGCGCAGCAGGCGGCCCATGTGGGCCATCACGGCGAGGCTGACGTCGCGGTAGACGGTGATCTCGGCCAGGGCGCTCTGCCGCAGTACCCGCTGGATGGTGTGTCCGTGGCCGGCGGCGGCGAGGCGCAGGAGTTCCTCGTGGCAGTAGGCGAGGTGGTTGTCCTCGTCGGCGCTGATCATCCGCACGGCCCGGCCGATCTCGGGGTGGTCGCCGAAGTGGCGCACGAGCAGCTTCATCTGGTCGGCGGCGCGCTGTTCGGTGACCCGGCTGTGGGCGAGGTAGACGACGATGTCGCGCTCGGTCAGCGGTTCGGCGCGGCGCAGCTTCTCGTGGGCGAGCCCGATGCCGAGCCGCTCCAGCTTCATCGTGTAGTCGGTGTCGGCCGGGACGGTGACGGCGTGCAGTCCCCGGTGGCGCAGCAGGGCGTGGAAGATCCGCCCGTGTTTGTCCTCGTCGGCGCCGTGCCGCACGATCCGGGGCGCGAGGGTGCGCATGCCGTCGGGCACCAGCGCCGCGATCCGCGCGTTCTCCCAGCCGCCCTGGGACTCCCCGCTGGCGGCGATGGAACAGAACAGCTGGAAGGAGTCGTCGTGTTCGAGGATCTCCCGGAACAGGCTGCGGGCAGAGAGCATGGGACGGACACCTCCGGGGAAGCGGGACTTCACTCAAGTCCCGATCCCGGGTGCGGGCAACCGTAGGTAGCCCGAAGGGGTAGGCCCGGGGGCGTAACCCACCGGGCCCCCGGCGCGTTGTTCGCTGTGCCGGCCGTGGCGGGGAAGACCCCCCGAGCCCCCACCACGGCCGCAGACTTCCTCCCGGCCCCCGGCCCCTGGCGTGCTACGCGAGTCCGGCCCGCTCCAGGGCCTCGGTACCGGCGCGCAGGGCGGTGAGGCGCTCCTCCAGGGTGAAGCCGGCCGGGGCCAGCGTCAGGGTGGTGACCCCGGCCTCGGCGTAGGCCGTCATCTTGTCCGCGATCCGCTCCACGGAGCCGAGCAGCGTGGTCGAGTCGATCAGCGAGTGCGGGATCGCGGCGGCCGCGCCCGTCTTGTCGCCGGCCAGGTACTTGTCCTGGATCTCGGCGGCTTCCTTCTCGTAGCCCATGCGCTGGGCGAGCTGGTTGTAGAAGTTCTGCTTGCGGCTGCCCATGCCGCCGACGTACAGGGCGGTGTAGGGGCGGAACATGTCGGCGAGGGCGTTCACGTCGTCGCCCACGGCGAGCGGGACGGTCGGACAGACGTCGAAGCCGTCCATGGTCAGCCCGGCCTTCTGGCGGCCCGCCCGGATGTGGGTGAGGGCGGTGGCCTCCAGGTGCTCGGCGGCCGGGAAGATGAGCAGGGCGCCGTCGGCGATCTCGCCGGTCTGCTCCAGGTTCTTGGGGCCGATGGCCGCGATGTAGAGCGGGATGTGCTCGCGGGTGGGGTGCACGGTGAGCTTGAGCGGCTTGCCGGGGCCGCCGGGCAGCGGCAGGGTCCAGTGCTCGCCGTCGTGCGAGAGTCGCTCGCGGCTCATGGCCTTGCGGACGATCTCCACGTACTCGCGGGTGCGGGCCAGCGGCTTGTCGAACTTCACGCCGTACCAGCCCTCGGAGACCTGCGGCCCGGAGACGCCGAGGCCGAGGCGGAAGCGGCCGCCGGAGAGGGAGTCCAGGGTGGCGGCGGTCATCGCGGTCATCGCGGGCTGACGGGCCGGGATCTGGAGGATCGCGGAGCCGATGTCGATGCGCTCGGTCTGGGCGGCGACCCAGGCCAGGACGGTCGGGGCGTCGGAGCCGTAGGCCTCGGCGGCCCAGCACACGTCGTAGCCGAGGCGGTCCGCCTCCCGGGCGACGGCCAGGTTGTCGGCGTCCATGCCCGCGCCCCAGTAGCCGAGATTGATGCCGAGCCGCATGTCGTCCCCTTTAAGCCGGTACACGTCTGTACTGATGAGTAACGTCGCTGTCCCCGGGACTCTAGCGCGCCGGGCCACCATCCGTCAGTGCCTCCGGCGTCCCGCAGTACGCTCAGCGCTCATGGAGCAGAGGCATCTCGGCCGCACCGGCCTGCGCGTGTCCCGGATCGGCCTCGGCACCCTGACGTGGGGCCGCTCGGCCGGGGGCCAGAGCGAGGAGGTGGCCGCCGAGCAGCTGAAGGCCTTCTGGAACGCGGGCGGCACCCTCGTCGACACCGCCGACGTGTACGGGGACGGCGAGGCGGAGTACCTGCTGGGGCGCCTGTTGGACGGGCTGGTGCCGCGCCGGGACCTGGTGATCGCCACCAAGGCGGGCGGGGTGGCGGACCCGGACCGCCGCTTCGACGGCTCGCGCGGACACCTGCTGGCGGCGCTGGACGACTCGCTGGCGCGCCTGGGCACCGACCACGTCGACCTCTGGCAGGTCCACGCCTTCGACCCCTGGACCCCGTTGGAGGAGACGCTGCACGCGCTGGACCTCGCGGTGAGCAGCGGGCGGGCGCGGTACGTGGGGGTGTCGAACTTCTCCGGCTGGCAGTTGGCGAAGGCGGCGACCTGGCAGCGGGCCGCGCCGGGCGTCAGGACGCCGCTGGCCTGCACCCAAATGGAGTACTCGCTGCTCCAGCGGGGCCTGGAGCGGGAGGTGCTGCCCGCGGCGCTGGACCTGGGCGTCGGGCTGCTGCCGTCGTCCCCACTGGGGCGCGGGGTGCTGACCGGCAAGTACCGGGAGGGGGTTCCCGTGGACTCCCGGGGGGCCTCGGAGACCCTGGCCGCCTTCGTGGAACCCTACTTGGACGACGCCGCGAGCCGGATCGTGGACGCGGTGGCGACGGCGGCGCACGGGCTGGCCGTGACCCCGCTCCAGGTGGCCCTGGCGTGGATCCGCGACCGCCCGGGGGTCGTCGCCCCGATCGTGGGGGCCCGTACCTCGGCCCAGCTCGCGGCGGCCCTGTCGGTGGAGGCCCTTAGTCTTCCGGAGGAGATCTGCCGCGCGCTGGACGACGTCTCGGCGCCCGTGCACCGCTATCCCGATCCTGACTGGAGCACGCTGTGAGTACGGACCGCACGGACCCGCCGACCGAACCGGTGGCGCAGGCCACCGCCGACGCGGAGGTCGACGCCGGACCGGAAGCGGAGGCGCAAGCGGAAGCGGAGGCCGAGGCGGATTCCGGCGCGGCCGCGGAAGCGGGCGGGGCCGCGGACGAGGCCCCGGACGACGGCGCGCGCTCCGGCGCGGGCGACGCGGGCGACGCCGGAGCCGCGGACGCGGAGCCGCTGGCGGACGCGGGGACGGAGCCGGCCGCCGAGGGCGCGGCGGACGGGGTGGTACCCGACCAGGCCGACGGCGCCGACGCGCCCGCCGCGCCCGCCGCGCCCACGGTCAGCGAGGCCGCGGCCGAGCTGGCCGCGCAGAAGGTCGAGCGGGAGCGGATCGCGCGGCGCAAGGCGGAGCGGACCGCGCCGGTCGAGGCCGGGGCCAAGCTCAGCGGCACGGCGGCGGACCTGCTGGCCGCCGTCCGCGCGGTGGAGGGCGGCCAGCAGCCCCCGTCCCAGTACTTCGACGACGCCCCGACCGCACCCCGGCGCATCCCCGCACCCGCGCCGGCCCCCGCGGCCGACCGCCCGCGGACCGCACCGCGGCCCCCCGCCGCCGCCCCCGCGGAGAGCGTCGACGCCGTGCGCGCGCTGCTCGCCCGTACCGGCGGCCCCGAGGCCGTCGCCGTCAAGGCCGCCGAGACCCTCGGCGAGGACGCCGCCGGGCGGCTCGCCGAGGACCCCTGGCAGTTGCTGGCCGTACCCGGCGTGCGCCCGACCCAGGCCGACGGCTTCGCCCGCGCCCTGCTCGGCGGGGACTGCGGCCCCGGGGACGAGCGCCGCACGGCCGCGCTGGTGGCCTGGCTGCTGGCCCAGGCGGCCCTGAAGGGCCACACCGCGCTGGAGGCCGCCGTACTGACCGGCGCCCTCGGCCAGTACGCGGTGCCCGACCCCGCCGGGGCCCTGGAGCAGGCCATCGGCGAGGGCGCCGTGCTCGTCTTCCAGGAGCCCGTGGGCGAGCCCGTCGCCGACGACGAGGAGCAGCCCGTCAAGGTCCTGGTCGGCCTGGAGGGCTGCGCCCTGGCCGAGGAGAGCCTCGCCGACGGCCTGGCGCGCCTGATCAACACCTTCGGCGGGGCCGCCGATCCGCAGCAGTGGGCGAAGGCCGCTCCCGGTCCGACCGGCGCCGAGCTGGTCCGCGCCGTCGCGGGCCACGGCCTGGTCACCCACACGGGCGGCGAGGCGGCCCGCGCGGAGCCGCTGGCCCTGCTGGCGACCGCCCGTGCGCTGGGGCTCCGCGCCTGGCTCGCCTGCCACTCCCCCGCCACCCGTGACCGCGCGGGCGAGGGCGCCGCGACCGTCGCGGGGCTGCTGGCCGGGACCGAGGGACCGGGCCGGGACCAGGACGGCCAGCTGGCCCTGGACCTGCTCGTCGTCACCGATGCCCCGCAGCTCGACGTGGAGTGCGCCGCCGCGCTCGTGGAGTCCGTGCCCGACGGGGCCCGGCTGGTGCTGTCCGGGGATCCCGGGGTGCTCGGATCCGCGGGCCCCGGGCGGGTGTTCGCGGACCTGCTGGCCGCCCGCGCCTGCCCGCAGCTCGCCTCCCGGATCCCGGATCCCGGCCCGCTCGGCGAGCTGGTCTCCGGGATCGGCGCCGGGGAACTGCTCGCGGTCGACGCCCCCGGCAAGGAGGTCGTCATCGTCCCGGTGCGCGATGCCGGGGAGGCCGTCCACCGCACGGTCCAGTTGGTGGCCGAGTCCGTCCCGCGGGCCTTCGGGATCCCGGCCGAGGGGGTCCAGGTCGTCACCCCGGGCCACGGCGGTTCGGCGGGCACCAGGGCGCTGAACGCCGCGCTCAAGGAGCGGCTGAACCCGGGCCCCGGCCGCTTCGGCGGTTTCGACCCGGGCGACCGGATCGTGTACGTGCCCTCCCCGGGCCGCGCGCTGGCGGGCCGGGTGGTCACGGCCGACGCCGCGGGGCTGCACCTGGACTGTCCCGGCGCGGGCGGGCGGGTCGTCGTACCGAAGGAGGCCGTGGAGTCGGCGGTGCGGCACGGCTGGGCCGTGACGGCACACCAGGCCGTCGGCGAGCGGTGGCCCGGCGTGGTCGTCGTCCTGCCCGGTGACGCGGCGGACGCGCTGTCGCGGGACTGGGTGTACACGGCCTTCGGGCGGGCCGAACGGCACCTGTCGGTGGTGCACGGCGTGGACCAGGCGCTGCCGCGCGCGGTGGCGGAGGTCCTGCCGAAGCCCCGTACGACGCGGCTGACCGGCCTGCTGCTGGCCCTGACGGCCGCGGCGGCGGCCGGGGAGGCCCGGGAGTGAGCGCGGGCCCCGCCGCGCGCGCTGCGCGGCGGGGCCCGGACGGCCGACCGACCGACTAGTGGCCCTTGCCGGTTTCCCCCACGGCCGCTTCCAGGCCCGGGTGTTCGGCGTCGGAGTCGTCCTCGTCGAACTCGTCGTCGAAGACGGAGCTCACGTCGAACCGGTGCAGTACGTGTTCCGGATCGGCGTGGTCGAAGGGCGAGCCGAGCCACTCCCCCGGTTCCGCGGCCTCCTCGGAGGGCACCAGCCAGAGCGTGGAGTCGCCCTCTTCGAGCCCGAACTCCTTGTAGCGGGAGGCGATCTCGTCCGGCTCGTACTCGCCGAAGAGGACGCCGAGCGCGCCCCCGGTCCCGCCGTCGTGGACGCTCTCCGCGTCCCGGTCGTGGGCGGCCACGCGCCCGGCCTGGGCGATCAGCCGCTGCGGTTCGGCGACGACGTAGTCGCGGCGGATCAGCACGCTGAAGGCGGTGGGGTCGGCGGGGCCGGTGTACGGGACGCCGTCCTCGGTGGAAGGGATCTCGAAGGGAGTGACCTCGTCGTAGCGGTCGTAGAGGAGCTCGTCGTACTCCTCGGCGGCGGAGGCGAGTTCGTTGAAAGCGGCGAAGACGGCGGGATCATCGTCTCCGGACCTGCCCTCGACCGCCGCGAGGTGACGGTCCAGCGCGGTCTTGACGGCCTCGGCGGCGGCACGTACCTCGGCAACGGTGGGCAGAGCGGCATCAGACATAGGGCAGACGCTATCCGTAGCGGGGCTCCGTCTGCACAATAGATGCGATGCCGGAATACGAATTTGTCGACGTGTACGTACCGCGCGGGGTGCCACGCAAGGAGGCGACCCGGCTACTGACCGACCATGCCGAGTACGGCAACTGGGAGCTGGACCGGCTCACGCTGCACCGGGACGGGAGTCGCCGGGTGAGACTGCGGCGCCGGATCATCCGTCAGATACGCGCGACCTGGTGACGTGCGGCGCGGGCCCCGGGACGGGACCCGCGCCGTGATGTTCCGTCAGGCGGCGTTGCGGGCCCGCCGGTAGAGCAGGGCGCCGGCCAGCAGCAGGCCCCCGGCGAGGGGTACGGCCGCGCCGACGGCGCCGCCGGTTCCGGTGGCGGCGAGCACATCGGTCCCGCTCCCGCTCGGGGTTCCGGGCAGGTTGACCGGGGTCCCGGTCACCGGGCCCGCCCCCTGACCGCTCCCGGTACCGGGGGTGCCCGTACCGGGGGTGCCGCCCGGGGTGCCCGTGTGGCCGCCGGGGGTGCCCGGATTACCGCCGGGGGTACCGGGATTGCCGCCGGGGGTGCCCGGGTTCCCGCCCGGGGTACCCGGGTTCCCGCCGGGCGTACCGGGGTTGTCGCCCCCGTGGCCGTCGTGGCCCCCGTGGCCGCCGGGCGTGCCCGGGTTGCCGCCGTGACCGCCGTGCCCTCCCGGCGTGCCGGGGTTGCCGCCGTGTCCGCCGTGGCCGCCGGGCGTGCCCGGGTTGCCGCCGTGACCGCCGTGACCGCCGTGGCCACCCGGCCCGTCCGGCTCGCACGGCTCGTCCGGGTGGTCCTGGCCGGGGTGCTCGTGGCCCTGGTGGCCGCTCGGCCTGCCGGAGGTGTTCGCGCAGGCGTTGCCGAAGGCGGGGTTCAGCGCACCCACCACCGTCACGGTGTTCCCGCAGAGGTTCACCGGTGCGTCGACGGGAGCCTGGAGGGCGTTCCCGGACAGCAGTCCCGGCGAGTTCGCGGCGTGGCCGGAGGCCCCGGCGTCCGCGTGGGCGTATCCGCCGCCGAGGGCGAGCATGCCGCCCGCGGCCGCCATGGTGATCAGCGTCTTGCTGGTGGTGGTCTGCCTGCCTCGGATGTGTCGTGCGTGTCGCATGTGTGACGTGTCCCCAACCCTGGTCCGCTGTGCGCAGCCCTGTACGTTCGTTACGGATCGACGTACTCGGCCGTACCGGCTCCCCCGCCTCGTACGTCGAGAAGGCGCCCGGAAAGCAGCGCCTGGAAAGCCCTGCGCCCCGGAGCGCTGGAATGCGCTCCGGGGCTGAGGACTTCAGAGCGTCAGTTGTTGACGCAGGTGGTGCCGAAGGCCGGGTTCAGCAGGCCGATCACGGAGATCGTGTTGCCGCACACGTTCACCGGAACGTGGACGGGGACCTGGATGACGTTGCCCGAGGCAACACCGGGGGAACCGATGGCCGCACCCTGGGCACCGGCGTCGGCGACGGCCAGACCCGCACCAGCGAGAACGAGGCCACCCGTGGCAGCCGCAGCGGCGACAATCTTCTTGATCATTGTTCCTCCTAGTAGGCAATGCGGTACCAGCCGCGGACCGCACCACCTGTAACGAGGAGTTCCCACCGGGGCTACGAGCGTATGAGCGCATTCACTCTTCTCAGTGGAATCCGCACATCCTCCCGATTCCCCCGGCGGGTTCGGGCGTTGTCGCTCAGGCGTTGTCGATGAAGCGGTCCAGGACGCGCACGCCGAACTTGAGGCCGTCGACCGGCACCCGCTCGTCCACCCCGTGGAACATCCCGGCGAAGTCGAGCTCGGGCGGCAGCTGGAGCGGCGCGAAGCCGAAGCAGCGGATGCCCAGGTCGTCGAAGGACTTGGCGTCCGTACCGCCGGAGAGCATGTACGGGACGGCGCGCGCGATCGGGTCCTCGGCCCGCAGGGCGCCCTGCATGGCGTCGACGAGCTTGCCGTCGAAGTCGGTCTCCAGCGCCTTGTCCCCGTGGACGTCCTCCCGCTTGACGCGCGGGCCGAGGATCCGGTCGAGGTCGGCGAAGAACTCGTCCTCGTAGCCCGGCAGGAAGCGGCCGTCGACGTGTGCGGTGGCCTGGCCCGGGATGACGTTGACCTTGTAGCCCGCGCCGAGCATCGTCGGGGCCGCCGAGTTGCGCAGGGTGGCGCCGACCATCTTGGCGATGCCGCCGAGCTTGGCGAGCGTCGCGTCCATGTCCTCGGGGTCGAGGGGGGTGCCGAGCGCGTCCGAGAGCTCGTCCAGGAAGGACCGCACGGTCTTGGTCACGCGCACCGGCCACTGGTGGCGACCGAGGCGGCCCACGGCCTCGCACAGCTCGGTGATCGCGTTGTCGTTGTTGGTCATGGACCCGTGGCCGGCGGTGCCGTCCACCGTGAGGCGCATCCAGTGCATGCCCTTCTGGGCGGTCTCCACCAGGTACAGCCGCAGGTTCTCGTTGACGGTGAAGGAGAAGCCGCCGACCTCGCCGATCGCCTCGGTGACCCCCTCGAAGAGCTCGGGGTGCTTGTCGACGAGGTGCCGGGCCCCGTAGGTGCCGCCGGCCTCCTCGTCGGCGAGGAAGGCCAGGACGATGTCCCGGGGAGGCTTGCGACCGCTGCGCATCCGGTCGCGCACGACCGCGAGGGTCATCGCGTCCATGTCCTTCATGTCGACCGCCCCGCGACCCCACAGGCAACCGTCGGCGATCTCGCCCGCGAAGGGGTCGTACGTCCAGTCCGCGGCGTTGGCCGGGACGACGTCGGTGTGGCCGTGGATCAGCAGCGCGGGCCGTGAGGGGTCCTCGCCCTGGATCCGGGCCACGGTGGAGGCCCGGCCCTTGTGCGACTCGAAGATCTGCGGCTCCAGGCCCACCTCGGCGAGCTGCTCGGCGACCCACTCGGCCGCCTTGCGCTCGCCGGGACCCGAGTGGTCGCCGTAGTTGCTGGTGTCGATCCGGATGAGGTCCCGGCAGAGGTCGACGACCTCGTCCTCGCCGGATACGGTCCTGCCCGCGCTCGACTGGCTCACGCTGCTTCCTCCCAATGATCGGTACCGCACTGCCCCCATCCTCCCGCCCCGGACGGCTCCGCCCAAGGGCGCTCTCCGGTCACCGGGGGGTGTGATCGGGGCTCCGGAATGTTTGGTAATGTTTTCCCTGTCGGAACGGCCCGCGAGGGACGCGAGACAGACACCTTGTCCGGGTGGCGGAATGGCAGACGCGCTAGCTTGAGGTGCTAGTGCCCTTTATCGGGCGTGGGGGTTCAAGTCCCCCCTCGGACACCAAAGAAGGACCCCGCTCCGGCGGGGTCCTTTTTCGTTGTCCGCCGGGTCTTCGTCAGGTCCCCGCGGGTCGGACGGACGCGCGGGAGGGCCCCGCCGTGGTCGGCGGGGCCCTCCTCGTGCGGGCGTTGCGGGCGCGTCAGTCGCGCTGGTCCGCGGCGGCGCGTTCGCGGTCCGTGGCGATCTCGGCCACCCGGCGGCGGACCAGGAACCAGCCTCCGACCAGGGCCGCGGCGATGATCGGGAGGAAGAGGATGGTGCGGCGGCCCACGCCGTCGTCGCTCCACATCAGGACCAGCACGACGGCCAGGAAGACCAGGGTCACGATCTGCGTGTACGGGGCCCAGGGCAGCCGGTAGGACGGGCGCTCCACGCGGCCCTCGCGGGCCCGGCGCCAGAAGTGCAGGGAACAGAGCATGACCATCGCCCAGGTGCCCAGGATGCCGATGGAGGCGAAGTTCAGGACGATCTCGAAGGCGTCGTCGGGCATGAAGTAGTTCAGGCCCACGCCCATGACGCCGAAGGCCGCGGTGAACAGCACGCCGCCGTAGGGGACCTTGCCCCGGTTCATCTTGGCGGTGAACCTCGGGGCGGAGCCGGACATGGCCATCGAGCGCAGGATGCGGCCGGTGGAGTAGAGGCCGGAGTTCAGGCTGGAGAGGGCCGCGGTCAGGACGACCAGGTTCATGATGCCCGCGGCGCCGGGGATGCCGAGCTTGTCGAAGACCGTGACGAAGGGGCTCTGGTCCGCGGAGTACGCGGTGTACGGCAGGAGGAGCGCCAGCAGGACCACGGAGCCGACGTAGAAGACGCCGACGCGCCACATGATCGAGTTGATCGCCTTCGGCATGATCTTCTCGGGGTTCTCGGTCTCGCCCGCCGCGACGCCGCACAGCTCGACGGAGGCGTAGGCGAAGACGACGCCCTGGATCACCAGGAGCATGGGGAGCATGCCCGCGGGGAAGATGCCGCCGTTGTCGGTGATGGAGCCGAGGCCGGGGGTGTGGCCGTCGATGGGGTGGCTCGTGGCGACGAGGTAGATGCCGACCAGGAGGAACGCGACGAGGGCGCCGACCTTGATGATCGAGAACCAGAACTCCATCTCGCCGAAGTACTTCACCGAGATCAGGTTCACGGCGAGGACCACGGAGAGGGCGATGAGCGCGAGGATCCACGACGGGATGTCGCTGAACATCGACCAGAAGTGGGCGTAGGTGGCGGCCGCGGTGATGTCGGCCACGGTGGTGGTGGACCAGTTCAGGAAGTACAGCCAGCCCGCGGTGTACGCGCCCTTCTCACCCATGAACTCGCGCGCGTAGGAGACGAAGGCTCCCGAGGAGGGCCGGTAGAGGACCAGCTCGCCCAGGGCGCGGACCACGAAGAAGGCGAAGACGCCGCACACGGCGTAGGCGATCGCGAGCGAGGGCCCGGCGTTCGCGAGGCGGCCGCCCGCGCCGAGGAACAGGCCGGTGCCTATCGCTCCGCCGATCGCGATCATGTTGATGTGGCGGGACTTCAGGTCCTTGCTGTAACCCTCGTCACCGGCGTCCACGTGAACGGGCTGGGCGGACGCCTTCGGTGCGGCAGGGGCGCGGGACGCGGCCTCTTCCAGGGTGCGGTCACTCATCTATGACTTCGCCTTCGTGGGGTGGACAGGCAGGTCCGGGCCGCCGCGCAGGAGGGTTGGGTGGTCTCGCCTGTGCCCGCGGTCCGGAATTGATCGCCCCAGGAGACCATGTCCGCCGCGCTCCGGCCAAAACCAACGCTTTACCTACCAAGGCCCCCGGCTCCCCCCGAAAGGGGTACCGGGGGCCTTGGTAGGTCGTGTCGGGTCGTGTCGGGCGTACGTCGCCGGGTCGGGCGGGTCAGGCCTGCGGGGTGGCCTCCGCGGCCTGGTCGAGGCGGAAGGCCTCGTTGCCCAGGCCGATCCGGGCGTGCACCTCGGGGCGCCGGGAGCGCAGGACCGATCCGTACGCCAGGCCGCCCACGGCGGCGATCCCGATGATCGCGGGCAGCGCCCAGCTGAGCGCGGAGCCCTCGCCCGCGCTGACCAGGACGCCGAAGTCCTTGACGGTGTAGCCGGCGATGCCGAGCAGGGCGAGGCCGGCGGCGGCGGCCGCGACCAGGCGCCAGACCTGGGCGGAGGCGGTGCCGCGGCGGACGAAGAAGGCGATGACGGCGAAGGAGGCGGCGGCCATCAGGAGGGTGATGCCGAGGGCGCCGACGCTGCCCATCCAGGTGAACAGGTGCAGGACGGGGGCGGTGGGGTCCCCGGCCGGGCCGTCGTCGGTGAGGGCGAAGCCGAGGACGACGACGGCCGAGATGCCGGTCTGCAGCAGGGACCCGGTGCCGGGGGCGCCGGTGCCCGCGTTGGTCCGGCCGAAGGCGGCCGGGAGCAGGCCCTCGCGGCCCATGGCGAAGGCGTAGCGGGCGACGACGTTGTGGAAGCTGAGCATGGCCGCGAACATGCCGGTGACGAAGAGCACGTGCAGGACGTCGGTGAAGGCGTTGCCGAGGCGGGCCTCGGTGAGCTGGAAGAGCAGGCCGGGGCCGGCTTCGGCGGAGGTCTTGACGACCTCGGAGGGGCCGGTGGCGACGGTGAGGGCCCAGGCGCTGAGCGCGAAGAAGAGGGCGACGAAGCCGACGGCGAGGAACATGACGCGGGAGACGACGATGTGCGGCTTGCTGGTCTCCTCCGCGTAGACCGGGGACTGCTCGAAGCCGACGAAGGCGGCGATGCAGAAGCACAGGGCGGTGCCCAGGCCCGGGCCGCTGAGGGTGGCCGGGTTGAAGGCGTGCAGCGAAAGGCCCTCGGCGCCGGGCTTGCCGAGGGCGGCGAGGTCGAAGATGACGACGAGGGCGCACTCGATGAGGATGAGGACGCCGATCACCCGGGCGTTGAGGTCGATCTTGAGCCAGCCGAGGGCGCCGGTGGCGGCGACCGCGAGGAGGGCCGGTATCCACCAGGCCACCTGGAGGTCGAGGTAGGTGGTGAGGAGGCCGGAGACCTCGAAGCCGAGGATCCCGTACACGCCGACCTGCATCGCGCTGTAGGCGACGAGGGCGACCATCGAGGCGCCCGCGCCCGCGGTGGCCCCGAGGCCCCGCGCGATGTAGGCGTAGAAGGCTCCGGCGTTGTGGACGTGCCGGCTCATCTCGGCGTAGCCGATGCTGAACAGCGCGAGGACGATGCCGAGGATGACGAACAGCAGCGGCTGGCCGACGATCCCCATGACGCCGAAGGTGGTCGGCATCACGCCGGCCACCACCATCAGGGGGGCGCTGGCCGCCAGTACGGAGAGCAGCAGTCCCGCGGTACCGAGGCGGTCCGCGCGCAGGGCCCGGTCCTGGCCCTTGTACGTGCGGATCTCGGCCGCGCTGCTGCGCGGGGACGTGGTGGAACTGCCCGTCGCCATGGCGGGGGTCCTTTCGGAGAGGGAAGTTCGGGGGACGTGCGCGGAGCGGAGGGTTCAGGCGGAGCCGAGCGCGGCGCTGCGCGCGGCGAGGAAGGCCTTGTGCGGGTCGAGGTCCGGATAGGACCAGGGGGCCCGGGTCGCGTGGCTCCCGATCCGCTGGAAGAGGGCGGCGGCCTCGGCGGGGCGGCCCTCGCAGAGCTTGGCGTGGGCCAGGAAGTTGAGGTCGACGCGGTTGCGCGGGTGGTCCTCGCGTTCCCATTCGAGCCACCAGTCGAAGGCGGAGCGCAGGACCTGACGGGCCCGCCGGCCGGACCAGTGTGCGGCGGCCGCGGCGGCCGCCGGGCCGCCGCCGTGGCCGGCGGCCAGGACGCGGTAGCGCTCGGCGTGGGCGATGACGGGGAGGACGGCGAGCGGTGAGTCGGCCGGCGACTCCTCGGCGGCCCAGGCGGCGAAGTCGTAGACCTCGTGGAGCGGGTCGTGGCCGGTCCCGGGGAGGCGTTCGGCGAGCCGGGCGACCATGACGTGGTGGGCGTGGTGGTGTTCCCGGTGCCGTGCGCGGACCTGGTCGAAGTGGCGGCTGAACTCCTCCTCGGTGCCGAAGGCGCGGGAGAGCAGCAGCAGGCCGAGCCAGGGGGTGGGGTCGGCGGGGAACAGGGCGGCGGCCCGGCGGCACGCCTCGTCCGCCGCTTCGGGGGTGCCCTTGCGGCGCAGGGCGGTGAAGACGGCGGCGCAGGCGAGCAGGGTGGCGGCGTCGGCGCTCTCCGGTTCGGCGAGCAGCCACTCCCGGGCCCAGGCGGTGGCGGCCGGGGTCTCGGCGAGGACGACGACGCGGTGGCCGCGGCGGTCCCAGTCGTCGGCGGTGGCCGCGAGCAGGCTCCGGGCGGTGGCCCACCGACCCTGGGTGAACTGGGTGCGCACGTCGACCAGTTCCGTGTCGCACAGGGCCGGATCGAAGAGCTGGGCGGCTCGTTTGCGAGCGCGGCCGAGGGGCGGCGGAGGCGGAGACATCCGCGGTTTCCCTCCAGAACGCGAGCGCGGGTCGACGAGCGGTGGATGATCACGCACAGCAAACCGGTAGGCACAGCTCCGCGTCAAGGTCCAGTCCACTGGGTGGCGGGTTTCAACTGGTAACCACCTTGGCGGAGTTGGGGCGGTTGTGCCGATTCGTTGCCCGTGCGTGCCGGCGCGCGCCGGTACTTAGGGTGTCCGCATGACGAACTCCGATGACCTGCCGCCGTACTTGCTGGGCTTTCCCGGACCCTTGCGCGACCGCTTGGTCGCGGCGGTGCTCAGTGGCGCGAAGACCACGACGACCGGGTTGTTGGCCGGATATGAGGCAGAGGGCGAGCCGCTGCCCCGGCCCGGTGACCGGAGGATGCTGATCGATTCGGCGGAGCGCGCGGTCGCGCTGGTGGAGGTGGTCGACGTACGGGTCCTGCGCCTGGGCGAGGTGGACCTGCGGCACGCCGTGGACGAGGGCGAGGGGGACTCCTCGGTGGCCGAATGGCGCTCCTCGCACGAGGAGTTCTGGCACAGCGCGCCCGTACGGGAGGAGCTCGGCGACCCGGGGTTCACCGTGGACGAGGACACGCTGGTCGTCGCCGAACGGTTCCGGGTCGTCGAGCTCCGCGGCTGAGGGCCCGGGCCGGGTCCCCGGTCGGGGGTCGCGGGTCGGGCCGCAGCCTGACCCGCGGCCCTCGACCCGCGGGTCAGGCGACCGCCTGCGCCGCCGCGCGGCCCGCCGCCCGGCCCGAGAAGATGCAGCCGCCGAGGAAGGTGCCTTCCAGGGCGCGGTAGCCGTGCACCCCGCCACCGCCGAAGCCCGCGGCCTCGCCCGCCGCGTAGACGCCGGGCAGGGGTGCGCCGTCCGCGCCGAGCACGCGTGAGGAGAGGTCGGTCTCCAGGCCGCCGAGGGACTTGCGGGTCAGGACGGAGAGCCGGACGGCGATCAGCGGCCCCGCCTTGGGGTCCAGGATCCGGTGCGGGGCGGCCGTACGGATCAGCTTGTCGCCGAGGTACCTGCGGGCCCCGTGGATGGACATGACCTGGAGGTCCTTGGTGAAGGGGTTCGCGATCTCGCGGTCGCGGGCGGTGATCTCGCGGCGCAGCGCGTCCTCCTCGATCAGGCCCTCCTTGGTGATCGCGTTCATGCCGCGGACCAGGGCGCCGAGATCGCGTTCGACGACGAAGTCGGCGCCGTTGTCCATGAAGGCCTTGACCGGCCCGGGGACGTCCTGGCGGGCCCGGTTGATGACCTCGCGGACGGACTTGCCGGTGAGGTCGGGGTTCTGCTCGGAGCCGGAGAGCCCGAACTCCTTGCCGATGATGCGCTGGTTGAGCACGAACCAGGTGTGGTCGTGGCCGGTCTTCATGATGTGGTCGAGGGTGCCGAGCGTGTCGAAGCCGGGGAAGAGCGGTACGGGCAGCCGCTTGCCGGTGGCGTCCAACCACAGCGAGGAGGGGCCGGGCAGGATCCGGATGCCGTGCCGGGCCCAGATCGGGTTCCAGTTCTCGATGCCCTCGGTGTAGTGCCACATGCGGTCCTTGTTGATGTGGCTGGCGCCGGCCCGCTCCGCGATGCCCAGCATCAGGCCGTCCACATGGGCGGGGACCCCGGACAGCAGCCGCTCGGGCGGGGTGCCGAGCCGCTCGGGCCACTGGGCGCGGACCAGGTCGTGGTTGCCGCCGATGCCGCCGGAGGTGACGATGACCGCCTGCGCGCGCAGCGAGAAGGAACCGGTGGCCCCGCGGCTGCTCGCGGCGCCGCGTTCGACGTCGGAGGGTTCCAGGACCTCGCCGGTGACGGTGTCCAGGGTCCCGGCGGTGCGGGAGAGGCCGGTGACCCGGTGCCGGAACCTCAGCTGGACCAGCCCGCGGGCCACCCCGGCCCGGACCCGCCGCTCGAAGGGTTCGACCAGCCCGGGGCCGGTGCCCCAGGTGATGTGGAAGCGGGGTACGGAGTTCCCGTGGCCGGTGGCGTCGTAGCCGCCGCGCTCGGCCCAGCCGACCACGGGGAAGAAGCGGACGCCGCGCTGGTGCAGCCAGGGGCGCTTCTCCCCCGCCGCGAAGTCGACGTAGGCCTCGGCCCAGCGGCGCGGCCAGGCGTCCTCGGGGCGGTCGAAGCCGGCGGTGCCGTACCAGTCCTGGAGGGCCAGGGCGTGGCTGTCCTTGATGCGCATGCGGCGCTGCTCGGGGGAGTTCACGAAGAACAGGCCGCCGAAGGACCAGTGGGCCTGGCCGCCGATCGACCGCTCGGGCTCCTGGTCGAGCAGGATGACCTTGCGGCCCGCGTCCACCAGCTCGGCGGTGGCCACGAGGCCCGCCAGTCCGGCGCCGATCACGATCACGTCTGCGTCGTACCCCATGCGTTTTCCGTCCTGACCTCGGTGGATTGGGACAGATCCTTGGCTACCTCGCGGTAACCAGTCAACACCGGTGCTTGGATGGGATGCATGAGCGCGATGGATCCGGCGGACGAGGTACTGGACGTGGTGGACCGCGAGGACCGGGTCACCGGGCGGGCCCGGCGGGGCGAGGTGTACGCCCGGGGGCTGCTGCACCGCTGTGTGTTCGTGCGGGTCAGGGACGCCGAGGGGCGGATCTTCGTGCACCGGCGGACCGCGTCGAAGCTGGTGTTCCCGTCCCGCTACGACATGTTCGTGGGCGGGGTGCTGGGCGCGGGCGAGGACTACGCGCGGGCCGCGCTGCGGGAGGCCGAGGAGGAGCTGGGGGTGAGCGGGCTGGCGCGGCCGACGCCGGTGCTGAAGTTCCTGTACGAGGGCGAGGGCGGGGCCTGGTGGTCGTACGTGTACGAGGTCCGGTGCGACCTGCCGGTGCGTCCGCAGGTCTCCGAGGTGGACTGGTACGCCTTCGTGGACGGGGCGGAGGTGGCGCGGCGGGCCGCCGACGGGTCCTGGCCGTGGGTGCCGGACGGGCTGGAGGCGTACCGGCGGCTGGAGGAGCACCACAGGGGGCGGGGGCACGGGCACGGGTAGGGGCACGGACACGGGCACGGGTAGCGGATCCGCCGGGGCGCTCCCCCGATCATCGGACGTCGGACAGTAGATTGGTCGGATGATCGACTTCGTGAGGGACGTGCGCCTCTGGTTCGCGCCGCGGCGGCTCCGGGAGGAGGGGGCGACGCCCGACTACCGGTTCTCCCTCGCCAACGAGCGGACCTTCCTCGCCTGGATCCGCACCGCGCTGGCCCTGGTGGGCGGCGGGTTCGCGGTGGACCAGTTCCTGCCGGACCTGCGCTGGGCGGTGCGCGTCGGGATGGCCTTCGCGCTGCTGGCGGTGGGCGCGGCCTGTGCGCTGCGGGCGGTGAACCACTGGGTGCGCTGCGAGCGGGCGATGCGGCGCGGCGAGGACCTGCCGCTGTCGCCGTTCCCGGTGGTGCTGAGCCTGGGGGTGGGGCTGGTCGCGGTGGCGATGGTGGTGGTCATGCTGATGGGCTGGACGACCGGGCGGTGAGCGGGTCCGGGGCCCCCGCGCCCGTACGGGATCCCGGGTTGCAGCCCGAGCGCACCCGGATGGCGTGGCGGCGTACGACGCTCAGCGCGTCGGCGGCCGCGGTGCTGGGGGTGCGGCAGGTGTTGCACGGGCCGGGGACGCCGGTCGCGATCGTCGCGACCCTGCTGATCGTGCTGGTCTGGCTGGCGTTCCTGCGGGGGGCGCACCGCAGGATGGCGGAGCTGGCGACCGGGCGGCCGCCGGGGCTGGCGCCGCGGGCCGCGCTCGCGGTCACCCTGTGGACCGTGGCCCTGGCGGTCTTCGCGATGGCCCTGATCGTCTGAGGGCCCGCGGCCGGGGGCGCGCGCCCGCCGGTGCGATGATCGGGCTTCTCCGCGGCGCGGTGACACCGGGGTGACGGAACGGGAGATATCACCCGATCCCCACTAGCCTCGGCGCCATGACGACCCTGCACCACGAGCACGCGACGCACGACCACTCCCACGGCCCCGACTGCGGGCACGCCCCGGTCCAACACGGCGACCACGTCGACTACGCGCACGACGGCCACCTGCACCGGGAGCACTCCGGGCACTGGGACGAGTGCGAACCGGCGGGCCACGTGCCGCACACCGGGCACGACCACGCGCACGGCGCGGACTGCGGGCACGAGTCGGTCGCGCACGGCGACCACGTGGACTACGTGCACGACGGCCACCGGCACGCGGAGCACGACGGCCACTATGACGACCACTGACGGCCACTGACGACCGCTGACGACCGCTGAGGCTCCCGTTCCGCGGTGACCCCGCCCTCCCCCGGGTCCGCGCGGGCTGGCAGGATGCTGCCCGCCCGTCAAAGCGACCCGGGGAGAGCGCAGATGACCGCAGAGAAGCCCTACCTCGTCCAGCCCGCGCCCGGCGTCTTCGCCTACATACAGCCGGACGGCGGTTGGTGCCTGAACAACGCCGGCTTCGTGACCGGCGGCGGCCGGAGCCTGCTCGTCGACACCGCGGCGACCGAACGCCGGGCCCTGGCCCTGCGCGACGCCATCACCTCGACCGGGTCGCCGCTGCCGCGCACCGTGGTCAACACCCACCACCACGGCGACCACACCTACGGCAACGCCGTGTTCACCCCCGAGGCGCTCGTCCTCGGCCACGACCGCTGCCGCTCGGAGCAGTTGGACGCGGGGCGCCAGCTCGAACTGATCTGGCCGGGGACCGACTTCGGCGCCCTGCCCATCACCGCGCCCGACCTCACCTACAGCGAGCGCGCCACGGTGCACGTGGGCGACACCGAGGTGGAGGTGATCCACCCGGGCGTCGCGCACACCGTAGGCGACTCGGTGGTGTGGCTGCCGCGGCAGCGGACCGTCTTCACCGGGGACCTGGTCTTCGCCGAGGGCACCCCCTTCCTGGCCATGGGTTCGCTGGCCGGCTCGCTGCGGGCGCTGGAGCTGCTGCGCGCCCTGGACGCGGAGACCGTCGTACCGGGCCACGGGCCGCTGACGGACCCGTCGGCGTACGAGGCCACCGAGCGCTACCTGCGCTACGTCGACCAGCTCGCCCGGGAGGGCAAGGAGCGGGGGGACACCCCGCTGGAGGTCGCGCGGCGGGCCGACCTCGGGGAGTTCGCGCTCTGGCGGGAGAGCGAACGGCTGGTGGCCAACCTGCACCGGGCCTACGCGGAGCTGGACGGGGGCGTCCTCGGGGAGCCGCTGGACATCATGGCGGTGCTGCGGGACATGACGGTGATGAACGGCGGAGTCCCGATCGCCTGCCACGCCTGACGGCGGGTCGGGGGCGACGTAGGCGACGGAGGCGACGGAGGCAGCGCGGGGCCGGCTCCGGCTCCGGCTCCGGGGCGAAGTTTCGGTCCGCACTATGGACGGCATACCGACCGGTCGGCATGATGGCTGCGAGACATGCGAGACACCTGACCACGCACCCGACCGGGCACCTCCCGCCCCTTCCGTACGGAGGTCCGCACCATGACCACACCACCGGCCGCCGACCCCCGGGGCCTCGACCTGGAGCGGCTGCGCGCCCACCTCGACCGCGAGCGCCCCGGCCTGGTGTCCGGGCCGCTGCGCGGCCGGCTGATCGAGGGCGGCCGGTCGAACCTCACCTACGAGCTCACCGACGGCGCCGCGCGCTGGGTGGTCCGGCGCCCGCCGCTCGGGCACGTCCTGGCCACCGCGCACGACATGCGCCGCGAGCACCGGGTGATCGCGGCGCTGCACGGCACGGCGGTACCGGTGCCCGGGGCGCTGCTGCTCTGCGAGGACGAGTCGGTGCTCGGCGCGCCCTTCTACGTCATGGAGTACGTGGAGGGGGTGCCCTACCGCACGGCCGGGCAGCTGGCGGCCCTCGGCCCCGAGCGGACCCGCCGGGCGGTGCTCGGCCTGGTGGACACCCTGGTCGAGCTGCACGCGGTGGATCCGCGGGCCGTGGGCCTGGACGACTTCGGCCGCCCCGAGGGCTTCCTCGACCGGCAGCTGCGGCGCTGGGGCAAGCAGCTGGCGGCCTCCCGGGGGCGCGAGCTGGCCGGTATCGACGAGCTGCACGGCGCGCTCGGCCGGGCCCTGCCCGACTCCCCGGCCCCCACCGTGGTCCACGGGGACTTCCGGCTCGACAACGTGTTGATCGGCGGGCCGGACGACACCATCCGGGCGGTGCTGGACTGGGAGATGTCCACCCTCGGCGATCCGCTGACCGACCTCGGGCTGCTGGTGATGTACAGCTCCGACCTGGGGCTGACCGAGTCGCCGGTGAGCACGACGAGCGGGGCTCCGGGCCATCCGGCGCCGGCCGAGCTGATCGAGCGCTACGCCGCCCGTTCGGGCCGGGACACCGGGGCGATCTCCTGGTACACGGCCTTCGCCTGGTTCAAGCTCGCGGTCATCCTCGAAGGCATCCATTACCGCTTCACCCTCGGCCAGACCGTGGGAGCGGGTTTCGACCGGATCGGCGAGCTGGTCCCGGTCTTCATCGAACACGGTCTGACGACCCTCCAGGAAGGCTGAGGCACGCGCCCATGGACTTCGCATTCGACGCCCGGACCGAGGAACTCCGCGAGCGGTTGCTCGCGTTCATGCACGAGTACGTCTACCCCGCGGAGGCGGTGGCGGCCGAGCAGCGGGCCCGGCTGGCCTCGCCCTGGGACACCCCGGCGGTCTTCGGCGACCTCAAGGCCGAGGCCCGCCGCCAGGGCCTGTGGAACCTCTTCTTCGTGGACGGGCAGGGCGGGCACGCCGCGCCGGGCGAGCGCTACGGCGCCGGGCTGACCAACCTCCAGTACGCGCCGCTCGCCGAGATCACCGGCCGCAGTCCGCACCTGGCCCCGATGGCCACCAACTGCGCGGCCCCGGACACCGGGAACATGGAGCTGCTGGCCCAGTTCGGGGACGACGAGCAGAAGAAGCGGTGGCTGGAGCCGCTGCTGGCCGGGGAGATCCGGTCCGCGTTCGCCATGACCGAGCCCGAGGTGGCCTCCTCGGACGCCACGAACGTCGAGACCCGCATCGAGCGCTCCGCGGACGGCGGGAGCTACGTGGTCACCGGGCGCAAGTGGTACATCTCCGGGGCGATGAACCCGGACTGCAAGGTCTTCATCGTGATGGGCAAGACGGACCCGGACCACGCCGATCCGCGCCGCCAGCAGTCGATGATCCTGGTGCCGCGGGACGCTCCGGGCGTCGAGGTCCGGCGCGCGATGAGCGTGTACGGCTACCAGGACCACGACCACGGCGGTCACGCCGAGGTGGTCTTCGACGGCGTACGGGTCCCGGCCTCCCACCTGATCGGGGACGAGGGCAGCGGCTTCGCCATCGCCCAGGCCCGGCTCGGACCCGGTCGCATCCACCACTGCATGCGGCTGATCGGGATGGCCGAGCGGGCCATCGAGCTGATGTGCCGGCGCGCGCTGGGCCGCACCGCCTTCGGCAAGGAGCTGGCCGAGCAGGGGGTGGTGCAGAACTGGATCGCGGACGCCCGGGTGACCGTGGAGCAGCTGCGGCTGCTGGTGCTGAAGACGGCCTGGCTGATGGACACGGCCGGCAACCGGGGCGCGCACACCGAGATCCAGGCCATCAAGATCGCGACCCCGCGCGCGGTGGTCGGGATCCTGGACCAGGCGGTGCAGTTGCACGGAGCCGGCGGGGTCAGCCAGGACTTCCCGCTCGCGGAGCTGTGGGCGGCGGCGCGGACGCTGCGGCTGGCGGACGGTCCGGACGAGGTGCACCAGCGGTCGCTGGCGCGGCGGGAGCTGAAGCAGTACCGCTGAGCACCGGGTGTCGCGGCGGGCCGTCCCCGCGGCCCACCGCGGGGACGGCCGGCGGGTGGTGAGGGGACGGGCCGCGGGTGGTGAGGGGCCGACCTGCGGCGGTGAGGGGGACTTTCGACTGGTCTGGACCTCCATAAAGGTCCGATATATTCGGTATACCCCCCACCGAAAGTGCTCCTCGTCATGCCTAGCTCCACTCTGGCCCCGGCTCCGGCGGCTCCCGCCGCCGCGCCCGCCGCCGAAGCCTCCGCCGCGCCTTCCGCCCCGTCCGGTCGGGTCGCCAACCCCGGACCGCTCGGTCTGGCCGCCTTCGCACTGACCACCTTCGTGCTCAGCCTCTTCAACTCGGGCCTGATCTCGAACGCGGCGCTCAGCGCCGTCGTGCTCCCGCTGGCGCTGTTCTACGGCGGTCTCGCGCAGTTCGTCGCGGGCATCATGGAGTTCCGCCGCGGCAACACCTTCGGGACCACGGCGTTCGTCTCGTACGGCGCCTTCTGGATGTCCTTCGCGGGC
Source organism: Streptomyces sp. NPDC098789 (assembly GCF_044759975.1). NCBI lineage: Bacteria > Bacillati > Actinomycetota > Actinomycetes > Kitasatosporales > Streptomycetaceae > Streptomyces > Streptomyces sp. NPDC098789. The sequence goes on from NZ_JBIWAJ010000023.1 coordinate 35,224, forward strand.
TACGTGAAGTTCGTCGTCCCGACGCTGCCGGCCGACCAGGCGCACGTCGCCACCGGCTGGTTCCTCGTGGCCTGGTTCGTCTTCACCGCCTACATGTCCGTCGCCGCGCTGAAGCTGGACGTCGCGCACCGCGCGCTCTTCATCTCGCTGGCGCTGACCTTCCTCTTCCTCGCGCTGGGCGACCTGACCGAGGTCACCGCGCTCGGCCACACCGGCGGCTTCCTCGGCCTGCTGACCGCGGGCATCGCCTGGTACATCTCCTTCGCCGTGGTGGCCGAGGACACGTGGGGCCGCAAGGTCCTCCCGCTGGGCTGATCCCGGCGGGCCACGCCTACGGGCGGCGGTCACGGCCGATGGTCACGGCCGATGGTTACGGGCGCAGCGAGCGCAGCAGCAGGTCGGCGAGGTGATCGGCGACCTGCTGCGGCGTGAGCGGGCCGTCCTCGCGGTACCAGGTGGACAGGTGGTGGACGGACCCGAAGTGGTAGTCCACGATCAGGTCGGCGGGGGTGACGGCGGCGAAGACCCCGCTCAGCTGGCCCTCCTCGACCAGGGCCCGGAAGCGCTCGTGGTAGCGCCGCCGCTCGGCCCGCACCTGCTTGTACTTCTCCGGGCTGAGCTGGTGCATCGAGCGGAAGAAGATCATCGCGTCGTCGAGGTTCTCGATCGTGGTGACCACCACGTCGGCCGCGGCCGCCCGCAGCCGTTCCTCGACGGGTGCAGCGGAGTCGGCGATCGCGTCGAGCCGCTGCTGCTGCAGGCGCAGCATCCGCGCGTACACCTCGTGCAGCAGGTCGTCCTTGGATCCGAAGTAGTGGTAGAGGGCGCCCTTGGTGACCCCCGCCGCCTCGACGATCTCCTGGACGGAGGTGCGGTCGTAGCCGCGCTCGGCGAAGAGCCGGGTCGCGACGGCCAGCAGCCGCTGCGGGACCGGCGCGTCCGGCGCCGCGGCGGCGTCCTTGGCCCGCGCGGGCTCCCTCGGCGGGCGGGTGGACTCCTGCGGGCGCGTGGACTCCTGCTGCCGCGCCGGCTCCCTGGTCTCCATGGCCTTCGCCTTCCCTTCGCCTTCACCTTCGAACGCGACGCGCCCACCGCTGGTTTTCAGCCGCGCTCGCGCAGTTCCCGTCGCAGGATCTTGCCACTGGTCGTCTTGGGGAGAACAGGCAGTATCTCGACCTGGCGCGGGTACTTGTACGCGGCGATGCGCTCGGCACAGTACGCGGACAGTTCGGCGGGCTCCACGAACATACCGGGGCGAAGGCTGACGTACGCCTTCACACTCTCCCCCCGATAAGGGTCCGGAACGCCCACGACGGCGGCTTCACGGACGGCCGGGTGCGTGTAGAGGAGGTCCTCGACCTCGCGCGGCCAGACCTTGAAACCGGACGCGTTGATCATGTCCTTCTTGCGGTCGACCACATAGAGCCAGCCATCCGCGTCCATGAAGCCGATGTCCCCGGTGCGCAGTTCGCCGCCCGGGAAGGCCTTGGCCGTGTCGGCGGGCAACCGCCAGTAGCCGGGCACCACCTGGGGCCCGCGGACGGCGATCTCCCCGCTCTCGCCGAGCGGCACCTCGGCGCCGCGCTCGTCGAGGATGCGCACGACCGTGTCCGCGCCCGGGACGCCGACGGAGAGGGTGCCGGAGGCCGGGTCGACCGGCGCTTCGAGGTGCGGGGGCACGGAGGCGCAGGGGGCGGTGCATTCGGTGAGCCCGTAGCCGTTGCGGAGGTAGAAGCCGAAGGCGGCGCGCAGCCGCTCGACCAGCGCGGGCGGCAGCGGGGCCCCGCCGGAGGAGATCACCCGGAACGAGGTGAAGTGGTCACGGGTGGCGCCGGGGTGGGCGGCGAGCGCCATGAAGGCGGTGGCCGGGCCGACGGTGTAGGCCGGGCGGTGTTCGAGGAAGGCGTCCAGGACCACGCCGGCGTCGAAGCGGTGGGCCAGGGCGAGGGTGCCCGCGTTGCGGAAGCAGGCGGCGAGTTCGCAGACCAGGCCGGTGATGTGGAAGAGCGGGGCGAGGGCGAAGTAGGTGGCGCCCTCGGGGACCGGGTGGGCGCTCACCTGGCGCTCCGCGTTGTGGGTGATCGCGCCGTGCGGGTTCAGGGCGCCCTTGGGGGTGCCGCTGGTGCCGGAGGTGTAGCTGATCAGCGCGGTGTCGGCGGGGCCGGTCTCCGGGAAGGCGGGGGCGCGGTGGCCGTGGCGGGCCACCGCGAGGAAGTCCTCGGCGATGCCGTCCGGCACCGGCGGGCCCTGGTCCGTGTTCGGGCCCGTGTCCGGGCCCGTGTCCGGGCCCGTGTCCGTATCCGGGTCCGGGTCCAGGACGCGCGTGTCGCCGCGGGTCTGGAAGTCCAGGTCGCGGGCGGTGAGCACGGTGCGCACGTCCGTGCCCTCGACGGTCCCCTCCAGGTACGCCGCCCAGGCGCGGCGCTCGCACACCAGCGCGGCGGCCCCGGAGTCGCGCAGGACGTGCGCCACCTCGGCGGACTTGTACATGGGGTTGAGCGGGACCACGACGGCCCCGGCCTTCCAGGCGGCGAGGACGGCGAGCACGAAGTGGGGGGTGTTCTGGAGCATGACCGCGACCCGGTCCCCCGCCCGCACCCCGCGCCCGGCGAGGTACCCGGCGACGGAGTCGGAGAGCGCGTCCGCCCCGGCGTAGTCGATCCGCCCGTCGAAGTAGGCGAGCGCGGTCCGGCCAGGGGCCCGGGCCACGGCGTCGCGGAAGGCGTGCAGCACGGTCGGCGGCGGGCTCACGGGGGCCCGCTGGGCGGCGGTGAGCCGGCCGAGCCAGGGGCGCGCGGCGTAGGGCGAGCCGGGGGGCTCCGGGTGGGGTGCCCGGTGCGCGGGCGGTTCCTCGTCGGGCCCGGGGGCCTGGTGCGCGGGCCGGGTCACCGGGTCTCCCACTTCTGTTGGAGGTGGTTCATCCCGCTGAGCCAGCGGTCGGGGTCGGCGGCGCGGGCCGCGGCGTATCCGGCGACCTCGGGGTGCGGGAGGATCAGGAACCGGCCCTGCGCCATGCCGTCGAAGAGGGCGTCCACGACCGCCGCGGGCTCGATGGCGGTCGGCGCGAGCACCAGCTCGCCGGCGGAACCCGCGGCCGTCAGCATGTCGGTGCGCACTCCCTGCGGGCAGATGGCGTGGACCCGGATCCCGCGGTGGCGGTAGGTCAGCGACAGCCATTCGGCGAAGGCGAGTGCACCGTGCTTGGTGACACTGTACGGCGCGGCTCCGATCATGGTCAGGAGCCCGGCGGCCGAGACGGTGGAGACGAACCGGCCGCTGCCCCGCTCCAGCCAGTGCGGCAGCAGCGCGCGGGCCGCCCGGACGTGGGCCATCACGTTCGTCTGCCAGGCGGCGTCCCAGACGGCCTCGTCGGCGAAGGCGTCACCGCCCGAGGCGAGTCCGGCGTTGGCGCAGTAGACGTCCACCGTGCCGCCCAGCGCCTCGCGGGCCTCGGCCACGACGGCCGAGGCGTCGCCGGGCAGCGCGATCGCCGACGGGCCGATCTCCCCCGCCACGCTCTCGGCCTTCGCGGGGTCGAGGTCGTTGACCACGACGGTCGCGCCCTCGGCGGCGAACCGGTGCGCGAGGGCGGCGCCGATCCCGCCGCCCGCGCCGGTGACGACGACGCGCGCGCCCTGGTGTCCGCGCCGGTCGTCGAGCGTGCCGCCGTGCGGGCCCGGGTCGGGTTCGTGCTGCTCCTGCCGGCCGTGCTGCTCCGTGCCCACTGGGTCCGCCCCTCGTCGCCTGCCGTCGCCCGCGCCGGATCGCGCCGGTCGACGGCAGACTAACCAGTCGGTATGCCGGGGTGGAAGGGTGCCGACGCCTAGCGTGGGCCGATGGATCTGTCGCGACGGGGACTGCTGGGAGTGGCGGGGGCACTGGGGGCCGCGGGCGCGGTGGGCGCCGCCGCGCCGGGGCCGGGGCGGGGCCGGACGCCGGGGCGGGTGGTGACCGGGCTGGAGCGGCTGGTCGCCGGCGGGTACGCGGAGCTCGCCGGGCAGCGGGTCGGGGTGGTGACCAACCCCACCGGGATCACCGCCGACGCGCGTCACCTGGTCGACGTACTGCACGCGGACGAACGGGTGCGCCTGGTGGCGGTGTTCGGGCCGGAGCACGGCTTCCGCGGGACCGCGCAGGCGGGCGGGTCGGAGGGGACCTCCCGCGACCCGGCGACGGGACTGCCCGTGTACGACGTCTACGACAAGAGCGGGCAGGCGCTCGCGGACGTCTTCACGGCGGCCGGCGTGGACACCATCGTCTTCGACGTCCAGGACGTGGGCGCGCGCTTCTACACCTACATCTGGACGCTGTACGACTGCATGCGGGCGGCCGCGCTGGCGGACAAGGCCCTGGTGGTCCTGGACCGGCCCAATCCGGTGGGCGGGGCCCGGGCCCGCGGTCCGGTGCTGGAGCGGGCGTACGCCAGCGGCGTGGGCCGGGAGCCGATCGCGCTCGCGCACGGGATGACGGCGGCCGAGCTGGCGCTGCTGTTCAACGGGGAGTTCCTGGCGGCGCGCCCGGTGCGGCTGCGCACGGTCGCGCTGTCCGGATGGCGGCGCGGGGACCGGTTCGGGGCGACGGGGTTGCCGTGGGTGCCGCCGAGCCCGAACGTGCCGACCCCGGAAACGGCGCTCGCGTACGCCGGGACCTGCCTCTTCGAGGGGACGAACCTGTCCGAGGGGCGGGGCACCACCACCCCCTTCCAGGTGCTGGGCGCGGAGGGCGTCGACCGGCGCTGGGCGCGGGAGGCGGATGCGCTGGGGCTGCCGGGCGTGTGGTTCCGGGAGGCGTACTTCACCCCGTCCTTCTCCAAGCACGCCGGGCGGGTGTGCGGCGGGGTGCGGCTGCTGGTGCACGACCCGGAGGTCTTCGACCCGGTGCGGACCGGGATCGGGCTGCTGGTGAGCGCGCGGAGCAGTTGGAGCGGCTTCGCGTGGCGCGCGGACCACTGGATCGACCGGCTGACCGGATCGGACCGGGTCCGGCTGATGGTGGACGCCGGGGCGGGGGTAGCGGAGATCGTGGCGGACTGGGAGGCGGGGCTGGCGCGGTTCGCCGCGGTCCGGGAGAAGTACCTGCTCTATCCCTGAGGCGCGTGCCGGGGGGACGTGCCCATGGGACCTGCCGGGGGGACCTGCCGGTGCGGTCGGTGCGGTCGTGGGGCTGGTCGGTCGGGGGTGCCCGCAGGATGCTGTCGGCACCGGCCGCGCCGCGGCCCGGCGGTGCGACGCGGAGGGGGACGTCATGGCGGGTGCGGGAGTGCCGGGCGCGGCTGCTGGGGCTGTTGGGGCCGCCGGTGTGGGCGTACGGCCGTACGCGGAGCTGGTCTTCGACGCGGACGGGGACGTGGATCCGGCGTCCCGGGACGCGGTGGCCCGGCTGGACGCGACGGACCTGTTCGTCTTCGCGCACGGCTGGAACAGCGACCGGACCACCTCCACCCAGCTCTACGACCACTTCTTCGCGCCGTTCCCCGGTCTGCTGGGGCCGGGGGTGCGGCCCGGGTACGTGGGGGTGTTCTGGCCGTCGATGGTCTTCGCCGACGATCCGCCGCCGGACTTCGGACACCTGGGCGCGGTCGCGGACACCGGGTACGCGGTGCGGTTGGATCCGCGGACGCGGTCTGCGCTCGGGGAGTTCTGGCCGGGCCGGGAGGCCGAGTTGGACCGCTTGGCGCAGCTCCTCGAAGAGCAGCCGGAGTCGGCCGCCTCCCTCATCGAATTCGGCGCACTGATACGGGAGTTGAGCGGTACGAATGCACCTGCGGGCCCGGGAGCGACCGCGCCCGCCCGGGTGCCGCTGATGTTCACCGAGGACGTGCTGGAGGTGTGCCGGGCCTTCACGGAGGCACTGGCGGAGACCGGGGCGCTGGACGGCGCACCGCCGGTGGCGGGGGCGCAGGGCCTCTCGGCGGGATCCGCCGCGCACTCCCTCTGGAACGGCGCCAAGGAGCTGCTGCGGCAGGCCACCTACTACCGGATGAAGCACCGCGCCGGGGTCGTCGGCGAGCACGGACTCGGCCCGGTGCTGGCGGGGTTGGCGCCGGCTCCGGGCGGCGGGACGGGCCGGCGGGTCCACCTGATCGGGCACAGCTTCGGGGCGCGGGTGGTCTCGTTCGCGCTGCGCGCCGTGCCGGCGGCCGGACCGCGTTCCGTACGCTCGGTGACCCTGCTCCAAGGGGCCTTCTCCCACTACGCGTTCGCCGCCCGACTGCCGTTCGGCCCGGGCGCCGGCGACCTGCACGGTCTCCAGACGAGGGTGGACGGACCGGTGGTCGCCTGCCATTCGGGCTTCGACACCGCCCTGAAGGTGTTCTACCCGCTGGCCTCCCGGATGGCCGGGGACGCGACCGGTTTCGCGGGTTTCGACGCCCGGTGGGGTGCGGTCGGGCACGACGGCATCCAGGAGGTGCCGGGCTCGGCACGGCTGACCTTGGACGCGGCACTGCGCGGCGGGCTCCCGACCGGCGGGTGCGTGAGCGTGGACGCGGCGTCCGTGGTGCGGCGCGGAGGGGCGCCTTCCGGGGCGCACAGCGACGTCTGCCACGAGGAACTGGCCCGCCTGGTCACACTGGCGGGGCGCGTGGGGCGCTGACTTCCGGCCATGTGCCACCCGCACGCCTCGACCGCCCCCGCATGCGCCCGCGCCCGGGCGGGCATGTTGGGCACATCAAGGACATGGGACGTCACTCGATGCCGTGTGCGGGCACGAGCGCGACGGAGGTGCAGGTGTGATGGCGGGTTTCCGTAGTCTGGCGTACCAGGTGCGCGACGCGGGCAACGACCGGGCCCTGCGGCGCCATTCACTGCGCCGCTGTCTGGAGCGTTTCGCCCCGTACGGGCACCGGGCGACCTGGTGGCACCTGTGCGACCGGCACGGGATAGGCCCCGACGACCGGGGCGCGGACCCGCTCAGGCTGGTCGCCGCGCTGGAGGAGTTGGAGGACGCGCGGGCGGTGTGGCTGGAGTACGAGCGCCACTTCGCCGAGCGTCGGCGCCGGGAGAAGCACGACGGGCTGCGGCGTCCGGACTGGGCGTGGAGCGGCGAGGCGGCGGTCGTGCGGTGCGCCGACCCGGACGTCCGCCCGGAGGGCGCGCTGGGCGAGGTGCTGCGACGGCTGGTGAAGGCGCTGGAGTCGGAGCCGGGCACGGCGTGCCCGGTGTGCGGGGACCAGGAGCTGCGCTGGAACGCCCCGGCCGGGCCCGGCCACTGGGTGGGGCCGGTGTGCGCGGGCTGCGGGATCGTGGTGCCCAGACCGGCGCTCGCGGACTCGGCGTGACGGGCGCGGGTGCGTGGGCGGATACGGGGGCCGGTAGGAGTACGGGCGCGGGTACGGGGGCCGGCGCGGGTACCGGTAGGGGTACGGGCGCGGGTACGGGTCGGTGACGGGAGCCGGGGGCGTGCGGGCCGGCCGGGTCCGGCTGCAGGTGTCGCTGAACGGGGCGCGGACCGCGGTCGACGGGGCCGCGGTGCCGATGTCCCCGCGGGCGCTGGTGGAGTCGGCGCTGCGGTCGGTGGCCGCCGGGGCCGCGGAGGTGCTGGTGAGCCCGCGGACCCCGTGCGGGCGCGAGAGCCTGTCGCCGCGGGTGGTCGGGCCGCTGCTCCGGGCGCTGCGGGAGGGCGGGGTCGCGGTGCCGCTGGTGGTGTGCGCGAGCGTGGGCACGGAAACCGACCCCGGGGCGCGGGTGGCCCGGGTGCGGTCCTGGGAGGTGCTGCCCGACCGGGCCGAGGTGCACTTCGCGGAGCCGGGGGCGGAGGCGCTGGCGGCCGCGCTGGCGGAGCGGGGGGTGGCCGTGGACGCGGTGGTGCCGGGGGGCGCCGGGGGCGGTCCGCAGGGGGCGCTGTGGGTGGCCGGGGTGGCTGGAGTGGCGCGGCTGGTGGTGGAGGTGGGGGCCGGGGATGCGGGGGACGGGGTGGGCGTGAGTGCCGCGGGCGGGGTGCGCGAGGTGCTGGTGTACGGCCGTGATGCCGCCGCCTGGGGAGCCTTGCTCCGCGGTGCGGGGGCCGGGCCGCACCGATGGGTTCGGACCGGGCTGGGCGACGTACTCCTCCTGCCGGACGGTCGCCCGGCCCGCTCCAACGAAGAACTGGTGGCGGTGGCGCTGGCCCTGCTCGCCGGCGGGGCGTCCCGCTACTGGGGTGTGACGTAGAGGCGGGAGCCGGTGATGCGGTCACCGAAGACGTCGTCCGGGTTGGACAGCACGCAGGTCTCCAGCGAGAGGCAGCCGCAGCCGATGCAGTCGCTCAAGTGGTCGCGCAGTCGCCCGAGTTGCTTGATCCGCTGATCGAGCTCGGCGCGCCAGTTCTCGGACAGCCGGGCCCAGTCCTCGTGGGTGGGGGTGCGCTCCTCCGGGAGCTGGGCCAGCGCCTCGCGGATGGTGAGCAGCGGGATGCCGACGCGTTGGGCGGCGCGCACGAAGGCGACCCGGCGCAGCGCGTCACGGGTGTAGCGGCGCTGGTTCCCCGCGGTGCGGCGGCTGCTGATCAGGCCCTTGGTCTCGTAGAAATGGAGCGCGGAGACCGCCGCGCCGCTGCGCGCGGACAGCTGGCCGACGGTGAGTTCGTGGACTTTTTCGGGAATCTGCGGCACCGGGCCGAGCGTAGTCGGTGGGTGTGGGAGTCGGGGCCGGAGGTCGGCGGGCGGCGGGGCTCGGGGCGGCGGGCGGCGGCGCTCGCGGGTGTCCGTTGACAGACGCAGGTGGTCCCAGCATGCTGAGCAAGCGCTTATTCGTTGATCGAGTCGTTGAGTTCGTTCGCCGTCGTCGTCGAGGGGCAGGAACACGCACATGGCCGAGCCGAGGATCTTCACGTCCGCCGAGGAACTGCGCGGGGGGATCGGCGAGCCGCTCGGGCCCAGCGAGTGGCTGGAGATCGACCAGAAGCGGGTCGACCTCTTCGCGGACGCCACCGGCGACCACCAGTGGATCCACGTGGACCCCGAGCGCGCGGCGTCCGGCCCCTTCGGGACGACCATCGCCCACGGGTACCTGACGCTGTCGCTGATGCCGAGCCTGGTGCCGCAGACGATGCGGGTCGAGGGCATGAAGATGGGCATCAACTACGGGGTGGACAAGGTCCGTTTCCCCGCCCCCGTGCCCGTCGGCTCGCGCCTGCGGTCCACCGCCGTGATCACCGAGGTCACGGAGGCGGGCGGCGGGGTGCAGGTCGCGGCGACGGTCACGATCGAGCGCGAGGGCGGCGACAAGCCGGTGTGCGTGGCGCAGACGGTGTCCCGCTACTACTTCTGAGCCACGGCGTCGGGGCGGCCCGCGCGCACTACGGGCGCGCGCCGACCATGCGGAGCACGAGGCCGGCGTAGAGGGCGCCGACCTCGTCGGGCGTGCGCTGACCGGCCGTGCTGAACCAGCGGGCCACGTCGATGCACAGCGACAGCACGGCGAGGGTGGTGCCCGGCACGTCCGGCACGTCGAACTCCCCCGCGCGGACGCCGTCCGCGAGGATCCGGCGGACGGCGGCGTCGCTGCGACGGCGCAGCGCCACGATGTCGGAGCGGTGCTCCGGAGCGAGGGCGTCCAGCTCGTACTGGACCACCCGCGCGGTGGTGTGGTGCGCGGCGTGCCAGAGCACGAAGGACCGGACAGCGGCGTCGAGCCGCTGGGCGGCGGTGCCGGGCCCGTCCGCGGCGGTCTCCAGGATCTCCAGGGCCTTGTCGTGGCCGATCCGGCTGATCCGGTGGAGCAGCTCTTCCTTGGTCTTGTAGTGGATGTAGAGCGCGGCCGGGCTCATCCCGGCCCGCCCCGCGATGTCGCGCGTGGTCGTGGCGTGGTAACCGCGTTCGGCGAAGGCCTCGACGGCGGCGAGCAGCAGCCGGCGCGCGGCGTCGGGGGTGACCTCCGACCACGGCTGGTAGCCGCCGGTCGTCGCCTCGTCCGCGATGTCCATCGCCCGCTCACCCTCTTCGCCGTGCTCGTCCCCGTGTGGAAGTGAACACCTTACCGGAGGGTGAGCAAGCGCTTAGCGGTCCTGCGCGGGCTTGGGCGCCGACCGCGGCGTGAAGGGGTCGTACTCCGTCATGATCTTCTCCATCCGGGCCTGGTCGACCCGGGTGACGATCTGGGTCACCTCCTGGCGGTCACGGACCACCTTGGCGAGCGTGAAGGCGGAGGTGACGAGGTAGAGCACCGCGATGCCGAGGAAGGCCCGCACCCACGCGTTCGCGTCCAGGTTGTAGATCCCCAGGGCGACGGCCCCCATGGCGACGCCGAAGGAGGCGACGGCCTGGCCGTAATAGGCCCCCGTGTTCTGCTGCTTGACCGGTGTCTCGTTCATGGGTCCAGCATCGCGAGCGGGCGCGGCCGGGGTAATCCGCGCACGTACTCAGGTGCGTTCGCCCCGGTACTCAGGCGCGCGCACGCGTGCCGGCGGCGGCGCGGCGCCCACGGAGCCACCGGGGGCCGGGCCCGCGCGGGTGGGTCAGGCCCCGACAGGCGGGTCAGAAGGCCGAAACTCCGGTCAGGGCGCGGCCGATGAGCAGCTTCTGGATCTGACTGGTGCCTTCGTAGAGGGTCATGACGCGGGCGTCGCGCAGCAGCTTCCCCGCCGGGTACTCGTCGATGTAGCCGTAACCACCGTGCACCTGGAGGGCGTTGCTCGCCGCGCGCACCGCGGCCTCGGAGGCGAAGAGCTTGGCGGTCGAGGACTCGGTCGCGAAGGGCAGTCCGCGGTCGATGAGGTCGGCGACCCGCCAGGTGAGCAGCCGGGCCGCGTCCACGTCCACGCCGATGTCGGCGATCAGCTCCTGGACGAGCTGGTGGCCGGCGATCGACTTGCCGAACTGCTCGCGCTGGGCGGCGTACGCGAGGGCCGCGTCCAGCGCCGCCTGGGCGATGCCGACGCAGCCCGCGGCGACCGACATCCGCCCCTTGGCCAGCGCGGACATCGCGACCGAGAACCCCTTGCCCTCGGGGCCGAGCATCGCGGCGCCCGGAACGCGCACGTCGGCGAAGACGAGTTCGGCGGTGGCCTGGCCGCGCAGGCCGAGCTTGCCGTGGATCTCGCGGCGGGTCAGGCCGGGGCAGTCGGTGGGGACCAGGAAGGCGGAGACCCCGCGATGGCCGGGCTCGTCGTTGGTGCGGGCGAAGAGGAGGACGACGTCCGCCCAGGTGCCGTTGGTGATGAAGGTCTTGGCGCCGTTGACGGTGTACGTGTCGGTGGCGGGGTCGTGCGCGGCGCGGGTGGTGAGGTTACCGGCGTCCGAACCGGTGCCGGGCTCCGTGAGGCCGAAGCAGCCGAGGGCGTCGCCGGAGCACAGCCGCGGCAGCCAGGCCCGCTTCTGCTCCTCGTTCCCCCAGGCCGCGACGGTCTTGGCGACCAGGCCGAGGGAGACGGAGACGATGCCGCGCACGGCGGAGTCGGCGCGGCCGAGCTCCTCGGTGACCAGGACGTAGGCGAGGTGGTCGCCACCGGAGCCGCCGTACTCCTCGGGGACGGTCAGGCCGAGGAAGCCGACGGCGCCGAGCTTCTTGACGATGGCCCGGTCCACGCTCTCGGCGCGGTCCCAGTCGGCGGCGTACGGCGCGATCTCGCGGTCCGCGAAGTCGCGGGCGAGGCGACGGACCGCGGTCTGCTCCTCGCTGAGTTCCAGGTTCATGGCCACCCCATCGGACTCGCTGCCGGACGCACTGACGGACACGCTGACGGACCCTTAAACTATCACCGGTAGTTTAAGCGGGACAGGCCTACTATGTGGCGCATGGCCAGACCGCGCAAGCCCCTCCTCAGCAGAGAACGCATCGTCACGGCGGCGGGTGCGCTCGTGGACGCGGAGGGGCTGGAGGCGGTCTCGACCCGGCGGCTGGCGGCGGCCCTGGGGGTCAGCGGGCCCTCCCTCTACAACCACTTCCGCACCAAGGACCAGATCCTGGAGGCGGTCGCGGACGCGGTGAGCGCCCGCGTCGACCTGTCGATGTTCGAGGAGGGGGATCCGCGCGACTGGCGCACGGCCCTGGCCGACTGGGCGCACTCCTACCGGGACGCGCTGGCCGACCATCCCCACATCGTGCCGGTACTGGCCCGGGGGCCGGGCCGCCGGCCGGCCGGGCTACGGGTGGCCGACGCGGTGTTCGGTGCGATGACGGCGGCGGGGTGGCCGCCCGCGCAGGCGACGCGGATCGGCGCGCTGATGCGGTACTTCATCCTGGGGTCGGCGGTGGCCTCGTTCGCCCGGGGCTTCGTGGACGACGAGGCGGCGTACGACCCCGCGGACTACCCGCACCTGGGCCAGGCCCACCTGCTGGCCGAGCGCCAGCGCGAGGTCGACCAGGCCGCCTTCGAAACGGGCCTGACGGCCCTACTGGACGGCCTGACCCTCCAACACGAGGCCTTGCGGGGCACGTAGCGGGGCGGGTGGTGCGGGACGCGGCGGGCGTTCGACGCAGCCACATCCAGCCCCGCCGGCGCTTGAGGCGGACACCGGCCGGAGGACGAAGGCCGAGCCCTGCCACATCCAGCCCCGCCGGCGCTTGAGGCGCACACCGGCCGGAGGACAAAGACCGAGCCCAGCCACATCCAGCCCCGCCGGCGCTTGAGGCGCACACCGGCCGGAGGACAAAGACCGAGCCCAGCCACATCCAGCCCCGCCGGCGCTTGAGGCGCACACCGGCCGGAGGACAATGACCGAGCCCAGCCACATCCAGCCCCGCCGGCGCTTGAGGCGCACACCGGCCCGGGGCGGGGGCTGCGCCCGGGCCGTGGGAACGCGGGGCACGGCGATGGTCCCGGCGCGCGGAAACGTACGCGCGCCGGGGTCGCTCCGGCCGGGCCGGGTCCGGCGGGAACGGCCTAGAACACGACCAGGGAGCGACCCCCCTTGCCCGCGAGCATCGCGTCAAAGGCAGCCGGAATCCCGTCGAGACCGATCCGGTCGGTCACCAGCGCACCGAGGTCGAGCCGCCCGGCCCGGACGTGCGCGGCCAGCACCGGCAGGTCCCGGGCCGGGTCGCTGTTGCCGTAGACGCAGCCGGTGAGGGTGCGGGCGAAGTGGAAGATCTCCAGGGCGTGGAAGCTGACCTGCTGTTCCTTGCCCCCGATCCCGACGACCGTCGCACGGCCGCCGCGGCGGGTAGACTCCCAGGCGCCGCGGATGGTCTCGGCCCGGCCGACGCACTCGACGGCGACGTCCACGCCCCGGCCACCGGTGAGCGCCCGGATCTCCTTGGCGGTGGTGTCGGAGGCCAGCACGAACTCGGTGGCACCGGCCGCACGGGCCAGTTCCTCCTTGGCCGGAGAGACGTCCACGGCCACGACCGGACCGGCCATCGCGATCCGTGCCGCCTGGAGCGCGGCCAGGCCGACCCCGCCGACGCCGAAGACCGCGACGGACTCGCCGGGGCGCACCTGGGCGCTGTGGTGGACGGCGCCGTAACCGGTCAGGACGGCGCAGCCGAGCAGCGCTGCCTCCGCGAGCGGGACCCCGGCCGGTGCGGGCAGCACGCAGTTCGCCGCGACGACGGTCTCCTCGGCGAAGGCGGCCACATTGAGCCCCGGGTGCAGCTCGGCGCCCTGGGCGTCGTGGGCGTAGACCGCGCCGACGCCCGCGAGGGCGTTGACGCAGAGCCACACCTCGCCGATGGAGCAGTGGTGGCACTGCCCGCAGGACGGGGCCCAGTTGAGGACCACCCCGTCCCCGGGGGCGACGTGGGTGACGCCCTCGCCGACGGCGAGCACGGTGCCGGAGCCCTCGTGGCCGAGGACGGCGGGTACGGGCACCCTCATGGTGCCGTCGGTGAGGGAGAGGTCCGAGTGGCAGACCCCGGCGGCGGTGAGCTTGACCCGGACCTGCCCGGGTCCGGGATCGGGGAGCACGATGTCCCGGATCTCCAGGGGCGCTCCGATGGCGGGCAGGATGGCGGCGCGGACCATGGTCGTCGTCTCCGTGTTTCCGGGGCTCAGAACTGCAGGGACTTGGTCTGGAGGTACTCGGCCAGGCCGTGCGGGCCCAGCTCGCGACCCACGCCGGACTGCTTGTAGCCGCCGAAGGGAGCGAGCGGATTGAAGCGGCCTCCGTTGATGTCCACCTGGCCGGTGTCCATGCGGCGCGCGAAGGCGACGGCGGTCGCCTCGTCCGCCGCCCACACCGCGCCGCCCAGACCGTAGACGGTGCCGTTGGCGATGCCCAGGGCCTCGTCCTCGTCGTCGTAGGCGAGGATCGACAGAACGGGGCCGAAGATCTCTTCCTGGGCGATGGTCATGTCGGGGGTGACGTCCGCGAAGACGGTGGGCGCGACGAAGTAGCCCCGCTCCGCGGGAGCGTCGGAGCCGCCGGCGACCAGGCGGGCGCCTTCCTCGACGCCCTTGGCGATGTAGCCGCGGACGCGGTCGTGCTGCTTGGCGTTGACGACCGGGCCGAGGCGGGTGGCCGGGTCGCACGGGTCGCCGGTGGGGTACTTGGCGACCGCGGCGGCGGCGAGGCTGACGGCTTCCTCGTAGTCGTCGCGGTGGACGAGCATCCGGGTCAGCGCATTGCAGCTCTGGCCCGTGTTGTTCATGACGTGTCCGACGCCGGCCGCGACCGCCTTGGCGAGGTCGGCCCCGGGCAGGATGACATTGGCCGATTTGCCGCCCAGTTCGAGGGCGACGCGCTTCACGGCGGCGCCCGCGGTGGCGCCGATCTGCTTGCCGACGGCGGTCGAGCCGGTGAAGGAGACGAGGTCCACCCCGGGGTGGGCGGCCAGCGCCTGTCCGGCGACGGGTCCGGTGCCGGTCACCAGGTTGAACACGCCGGCGGGGATGCCCGCCTCGTGCACGGCTTCGGCGAAGAGCTGTGCGGTCAGCGGGGTGTCCTCGGCGGGCTTGAGGACGACGGTGCAGCCTGCGGCGAGAGCGGGTGCCACCTTGGCAACGACCTGGTGCAGGGGATAGTTCCAGGGGGTGATGGCCCCGACGACACCGATCGGTTCGAGGAGAACGGTGGAGTTGCCCAGCCGCTCCTCGAAGGCGTACGTCGCGCCCAGCTCGGCGAAGGAGTCGGCCACGGCGATGGGCGCCCCGACGTGGACCATCTCGGAGAAACCGAGCGGGGAGCCGAGTTCCGCGGTGATGGTCTGCGCGATCTCGCTCTTGCGGGCGACCAGGACGTCCCGCAGGGCGGCTATCCGCGCGGCCCGTTCGGCGGGCGGGGTGGCCGCCCAGCCGGGGAGGGCGGCGCGGGCGGCCCGGACACCCGCGTCCACGTCCTCCTCGGTCCCGGCCGGAACGCTGCCGATGACCTGCTCGTCGGCCGGGTTGACGACGTCGATCCGGTCCCGTCCGACGGCGGGCCGCCATTCCCCGCCGATGTACATCCCGTCGTGGGCCTTCATCGCATTCCTCCCGAGCGCGAGCATGAACCGCATGGACCGCATGGACCTCGCGGCCAGCCTACAAACTAGCGTCGGTAGTTTTGTGGGCGCCAGGGTCAGATGATGCCGAAAAGCATCCCCGCCCCCAGGACCACGAGCGAGGTCAGGGCGGCCCACTTCACCGTGAAGCGGGTGTGGTCGCCGAATTCGACCTTGGCCATGCCGACGAGGACGTAGACCGCCGGGACGAGCGGGCTGGACATGTGCAGGGCCTGGCCCACCAGCGAGGCCCGGGCGATCTCGAGCGGGGAGACACCGTGCGCGGCGCCGGCCTCGGCGAGGACGGGCAGGACACCGAAGTAGAAGCCGTCGTTGGACATGAAGTAGGTGAGGGGCAGGCTCAGCAGCCCCGTGACCAGCGCCATGTGCGGACCCATGCCGTCGGGGATGGCACTGACCAGCCAGCCCGCCATGTCCTTGACCATGCCGGTCCCGGAGAGGACACCGGTGAAGACTGCGGCGGCGAAGACCATGCCCGCGACGTTGAGGACGTTGTCGGCGTGCGCGGCGATCCGGGCCTTCTGGTCCGCCATGTTGGGGTAGTTGACGGTGAGCGCGAGGGCGGCACCGAGGAGGAAGAGCACCGGGATGGGGAGCAGTTCCATGATCATGGCGGTGAGCAGCCCGACGGTGAGGGCGGCGTTGAACCAGTAGAGCCGCGGCCGCAGCGTGGCCCGGTGAGGATCCAGCCCCTGGAACCCGTCCTCCTCCGCGACGGGGACGGTGGACGCCGCACCACCCGCACCACCCGCACCGCCCGCACCGCCCGCACTGCCCGCACCGCTGGCGCTGGCGGCGCCGGACGCAGTGGTGCCGGACGTAGTGGCACCGGACCCGGTGGCGCCCGTACCGGCCACGACCAGGAGCTCGGCCCCGGCCGAGGCTTCGACGTCGGCCACGGCTTCCACGCTGCCGGCGGCCTTCTCGTCGTCCACCGCCCCCGGCAGGGCGAGCGCGCCCACGCGGCGGCGCTCGCGCAGCCCGAGCACGTAGGCCAGGACGAAGACGCATACCAGACCAGCGGCCAGGGCCGGGATCATCGGCACGAAGATGTCGCCCGCGTCCAACTTGAGCGCGGTCGCGGCGCGGGCGGTCGGGCCGCCCCACGGCAGCGTGTTCATGACGCCGTTGGCCGTGGCGGCGACCCCGGTCATGACCACGAGGCTGAGACCGAGTCGCTTGTAGAGCGGGTACATCGCCGACACCGTGATCATGAAGGTGGTCGACCCGTCCCCGTCGAGCGAGACGATGGCGGCCAACACCGCCGTGCCGACCACCACGCGCATCGGATCGGCCTTGCAGAAGCACAGGATGCCGCGGACGATCGGGTCGAAGAGGCCCACGTCGATCATCACGCCGAAGTAGACGATGGCGAACATGAGCATGGCTGCGGTCGGCGCGAGCTTTCCGACGCCGTCGATGACGTAGTCGCCCAAGTGCGCGCCCTTGCCGGCGAACACGCAGAAGAGCGCGGGGATGAGGACGAGCGCCGCGATCGGCGACATTTTCTTCATCATGATCAGGACCAGGAAGGTCGCGATCATGGCGAAGCCGAGGAAGGTCAGCATGCTGGGAAGGTAGGTGTCCGCCGGTAACCCCAACAAGACGTCGACGCGTGAGCAATACGAGCAAAACCCCAGCTCAGGGCAGGGGCGTCAGCTCCACGGGGAAACCGTTGAGCACGGCGGTACCCGACAGCGGGTCGAGCCGGGAGCCGTCCAGGAGCTGATTGACGTTGACTCCGGGCACCACCGCGGCCGCACCCAGGCGCGTGCCGGGACGGTCGTGGCCCCAGCCGTGCGGAAGGCTGACCACGCCGGCGCGGATCGCGTCGGTGACCTCGACCGGAACCTCCAGGCTGCCGCCGTCGGCGGTGATCCTGGCCCGGCCGCCGTCGGCGAGCCCCAGGCGTCCGGCGTCCTGCGGATGGACGTGGAGGGTGCAGCGGTTGGAACCGCCGGTCAGCGACGGGACGTTGTGCAGCCAACTGTTGTTGGACCGCAGGTGGCGGCGACCCACGAGCACGAGGGCGTCGGGCCGTTCGGCAAGGGCTCCCCGCAGCCGGGGCAGCTCGGCGGCGATCGGGCCCGGCAGGAGTTCGATCCGGCCGCTGCGGGTCTTGAGCAGGCCCGGCAGGCGGGGGGCGAGCGGGCCGAGGTCCACGCCGTGCGGCGCTGTGCGGAGGTCGTCGAGGACGAGGTCGTAAGGCCCCAGGCGCAACATCATGTCGAGCCGTCGTTCGGGTCCGTTGCGCCCCGCCAACAGGTGGGCCTGCTCCCTCGGTTCGGTGCCGGAGAGCGGTGACCGCGGGTCGGCGGCGGCCCGCGCCAAGGTGTCGGCGATGACGGCTGCGTCCACGCTCCCGGGATCGATCCCGTGCCGCCCGGTGACGGCGAGGATCAGCCGGGCGTGGATCTCGCACTCGTCCATCCGCCCCTCCTCCAGCGGGACGGCGGGGGGCGAGTAGCGGGCCTGGTTGTGTACGGCGAAGCCGTTGAAGGCGAAGTCGAAGTGGGCGCTCTGCGCGGGCGGCGGCGGGGGCAGGACGACATGGGCGTGACGCGAGGTCTCGTTGAGGTACGGGTCCACCGAGACCATGAAGTCGAGCCCGGACAGCGCCCGGTCGAGCCGGTCCCCGTCGGGAGCGGACAGCACCGGGTTGGCGGCGACGGAGATCACCACCCGGACCTGCCCCTCCCCCGGGGTCTCGATCTCCTCGGCGAGGGCGGCCATGGGCAGTTCGCCCTTGGCCTCGGGATGGCCGGAGACCCGACTCGCCCAGCGGCCGAGCGCGAACCCCCGGCCGGGCGCGGCGGGTCGGGGCGCCGCGGCGGTCGCGGAGAGCGGGAACAGCGCGCCGCCGGGACGGTCAAGATTGCCCGTGAGGATGTTCAGTACGTCTACCAACCAGCTGGCCAGGGTTCCGTGGGCGACCGTGCAGCTGCCGATGCGCGCGTAGACGGCGGCGGTCGGTGCCGCGGCCAGCTCACGGGCGAGGAGCCGGATGTCGTCCGGGGCCAGGTCGCAGGCGGGTGCGACCTCTTCCGGGGTGAACGCGCGGAGGGCATCGGAGAGTTCCCCGATCCCTTCGAGGTGTTCCGCGAGCACTCCGGGGTCGGTGAGCTTCTCGACGAGCAGCGTGTGCGCGAGGGCCGCGAGCAGCAGGGCGTCGCTCCCGGGGCGCGGGGCGAGGTGGCGGTCCGCCAGGCGCGCGGTGCGGGTGCGGCGCGGGTCGACGACGACGAGGGTGCCGCCGCGGGCGCGCAGGGCCTTGAGCCGCCCGGGGAAGTCGGGGGCGGTGCAGAGGGAACCGTTGGACTCGACCGGGTTGGCACCGATGAGCAGCAGGAAATCCGTCCGGTCGAGGTCCGGCACCGGGATCGCGAAGGGGTCGCCGAAGAGCAGGCCGCTGGACACGTGCTTGGGCATCTGGTCGAGGGTGCTGGCGGTGAAGAGGTTCCGGGTGGCGAGCGCCTTCAGGAGCACCGGCGGATAGAGGGCGCCGGCCATGGTGTGCGTGTTGGGGTTGCCCAGGACCACGCCGGTGCACTGGGGGCCGTAGCGCCCGATGAGTGCGGGAACCGCGGCGGCGATGGCGTCGAAGGCCTCGTCCCACGTGGCTTCCTGGAGCTTGCCGTCGCGTCGGACGAGCGGGGTGCGCAGCCGGTCGGGGTCGGCGTCGAGGGCGCCGAAGGCAGCGCCCTTGGGGCAGATGAACCCGCGACTGAAGATGTCCTCCCGGTCGCCGCGGGCGCTGGTGACCGCGGTTCCCTCGATGGTCAGGGTGAGGCCGCAGGTGGCCTCGCACAGGGGGCAGATGCGCAGGGCGGTACGGGGCATGGGCCCTCCTGAGGACAGCGGGCTGCGGCGACACGCGGGCGGCCTGAGCATACCGACCGGTACGGACGCTGGGGAGTCCCCTGCCTCAGCGAATCGGCGGCGTCCGCCTGCGCGCGGGAGGCCGGCCGGGCGCGGAAGGGATCCGTCAGTCCAGGACCCTGGCGAGGTAGGCGTGCATCATCGCGCGGATCTCGTCGATGATGTCGGGATCTCCGGACGGGGCGGCCCGGAAGGCGAGCTGCACGAGGGCGTCGGTGGCCTCGACGGCGATCAGCACCACCCGCCGCAAGGTCGCGTCGGGGGTACGGCCCAGGTGGAGGCAGAGCAGTTCGGTGAGGCGGGCGGCGACCAGGTCGTTGGGGTCTGCGGGGTCGGCGGCCTCGGTCGAGGGCGGCGGGGGCACGCCGAAGTCGACCAGGGCGAAGCCCGGAACGGTGCGCTTCATCGCGAGGTACTCGTCGAGGACCGCGTCGACGGCGGGGCGCCAGTGCACGGCCGGGAGTTCGGCGAGCCGCGCGGTGATGCCTTCGGCGTAGCGGTCCAGGTTGCGTTCGGCGAGGGCGTAGGCCATGGCCCGCTTGTTGCCGAAGAAGCGGTAGACCGAGCCGATCGGCACGCCAGCGCGGACGGCGACGGCCCGGGTGCTCAGGTTCTCGTAACCGGTCTCGTCGAGGAGTTCGGCGCAGGCGTCGAGGATCCGGGCGAGCCGGTCGGCGCTGCGCTGCTGGATCGGGGCGCGGCGCAGGGGGTGGGCTGGAGGCACGGGGTCCATCATGCCGGTCCTCGGTTCTCAGTTCAGCAGGAGGCTCAGCCCCCCGACGGTGTACGTGATCATCAACGCGAGCAGGGGCAGTTGCCCGGCCACGGCCCGGGCCGGCGGGAAGAGCCGCACGGACCGGTCGTGCGCGGCAACGACCCCGAGGACGTGGCCGGTGACGACGGCGACGACCTGGAGGGCGGCGAGACCGCCCGGATCCAGAGGTGGGGCCGGAGCGGGGGCGGGATCAACACCCCCCGCGATGATTACTGTGCGTGACGCTTCGGTGACGAACAGGGAGAAATAGTGGGCTGTGAGGTAACCGAGAGCGATGGGAAGGAGGGAGTGGGCGAAGGCGGTCAGGGGACCCGGCAGCGGGCCGGAGACCAGGCGGGTGGCCGCCGCACAGAGGCAGTAGAGCGTGGCGACGAGGGCCACGGAGCCGAGGAGTCCGAGCGTGGCCGCGGGGGTGCGGCCGAGGGGGGAGGTCTGAATGGTGTTGATCCACGAGGGGTTGTCGGAGAAGCCGTCATAGGCGGTCGAACCGAGCAGGACGCAGACGGTGGCGACGAGTCCGGGCCGCTCGGGCGTCGCGTCGAGCCCGTGGAAGGGGTTGCGCAGGACGAGGCGGCCGTCGTCACGACGGCCGAGCGGGGAGAAACGGGCCAGCAGCGTTGAGTAGGCCTCGAAGGGGTCACCCTCGGCGAACCACGATTCGCCGAAGCGGGCCGCGAGGCCGAGTTGGACGGTGACGAAGACGACGAGTGCGGTCAGAAGGGTGGTGCGTGAGGCGGGGTCCGGGGAGACGAGTTCGAGCCAGGTGAAACCGAAGAGGCCGATGGCGGCGGGCCAGAGGCCGAGCCAGGACGGAAGGGGATGAGGAGGCTTCGCGGGGCCGCGGCGGGAGACCGGAGTGCGGTCGGCCGTCGGGATGGCGCGGCGCGGCGGGGTGTCGTGCACGGCCGGACCGAGGCGAGCGGTCGGGATCCGGCGCAGCAGCCCGTGCGGCAGCCGGTGCAACAGCTGGTGCAGGGTGCGCAGCGGGTTGAGCAGGCTCCAGACGGGGCCGAGGAGGAGGGAGGCGGGGACGAGACCGACCCACAACAGGACGTAGACGGCGCCGGGAGCGGGATTGCGGGCGGGGTCGTCGGGACCGAGGAGGAGGTGCAGCAGGACGAAGAGGGCGGCGGCGAGTCCGAGGACGCGCAGCGCGGTCCGGGTGGCCGGCGCGTCGGCCACCCGCTGGACGGCGGCGGGCAGCGGGCGGCCGGAGCGCGACCCCTGGAAGCGGGAGGTGGACCAGAGGAGGCCGAGTGCGAGGAAGGAGACGAAGAGTGCGGTGAAGGCGCCGGCGAAGGCGTAGAAGGGCGAGATGGGCAGGTCGTGCTGCGATCCGATGCCGTGGGCGAGGGTGGTGAGCGGATCGGCGGGTTGAGGGGGGAGGTGATCGCCGACGCGATCGGTGAGGTGATCGGCGAGGTGATCGGCGAGAGCGCTCCACGCTCCGTTCGGAGCGGATATCGGTGTCGGGCCCGGCACCGATATCGCACCGGTGGACAGCACCGGCGGCACCGCAGGTGTCGGCAGTACGGAGAGTGCCTGTAGCGGCGGCAGTGCCGGACTCATCAAGCTCGTCGAACTCATCGGACGAGGAGCTGGGTCAGGACGAGGTCGGACTCGTGGGTCTCGACCTCGAAGAGACCCGTGCGGTCGACCGTCAGGACCAAGACGGCTTCCTGGCCGGCGGGCAGCGGCAGTTCCTTGTCGTAGCCGTGGACGTGCAGCGTGTCCGCCCGGTCGCTGGTGACGCGCAGTGCGACCCGCTCGCCCCGCTTCAACTCCGTGCGACCGGGAGCAGGGGTCACCTTGCCGCCGCGGACGGCGATGGTGACCGTCCGGTCGGCTGCGGCGGCCGGGTCGGGGGCGGGCGCCTTGGCCGACGGCGCGGACGGGGCCGCGGCTCCGGGAGTGGAGTGGTCGTGGCCCGCCGGGCCGGGCGCGGACGCGGTGAGCGGGACGGTGGCCTCCACGGCCTTGCCCTCGACCGCCCAGGCCGTGTGGTCGTCCGCGTAGAGCCGGACGGTCAGGGTGTGGGCGCCCTCGGGCACCTGGGTGGCGGACAGGTGGTACCAGGGGCCGTACAGCCGGGCCAGTTTGTGGCCGTCGAGCACCAGGTGGGCATGGCCGCCACCGGCGAGGGCGGCGCCGCCCACGCTGTCGGGGGTGAAGCGGAAGTTGCCCACCTCCAGCTGGAGGTTCCAGCCGTCCTCGCTGTCGGGGCGGAGGGAGAGCTTCACCTCCGGTGCTCCCTGCGCCGGGACTTGGCGCAGGCGGTGGCCCGCCTCGTCCTGGGCTGCCAGCAAGGTGCCGACGCTGCCGGAGGCCTGCTGGTGGGTGGTGCCGGGTTTGTGGTGGGTCGTGGCCCGCCCCCCACACCCGGCCGCTCCTGCCACGGCGAGCAGGAGCAGCGCCGCGCAGACCACTGCCCCGCGGACCCGCCCGGTCCGGGGGCGGGGGTGGGGGTGGGCGCGGGTGCGGGGACGGGAGCTCGGCGGCCCGGGCGGCGTCGACCACTCCCCCGCACTCACGCGGGGCCGTCCGAGGTGGGGGCCGCCCCGGCGGCCGGGGTGGAGGCCGGACGGGCCGCCGGGGCCGGTTCGCGGTCGCCGCCGCCCGGACCGTCAGCGGCACCGCTACCGTCACCCCCGCCGTCACCGTCGCTCCCGCCGCCACCGTCGGTCCCGCCGTCGCCGGCGGCTGTGGGAGCGGGGATGGCGGGGTCGGGGTCCGGTCCGGGGCGGGCGGAGGCGATCACGGCCCACAGCACCCATACGAGCGCCACCAGGGCGCGGATCCATGCGGGGCTGAGCGGGATCCACGGAATCATCAGCACGGCCTTGTCGAAGGCGTCCAACAGGGTCAGTGCACCGAGCAGCAGGGTCAGCCGCGCCAGCCAGGGGCGGTCGGGGCGCAGTGCGACCCCGGTACCCGTCCACCACAACCCGAGGAGGAGCAGCGCGAAAGCCGGGACGAAGGTGGCGGTCAGCGCCATCGTCGATCCGGCGACGTCCAGGGCGAGCCCGGCCAGGCCGAGCAGCGAGCAGAGCGTGCCCAGTCGCGATCCGCGCAGTCGCCGCCACCACAACACCCCGCCGACCAGGGCCAGTACGACCGCGACGGCCAGCGCGATCTGTGTCTCCACCCGCTCCAGACCCCGGGCGCCGTACCAGTCGCATCCGGCCGGGAGCTTGCGCGCCTGGACGTTGTAGTCGGCGCACACGAGCAGTTGGGCCAGCTTGACCGGTTCGCCCGCCAACCGGGCCGAGCCGCCCGACACCGCTCCGCGCGCGTCGCCGCACTGCGGGAGGGTGCCGGGGGTGGAGCCGTCGGGTCCGTCCTGCCAGCAGTTCCCCGTGCCCTGGCCGTCCCACCACACGTCCGCGCCGTTCGGGCGGGAGGCTCCGGACTTGTCCTTGCCCAGGACGTTTCCGGCGTAGCGGTTGTGGTGCGAGGTATCGGCCTGCTTGCTCCAGGCCGACTCGCCACGGATGAAGGCGGGTACGGCGCTCAGGAAGAATCCGGCGCGGCGGTGTCCGTACACCCAGTTGTTCTCGTACACGTTCCAGTTGCCGCCCGCGGTGATGATGCCGGTGCCCGGCGGCATGGAGATCTGCGGACAGACCACGCCCTGCTCGTAGCCGCGGTCGACGGGTGCTTTGGCGCAGGTGCCGTCGGCGACGTATGGGTAGAAGTCCTCGTTGTTGTCGTGGATCAGGTTCCGCTCGAACAGGGCGTGGTTCTGCGGGAGTCCGGGGTGACCGGGGAAGGCGCTGTCCATCGAGGCACCGCCCATGTTGCCGTCGAACTCGTTGTCGTGCACCCACACCGAGTCGCCCGCTGTGCCGGAGTACCCGACCATGTTGTGGTGGCTGCGGCAGCCGGTGATCTCGATGGAGTGGCGCGGGACGTCGTAGCCGCGGCCGTCGTTGATGTCGGAGGCGCTGCCGGGGTAGATGCCGGAGTCGCCGTTGCCGTAGGACTCGCAGTTCTTGTACAGGCCGTGGTCGCTGGCGAAGGTGAGGAAGCCGTACTCGTCGTTCCACCGGGTCAGCACGTCGTCGATGACGAAGCCGTCGCCCGCCAGTACGTACAGCGAGTTGAAGGTGGTGCGCTGCGCGGTGAAGTTGCGGAAGTAGATCCCGTCGGACTTGTCGGCCCGGATGGCGTTCAGCTTCTGGTACTTGGCGTCGATGACGACGTCCTGACGGGACGCTCCGGTGCCCTCGATCTGCAGGTCCTTCTTGCCGAGTACGGCCACGAGGTTCTGGTTGTGACGGCACTGCACCTGCTGCTCGTAGGACAGGATCTGGTAGCCCAGTGCGGAGTTCGGGGCCTTCAGAGCCGCACAGGCGCCGGTCGGCTTGGGCAGGGAGGGCTCTTCCTCGTACAGGCCGGGCAGGATCGCGATGTTCATCCCGGGGCGGTCCACGGCGTCCACGGCCGCCTGGAGGTCGCGGTAGCCGCTCTTCTCGCACCGGTCGTACAGGGCGAGGTTGCGTTGTCTGAGCGGTTCGGGGAATCCGGCGGTCCGGCGTTCGAAGTCGGGGCGGCCGGTCTTGCAGACGAGGAGGTCGGGTTCGCCCGTGCGGTACTGCGGCACGCTTCCGGAGCCGTCGGGCAGGGTGACCGGTCGCTCCTCGTGGGCCTGCGCGGCGGGCGCGGCCGCGAAGAGTGCCAGGAGCGAGAGGAGGGCGGTGAGGGCGGCGAGGAGAGCCGCCGGAACGGCAGGGAGCCTGCGGATCCACGACATGCGCGTGAGAGTAGAGCAATGTTCATGTTTTTGGATCCCCCGCGTCCGCACGAATCCGGCGACGGAGCGCGGCAACGGAGCGCGGGGCGTGGATCCAGGCACGGATCCGGGCGTGGACCCGGACTCGGACCCGGGCGCGGCTCCATGCCCGGGTCCGGGCGCAGCAAGGCTGTCCGCCTCGTGATCGCCGAGCGGCCGCCGGAACCACCCCGACCGGCGAGCGATGGGTTGGCGGGCGACCGGCGGGTGCCCGTTGACGTCGGGGCTGCGGAATCCTACTGTCAACCATAGGATTCCTTCTACGGAGCGGGAGCAGCCATGAGCGAGCAGGCCAGGAAGACGGCGGAGGGGTTGGAGTACCTCACCGGCTTCGGCAACGAGCACAGCTCGGAGGCGGTTCCCGGCGCCTTGCCGATCGGCCGGAACTCGCCCCAGCGGGCCGGTCTCGGCCTCTACGCCGAGCAGCTGAGCGGCAGCGCCTTCACCGAGCCGCGCCCCCACAACCACCGCTCCTGGCTCTACCGCATCCGCCCCTCGGCCGCGCACCCGCCCTTCACCCGCGTCGACAACGGCGCCCTGCGCACCGCCCCCTTCACCGAGTCCGTCCCGGACCCCAACCGGCTGCGTTGGAACCCGTTGCCCGCCCCGGCCCCCGGCACCGACTTCGTGTCCGGCCTGTGGACCCTCGGGGGCAACGGCGACGCCACGCAGCGCACCGGCATGGCCATCCACCTCTACTCCGCCGACACCTCGATGACGGACCGGGTCTTCAGCGACTCCGACGGCGAGCTGCTGATCGTCCCGGAGCAGGGCGGGCTGCTGCTGCGCACCGAGTTCGGCCTGCTCAGCGCTCGACCCGGTGAGATCGCGCTGATCCCGCGCGGGGTCCGCTTCCGCGTGGAACTGCTCGACGCCACCGCCCGCGGTTACGTCTGCGAGAACTACGGCCGCCCCTTCGAGCTGCCCTACCTCGGCCCGATCGGGGCCAACGGCCTCGCCGCCGCCCGCGACTTCCAGGCCCCGGTGGCGGCGTACGAGGACGAGGACCGGCCGGTCGAGGTGGTCAACAAGTTCTGCGGCAACCTCTGGTCCGCCACCTACGACCACTCCCCGCTCGACGTGGTCGCCTGGCACGGCTCGCACGTCCCCTACGTCTACGACCTGCGCCGCTTCAACGTCCTGGGCAGCATCAGCTACGACCACCCCGACCCCTCGATCTTCACCGTGCTCACCGCCCCCTCCGACACCCCGGGCCTGGCGGGCGTCGACTTCGTGGTCTTCGCCCCGCGCTGGCTGGTCGGCGAGGACACCTTCCGGCCGCCCTACTTCCACCGGAACGTGATGAGCGAGTACATGGGCCTGATCGAAGGGGCCTACGACGCCAAGGCGGAGGGGTTCGTCCCGGGCGGCGGGTCCCTCCACAACATGATGTCCGCACACGGCCCGGACCGGGAGACCTTCGACCGCGCGAGCGCCGCCGAGCTGAAGCCGCAGAAGATCGAGGACGGCCTGGCCTTCATGTTCGAGACCCGCTGGCCGGTCACCGCCACCGCTCAGGCGGCCGAGGCGGATCACCTCCAGCGCGGCTACGACGACGTATGGCAGGGGCTGGAACGGCACTTCCGCGCCTAACATCGCAGCACACCGCCCTGCCCACCCGTTCGGAGAACCGCCCGTGACCGCCTTCGCACCCGACTCCCTGGTACTGAACCGGAAACTCCCGCTCTGGTACCAGGTGTCGCAGTCGCTGCGCGCCTCGATACTCGGCCGCACCCCGGAGGCGACCCTGCGCCTGCCCACCGAGGAGCAGCTCGCCGAGCACTACGGGGTGAGCGTGCTGACCATGCGCCAGGCCCTCAAGGAGCTGGAACAGGAAGGCCTGATCAGCCGGCACCGGCGGCGCGGCACGTTCATCGAGCCGGGAGCGCGGCGCAGCGCTCCGGTGCGGCTGCTGGGCTCGGTCGACGCGATCGTGGCCCAGCAGTCGGGCGAGCGCACGACGATCCTCGGCCACACCCGGACGCCGGTGCCCGGGGAGCTGCTGGAGTACTTCCCCGACCTCGCGGAAGTGGTGACGTACCGCCGGCTGCGGCACGACGGGGAGAGCGGCGAGCCGACGAACTGGGCCGAGAACGCGGTCCGTCCGGAGCTGGCCGAGGCGGTGGACCTGGCCGATCTGGAGCGGTGGCCGATGACCAAGGTGCTGCGCGACGTGGTGGGCGTGCGGATCAGCCGGATCACGGACACCGTCGAGGCGCGGCTCGCGGATCCGGCCACCGCCGAGCTGCTCCAGGTGCCGCTGCTCAGCCCGATCCTGCACTACACCGGGGTGACCTACGACGAGGACGGGCAGGTGGTGGACGTGGCCCGGATCCGCTACCGCGGTGACCGCTTCTCGTTCACGGTGACGATGGACGCGCACTAGCGACGCAGTGGCACGAGGGGGTGAACCTGTGCGGCGGATGGCGGCCGGGCCGGGGGCAGCGGTGGCCGTCCGCCGGGGCGCCGCTCAGGATCGGGTGGGAGGCGACCCCGAGCGACGGGAAGGGCGGCAGTCGATGCGGCAGGGAGAGCGGGACGAGCGACCCGCGCGAGGCGAGCAGGACGGCGTCGCGGTGGGCCTGATGGGTACGGCTCGGCCGGGGCCGCGCCGCGGGGCCGGGCAGCTGCGGGCCGCGATCCGGCGGACGAACCTGTTGCCCGCCTTCCTGGTGCTCACGGTCATGATGGTGGCGCTGTGGCTGGCGGGCATGCCGTTCCTCCAGGCGCTGACGGTCTCCACCGGAGTGAAGATCGCCCTGGTGCTGCTCGAACTCCGCCGGCTGCCCGACCCCGAAGCCTGATCGCAGCCGCAGCCGCAGCGCACAGCGGTCAGGGCTCACGGCTTACGGCTCACGGCTTACGGCTCAGGGCTCACGGCTCACGTCACCAGGTGCAGTGACGTTCCCGCGATGCCCACCCGTACGCTCTGGCCCCAGGTCAGCTCCAGGGCGTCGGCCTCCATCCCGTCGCCGAAGACCACGATCCGGTCCGACTCCACGGTCAGCCGGAGCTCCTGCCCCCGCCCCAGCTCACCGGCCACCCTCGTGGTTCCGGTCGTGGGCGAGGGCCAGGCCTCGCGCACGAACCACAGGAGGCGCGGGTCGCCGGGCCCGGGCAACCCCCCGGGGCTGCCGCGGTCCAGCCAGAGGGAACGCAGCCAGCCGGTGGCGCCCGTACCGGTGCCCACCAGCACCCCGGACGACGCCTGGGACTCGCCCGCACCCTCGCCCGCGCCAGCTCCCGCGCCCGCGTCCTCGCCCGCCTCGCCGTCGGAGCCCAGGCGGTAGCGGGCCGTCTGGTGCCCGGGTGCGCCCAGGTAGATCTCGTTCAGCGCGCGGAGGCGCTGGGTGTCGTCGGCGACGGCCTCGACCATGGTCAGCTCGTCCGTCCGCCCGCCGCCGGCGGTCGCCGCGCGCAGCAGGGCTGCCGTGTCGGTGCTGCGGTGCCGGACCAGGACCCCGGGGTTGCGCCCGGGGTCGGTGTCGATGCCCACCACGGGCTGCCCGCCGAGGTACTTCGCGGTGTTCGCGACCAGGCCGTCCTGGCCGACCACGACCACCACGTCCTCCGGCGCGAAGAGGAAGCGGTCCAGGTCCGCCCGCTCCACCCGGGAGCTGCGCCAGGTCAGCGGCACCGCCGCCGCCACCTCCCGCAGCGCCTGCTGGTTGCGGTCGTGGCGGCGGACCACCTCGTCGATCGACCGGCCCCGGCTGGAGAGGAAGAACGCGGCCTGCCCGTGCGTACCGTGCCGGGCGAGCAGCTCCTCGTACTCGGTCCTGCGGTGCACGAGCACCGCCCGCGGGGCCAGGCTCACGCGTCCGCTCCGCCGCCCGGACGTCCGAGCTTGCTGAGGAGCCCGGTGAGGACGTCGGGAGAGAGCGTGATGTTCTCGATCCGCGGCAGGTTCTCCGCGAGCCGGGTCGCCGCCAGGGCGTGCAGCGTGCCCGGGTCGACCTCGTCGTGCACGTGCAGCCAGGCGGCCTGCGCGTCGGCGCGCGCCGCGCCCGTCTCCCGCGCCGCCTCGGCGTCCGCGCGGGCCAGGCGCACCTTGCGGTCCGCCTCGGTTCCGGTCCGGATGCCGTCGGCCGCCGCCTTCTCCTCGGCCTCGCGGCGGGCGTTGGTGCCGCGCTGGTCGATCAGCTGCTCCTCGCGCCGGGCCAGTTCGATCTGGCTGGCCAGCTCGTTCTCGGCGATGGCCCGCTCGCGCTCGACGGCGACGGCCCGCCGTTCGTAGGTGGCCCGGTCCGCCTCCTGCTGGATCTGCTCGCGGGCCGGGGTGCGCAGGGCGCGCTCCACCTCGGCCTCGGGGCGGATCGCCACGACCCGCACGGCCACCACCTCGATGCCGGTGGCCGGGAGCCGGGGCTCGGCGGCGAGACCGGTGGCGACCCGCTCCCGGACGGAGGCGACGCCGTCCACCAGGGCGGCGGCCAGCGGGGTCCGGGCCAGTACGTCCAGCGCGTGCTGCTGCGCGGTCTCGGTCAGGAGGGTGGCGATCTGCTCCAGGGGTGCGCCGCGCCAGCTTCCGGTGTCCGGGTCGACGGAGAAGTCGAGCCGGTCCGCGGCCTCGGCCGGGTCGCTGATCCGGTAGGTGACGGTGGCCTGCACGGCGACGTCCTGGAAGTCGGAGGTCCGGGCGTGGAACGCCATGGCCAGCTCCCGGTCGTCCACGGGCACCTCGGAGAGCGCCGCGGACAGCGACCGGTACCAGAAGCTGAGCCCCCGCCCGTCGTGGGCGAGGTGCCCGCGCTTGTGGTGGCGGATGTGGGCGGTGGGCGCGGAGCGCAGATGACGCCAACCGAAGCGCCTGGTGATGTCGGCCATGACGGACCCCCTCATTTCGTCAGCCCGACGATAAAGGGGGCACCTTCATATCGTCAAGGGGACGAGAAGGGAGAACTCCGGCCACATTCGGGCGAGTGCGCCGACGGTGGACCGGGCCGACAGCCCCTAGCATCGGGTGCTGTGAGCGAAGACGTACCTCAGTCGGTCGTGCCTCCGGTCGCGCCCCCGGCCGTGCCCCCGGTCGCGCCGCCGACCGCGCCGCCGACCGCGCCCCTGGCCGTGCCCCTGCTGGACGAGCTGCTCCCCTGGTCCGTGGGTGGGATGCGGCTCGGGCGGGACTGGGTGGCCGCGCCCGATCCCGGCTCGTTGCGGGCCCGTTGGGCGGCGGTGACCGGCGCCGAGGGCGCCGAGCGGGAGCGGCTGTTCCGGCCGAGCCGCTCGCGCGGGCCCGCCTCCGGCGCGGCCGCGCTGCCCGGCCAGCGGTCGGCCACGGGGCGGTTCGGGCGGGAGCCCGGCGCCTGCCCCGACCCCGTCCGGGTGCTGTACGAGCCCTTCGACGAGCAGTGGTTGCTGCCCGACCAGCGGCTGATCGACCTGGCCCGCCCCGAGCTGTGGCGGGTCCTGGACGAGCACCAGCTCTTCCTCGTGGAGCCGCCCGGGCTGGCGTCCCCGCTGGCCACCGCGCACCTCCCGGCGGGGCGGCTCGGCCGGATCCGCCCGCTGCACCGCCGCCCCGGGGGCGCCGAGCCCAATCTGGCGCCGGGGCTGCTGCCGCTGCTGGGCGAGGTCTACCGCGGGTGGGTGACTCCGGAGGACGTCCTGTGCTGGGTCCTCGCGGCGGCCCGACCGGGCCCGCGGGGCCACGAGGTCCCGCTCCCCGCCGATCCGGAGCGGTGGCGGGCCGGGCTGGAGCTGGGGCAGCGGCTGCTGACCGTCCAGCTGCGCGGGGCCCGCGGGGGCGAGCCGCCCCGACTGCCGGGCGGGCGCCGCCCGTACGTCCGTTCGGCGGTGACGGGGTGGCCGGGCGAGCTCGCGTACGACGAGGAGGGCGCGAGCCTGCTGCTGGGCGCCGGGAGCATCGCACCCGTCCCGGCCGCGGCGTGGACGTACGAGGCGGGCGGCGTGCGCGTGCTGGAGCGGTGGTTCGCCGCCCGTTGCGCGCACCGGGCACCGGAGGCGCAGGGCCTGGCCGCGCTGGGCCCCGCCGAGTGGCCGCAGACCTGGACCTCGGAGCTGCTGGCCCTGGTCACCACCGTGAGCCTGCTGGCCGGGCTGGCCCCGGAGCGGGCCGCCTTCGAGCCGGGGCCCGCGCTCCCGGCGGAGCGGCTGCGCGCGGCCGGGGTGCTGCCGCCGCCCCGCTGGGCGCGCCGCCCGGCCTCGGTCCTGAGCCACCAGGAGGAGGGTCCGGACGGCCAGTTCGCGCTCCCGTTCTAGAACGGGAGCGAAGGTGGGGAACGGGCCGCGGGCGGCGGGGGACGACCTCGCGGGGGGTGACAGACCGGGAGCGGGACGGTAGGACCGGGGCATGAACTCAAGCCCGCAGCCCCTCCCCCTCGACGGGATCACCGTGGTCGCCGTCGAGCAGGCCGTCTCCGCGCCCTTCGCCACCCGGCAGCTCGCCGACCTCGGGGCCCGTGTCATCAAGGTCGAGCGGCCCGACGGCGGGGACTTCGCCCGCGGTTACGACACCGCCGCGCACGGGTTGGCCTCGCACTTCGTGTGGGCCAACCGCGGCAAGGAGTCGATCGCGCTGGACCTGAAGGACCCGCGCGGCCTGGACGCCCTGCACGGCCTGCTCGCCGACGCGGACGTCTTCGTACAGAACCTCGCCCAGGGAGCCGCCGCCCGGCTCGGCCTGGACGCCGCCGCGCTGTGCGCGCGCTACCCGCGGCTGGTCGCGGTGGACATCTCGGGCTACGGCGCGCGGGGACCGTACGCGCACAAGCGGGCGTACGACATGCTCGTGCAGTGCGAGGCGGGCCTGGTCTCGGTCACCGGCACCCCCGAGCGACCGGTCAAGGCGGGCATCCCGGCCGCCGACATCGCGGCGGCCATGTACGCCTTCTCCGGAGTCCTCGCGGCCCTGCTGCGGCGCGGCACGACCGGGCTCGGCGGCCCGGTGGAGGTCTCGATGCTGGACGCGCTCGCCGAGTGGATGGGCCACCCCCTGCACCTGACCATGCACGGCGGCGAGGAGCCGGCCCGGACCGGTCTGGCGCACGCCGTGATCGCGCCGTACGACGCCTACGCCACGGCCGACGGGGATCGGGTCCTGTTGTCGGTGCAGAACGACCGCGAGTGGCGACGGCTGGCCGAACAGGTCCTGGAACGGCCGGAGTTGGCCGACGATCCGGCCTACGCGACGAACGCCGCGCGCACCGCGAACCGGGAGAAGACCGACGCCGTGGTCGCCGAGGCGCTGGGCCGGTGCGGGGCGGCGGAGGCGCTCGCGCGACTGGAGGCGGCCGGGATCGCCTGCGCACGGCTGAACTCGGTGGCCCGGCTGGCCGGGCACCCCCAGCTGGCGGCGCGGGACCGCTGGCGGGAGATCGGTTCACCGGCGGGACCGCTGCGGGCGCTGCTGCCGCCGATCGGGCTGCCGGGTGGCGCGGAACCGCGGATGGGCGCGGTTCCCGCGCTCGGCGAGCACACCGACGCCTTGCTGCGCGCCCTGGGGATGACGGACGCGCAGATCACGGCACTGCGCCGGGACGGTGTGATCGCCTGAGGCCGGGGACGAGAGCGATCGGGGAGACGCTCGGGACACGGATACGGACGCGGATACGGACGCCGATACGGAAACGGACGCGGGTACGGACGCCGGGTACGGAAGCGGAAGCGGATCCGGGTGCCGCCGCAACGGCCCTGGATCCGGAACCGGTTACGAGCGCCGGCTGCCGAAGAGCGTGCGGCGCAGCCGTCGCAGCGGCGCGAAGAGCGAGACGCGCGCGCTCCGGCTCCGCTGTACGTGCGTGTGGTCGCGCGACGTCAGCTCACGCATCAGCAGCGTCGCCTCGGCGGCGTCACCGTGCGGCACGGCGGGTCCGCCCAGCACCGCGAGGTGACGGTCGAGGCGCGAACTGGTCGCACCGCTCCCGCAGGTGATGGCAGGCACGCGGGGCGGCCTGCTGCGCATAGCTATCTGTTCCATGTCTCTCCCCACCCGTACGAAGGCACCCGGCCCGGGCAGGGTAACCCTATCGCCCTCGCGTGGCAGTCGGGTATCCCGGTCGCGTGAATTACCCCTGTAGTGGTGGGTAGTTGACGATTACTCAGCGCAGTTGACGGTCACTCTCCGAAGTGACCCGGCGTCACGGGGCTGCCGCGGGGCCCCTCGGCGGGGCGGACGGCCGCGCGGGAGTGCGATGTGGAGAGTTGCGGCGCGACGGGCGTCACACCGCGGACGATCGGTTAACTTGGAGTGATCACCCCGTTACCCGGATGAGGGGGCTCGTGTGAGCGGAGAGCCGAGCGGCGACGAACGCGTGGTCGCGGGACGGTACCGGCTGCTGGGCCCGCTGGGCCAGGGCGGCATGGGCATCGTCTGGCGGGCCAGGGACGAGGTCCTGGGCCGCGAGGTCGCCGTGAAGGAGGTCCGGGCCCCGGCCGGCCTGGACGAGGCCGACGTGCAGCGGATGTACGCGCGCCTGGAGCGCGAGGCGTGGGCCTCGGCCCGGGTCACGCACCGCGGGGTGGTCACCGTCTACGACGTGGCCACCGACGGCGGGCGGCCCTGGATCGTGATGGAGCTGGTGCGCGGGCTCTCGCTCGCGGAGGTGCTGGAGGCCGACGGCCCGCTGACCCCGCAGCGGGCCGCGCACATCGGCGAGCAGGTGCTCTCCGCGCTGCGCTCCGCGCACGAGGCGGGCGTGCTGCACCGTGACGTGAAGCCGGGGAACGTGCTGATCGCCAACGACGGCCGGGTACTGCTCAGCGACTTCGGGATCGCCCGGCTGGAGGGCTCCTCGGCGATCACGATGACCGGCGAGGTGGTCGGCTCCCCCGAGTACCTGGCGCCGGAGGCGGCGCTGGGCACCGCGCCCGGGCCCGCCTCCGACCTCTGGTCGCTGGGCGTGATGCTCTACGCGGCGGTCGAGGGGCACACCCCCTTCCGTCAGGACACCCCGGTCGCCACGCTGCAGGCCGTGGTGGACCGGGAGCTGCCGCCGCCGCGCCACGCCGGGGCGCTGACGCCCGTACTGGAGGGGCTGCTGCGCAAGGACCCGGCCCTGCGGATCTCCGCACCGGAGGCGGCGCGGATGCTGCGGGTGGTGGGTGCGGGCGGCACCGTACGGGCGGCGGGCGGGCCGCTGTCGGGGCCCGATGCGCCGACGACGACCGCGCACCACGGCGACGGCCAGGGCCAGGGACACGGGCACGGGCACGGATACGGGCAGGCCGGCGGCCCGGGACAGACCTACGGTCGGGACCCGGGCGCGGCACCGGGATCCGGATCGGGCTCGGATCGGGGCGCGGGGCCGTACGGGGCGCCCGCCTCCCCGCCGCCCGCCCCCGGATCCGGCTACGGGACCGCGCCGCAGTCGGGCTACGGGCCCGCGGCGGACTCGCCCCGCACCGGGCGGGCCGGTCTGGTGCTCACCGCCGGGATCGTGGTCCTGCTGCTGGCGCTGGCCGCGCTGGGCTGGCTGCTGCTCAAGGACCGTACGGACGGGGCCGCGGGCGGCAGCGGTGCGACGGGCGGGCCGGGCAGCTCGCTGAGCGCCTCCCCCGCCGGCTCGGCCCCGACGCCCTCGGCCACCCCGTCGCCCAGCCCGTCACCGAGCGGTTCGGCGACGCCGGACCAGAAGGTCACGGTGTCGGTGCACGCGGTGCGCGACCGGTACGCGGGCCCCTGCCCGCCGCCCGAGGCGTCCGCGCCCGCCTTCACGGCGTCCCTGGAGGTGGTCCGTACGCCGGTGGTCGTGGAGTACCGCTGGACCACCCGCAGCGGGGTGAGCTCCGCGCCGGACTGGCAGGCCGTCACCTTCGAGGCGGGCGGGCCCACCGTCCGCGAGCTGTCCTTCACCGAGCTGAGCCACCACCCCGGCGCGACGCTGGACGACGCGGTGCGGGTGGAGGTGCGGCGGCCGGGCACGCTCGCCTCCGATTGGGTGAACTTCTCCGTCAGGTGCGCGACGCAGACCCCGTCGGGCGGGGCCTCCTCTCCCGGCGCCTCCGGCACCTCCGGTTCGTCCGGCGCGCCGAGCCCGTCGTCCAGCCCGGGCCCGACGCCGTGATGATGCCGGTTCCTCAGGCCGCGCTGGTGAAGACCGGGAGGTAGCCGCCGGACTGTCCGGCCGCGGTCGGGTGGTAGGACTCGCCGATGTTGGCCCAGTTGAGACTGTGCAGCCACTCGCTGCCCGAGCAGATCTCGTGCCCGGTGAAGGCGCTGGTCACCGAGGCGAAGCGGAAGCCGTGGTTGGCGGCGCGCTTGGCGAGCGCGGCGTTGAGGTAGTCGGCCGCGCCGTCGATCGCGGCGCGCTTGCCCTCGGACAGGCCCGCGAGGCAGCTGCCGCCGAGCTTGTAGAAGCGGGGGTAGCCGAGGATCACCACGTGCGCGTTCGGCGCGCGCGAGGCCACCGCGTCGTACACGGCGTCGAGTTTGCCGGGGAGGGTGGAGTCGACGTACGCCTTGGCCTGGTTGACGCGGTTGACGCAGCTGGACTCGGACTGGAGCACACAGGTGGTCATGACGTCGGAGAAGCCGGCGTCATTGCCCCCGACGGTGAGGCTGACGAGGTCGGTCCCGGTGTTGAGCGGGGCGAGCTGGTTGGCGCGGACGTCGTCCGTCCGGGCGCCCGAGCAGGCGGTGAAGGAGAAGGTCTGGGGTGCGTGCGCGGCGGCCCAGAGGGCTGGGTAGGCCCGGCTGGTGCGCTTGCAATCGCCGCTGGAGCTGTCGTAGTTCCCGGATCCGACACCGGAGGAGTACGAGTCGCCGAGTGCGACGTAGCCGAAGTCCGCCTGGGCCGCGGAGGCCTGTCCGGCGCCGAACAGCGCGGCGCCCGCGGCGAGGAGGAGCGAGGAGGTTAATGCGGCAAACCGTGACAATCTCATGTACGGCTCCTTGTGGGGGTTTCGTCTCGATTCCGTGGTACAAGGAGCGGGGCCCGTCTGGAAGTGTTCATGCCAAGAATGTTCGGGGTGGAGTTCCGGCCGGAATCTTCACCCCGGTTGCGTTTGAAGGGGGAACCCGCGCACCCGTTCCGGCGAAACACGGGTGCACAGGGCCACTTCGTGCCGGATCATGGGCGCCATGCCAGCCAACCCTCATGACGCGCTGCCGATCCGGCTCAACGTCGACGACAGCGACTCCCCGTCGGACGTCGTCGACGCACTGTTCCTCGGCCGGTTCGCGTCGGGCGAGCAGCCGTACTCGCACAGCGTTTCCATCGAGCGGGTGAAGGCGGGGGCCACCCTGGTCCCGCCCGCCGCCACCGTGCTGCGCTCGGCCCGCGACTCCGACCGGAGCGCCACCCTCGCCGAGGGCGAGGGGTGGACCATGCTCGTCTCGCGCTGGAGCCGGGGCGCGGACGTCACCGTGACGGCGGTCAGCGACGAACTGGCCTCCAGCGTGCTCGGCGAGGCCACCGAGGGCGTCCAGGACGAACCCGAACCGCAGCCCGAGAACGTCACCATGGGGTTCTGGTACGTCTCCCCGCGCCGCGGCCCGTACCGGACGACCCGCCAGATCGCCGCCGGCACCTGGGCCGAGGTGCGGCCCAACTACACCGCGCCCGTGGCCGGTGCGCTCGACCGGCTGATGAAGGTGACCCCGGACGACATCGCGGGGCGGCTGCTGCTGCTCCACGGGCCGCCCGGGACCGGCAAGACCTCCGCGCTGCGCACTCTCGCCCGGTCCTGGCGCGACTGGTGCCAGGTGGACTGCGTCCTCGACCCCGAGCGGCTGTTCAACGACGTCGGCTACCTGATGGACATCGCCATCGGCGAGGACGAGGGCACGGCCAAGGGCCGCTGGCGGTTGCTGCTGCTGGAGGACTGCGACGAGCTGATCCGCGGCGAGGCCCGGCACACCGCCGGGCAGGCGCTGTCACGGCTGCTGAACCTGACGGACGGTCTGCTGGGCCAGGGCCGCAACGTCCTGGTCGGCGTCACCACCAACGAGGACCTGGAGCGGCTGCACCCCGCCGTGGTCCGGCCCGGGCGTTGCCTGGCCCGGATCGAGGTCGACCGGCTGACCCACCGCGAGGCCGTGGAGTGGCTCGGCACCGACGAGGGGGTGCCGCGCGAGGGGGCGACGCTGGCCGAGCTGTTCGCGCTCCGGCGCGGCACGGGCCCGGCGTCCCTGTTGCCGCCCCAGGGTCACGGGGCGGACGCGGGGCTGTACCTGTAGGGGCGGGGCGTGGTCGGCGTGCTGAATCCTGCCGGGCCGCGTCCTGCCGTGCCGAGGCCTACCCGTGCGGTGGCCGGTCAGCCGCCGTACCGCGCCCGCAGGGCCGCCGCCGCGGCGGCTTCGGCCGCCTCGCGGGTCAGGCCCAGCCGGTGGGCGCGCTCCGCGTAGGCCTGGGCGGCCGTCGCGGCCTCGCGGTCGGCCGTGCCGCCCTCGGCGGCGATGAAGGTGCCGTTGCGGCCGCGGGTCTCGATCACCCCGTCCGCCTCCAGCGCCCGGTAGGCCTTGGCGACCGTGTTCGCGGCCAGGCCCAGCTCCTCCGCCAGCCCGCGCACCGTCGGCAGTTTGAAGCCGGCCGGCAGCCGCCCCGAGCGCGCCTGCCGGGAGATCTGCGCGCGCAACTGTTCGTAGGGGGCGGCCGCACCGGCCGAGCCGTCAAGGGCGAGCTTCAGGTTCGTCGAGGTCACGGGGCCGATTGTCGCCCATCCCCCGGCCACCGAGCGGCCATCGGCGGGAAATTCGGAGGCGGGCGCCGCGAGGGCGAACGTAGCGTCGGAGCATGACCGTTCTGATTCGTGACCTGCGCCCCGGCGACGCGGCGGACGCCGAGGCCGTCGTCCGCGTCCGCCGGGCCGCGCTCCCCTACATGATCACGACCGCCGAGGGCGTCGCCTTCGAACTCGACTCCGCCCACCCCGACCGGCACTACCGCCTGCTGGTCGCCGAGACGCCCGACGGCACGGTGGTGGGCAGCGCCCAGGTGGGGATCGCGCACGACAGTCCCGAGCCGGGTCAGGCCTTCCTGAACGCGTACGTCGACCCCGCGCACCGGGGTCTGGGGGCGGGCGGCCCGCTCGTGCGCGCGGCGGAGCGGCACCTCGCGGAGCTGGGTGCCACCGACGTGTTCGCATGGGTCCTGGACGAGCCCGCCCACCGGGCCTTCGCCGAGCGGCGCGGGTACCGGGCCAGTCGCTCCGCCCACTTCCTGCGCCTGGACCTCACCACCGCGGCCCTGCCCGAGCTGCCCG
Source organism: Streptomyces sp. NPDC098789 (assembly GCF_044759975.1). Taxonomy (NCBI): domain Bacteria; kingdom Bacillati; phylum Actinomycetota; class Actinomycetes; order Kitasatosporales; family Streptomycetaceae; genus Streptomyces; species Streptomyces sp. NPDC098789. Next base: position 73,193 of record NZ_JBIWAJ010000023.1, read on the forward strand.
CCACCCTGCCCGCCGGGGTCGAGCTGCGCCCGGCCGCCGCGTTCGAGGCCGATCCGCGACCGCTGTTCGAGGCCGACGCCGAGGCCTCGTCGGACGAACCGGGGGACGTGCCCACGGACATGGACGACTACGAGGACTGGCTGCGGCACATCTGGCGCGCCCCCGCCCTGGACCGGCAGCTGAGCACGGTCGTCCTCGTCGACGGCGAGGTGGCGGCCTTCACCGCGGCCCACACCGACGGCGCCACCCGCTACGCCTCGGCGATGACCGGCACCCGGCGCGCCTTCCGCGGCCGGGGGCTGGCCAAGCTGGCCAAGGGCGTTTCCCTGCACCGGGCCCGGGCGGCGGGCTACACCCAGGCGTTCACGGGCAACGACACCGAGAACGCCCCGATGCTCGCGGTCAACAAGGGCTTCGGCTACGAGATCTGCGCCTCCGAGGTCCGCTACGCCAAGCGGGTGTCCGCGCCGGAGCCCGACGGGGCGCGGGTCCTGCCGAGGACGCTCACGGTGACCCTGGTCAAGGCCGGTGTGACCAAGATCCGCTATCCCGCCGACCTGCTCGCCGACACCGGCACCCGGGTGTCCGTACGCGCCCCGTGGGCGGCCCCGGGCGTCCGCGACTTCGGCTTCGTCCGCTTCGAGCCGGGCGACGTGTTCACGGAGCACTTCTGGCGGGACCGCTGGTACGCCGTCAAGGAGGTCCGCAGCGGCGTGGGCGTCCTCAAGGGCTGGTACTGCGACATCACCCGGCCCGCGGTGGTCCGCGACGGGGAGGTCGTGGTGGAGGACCTCGACCTCGACCTGTGGGTCTCGGCGGACGGGTCGCGGGTGATCCGCCTGGACGAGGACGAGTTCGCGGACAGCGGCCTGGCGGAGCGGGACCCGGGGGCGGCGGCCGAGGCCCGCGCGGCCCTCGACGCCCTGGAGCGGCAGGCCCGCTCGTCGGCGGGCCTGAGAGCGCTCCTCGCCTGAGAGCGCTCCCCGCCCGGGGCGGGGGCTGCCGGGACCGCGGGGCGGGGTGGCCCGCACCGCCGCTCGCGGGCCCGTTCCTGAGGGGGCTCTTACCGGTGCCTTAAGTGGAGCCTAAGGATCGGCTCCTGGGGGCCCAAGGCCTCGGAACGGGCGGTTCCGGTGGCTAGCTTGGGCGAGCCAGGGAGGGCCGGAGGCGGCGTCGTCACCCCGTGACGGGGACGGCGCCGCACAGCCCGTACCACCCGTACGCCCCGCTCAGAGGAGTTCTGCCCATGCCCGCACGCCGCCCGCACGCCGCCACCCGCACCGCCGCCCGGATCGCCGCCCTCGGCCTCGCCCCGCTCGCGGTGGCCGCGTACGCCGCCGCGCCCGCCGCGGCGCACGGCTCGATGACGGACCCGGTCAGCCGGGTGGCCGCGTGCTACGCGGAAGGGCCGGAGTCCCCCAAGTCGGCGGCGTGCAAGGCGGCCGTCGCGGCGAGCGGCGCGCAGGCCTTCTACGACTGGAACGCGGTGAACATCGCCAACGCGGCGGGCCAGAGCAAGAAGCTGATCCCGGACGGGCAGCTGTGCTCGGCGGGCAACAGCAAGTACAAGGGGCTGGACCTGCCCCGCGCCGACTGGCCGGCCAGCCCGATGGCGGCCGGCGCCCACACCTTCCGCTACAAGGGCACCGCTCCGCACAAGGGCTCCTTCGAGCTGTACGTCACGAAGGACTCGTACGACCCGACGAAGCCGCTGAAGTGGTCCGACCTGGAGGCGACCCCGTTCCTGAAGGTCAGCGACCCGGGCATGCGGAGCGGTGACTACGTCTTCTCCGGCACCGTCCCGAAGAAGACCGGCCGCCACCTCATCTACAGCGTCTGGCAGCGCTCGGACAGCCCCGAGGCCTTCTACACCTGCTCCGACGTGGTCTTCGGCAAGGACAACGGGGGCAGCGGGGGCAATGGGGGCAACGCGGGCGGCGGCACGCCGCCCACCACCGTGCCCGGCGCGGACCCCGCGCAGTCCGCGAACCCGTCCGGGCCGGCCGACGGATCCGCCGCACCCGGCTCCGGGTCGACGACCGGGCCGACGACCGGGCCGGCGACCGGGCCGAAGGCGCCCACGGACCAGCAGATCGCGGACGGCGCGGGCAAGTCCACGGTCGAGCACGCCGGGCACGGGGACAACGACCCGAAGACCAACGGCTCTTCGGCCGTTCCGGTCGCGGCCGGGTCACCGGCCACGGGCAACCTCGCCGAGACCGGCGGGGACAGCTCGACGCCGATGATCGCGATCGCCGGCGCGGGCACCCTCGCGGTGGGCGCGGCCGTGCTCTTCGGGGTGGCCCGTCGTCGGGCCACCACCGGTCGTCACGGCCGCTGACGCCCGCCCACTACGCCCCCGGACCGCCCCGTAGCGCCCCGGACCGCCCGCGCGTCAGTCGAAGACCGACGCGCAGGTGGTCCGCCGCGCGTGCTGCGGGTCGAGCGCGTTGGCCGCCTCGTGCCAGGCGATCCGGTCGGTGAGGCCGATCGCGACGTGCTCCGAGAGGTCGACCGCGCACAGGTCCTGGAGCAGCACGTTGTGGACGTTCGGACCGTCGAGGAACTGGGTGCGGTAGGGGGTGACCACCTCGTCGAAGCGGGTCGTGATGACGGTGTAGGCCACCCCCGGCACGGTGTCGCCGCCCGCGTTCAGCTTGGTCAGGAAGGGCGAGCCGGCGATCTGGTCGGCCAGCCCCGGGGTGGCCGAGTTGATCAGGTCCCCGGCGCCGGGGAAGTAGGGCAGCAGCTTGGTCAGGCCGAGCAGGGTGGTCCCGTGGTTGTCGGGGGCGATCCCGACCAGCGCGTTGACCTTGGCCGCGCCGCCGAGGAACTTCAGGTAGTAGTTCGGCATCATGCCGCCCTGCGAGTGCCCGACGATGTCCGTCTTCGCCGCGCCGGTGGAGCCGAGCACCTTGTCGACGAAGACGTCGAGCTGGCCGGCGGACTTGTCGATGGGACCGAGCCCGTTGAAGAGGGGCACCCCGGGCAGCTGGCCGTAGTCGAGGGAGTAGACGCAGTACCCGCGGTCCACGAGGTACGGGGCGAACCCGAGCCAGTTGTCGACGGAGTTGCCGAAGGTGCCGTGGACCAGCACCACGGGGCGCGGGTGCGCGGCGGACGGCTTGCAGGACCAGTTGTTCCATCCGCTGTGGGGGGCGGAGGCGGCTTGCGCCGACCCGGTGGGGACCAGGGCGGCGGCGGCGAGGGCCAGGACGGCCAGCGGGCGGAGCAGGCGTCGTCTCCAGGGCAGCATCGAGTGATCTCCTAGGGGGATCCGCGCAGCGCGAACTGGGCGGGCAAGGGGAGGTACGGCGGGGGAAGTCCCGTGATCCGGATCACATGGAGGTGCTGCTGCCGCCAAATTACGGGCGAGTAGCAAGACTTGGAAGTTACGCGTCAGTAAAGAATGCGTGTCGCGCGGCGAATCGGTTCGCCGATGGCGTACGGGCGTTCTACGGGGCAGCACTTGAACGGGTCGACGGGGCGGCGGGGCGGTGGTCAGCGGGGCGACGGGTCGGCCGCGGCAGCCTCGGTGGCCGTCATGCCGCCGGGCCCGTCATGCCGCCAGGCTGCCGCGGGCGATGGCGGCCGGCCCGAACCGCGCCCGGATCCGGTCCGTGACCGCCTCCAGCCGCCGGGCCTTCTCGTCCTCGGGGTCGAAGGTCAGCTGCCGGGCCGCCCGGTCGGCCGGGGTCAGGTCCTCGGCGCGCAGGGAGAGCGCCCGCACCCGGGCCCGCTGGAGCCCCAGGGCCGCGTGCACGGCGTAGGCCGTGGCGGTCAGGGCGGCCGAGTGGGCGGTGGCTTCGGGCAGCACCCGAGTCCGGGTCAGGGTGGTCCGGTCGGCGCAGCGCACGGTGAGGGAGAGGCCGCGGCAGACCTGGTCACCGGCGCGCAGCCGGGCGCCGAGCTCCTCGGCGAGGGAGAGCAGGGCGCTGCGGTGGCGTACGGGGTCCAGCTCGTCCCGGTCGAAGGGGCGCTCGGCGGCCAGTGACCGCGCGGCCGCGCCGGGCAGCACCGGGGTCCGGTCGATGCCGTGGGCCCGCTCGTACACCTCGCGCCCGACCCGGGGTCCCAGGATCCGCCGCAGGGTCGCGGGCGGGGCGGCGGCGAGCCGGCCCACGGTGTCGAGGCCGTAGGAGCAGAGCGTCCGGGCGGCCCCCCGGCCCACCCCGGTCAGGGCCGCGACGGGCCGGCCGGCCAGGAACTCCCGTACGGCGGCGGGCTCGTCCGGGACCACCACGGTGCGCCCGGGGCCGGCCCCGCGGGCCGCCATCGCGGCCAGCATCGGGTTCCCGGCGGCGCCGATGGCGCATTCGGCCCCGTACAGGGCGAGGGCGCGCACCCGGATCACCGCGGCCAGGTCCGCCGCGTCCCGCCCGAAGTAGCGCAGCGCGCCCCGGAGGTCGGCGAGGGCGCCGTCGGGCGGGAGCGGCTGGACCACCGGGGTGAGGGCCCCGAGCAGGCCGAGCAGGCCGGCGTGGGTGTCCGCGTCCAGCGGGACGCCGTCGACCCGGCGAAAACGCAGGCACAGCACCGGCGCGGCGCCCCCGCCGCGCACGGCCGCGCCCGGGCCCGCGTCCCACCCCGCGTCCGGCCCCGCGCTCATCCCGCGCTCCCCGGGCTGGAGTGCCAGAGCTTGCGGCCCGTGGCGGGGCCGGTGCCCGGCGGCTGGAGGTCGGCCCAGGGGTTCAGCTCGTACCCCGTCGCCAGTCGGATCGTCCGGGCCGGGCCCGGAACGGCCTGCTCCGGCGGTGCGGCCGGAGCAGCCGGTTCGGCCGGTTCGGCCGGTTCCGCCAGTCGGGCCGCGACCGCCTCCAGGCCGCCCGTGGAGCGCAGTTCGGCCAGCTCGGCCAGGTTCCAGGCGGCCGCGCCGACCACGCTCAGGCTCTGCGGGCCGCGCCGCTGGACCACTCCGCGCACCAGCAGCAGGAAGGAGTGGAAGACGGTGTGCGCGCACGCCGCGTGGCTGTCGTCGAAGAAGGCGAGGTCGACCAGGCCGCTGCCGTCGTCCAGGGTGGTGAAGATGACCCGCTTGCCGGAGCGGATCGGCGGGGTCTGGGTGGCCGCCTTGGCACCCGCGACCAGGACGGTCTGGCCGTGGGCGGCCGTGCGCAGGGCGCGGGCCGTGACCACGCCCAGCTCGGCGAGGAAGGCGCGGTGGTCCCCCATCAGGTGGCGGGAGGCGTCCATGCCCAGGACGCCGAGTTCGGCGCTGAGCCGCTCGGCGTCGTCCAGGTCGGGCAGGCCGACGGAGGCGGTGGACCGCCCGCCGTCCAGAGGGAGTTGCGGTCCGCGCGCACCCTTCGCCCGCTGCGCGCCGTGCAGTTCGGACAGGTGCAGCAGCAGATCGCGGCGGTTGGCGCCGAAGGCGTCCAACGCGCCGACCTGCGCGAGCCGTTCGGCCACGGGCCGGCTCGGTCGGGCCCGGTCCCAGAAGTCGCGCAGGGAGCCGTAGGGCTGCCCGGTCTCGATCCGCGCGGATTCGCTCTCGCTGATGCCGTGCACGTCGAGGAGCGCGAGCCGCAGCCCCCAGCGCCGCGCGCCGACCGGTCCATCGGACACCAGTTCGATGCGGTGGGTGACCGCGGACCGGTTCACGTCCAGCGGCAGCACCGGCACCCCGCGCCGCCGCGCGTCCGCGAGCAGCAGCCGCTTGGGGTACATGCCGGGGTCGTGGGTGAGCAGCCCGGCGTAGAAGGCGGCCGGGTGGTGCGCCTTGAGCCAGGCGGACTGGTAGGTCGGCACGGCGAAGGCCACCGCGTGCGCCTTGCAGAAGCCGTAGGAGCCGAAGGCCGCGACGATCTCCCAGGTCCGGGCGATCACCTCGGGCGCATAGCCGAACTCGGCGGCCCGGGCCGCGAACCAGACCTTGATCCGGGCCTGCGAATCCGGGTCGGACAGCCCGCGCCGCACCCGATCCGCCTCGTCCCGCCCGCAGCGGGTCATGATGTCGACGATCTCGATGATCTGCTCGTGGAAGACGACGACCCCGTAGGTCTCGCGCAGCGGCGGCGCCAGGTCCTCGTGCGGGAAGCGGACCGGCGCCCGCCCGTGCCGGGCCTCGATGAAGGGGCGCACCATGTCGGCGGCGACCGGGCCGGGGCGGAAGAGCGAGATGTCCACGACGAGGTCGTGGAAGGTGGCGGGCTGGAGCCGTCCCACCAGGTCGCGCTGGCCGGGCGATTCGATCTGGAAGCAGCCCAACGTCTCGGCGGAGCGGATCAGTTCGTACGTCGCCCCGTCGCCCGGCGGCACCTGCGCCGGGTCGTCCAGGTCCAGCTCCCGCCCCGTACCGCGCCGGATCTCGGCGACGGCGTGCGCCATCGCCGACTGCATCCGCACCCCGAGCACGTCGAGCTTGAGCAGCCCGAGGTGCTCCACGTCCTCCTTGTCGAACTGGGACATCGGCAGCGGGGCGCTCCCCTCGCCCGCCGCGCCCAGGGGGACCTCGCCGCTGGTGGGGACCACCGGCGTGCGCGCGAGCAGCGAGGCGTCGGAGAGCAGCACCCCGCACGGGTGCATGGCGACCCCGCGCGGCAGCGCGTCCAGCGCCTCGACCAGCTCCCAGAACAGCCCGTGCGCCCCGCCCCGCTCCTGCCGTTCGCGCACGTCGCGCAGCTCGGGCAGCTCGGCGAGGGCCGCGCGGGCGTCGCGGGCCCGGACGTGCGGGAAGGCCTTGGCGAGCCGGTCGGTCTCGGCGGGGTCCATGGACAGGGCGGCGCCCACGTCGCGGATGGCGTGGCGGACCCGGTAGGTCTCGGGCATGGCGACGGTGGCGACCCGTTCGGTGCCGAAGCGGTCGATGATCGCGCGGTAGACCTCCAGGCGGCGCGCGGACTCCACGTCGATGTCGATGTCGGGCAGGACCCGGCGGCGCTTGGACAGGAAGCGCTCCATCAGCAGCCCGTGCTCGACCGGGTCGGCGTGCGCGATGCCGAGGAGGTGGTTGACCAGCGAGCCCGCGCCGGAGCCGCGCGCGGCCACCCGGATGCCCATGTCCCGTACGTCGTCCACCACTTGAGCGACCGTCAGGAAGTACGAGGCGAAGCCGTGGTGGGCGATGATGTCCAGCTCGTGGCGCACCCGCTCCTGGTACACCGGGTCGTCCGCGTGCCCGCGCAGCACCATGCCCGCCGCGCAGCGGGAGGCGAGCACCCGCTGGGCGGTGCGGTGGGCGGCGCCGACGAGCCGGGGCTCGGGGAAGTGCACCTCGCCGATGCCGAGGTCGTCCGCGGGGTCGACCACGCAGGCTTCGGCGGTGGCGCGGGTCTCGGCCAGCAGGTCGCGGGCGCCGGAGGGGCCCAGACCGGCCGCGAGCGCGATGCGCTCGGCGGCCTCGGCCATGGCGGCGGGATCCTTGAGCCAGCGCTCCCCGCTGTCGAGGCCGCGCCGGGGGTCGACCGGGACGAGCCGGCGGGCCGCGTCCAGGACGTCGGCGATCCGGCCCTGGCCCTGGTCGGCGTAGCGCACGGCATTGCTGAGCACGACCCGCACGCCCTGGTCGGCGGCGAAGCCGACGGTGCGGGCGGCGAGGCGCAGCGAGCCGGGGCCGGTGCCCGCCCGGGCGCCGCCGCGGCCGTGGTCCACGGCCTCCAGGCGCAGGTCGTCGCCGTAGCGCTCGCGCCAGGGGGCGAGCAGCCGGGCGGCCCGGTCGGGGCGGCCCGCGGCGAGCGCGCGGCCCACCTCGGAGTCGGGGCCGAGCAGGACGTACACGCCGCCCGCGCCGTGCAGGGCGTCCCAGGGCAGCAGCGGGGAGCCCCCGCCGCCGCCCCGGGGGCGGGCGTGGGCGGCGCTAATCATCCGGCACAGCTCGGCCCAGCCCGCGGCTCCGTCCCGGGCGAGGAAGAGCGCCCGGGTGGCGGATTCGTCGATGAAGGCTCCGCCTTTGACGGGGGTGACGGGCGTGCGGAGCCGGTGCGAGAGCCGGTCGCCGCGACCGGAGGCGGAACGGGACCCCGAACCGGTGGCGGTGGCGCCGGGGCCCGAGCCGACGGCGGGGGCCGGGGCCACCGCCAGTCCGACGCCGAACAGCGGCCGGATCCCGGCCTTCTCGCACGCCCTCAGGAACCGCACCGCACCCGCGAGGGTGTCGCGGTCGGTGAGCGCGAGGGCGTCCATGCCCCGCTCCGCGGCGCGCTCCGCCAGCCGCTCGGGGTGCGAGGCGCCGTAGCGCGCGGAGAACCCCGAAACGGTGTGCAGATGCGTGAAACCAGGCATCCGCGGCCTCCTGCTTCGCTCGTTGCGCCCGACACTCCTTCACCCTCCCCCGTCTCCACCATAGAGCAATTCGAATGTTCGTGCGAAACACGTGTTCGACCTCTCCGGTGCGGCCGAGCCGGCCCGTTCATCCGTTCGGCCCACCCCTGCTGCGCCCGGTCCCCACCCCGTCGAGCGTGAAGGCATGAACCGGCCCACCGATACCGCAGCAGGCCCCTCGGGCAGCGCCACCGGCCCCTCCGGCGGCTTCCTCGCCGAGGTCAAGGACGCCGTGACCACCCGGGCAGCCCTGCTGGTCCTGGGGGTGCTGGCGCTCCAGCTCGCCTTCATCACCTCCTACATCGGCGCCTTCCACCACCCGAAGCCGAGCGAGATCCCGCTGGCGGTCACCACCCCGGTCGCCCAGCTCACCGAGCGGTCCGTGAAGCAGCTCGGTGAGCTGCCCGGCAAGCCCCTGGACCCCCGCGCGGTCAAGGACGAGGCCACCGCCCTGCGCCAGATCAAGAACCGGGAGGTGGACGGCGCCCTGATCGTCGACCCCGGCGGCACCACCGACCGGCTGCTCGTCGCGGGCGGCTCCGGGGCGGCGCTCTCCCAGGCCCTCGAACAGGTCGTCGGCCTGACCGAGAAGGCCCAGGGCCGCACGGTCCGGGTCGTCGACGTGGCCCCCTCCGCCGCGGGCGACGGGCGCGGCCTCAGCTCCTTCTACCTCGTCGTCGGCTGGTGCGTGGGCGGCTACCTGTGCGCCGCGATCCTCGCGATCAGCGCCGGCGCACGGCCCGCCAACTCCGCCCGCGCGGTCATCCGGCTCGGTGCGCTGCTGCTGTACTCCATCGCCGCCGGCCTGCTCGGCGCGGTGATCGCGGGCCCCGTCCTGGACGCGCTGCCCGGCAGCATCCTCGGCCTCTGGGGGCTGGGCACGCTGGTCGTCTTCGCGGTCGGCGCGATCACCCTGGCCTTCCAGGGGCTGGCGGGCGTCGTCGGCATCGGCCTGGCGATCCTGCTGGTGGTCGTCTTCGGCAACCCGAGCGCGGGCGGCGCCTATCCGTACCCGCTGCTGCCGCCGTTCTGGAAGGCCATCGGCCCCGCCCTGCCACCGGGCGCGGGCACCTACGCCGCCCGCTCCATCGCGTACTTCAAGGGCAATGACATGGCCCCCTCGATGCTGGTCCTGGCGGGCTGGGCCGTGCTCGGCTCCGCGGTGACCCTGGCCTGCGCGATCTTCCACAAGGGGCGCCCGGGAGCGGCCGTGGGCAGCGGCCTGCCCGACCCCGCACCCGACCTCGAAACCGGACCCGACCCCGCCGAAGGGGCCGGCCGGTGAACGACCCGACGAGCGGCCCGCCGCACGACCCCGCCGGCCGCGCCCTGTGGAACCGCCAGGGGCCGGTGGCCCAGTCCGCCTCCGTCAAACGGATGGAGCCGAGCGCCCAGGCACAGCTCGGAGCGCTCGGCCTCACCGGCTTCATCGTGGTCACCACCATCGCCACCGGCATCGACGCGGGCGTCTTCCCCGAGAAGCTCGCCCACTCCGTGCTGCCGCTGGTCGGCTTCTTCATCGGCGGGCTCGCCCAGCTGCTGGCCGGCCTCTTCCAGGCGCAGCGCGGCGACACCTGGCACGCCACCGTGTTCGGCGGCTTCGGCCTCTTCTGGATGGCCAAGGCCTGCCTGCTCCAGTGGGTGCTGCCCGCGACCGACCCCGCGCTGCGCGGGGACGTCAGCGGACTGTTCACCCTGCCCTGGGTGTTCGTGGTGTTCGTGCTGTGGCTCGGCAGTTGGCGGATCCACCTGGTGTTGCTGTCGACCTTCACCTGCGTGCTCGTCGTCTTCATCGCCATGACGGTCAACGGGTTCACCGGTGAGGTGATCTGGAACCGGATCACCGGCTGGGCGGGCCTGCTCGCCGCGCTCGGCGCCCTGTACCTGCTCGCCGGGCAGATCCTCGCGAGCACCTGGGGCCGCCCGGTGCTGCCCATGGGCCGCTTCCTGGCCCCCGAGGAGCACCCCGAGACGTGACCGGGCGAACCGGGCGACTCCGGACATCCGCGAGGATCGAAGGATGATCACCACACTGGCCGTCGAGAACTACCGCTCCCTGCGCCGTCTGATCGTGCCGCTCGGCCGCCTCACCGTCGTGACGGGGGCCAACGGGACGGGCAAGTCCAGCCTCTACCGCTCCCTGCGGCTGCTCGCCGACTCCGCGCGCGGCGGCGCGGTCGCGGCGCTGGCCCGGGAGGGCGGGCTGCCCTCGACCCTGTGGGCGGGACCGGAGAAGACCGGGCGGGCGGTCCGGGAGGGGCGCTACGCCGTCCAGCCCACCGTCCGCTCCGCACCGGTGAGCCTGCGCCTGGGCTTCGCCGGGGACGAGTTCGGGTACGCCGTGGACTTCGGCCACCCGACGCCCGTACCGGACTCCCTCTTCGGCCTGGACCCCGAGATCAAGCGGGAGTGCACCTGGGCCGGGCCGGTGCTGCGCCCCGCCGCCCTGCTGTCGGACCGTTCGGGGCCCGCCGTGCGCACCCGCACGGCGGACGGCGGCTGGCACCGCACCCAGGGCGCGCTGCGGCCGTACGACTCCATGCTGAGCGAGCTCGCGGACCCGCAGTCGGCGCCCGACCTGCTCGCCCTGCGCGAGCTGATCCGGTCCTGGCGGTTCTACGACCACGTCCGCACCGACGCGGCGGCCCCCGCCCGCACCCCCCGGATCGGCACCCGCACGCCCGTGCTCGGCGGCGACGGGTCCGACCTGCCCGCGGCGCTCCAGACCATCCGGGAGGTGGGCGACGCGGCGGCGCTGGACGAGGCCGTGGCGGCGGCCTTCCCGGGCACCCGGGTGGGGGTCCGGGAGCGGGACGGGCGCTTCGAACTGGAGCTGCACCAGCACGGGCTGCTGCGCCCGCTGGGAGCCGCCGAACTCTCCGACGGAACGCTGCGCTACCTGCTGTGGACGGCGGCCCTGCTGACCCCCCGCCCGCCCGCGCTGATGGTCCTCAACGAGCCTGAGACCAGCCTGCACCCGGACCTGCTGGCCCCCCTGGCGGACCTGATCCTCACCGCGAGCCGGGAGACCCAGACGGTGGTGGTCACCCACGCCGATCCGCTGGCCGAGGCGCTCGCCGCGGGCAGCCGCCGCCACCGGGTGGACCTGCGGACGCTCACCCTGTTCAAGGACTTCGGCCAGACGGAGGTGGCGGGCCGCGAGGGCCCGCTGGACGAGCCTCTCTGGTACTGGCCGCAGCGCTGATCCGGGGCCGTCGGCGCCCCGCTCCGGGGCTGTCGTACCCTCCGCTGTCATGGACATGAATCACGCCACGCAGGCCGGGAACACCGCCTCGCGCACCGCCCGGTTCGCCCACACCCCCGAGGCCGCGGACTACGGCCGGGCCCTGTGGCGGTTCACCCTGGACACCCGGCCGGGCCGCACCGCCATGTTGGCGCTGCCCCTCGTGATCGGGGCCGCGGCGGGCGGCCTGCGCGTCGCGCTCTGGGGCCTCGGCACGTCCGGGTACGTCACGCTGGGCGTGACCCTCCTGATCGCCCCGCTCGGCATCCGGCAGTGGCACCGCAGGTTCCGGATGAACCGCCTGTACGAGGCCGACGCGGCCCGCGGCGCCCTGCGCACCACGCTCACCGAGGACGGCCTGACCACCGCCGGCTCGGCCGAGGGCGACGGGAGCGCGGCCCCCGCGGACCAGGTCGACGACTGGCGCGGCTACCCCTGGTGGTTCGAGACGGACGAGCTGTTCGTCCTCACCGGGAGCCTGGAGCACTTCTTCGTGCTCCCCAAGCGCGGAGCGCTCTCCCCCGAGGACGTCGACCGGGCGCGCGCCCTGTTCACGGAGCACCTGCGGCGGATCTGATCCGCGCCCGCCGTCCGGACGCGCGGGAGCCCGCCCGGGGCGTGACGCCCCGGGCGGGCTCTCGTCGTCCTGCGACCGGTCCTGGGACCGGTCCCGGGACCGCTACTTCTTCTTGGCTGCGGCCTTCGGGGCCTTGGCCGGGACGCCCTCGGTGGTGCCGTAGTACGCCTGGCGCATGAGCTGCTTCATGTCGCCGATCATCGGCATCCGCGGGTTGGCGGGGGCGCACTGGTCGGCGTAGGCGTTCATGGCCTGGGTCGGCAGGGCCTCGATGAAGGCCTGCTCGTCCACGCCCTCCTCGGCGAAGGAGGCGGGGATCCCGCACTTGGCGCGCAGTTCCTCGACGGCCGCGGCGTAGGACTCGACGCCCTCGGCCGGGGTGGCGGCCGCCAGGCCCAGCATCTTCGCGATCTCCTGGAACCGCTCGGGGGCCCGGTAGACCTCGGCCTTCGGCCACGGGGTGGCCTTGTGCGAGACCGTGCCGTTGTGCCGGATCACGTGCGGCAGGAGCAGCGCGTTGGTGCGGCCGTGGGCGACGTGGAAGGTGTTGCCCAGGGTGTGCGCCATGGCGTGGACCAGGCCGAGGAAGGCGTTGGCGAAGGCCATGCCCGCCACCGTGGAGGCGTTGTGCATCTTCTCGCGGGCCTCGGGGTCGTTGGGCCCGTCCAGGACGCAGCGTTCGAGGTTCTCGAAGACGAGCTTGATGGCCTGGAGGCACAGGCCGTCGGTGTAGTCGTTGGAGTAGGCGGAGACGTAGGCCTCGGTGGCGTGCGTCAGGGCGTCGAAGCCGGAGTCGGCGGTCACCGTGGCCGGCAGGCCCATCGGCAGGACCGGGTCGACGATGGCGACGTTCGGGGTCAGCGCGTAGTCGGCGAGCGGGTACTTCTGGGCCGCGGCCGGGTCGGAGATGACGGCGAAGGGGGTGACCTCGGAGCCGGTGCCGGAGGTGGTCGGGATGGCGACCATCTTGGCCTTCTCGCCGAGCGAGGGGAACTTGTAGGCGCGCTTGCGGACGTCGAAGAACTTCTCCTTCGTGTCGGCGAACTCGACCTCGGGGCGCTCGTACATCAGCCACATGATCTTCGCGGCGTCCATCGGCGAGCCGCCGCCGAGGCCGATGATCGTGTCGGGCTTGAAGTCGCGCATCATCGCGGCGCCCGCCTGGACGGTCGACAGCTCCGGGTTGGGCTCGACGTTGTCGATGACCTGGATGGCGACCGCGCCCTCGCGGGCCTGCAGGATGTCGGTGACCTTCTGCACGAAGCCCAGGGCGACCATCGTCTTGTCGGTGACGATCGAGACGCGGCTGATGCCGTCCATCTCACCGAGGTAACGGATGGAGTTGCGCTCGAAGTAGATCTTCGGCGGGACCTTGAACCACTGCATGTTGTTGTTGCGCCGTCCGATCCGCTTGATGTTGATCAGGTTGACCGCGGTGACGTTGTTGGACACCGAGTTGTGGCCGTAGGAGCCGCAGCCGAGGGTCAGGGAGGGCAGGAAGGCGTTGTAGACGTCGCCGATGCCGCCGAAGGTGGAGGGGGAGTTGGCGATGACGCGGATGGCCTTGACGCGCTTGCCGAACTCCTCGACGAGGGCCTCGTCCTCGGCGTGGATGGCCGCGCTGTGGCCCAGACCGTGGAACTCGACCATGGCGGCGGCGAGTTCGAGGCCGTGCTCGGTGTCATTGGCCTTCAGGGCGGCCAGTACCGGGGAGAGCTTCTCGCGGGTCAACGGCTCGTTCTCACCGACCTCGTTGCACTCGGCGAGCAGGATGGAGGTCTGCGGGGAGACCTCGAATCCGGCCTGTTCGGCGATCCACTGCGGCGACTTGCCGACGACCGCGGGGTTCAGCTTGGCTCCGGAGGCGTCCGCGGCGTAGGCGGTCGTGCCGAAGATGAACTGCTCCAGCTTCGTCTTCTCGGCGGCCGAGACGACGTGGACGTCGAGCCGCTTGAACTCGGCCAGGCCCTTCTCGTAGATCTCCTGGTCGAGGATGACGGCCTGCTCGGAGGCGCAGATCATGCCGTTGTCGAAGGCCTTGGAGAGCACGATGTCGTGGACCGCGCGGGCCAGCTTGGCGCTCTTGTGGACGTACGCCGGGACGTTGCCCGCGCCGACGCCCAGAGCGGGCTTGCCGCAGGAGTAGGCGGCCTTGACCATCGCGTTGCCGCCGGTGGCCAGGATGGTGGAGACGCCCGGGTGGTTCATGAGGGCGCCGGTGGCCTCCATGGAGGGGGCGGTGACCCACTGCACGCAGTTCTCCGGAGCGCCCGCGGCGACGGCGGCGTCCCGCACGATGCGGGCGGCCTCGGCGGAGCAGTTCTGCGCGGAGGGGTGGAAGGCGAAGATGATCGGGTTGCGGGTCTTCAGCGCGATCAGCGCCTTGAAGATCGTGGTCGAGGTCGGGTTGGTGACCGGGGTCATCGCGCAGACGACGCCGACCGGTTCGGCGATCTCGGTGATGCCGTTCAGCTCGTCGCGGCGGATGACGCCGGCGGTCTTCAGGCCGCGCATCGAGTTCACGACGTGCTCGCAGGCGAAGAGGTTCTTGACCGCCTTGTCCTCGAAGATGCCGCGGCCGGTCTCCTCGACCGCCAGCTCGGCCAGCTCTCCGTGGCTGCTCAGGGCCGCCAGGGAGGCCTTCTTGACTATGTGGTCGACCTGCTCCTGGTCGAAACCCTCGAACTGGTCGAGCGCCGTGAGCGCCCCCTGGACGAGCGCGTCCACCATCTCGTTGGCCTGCATGGCAGGAACTCCTTCTTTGCGACCCGTTTTCCTGATGCCTCAATTCGACACCCAAAAGCGGAAGCAGTGGCGCCGAAAAAGCCCCCACAGCGGGGGCCGAAGGACCGTTCACCACCGTTCACTCCTCCTCGATATGGCATCTGACCTGCGGATATGCCAGGGGACCAAAGACCCCTGTGCGCTTGTGAAAACTTTCACAAGAATTTCGGAGAGAGTGCGCCCTACCGCACTCCTCCCCCAGCGAGCACAATCACCAGGACGGCTTCACCGTCGACCGTGAGGGAGGGACGCGTGCACAATCGGGTGCGCACCGCGGACGGACGGCAACTGATGGTGGAGCGCTTCGGCGACCCCCGCGGCAGACCGGTCTTCCTGCTGCACGGCACCCCGGGCAGCAGACTGGGCCCGGCCCCCCGGGGCATGGTGCTCTACCAGCGCCGGATCCAGATCATCGCCTACGACCGCCCCGGTTACGGGGACTCCGACCGGCTGCGCGGGCGCTCGGTCTCCGACGCCGTCCAGGACGTGGCCACCATCGCCGACGCCCTCGGCCTGGAGCGGTTCGCCGTGGCCGGCCGCTCCGGCGGCGCCCCGCACGCCCTGGCCTGCGCGGCCCTGCTGCCCGAGCGGGTCACCCGGACGGCGGCCCTGGTGGGCCTGGCGCCCTGGGACGCGGACGGGCTCGACTGGTTCGACGGCATGACCGCCTCGAACGTGCGCGAGTACACCACCGCGTCGGCCGACCCCGAGGAGCTGGCGGCCCGGCTCACCCCGCGGGCCGCGGCCATCGGCAAGGACCCGGGGCGACTGCTGGAGGAGCTGCGCATCGAACTCACCGACAACGACCGGATGATCGTCGCGGACGCCGGGCTGCGCTCGATGCTGCTGCGCAACTTCCGCGAGGGGCTGCGCAATTCGGCGGACGGCTGGATCGACGACGCCCTCGCACTGTGCAGCCCCTGGGGGTTCGAGCCCGCCGACATCCGCTGCCCGGTCATGATCTGGCACGGGGAGCAGGACGTCTTCTCCCCCGTCGGCCACTCGCGCTGGCTGGCCGAGCGGATCCCCGGCGCCACCGCCACCATCGATCCCGCGGCCGCGCACTTCGCCGCCCTGCGCGCCCTGCCGGAGATCCTCACCTGGCTGCTGCGCGATCTCCCCGACCCGCCCGAACAGCACCAACGGCCCGCCTGACGGCGAACACGAGGGGGCCTGCGGGCGGCGGGCAAAGGAATTGCGTCACTCTTTCTATAGAACGCTTGACCTGGCGTCATGTCTCGGTTGCCAATAGGACGTGGACTAGTAAAGTCCACGCATGACACGAGCGTGACGCTCTTGTCAATCCCCCGCCCATTTCACATGGCCCCCTCAAGGACGGTGTCGTGAACACTTCCGCAACCCCCGCGACCAGCACGGTCAAGGCCCACCGGGTCCCCCTCGCCCAGATCGACGTCCGCAGCGCGTCTTCCGCCGCCGCGCTCGGACGCGTCCTGCGCGAAGAATCCGGTCGCACGGTTCAGGCACCGATCTTCAACTCTGCGCTCTGACCGAGAAGTAGGCGCTCTAGACTGGTGGAATGACCGGCCTGATCGCTTTTCGCGAGATCGTCCTCAAGGTTCACAGCAGATGCGATCTCGCTTGTGATCATTGCTATGTCTATGAACACGCAGATCAGAGCTGGCGAGCCCGGCCGAAAGTGATCTCCCCCGAGGTCATTTCCCATACCGCGTCGCGGCTCGCCGAACATGCCCGTGATCATGCACTCCCCTCCGTCACGGTGATTCTCCACGGAGGGGAACCCCTGCTGGCCGGCCCCGAGCGACTGCGCCTGGTGTGCGAGGAGTTCACCCGGGCCCTCGCCACGATCGCCGCGCTGGACCTGCGCATCCACACCAACGGCCTCCAGCTCAGCCCCCGCTACCTCGACCTCTTCGCCGAATTCGGCGTCCGGGTCGGCATCTCCCTGGACGGCGACCGCGCGGCCAACGACCGCCACCGCCGCTTCGCGGACGGCCGCACCAGCCACCCGCTCGTCCTCGCCGCCGTGGAACTGCTCCGCTCGGCCCCCTACCGGCACCTCTACCAGGGCCTGCTCTGCACGGTGGACGTGGCCAACGACCCGGTCGCCGTGCTCGACGCCCTCGTCGCCCTCGAACCCCCGCGCGTGGACTTCCTGCTCCCGCACGCCACCTGGGAGACGCCCCCGCCCCGCCCCGACGGCGCGCCCGACGCGTACGCCCGCTGGCTGCTGCGCGTCTTCGACCATTGGGACCGGCTCGGGCGGCCCGTGCCCGTGCGCATCTTCGAGTCGCTCGCCAGCACCCTGCGCGGCGGCCCCAGCCTGACCGAGTCCCTGGGCCTGGCCCCGACCGACCTGGTGGTCGTGGAGACGGACGGGTCCCTGGAGCAGGTGGACTCCCTCAAGAGCGCCTACGAGGGCGCCGCCGCCACCGGCTTCGACGTCTTCTCCCACACCTTCGACCAGGTCGCCGCCCATCCCGGGGTGCGCGCCCGCCAGCTCGGCCTGGAGGGCGTCAGCGACACGTGCCGCGGCTGCCCCGTCGTACGTTCGTGCGGCGGCGGTCTCTACACCCACCGCTACCGCCCCGGAACCGACTTCGCCAACCCCTCCGTCTACTGCGCCGACCTGCGGGAACTGATCGACGGGGTCGAGGGGCGCACCGCCGCCGAGGCGACCGCCGTCGAGCTGACCGACCCCGCGGAACTGGCAGCCTCCCAACACCAGTTGACCCGGGTGCTGCTCGCCCGCTTGCACGCCGAGCTGACCGAGTTCGCCCCCCGCGCGGGCGGCGGGGCCGCCTGGGCGCACGCCTGGGAGCTGCTGGGGGCGGTGGAGGGCGCGGGCGGGGCGGGCGCGGAAGCGCTGGACCTCGTACTGGCGCACCCCTACACACGGACCTGGGTGCTGGCGGCCCTGGACGCGGCGCAGGAGGGGCGCCCGGACGGACCGGAGGCCGCGCTGCGGCTGGCCGCGCTGGCCGCCGCCGCCGTGCTGCGGGGCGGCCTGGACCTGTCAGCCGAGGTGGGCTACCGGGACGGAGAGGTGTACCTGCCGACGCTGGGGCTGCTGCGGCTCGGGGAGCCCGGCACGGACGGCCGCGCCTCGCTGCGGGCCACCGAGGACGGCTACGCGGCCCACGACGGCCGCTCCGGGCACCGCTTCGGCCCGGCCGCCGGGGACGCCCGCTGGCAGCCCGTACGGTCCTGGTCCCCGGGACCGCGGGGCCCGGCCGTGGCGCTGGACGACCTGGACCCGTACCGCACCTGCTTCGCCCGCCCCCCGCGGCTGCGCCTGGGCGCCGGGGAGGCCGAGGAGTGGCGGGAGCGGCTGGGGGCGGCCTGGGCGCTGCTGCACCGGGCGGTGCCGGAGTTCGCGCGGGCGGCCGCGGCCGGGCTGACCACCCTGACCCCGCTGGCCGGCGGCCCGCGGGCGGTCGGCTGGGGCGAGGCGGGCCGGCACGGCCCCGGCGCCCTGGGCCTGCCCTACGCGGCCGGGGTCGGCGAGACCGCCCTGGCGCTGCTCACCGGGCAGCGACGGGCCCGGCTGCGGGCGCTGACCGAGGTGGCCGACCTGTACGCGCTGGACGGGGCGTGGGAGCACCCCTCGCCCTGGCGGGAGCGGCCTGTTCCGGTGTCCCGGCTGCTGGCGGACGTGCACGAGCGGGTCGCGGTGGAGGCCTACCGGCGGGCCACCGAGCCGTACCACCCGGCGGGCACGGACCGGATCCACCGGGCGCTGGACCGGCTCGCGAGCGCGGCCGAGCTGACCAGTACCGGCAAGCGGCTGGTCGAGGAGCTGCGCTGGGAAGCCAAGGCGGTCGACGCGTGAGCGGCGGGCCGACCCCGCTGCTCGCCCCGCCCAGTACGGCCGCGCTCGCCGCGCGGCTGCGGCTGCTCGGGGTGCGGCCGGGGGGCCGGCTCCTGGTGCACGCCTCGCTGGGCGGCACCGGCCTGCGCGCCGAGCGGCTGCTGGCGGCCCTGGTGGAGGTGCTCGGTCCCCGGGGCACCCTGGTGGCGCCCGCCTTCACCACCTCCAACTCCCGCACCTCCACCACCCACCTGGCCCGGACCGCGGGCATGAGCGGGGCCGAGCTGCGGGCCTTCCGGGCCCGGATGCCCGGCTTCGATCCGGTGCGCACCCCGAGCGAGGACATGGGCGTCTTCGCGGAGGCGGTGCGCACCGCGCCGGGGGCCGCGCGCAGCGGCCATCCGCAGACCTCCTTCGCGGTGCTGGGGCACGGTGCGCGGCGGTTCGCCGCCGGCCATCGGTTGGCCTGCCATTTAGGGGAGGATTCGCCGTTGGGAACGCTGTGCCGGGAGGGGGGGCAGGTACTCATGATCAATGTGGGATTTTCCGTTTGCAGTGCTTTCCATCTCGCGGAGTATCGAATTCCGAAGCCCCCCTTGCGCATGTACGCGTGTGTGGTGAAGGTGAACCTTCCGGGGCGGCGGCAGGGGGAGGAGTGGACGGCATACGAGGACGTCGCGCTCGACGACAGTGATTTCGCGGAGATCGGCCGGGACTTTCCCTTGTCCAAGGTGCGTGAGGGGCAGTTGGGAGGGGCCTCGGTCAAGATCTTCGGGATTCCTGATGCCGTCGATCACGCCGTTACCTGGATGACCGAAAACAGACGCTGATTGACTGAACCATGAGGCGATGTGGCGGAGCAGCTCCGGAATGATGTTTCTTCGCTCCACATCTTCGGGACGGGGGTCGTGTGCCCGCATCAGTGCAGCCGTACTTTTTTCTCAGTTATGCGCATACGCCGAGGTTCGGGGCCGGGGGGCCCGACCCCGACATGTGGGTGGAGCGGCTTTTCCGTGACCTCTCCAGCCACGTCATGGCGCTCACTGACCTGCCCGCCGGGTCCGACGCCGGATTCATGGACCGGGAGATACGCAGCGGCGAGGGCTGGTCGGAACGGCTCGGCACGGCACTGGCCACTTGTCGGGTCTTCGTCCCGCTCTTCTCGCCGCGCTACTTCGCGAGCGAGATGTGCGGAAAGGAATGGTTCGCCTTCGCACACCGCACCATCCAGCGGACCGCGGTCAGCGGCGAACCCGCCGAGGCGATCGTGCCCGCGCTGTGGGTCCCCGTGCCGCCCGCGCAGCTGCCCGGGCCGGCCGAGCGGCTCCAGTTCAACCACAACACCTTCGGCGAGCGCTACGTCACCGACGGGCTCTACGGACTGATCAAACTGCGCGGGTACGCCGAACAGTACGAGCGGGCCGTCTACGAGCTGGCCAAGCGCATCGTGCGCGTCGCCGAATCCGTGCGCCTCGACATCAGCCGCCCCATGGACTACCGGGTGGTGCCCAGCGCGTTCGGCAGTCCGGGGGCCGCGGGCGGCCCCGGCAACGCGGCCCGCAGCCTGCACGTCACCGTGGCCGCCGCCACCCGGCACGACCTCCCGGAGGGCCGCAGCCCCGAGTACTACGGGGACACCGCGCTGGACTGGAACCCGTACCACCCCGTCGCCCAGCGGCCGGTGGCCTACGTCGCCGAGGACCTGGTGCGCTCCCTCAACTACCAGACCACGATGGCCTCCTTCGACGACGAGGCCGGCCACTTCGACACCAAGCAGCCGCCGACCCGCCCCGAGATCCTGATCGTCGACCGCTGGGCCGTCGCCGACGACCTGCGCCGCCAGCGCCTGGCCGCCTTCGACCAGGACCCCCGGCCCTGGGTGAGCGTGGTCGTGCCGTGGAACCGGTACGACAGCCAGAGCCGGGCCAGGGAAGCGGAGTTGACCGACCAGCTCGAAGACACCATGCCCGTGAAGATGGGCCAGGGCCGGATCGCCTGCCGGGCCGCCGCGAACGGCGTGGCCAACATGGAGACCCTCGGCCAGATCCTGCCGCAGGTGGTCGAGGCGGCCGCCCAGCAGTTCCTCAGACACGCCCAGGTCTATCCGCCCGCGGGCGGCGCGCACACCGAACGGCCGCGGCTGCTCGGCCCGATGGGCATGAACGGGCCACCGGCGCCGCCGCCCGCGCCCTTCCCGCCCGACACCGAACAGCACGACGCCCGGACCACCGGGCCGCACCCGGACGCCGACGGACCGACCAATCAAGCGGGGGACGCGGATGACAGCCAGTCGTGACGGACGGATCGTCACCTTCTACTCGTACAAGGGCGGTACCGGCCGCACCATGGCGCTGGCCAACACCGCCTGGATCCTCGCCGCCAACGGCAAGCGGGTCCTCGCCGTGGACTGGGACCTGGAGGCTCCCGGCCTGCACCGCTTCTTCCACCCGTTCCTGGACCCCTCCACCCTGGGCGCGACCACCGGGATCATCGACCTGATCAGCGAGTACGCCTGGGCCGCGACCAGCCCGGCGCAGCGCTCCGACGACTGGCACAAGGACTACGCGCGGATCCAGCCGCACGCCGTCTCCCTCACCCCCGAGACCCTCGGTTGGGAGTTCCCCGACGGCGGCACCCTCGACTTCGTCTCCGCGGGCCGGCAGAACCGCGAGTACTCCGCCACGGTCTCCACCTTCGACTGGGACAACTTCTACGACCGGCTCGGCGGCGGCCACTTCTTCGACGCGCTGCGCGACGACATGAAGCGCAACTACGACTACGTCCTGATCGACAGCCGCACCGGGCTGAGCGACATAGCCGACATCTGCACGGTCCACCTGCCCGACGTCCTGGTCGACTGCTTCACCCTCTCCGACCAGTCCATCGACGGCGCCGCCTCCGTCGCCCGGCAGATAGACGAGCGGTTCAACGACCGGGGCATCAAGATCTACCCGGTCCCGATGCGCATCGACGAGGGCGAGAAGGAGAAGGCCGACGCGGGCCGCGCCCTGGCCCGGATCAAGTTCGACCGCTTCCCCAGCGGGCTGGGCGGCGACGAACTCACCGCCTACTGGGGCGCGGTGGAGATCCCGTACCGCCCGTACTACGCCTACGAGGAGACCCTGGCCACCTTCGGCGACGAGGCCGGGCTCACCAACTCCCTGCTCTCCGCCTTCGAACGGCTCACCACGGTGGTCACCGAGGGCGAGATCACCTCCATGCCCGCCATCGGCGAAGAGGTCCGGCTGCGCATCCGCGACGCCTTCACCCGGCGCCGCCCCGCCCTGCCCGCCGACCTGTTCCTGTCCTACGTCGCCGAGAACCGCATGTGGGCCGACTGGATCGAATCGGTCCTCACCCGGGCCGGCTTCCGGGTGGTGCCCAAGGACGTCTCCGCCGAACGCGCGCCCGCGGCCGCGCCCGGCGACACCCTGGGCGCCGGGATCAGCGTCGACACCGCCGCCCGGACCGTGGTGCTGCTCTCCAGCGCCTACCTCAAGTCCGCCCGGGCCGTGGACGTGTGGGAGCGGGCCGCCGCCGAGGACCCGACCGGCGGGCGGCGCCAGCTGGTCCCGCTGCGCGTGGGCGACGTACGCCTGAGCACCCCGTACATCGACCGCAATCCGGTGGACCTCTTCCGCCTCGACGAGATGCACGCCACCACCGCCCTGCTGCGCGCGGTGGAGCGGCCCACCGCCCTCAACGACGGGATCACCAGCGCCACGGCGCCCGGCCCCCGCTTCCCGGGGACCGTCCCCAAGATCTGGAACGCGCCGCCGCGCAACCCCGGCTTCACCGGGCGCTCCATCGTGCTGGAGCGGATGCGCGACCAGCTCGGCGGGGGCGTGGCCGTGGTGCTGCCGCAGCCGCAGACCCTCTACGGGCTCGGCGGGGTCGGCAAGACCCAGGTCGCGCTGGAGTACGTCCACCGGTTCATGGCGGACTACGACCTGGTGTGGTGGATCTCCTCCGAGCAGACGGACGACGTGGTCGCGGCCCTCGCCGAACTGGCCGTCCGGCTCGGCGCACAGACGGGCGAGGACATGTCGGCCGCCTCCCAGGAGGCCATCGACCTGCTGCGGCGCGGGGTCCCCTCCGCGCGCTGGCTGCTCGTCTTCGACAACGCGGACGATCCGGAGACCCTCAAGCGGTTCTTCCCGCCGGGCGGTCCCGGGCACGTGCTGGTGACCTCCCGCAACCAGAGCTGGTCGCAGTACGGGGACGCGCTGCCGGTGGACGTCTTCCTGCGCGAGGAGTCCATCGAGCACCTCCAGCGGCGGGCCCCCGGGCTCACCAAGGACGACGCCGAGCAGGTCGCGATCGCGGTCGGTGACCTGCCGCTCGCCGTCGAGCAGGCCGGTGCGTGGATCGCGGAGACCGCGACGCCCGTCTCCGCGTACCTGGAGCAGCTCGCCCAGCAGGCGGCCCGGGTGCTGGCGCTCAACCAGCCGCCCGGCTACCCGGAGCCGGTCGCGGCCACCTGGAACGTCTCCATAGAACGGCTGCAGAGCCGCTCCCCCGCCGCCGTGCGGCTGCTCCAGCTCTGCGCCTTCTTCGCGCCCGAGCCGATCTCGGCGAACCTCCTGTACAGCAAGGAGATGATCGACGCCCTCAAGCCCTACGACTCCTCGCTCCAGGAGAAGCTGGTGCTGGGCCGGGTGATCCGCGAGATCGGCCGGTTCGCGATGGCCAAGGTCGACCAGGTCAGCAACAGCATCCAGGTGCACCGCCTGGTCCAGGCCGTGATCCGGGCCCAGTTGACCGAGGAGGAGCAGCGCGAGGCCCGGCACGCGGTGCACCGGATCCTGGCGGGCGCCCGGCCGGATGACGACGAGCCGATAGACAACCCGGAGACCTGGCCGCGGTTCAACACCATCTGGCCGCACCTGACCCCCTCCGAGGCCCGCTTCTGCAAGGAGCCGGAGACCCGGCGGCTCCTGATCGACCGGGTCCGCTACCTGTGGAAGCGCGGTGACTTCAAGGCGGCCTACCAGCTGGGCGAGGAGCTGCGCGAGACCTGGAAGGAGACCCTGGGCGGCGACGACCTGCAGTACCTGTACCTGCGCTTCCACCTGTCCAACATCCTGCGCTCGCAGGGGCGGTTCGTGGAGGCCAAGGAGCTGGACGAGGTCACCCTGGAGCGCCAGCGCACCGCGCTCGGCCCCTCGCACCCGCACACCTACATGACCACCAGCGGGCTGGCGATGGACCTGGGCACCCTCGGCCGCTACGGCGAGGCGATGGAGCTGGCGACGGCCGCGCACGAGGGCTTCAGCCAGATCTTCCACGAGTCGCACCCCCGGACCCTGGCGGCCGCGAACAACCTGGCGCTGAACCTGCGCATGGTCGGGCAGTACGCCCGGGCCCGCGAGATCGACCAGGAGGTCTTCGACCGGCGCACCGAGGTGCTCGGCCCGGACCACCCGTACACCCTCTCCTCGGCCCAGAGCCTGGCCCGCGACCTGCGGGAGGTGGGCCGCTACGACGACTCGGTGCAGTTGCTGAGCCGGACCTACGAGATCTACAAGCGGCAGTTGGGGCGCACCTTCCCGGGCACCCTCGCCGCCGCGAAGTCGCTGGCCGTATCGCTGCGCCGGGCCGGCGAGTTGGAGGACGCGCGGCGGCTGACCACCGCCACCCGCAACCGCTACCGGGCCAAGTACACCTCGGTCAACCCGGACCTGCTGGCCTGCGAACTCAACCTGGCCGCCGACATGTTCGCCGTCGGGGACTCGGCGGGGGCGCGGGACCTGGCGCAGGAGGTCGTCGACGAGTACATGAAGGTGCCGGGCGAACGGCACCCGTACACGCTGGCCGCGCTCAACAACCTCGCGGTCTTCCACTGGGGTTCGGGAGCCGCGGAGACGGCCGAGACCATGCTGCGCCACGTCATCCGACACATGCGCGAGGTGCTCGGCGACAACCACCCGCACACCATCTTCGCCCACCTGAACCTGGCCAACACCCTGGCCGACCTGGGCGATCCCGAGGGCGCGCTGGAGTTGGAGCGGATGGCGGTGATGCGGCTGCGCGAGGCGCTCGGCGCGCACCACCCCGAAACCCTGGCGAGCGCCTCCAACATGGCGGTCAGCCTCGACTCGATGGGCCGCAAGGAGGAGGCCGCACGGGTCCGCACGGAAGCGGTGAACGAGCTGACGAGGCTCCTGGGCGAGGAACACGGCCTGACCCGCTACGCACGCGACGAGCGCCGGGTCCACCGCGACCTGGAGCCGCTGGCGGTGTGACCGCCCGCGGGCGGGGCGGCCGCCGGGGACCGGGCAGGTCCCGGCGGCCGCACCGCGCACCACTGGACAGCAGACTGGGGGGTTCGCTGTGACCGACAGCATGACCTTTCGAAACGAAGACCTGCCGGCCCTCTTCCACCACACCGACCAGGCGGCTATCTCCCGGCAGCGGGAGTCCACGCAGGCCACCCGCGCGCAGCTGCTGCTGCTCGTGACGGCCGCGGCGGCCGGGGCGCTGCCGTCCTCGGCCGCCCGGATCGGGTCGCTGCACCTGTTCGGGATGCTCAGCGCGCTGGCGTACGCGGGGGTGCTCGCCGTCGGGATGCGCGCCACCCGGCGCCGGGCCCGCCCGCAGTGGCAGCTCAACCGCAGCGCGGCGGAGTTCATCAAGTCGCTGGCCTGGCGGTACGCCGTCCACGGGGCGCCCTTCGGCAGCGACGTGTCGGGCGTGGCGCAGGTGTACGGGACCCGACTGGAGGCGGGTCTGGACGAGTTGCGCAAGATGGGATGGGAGGATCCGCGCGCCGCCGGGATGCTGCCCGAGGGCGGGGAGATCACCGGGGCGATGCACCGGCTGCGGGGCCTCGGCTATCAGGTGCGGCGCGAGACGTACGTGCGGGACCGGCTGATCGAGCAGCGCAAGTGGTACCAGCGCAAGACGGAGGTGTCGCGGCGGGCCACGGCGGTGTGGTCGTGGTCGATCGTGCTGCTGACCTGCGTGGCGCTGCTGTTCGCGCTGCTCGGGGCCTTCGGGTCGGGTCCGGGGACGCAGCTGACGGCGCTGCTGAGCGCCGCCGCGGCGGCCGGGATCGCCTGGAACGAGGTGCGCCGCCACCATCCGCTGATCGAGGCGCACACCCTGATCGAGCAGGACCTGTCCGCGATGATGGTGGTGATGCAGACCACGATCACGGAGACGCAGTGGCCGTCCGCGGTCTACGAGACCGAGCGCTACGTCTCGCCGCAGCACACGGACTGGCTTGCCCGTCACAGCAGTTGAGGCGGGCCGGGCCGTCTCTTTCGGATCTTGTCGGTCGAGCCCACGGCGTCCGGTGCCGTGCATGGCCGTGCTGCCGGACGTCGCGGGCCCGGCAAGATCCGAAAGAGACGGCCTACCCGGTGACCCTCTGGCGCCGTGCGCGGGCGCGGCGCAGATGGTTCACCGTCACCGCCACCGGGAGACCCGTCAGCAGGAGGGACAGCCCCACCGGGAACACTCCCGCCCACCCCGTCGGTGAGACGTACGCGGTGCCGGACGCACCGTCCACCAGCCACGCACGGACGGGTTGCGCGTCGACGTCGCCGTCGACGGGGACCTCGATCGACGGGCCGCCCTCGTCCGGGGCGAAGGCGCCCGAACAGGACGTCGACGTGCCCGCGTTGGCCACGGTGTTGTCATAGGTCCGGCAGTCGACCGCGGTCACGGTCCCGGGCTCGCCCCACAGCGCCGTCCGCAGCTCTCCGGTGAAGTGCGTCAGCACGACGTAGGAGAGGATCAGCCCGACCAGACAGGCCAGCGCCAGCCACGGTGCGGGTCCGACCTCCTCGGGTCGCCCGTCCGGAACCTCCGCGCCCTCGCTCATCCGTGCCCTCCCCGGATCGCCGACGGACGTCCATGGTGACCGATCCGGAGCACCCTCGGAAGCCCCCCACGACGCGGCTGCGCGACCGTCACGCGGCTTCCCCGGGGCGGCGGGATCAGTCCCGTACGACGCCCGCCCGCCACAGCACGGTGACGGGCTTGCCGAGCGCCCGTGCGTAGGCGACGATCTCGCCGGTGCCGCCGTGCCCGCGGGCCGGGAGCCCGTCCCAGACGGCGACGAGCCGGTCGCAGCTGTCGGCGATGAAGGTGCCCGCCGCGTAGTACGCCTCGTCGGTGGAACGGGCGAAGTCGAGCCGGACCTCCTGCGCGGCCAGTCCGCGCAGCCGGTGGAAGCCGGCGAGCGGCGCGCCGCCGCCGAAGGTGGCCTCGTAGTCGGCGCTGGGGATCACCACCGTGAGGTCGGCCCCGCACTGGAGCGCGATGTCGGCGAAGAGCTGGTCCGCTCCCTCCGCGAGGCTGGACAGCGCCTCCAGCGGGCCGTCGTGGCCGTCGAGCACGGCCCGCAGCCCGTCCTCGACGTGGGCGATCACCTCGTCGGGAAGGGACCGGTGGCCGGTCACCCCGATGCGTTTCATACCCGAGCCTCCCCCGTGGACGGCCGAACCCTGGACGTCCACGACATCCTCCCAGAAGGCGGGGGGACGTCCAGGGTGTGCACGGGGGCGCGCGGTCAGTAGACGCTGACCCCGTAGGCGGAGAGGGCCTCGGTCACCGGTTGGAAGAACGTGGTGCCGCCGCTGGAGCAGTTGCCGCTGCCGCCGGAGGTCAGGCCGATGGCCCGGGTGCCGGAGTAGAGCGGGCCGCCGCTGTCGCCGGGTTCGGCGCAGACGTTGGTGCGGATCAGGCCGGAGACGATGTCGCCGCCGCCGTAGTTGACGGTGGCGTTGAGGGCCTGCACCGTGCCGCTGTGGATGCCGGTGGTGGAGCCGCGCCGGGTCACGGACATGCCGACGGTGGCGTTGGCCGCGCTGGTGATGTCCTGGCTGCCGACGGTGCCGGGCGGCACCGGCGAGTTGCTCGCGTACTTGATGAGCCCGTAGTCGTTGCCCGGGAAGCTGGAGCCGACCGTGCTGCCGACGGTGGTGGTGTGCGAGGTGCTGGTCCACCAGGTGCCGGCGCCGTCCGTGCAGTGCCCGGCGGTGAGCGCGTAGTAGGTGCTCCCGCTGCGGACGTTGAAGCCCAGGGAGCAGCGCCAGCTCGACGCGTAGATGGCGTCGCCGCCCGAGAGCAGTTTGCTGAGCCTGCCGGAGGTGCGCTCCACGCGCAGGGCCCCGGCGTCCGTCCCGGCCTCGCGTTTGATTCTGGCGAGGTCGGTGGCGGAGACGGTGGAGTCGGCGCTCACCACGAGGGTGCCGGTGGCGGGGTCGGTGTACCAGGCGGTGCCCGCGACGTCGGCGCGCTGGACGGCGGCGCCGACGGCGGCGAGCCGGTCCGCGCTCAGGCCACCGGAGTCGGCATCGGAGCTGGCGCTGGCCGTCGCGGGGACGGTGAAGGCGGCGACGGCGGCGAGGCCCGCGGCGAGCACCGCGAGTCGGGTGCGGGCGTGGGCGCGCCCGCGGGTCGCTGCGGGGATGGGGGTGTGGGGGATGTGCTTGAAGCTCATTTCTCGTCCTCCCGGAGGGAATCGGGGCGCGGCGGACTGGGGGGCCTGGCCGTGCACCTGACAAGCACTGACCGGGAGTGTGGTGGCGTCAGATACCGGTAGCAAGGGCTGATTCCAGCCGCCGTTCACCTGCGGCGACCTCGAAGGGCAGGGTGTTCCCGGGCGGCGGGAACGGGCAGATGAAGTGGTCCGCGAAGGCGCAGGGAGGCAGCAGCGCCCGGTTCAGGTCGACCGTGATCGAACCGTCGGCCGCCGGGACCCCGGGGCGCAGGAACCGGAAGCGGTAGCTGCTCCGCCCGCCGGTGGCATCGCCGAAGACGGCCCACAGGCTGCCGTCGTCCTCGTCCACGGCGACCTGGAGGGCGTGCGGGGCGCCCCGGAAGTCGAAGGCCAGCTCGCCGCCGAGGCCGAGCCCGCGGGCGCGCCCGTCGGCGTTCTCGACCTGTACGGTCCGGTCCTCGTCGTAGGCACGGAAGCGCCCGGGGAGCACGTACGCCGGGTCGTAGGGGGTGGCTTCGATCGTCTTGAAGGCGCTGCGGGCCGGGGCGTCCGGGTCGTAGCCGCGGACCGCCCACGCCCCCTCGCGCCGGATCACCACCAGCCGGACCTCGCCCGCGGCGGCCCGGGAGGCCGACGGCGGGCCGTCGTCGGCGCCGAGCACCGCCTCGCCGGTGAAGGCTTCGCCGTCGAGGGTCGGCCCGTCGCCGGGGCCCGAGACGAGGAGGACTCCGGCGTCCGTCTCGCGCCACCGCCCGGGAACGTCCGGAATTCGACCCTCCGGGTAGTCGGCGAGCCAGTGCGTGCCGGTGAGGGCCAGGGGGCCGTAGGGGCCGGACACCGTGTCCACCCGGTGCGCGTGCCAGCGCTCCCAGGCGGTGACGGCGTCGGCCGCGTCCGTTGCGTCAGAGACCATGCGGTCACATTTCCACACCGCGGCCGCCGGTCGGTGTCACCGGCGTTACAAGGTACGCCGTACGGACCTGCCCTGACGTTGTCTCAAGGGCGCTCTCAGCAGCCGCAGTCGCACCCGCAGTCGCAGCAGTCGCACCCGTCGCAGCAGCCGCCGTCACCGCAGCACCCGCAGTCGCAGCCGCTGCAATCGCAGTCGTCGCACCACGCGTCCCGCTTCTCGCGGGACCAAGGACCCTCGTGTTCGGTGCAGCACAGCTGGCAGGTGCAGAAGAGCCCGATGGCCACCGCGCAGCCCGCCAGCAGCCCGCGTCGCGGCTTCTGCGGCGGCAGGCCGCCGAAGCCGCCCGGACCGCCGCCCCAGCCGCCCCCGGGCCCGCCCGGGCCCATCGGCGGGGGCGCCGCGGGGCCACCGGGAGCCGTCGGCCCGTAGGGGTTGCCGTACGGGTTCCCGCCCTGGGGGCCGCCGCCGTACGGGCCCCCGCTCCCCGCGTCCCAACCGGGCGGCGCCGCGCCGAAGCCCTGGCCCTGGCCCTGGCCCTGGCCGTGACCCTGCCCCTGGCCGTGCGCGTGGCCGGCGGCGGCGCCCGCGTGCCCGCAGGAGCTCGTGCCGAAGGCGCGGTCCACCGAGGTCCGCAGCTCGTGCACCAGCAGCCGGTGCGCGAGCCCCGCGTCCACGAAC
Source organism: Streptomyces sp. NPDC098789 (assembly GCF_044759975.1). Taxonomy (NCBI): domain Bacteria; kingdom Bacillati; phylum Actinomycetota; class Actinomycetes; order Kitasatosporales; family Streptomycetaceae; genus Streptomyces; species Streptomyces sp. NPDC098789. The sequence goes on from NZ_JBIWAJ010000023.1 coordinate 102,889, forward strand.
TCGACCTCCCGCAGGGACAGCCGTATCCCGCTCAGCGCGTCGTCGCACAGCCGCCGGGCCTCGACCAGCGAGGTCCCGGTGGCCGTCAGCGGGTTCCAGGCCCCGGCCACGGCGTCGGCGGCCTGGTCCTCCACCGCGTCCAGCAGGTGCGCGAGCCGACCGAAGTAGCGGCCCGCCTCCGCGAGCGCGGGGGCGTTGCCTGGCCGACCGGCCAGGGTCGCGGTATGGGCGAAGGCGGCGGCCGTGGCGGTCTCGGTCGGCTCGGTCACCCGCAGCACCGGAGTGCCGAGCCCGGCCAGCGCCTCGATGTCGCCCTGCCGGTCCACCGCGTCCACGAGCACCGCGGTGTCGAAGCCGAGCGAGGCCCCCGTGCGCGCGCCGGCCCGATCCCAGCGCCGGGCCACGGTGCGCGCGGCGGCGGCCAGCGGAGCGCGCGCCAACAGGCCGTCCCGGTCGGCCACGTGGTCCCGCACCTTCGCCGAGGCGAGCACCAGGGAGACGGCGGCGGCGAGCCGCGCGCCCTCGCCGTTGGCCACCGGCGCGGTGCGCATCCCGCGCAGCGGGCAGGGGCCCGCCGTGCGCCGGGAGCCCGGAGCCGGTCCGGACTGAGCCTCCGTCAGAACGGATACGAGCAGCCCGTCGTAGTTGGTCACCACCCGCGCGAACTGACCGTGGTCCCCGCGAAGTGCCAGGCACAGTCCGCAGAGATGGGCCATCCATTCCGTCTTGAACCGGTCCCCGAGCCGGTGCGTGCAGGGTCTGACGATGCCGAACAAGTGGTTCCCCCGTGTGTCAAGCGCGTGCGTGCGGGGCATCGTACCGAGCCGGGTCCTTCACCCGTACGTCCCCTGCGGTCACCCGGACGGATGCAGCGGTCGTATTTTCACTCAGTCAGCAGCGGTAAGCGCCGGGAACCTTGGCCGCGCACCGGATGTTCTGCACCAGTACCGTCACGAAACCCCTGCGCGGCGACTATCCACTTGGCGCGTTGTCAGCATCATGGTCGACCATAGGGACGCGGAGAAGATGACAGACAGACCCCCGGTGAAAGGAGGCGTCCATGGGTTCGGTACGCAAGGCGAGTGCCTGGCTGGGTCTCGTTGAGGACAGCGGTGACGAGCGGTACTACGACGACGAGTACGCGGAGGCCGCGGCGCAGAGCAACCACACGGGCGGTGCGGAGCGCGAGCAGTGGGTCACCGACCCGCGGGTCCAGGTGGCGTCCGAGTCGGCCGTCGAGCACGGCCGGCGGATCGCCACGGTGACCCCCGACGGCTTCCGCGACGCGCGGGGCATCGGCGAGCTGTTCCGCGAGGGCGTGCCCGTGATCGTGAACCTGTCCTCGATGGACCCGGGCGACGCGAAGCGCGTGGTCGACTTCGCGGCCGGCCTGACCTTCGGCCTGCGCGGCTCGATCGAGCGGGTGGCGACCAGGGTCTTCCTGCTGACCCCGGCCGACACCCAGATCGTCAGCGGCGAGTCCGGCGGACGCACGCGCGACTTCTTCAACCAGAGCTGAGCAGGGCGCTCACCGGAAGGCGTCGAGGCCGGTGAGTGCCTTGCCCAGGACCAGCTGGTGCATCTCGACGGTGCCCTCGTAGGTGAGCACCGATTCGAGGTTGGTGGCGTGCCGCATGACGGGGTACTCCAGGGAGATCCCGTTCGCGCCGAGGACGGTCCGCGCGGTGCGGCAGATCTCGATCGCCTCGCGGACGTTGTTGAGCTTGCCGAAGCTGATCTGCTCCGGCCGCAGGGTGCCCGCGTCCATGCGGCGCCCGAGGTGGTGGGCGAGCAGGATGCCCTTGTGCAGCTCCAGGGCCATGTCCGCGAGCTTGGCCTGGGTGAGCTGGAAGCCACCGATCGGCTTCCCGAACTGCTCGCGCGTCTTCGCGTAGCCGAGGGCCGACTCGAAGCTGGCGCGCGCCGCCCCCATGGACCCCCAGACGATCCCGTACCGCGCGTGGCTGAGGCAGCCGAGCGGGCCGCGCAGGCCGATGACGTCGGGCAGCACCGCGTCCGCGGGCAGTCGTACGTCGTCCATGACCAGCTCGCTGGTCACCGAGGCGCGCAGCGACCACTTGTGCTTGATCTCGGGCGCCGAGAACCCCGGGGTGCCGGTGGGTACGACGAAGCCGCGGATCCCCTCGTCGGTCTGCGCCCAGACCACGGCGACGGCCGCGACCGAGCCGTTGGTGATCCACATCTTGCGCCCGTTCAGCACCCAGTCGCCGCCGTCGCGCTTGGCGTGGGTGCGCATCGCGGCGGGGTCCGAGCCCACGTCCGGCTCGGTCAGCCCGAAGCAGCCGATCAGCTCACCGGCGGCCATGCCGGGCAGCCAGCGCTGCTTCTGCTCCTCGGAGCCGTACTTCCAGATCGCGTACATGGCGAGCGATCCCTGTACGGAGACGAGGGAGCGGATCCCCGAGTCGGCGGCCTCCAGCTCCAGGCAGGCCAGCCCGTACTGGACGGCGCTGGCGCCCGCGCAGCCGTACCCGGTCAAGGACATGCCGAGCGCGCCGATCCCGCCGAGCTCGCGGGCCAGCTCCCGGATCCCGGGCAGCTCGCCCTTCTCGTACCAATCGGCGACGTACGGCAGCACGCGGTCGGCGGCCCAGTTCCGTACGGTGTCCCGCACCGCGAGGTCCTCGGGGCTCAGCAGCTCGTCGAGCCCGAGGGGGTCGGTGGGGACGAACGGCGTTTTCGACGCGGACACGAGGGCCTCCCGGCGGGCCTGGAAACAAAACCTAGCGCTGCAAGTTAGCCACCGTTCACCCCCGCGGTCCACCCCCGCCCCTCCAGGCCCGGGGCGGAGCCCCGCCACTCCCAGCCCCGCCGGCGCTTGAGGCGCGGAGCCCGGCCACTCCAGCCCCGCCGGCGCTTGAGGCGCGGAGCCCGGCCACTCCAGCCCCGCCGGCGTTTGAGGCGCGGGGTCCGGGGCGGAGCCCCGAGGCCTCCGGCGGGCCCTCAATCGCCGGGCAGGCTGAATCTGGCCGGCCATCCCAGCCCGCCGGCCCGGGGCGGAGCCCCGCCACTCCCAGCCCCGCCGGCGATTGAGGCGAGGCGCAGGGTCAGGAGGAGCGCTGGGCGGAGGGCCCGGCGACCGGGTCCGGGCAGGGCGGCCCCGACTGCCCGGGGATCCGCACCGGCTCGGCAGGACCCGGCTCACCCTCCAGCCCCCGCGGCAACTTCAACGCCATCGCCGCCCCCGCGAACAACAGCACCGCACTCACCAGCAACGTCACGTGCAGCCCGTGCACGAAGGAGTGCCGGGCCGCCGAGTAGAGCGACTCCCCCGCCGGCCCGCCAAGGCTCCGCGCGATCTGGTACGCCTCGCCGAGCGAGTTCGAGGCCCGCCCGGAATCCACCGCCGAGACCCCGGGAACCTCCCGCAGCCCGGGGATGTAGGCCGCGTTCATGACACTGCCGAGCAGCGCGATGCCCATCCCCGCACCCAGCTGGTAGGAGGTCTCGCCGATCGCCGCCGCGCCCCCCGCCTTGCTGGCCGGGGCCTCGCTCAGCATGGACTCGTACGCCGCGAAGAGCGTGGTCTGCAGTCCGAAGCCGAGCAGCACGAAGCCGAAGGTGAGCAGCCAGGGCCGGTCGTCCAGGCCCATCAGCGTCAGCAGCAGCACGGCGCACGCGGTGAGCGTGAAGCCCAGCGAGACCATCGCGCGCGGGCCGACCCGCTGGAGGGTGTACGAGCCGGTGGCGCCCGCCGCCATCGCCGCGAAGGTGAGCGGCAGCAGCCGCAGCCCCGTCTCCAGCGGGCTCAGGTGCAGCACCAGCTGGAGGTACTGGACGGCGATCAGCTCCAGGCCGACCAGCGCCAGCATGGCGAGCACGATGCAGGCCACGGAGGTGGAGAAGGCCACCCTGGAGAACATCCCGATGTCGATCAGCGGGTGCTCGCGCCGCTTCTGCCGGCGGACGAACAACACCAGCAGGATGGCGCCGATCAGCACCGGGACCACCGCCCCGACCTCCAGGAAGGTCCGGTCGGCGCCCGCGCGCTTGACCCCGAGCACCGTGCCGAGCACGCCCCCGGCGGCCATCAGCGCACCGAGCACGTCCCAGGGCCCGTCGTTGGCCCCCTTGGACTCGGGCAGCAGCCACCGCCCCAGGGGCAGGATCAGCGCCATCAGCGGGATGTTGATCAGGAAGACGGAGCCCCACCAGAAGTGCTGGACGAGGAAGCCCCCGATGACGGGGCCGCTCGCCGCGCCGACGGCGGCGACCGCGGTCCAGATCCCTATCGCGAGGGCCCGCTCGCGGCGGTCGGGGAAGACCGTGCGCAGGATCGACAGGGTGGCGGGCATGATCATCGCGCCACCGATGCCGAGCAGGGCGCGCGCGGCGATGAGCAGCTGGGCGTTGTCGGCGAGGGCGGCGATCACCGAGGCCACGCCGAAGAGCCCGTAGCCGATCAGCAGGATCCGACGGCGGCCGACCCGGTCCCCGAGGGTGCCGAAGAGGATCAGCAGCGAGGCGCAGACCAGCGGGTAGGCGTCGACGATCCACAGCAGCTCGATCGCGCCGGGGCGCAGGTCCTCGGTGACCGAGGGGACGGCGACGTGCAGGATCGTCGCGTCGAGCGCGACGAGGAGCAGGCTGATGCAGAGGACGGCCAGTACGGCCCAGCGGTTGGCGCCTCCCGCGAGCGCGCCGATCCGCTGCCGGAGGGTGTTCGTCCCCGACATGCATCTACCTCCCAGATGAGCCCTCGCCTCGGCGGACCAACGTCCGACGGCCGCGGTTGGCGGCGGCCGAGGGGGTCCGGCATCGACGCGCGAGTGAACGGACAGCGTACGCGAGTTCGAGCCAGCGCCGACGTGGCCAAGCTCTCATCCCGGTCACGTCTCCGCGGTGCGCTGCGTCACGGCGCAGCTCCCCCCTTCCCCCTCCCCCACCGGCGTACACGCCAGGTCACGGGCCGTGGTTCGCCGCGCCGGCCCCGATAATCGATCCCGTGAACGATCACGCCCCACCCGCCCCGCCCGCGCCGCCGCACCCCGCGAACCGGCCGCCGCAGCCCACCCCCGACCCCGCGCCGGCCCCGACCCCGCGCCGGGTCGCGCCCGCGCTCGCCGCCTTCGCCGCGGTACGGGCGCTGGGTCTGCTCGCGCTCTGGCTGTGGGGGCTGGCCGCGGGCAGCAGCGCGCACACGCTGCTCTCCGCCCGCTGGGACTCCCTCTGGTACGCGCGGGTCGCGGGCGAGGGCTACGGGTACGAGGTGGTGCTGGCCAACGGCGACGTCCACTCGAACCTCGCCTTCTTCCCGCTGCTGCCGTGGCTGGAGCGGGCGGTGGCGGCGCCGACCGGCCTGGCGTACGGCGATGCGGGGCTGGTGGTGGCGTGGACGGCGTCCCTGGCCGCGGCCTGGGGGATCTTCGCGGTCGTCGACCTGCTGTACGGGCGCCGGGCCGGGGTGCTGGCGGTGGCGATCTGGGCCGCGCTGCCGGTCGGGATCGTGCAGTCCATGGCCTACAGCGAGGCCCTCTTCACGGCGCTGGCCGCCTGGGCCCTGTACGGGGTGCTGCGCGGCAACTGGGTGTGGGCGGGCGCGCTGGCCGCGCTGGCGGGGCTGACCCGGCCGGTCGGGGCGGCGGTGGTCGCGGCGGTCTGGGTGGCGGCCGTACTGGCCCGGCGGCGCGGCGGGGGCACCTGGCGGACGGCGGTCGGGGCGGCGCTGGCCCCGCTGGGGGCGGCGGCCTACGTCCTGTGGGTCGGCGCGCACACCGGGCGCGGGCTCTTCGGCTACCTGGACGTGCAGGCAGGCTGGGGCAACGGCTTCGACGGCGGCTGGGCCTTCGCGCGTTTCATCGGGGGCCGACTGGGCTCGGCCACGGCGCCCGGGGTGCTGGCGGGCCTGGGGCTGCTCGCGGGGGTCGCGCTGGTGCTGTGGCTGTGCGCGGCGTGCGTGCGGCAGCGGCAGCCCGTGGCGCTGCTGGTCTACGGCGGGATCGTGGTGGCCCTGGCCCTGTGTGCCTCGGGGTACTTCGGCTCCAAGCCCCGGCTGCTGCTGCCGGCCTTCCCGCTGCTGCTGCCGGTCGCGGTGGCCCTGGCGCGCCGGCGGACCGGGTGGGTGGCCGCGGCGGTGGGGGCGCTGGCCCTGGCCTCGGCGGTCTACGGCGCCTGGTGGCTGAACGGGTCGGGTCCGCCGTAACGGGAGCCGGCTAACGGAAGGGGGAATTCCGATCCATCTTTGTGCAAAGTAATTGCTCCCGGCCCCATAAAATCCCGATAAGTGTGTCACCTTATTCAGGACACATGTGGATCACGTTCCGGCAGTCACGCCTCAGGACATTGCCGCATTCCGGGGAATAAAGACCCGAACGAGACCAACTCCACATCACATGGTCATCACAAAGCCCGGGATTCGACCGGGCGGCCCATCGGCGCGCGGTAACGTCGATTGGGTGCGTACTGACCAAATTTTCACCCGTCTGGAGCGGGTCTTCGCCCGCCTCGACCGGGAACCCGAACGACCGGCTCATCTGCAAGTGCCGCAGATGAGCCGGCACCGTGTCGTGCTCTTCGGCGCGACGCTCGTGTTCTACCTGGCGATCGTGATCGGCGTACTGACCACCTCGTGGCTGGTGCGGCTCGACTGGCAGCTGATGTTCTTCCGGCCGTACGAGCAGTGGCCGCAGGTGCACGCCTTCCTCGACTACCTCGTGGTGCTGGGCCAGCGCGGCCCCACCTCGATGATGGTCATGGCCTGGCTCGGCTGGCGCTGCTGGCGCCAGCACACCCTGCGCCCGCTGATCACGCTCGGCGTGGCCCTGCTCGCGCTCAACGTGACCGTGGGCTCGGTGAAGCTCGGCCTCGGCCGGCTCGGCCCGCACTACGCGACCCAGATCGGCTCGGCCGAGATGTTCGGCGGCGGCGATATATTTCCTTCCGGCCACACCGCCAACGCCGTTGTGACCTGGGGGATCCTGGCCTACCTGGCCTCCACCGGAGTCACCCGGCGGGTGCTGTCGACGGCCTCCGCGATCGTCGCGCTCAGCGTCGGCGCCACCACCGTCTACCTCGGTACGCACTGGGTCAGCGACGTGCTGCTCGGCTGGGCCGCCGGTCTGCTGGTGCTGCTCGCCCTGCCGTGGTTCGAGCCCTTCATCGCCCGGACCGAGGCCTTCATCATGGAGCAGCGCGTCGCCTGGCGCCTGCGCCGCCAGAGCGGCGCGGCCGCGCTGCCCGTCGCCCCGCTGTCCGCCCAGGCCAAGGTGTTCGTCCAGCGGGCGGCCGAGGCGCTTCCGGTGCCCGAGGAGCCCGCCGCGGTGCCCGCGGGCGCCGGGCACGCCACCGCGGCCCGTACGGCGGCCCCGCACGTGGCCGCCCGGCCGCACGTCATCCGCTCGGAGCGGACCCCGGTGACCCCGGCGGGCAGCCGTCGCCCGCCGCACACCGAGCGCGACCGCACCGGGCGCAACCCGGCGGCCCGCCCGGTGGCCGGCGGCTGACCCTGCGCCGGGCGGGAGCACGGTACGCACGACCCGATCCCGCCCGAGCCCCGTTCCACGCTCCACCCGACTGCCGCGAGCCGGATCATCCTCCGGACCGCGGCAGTCGTGCGTCAGCCGAACGCCCAGGTGTTCGTCCAAACCGGGTCACGCTTGTGTCACGGATTGCCGACAGTCGTTCCGCCTGCCGAGTTCCTCGCGGCAATTGTTTACCGGCCCTCGACACGCCCGGCGCGAAGGCTCATTCCCATTCCTGTCCGGACCCCCGGAATTCCGTCTCCGCATTGCCCGACGCACCTTCACCTTTTCTCCACGCGTGGGGAGTCCGCCCCGTCCGCCGGCCCCACGGCGCGCCCGAGCAGGTCCCGCGCCGCCCTGATCCGCGCGATGAGCTCGGGAGGCTCCACGACCTCGAACTCGCAGCCGAGCAGCATGAGGTGAATCACCAACACGTCCGGGCTGACCGCTCCGGTGCGCAGCAGGCAGCTGTGCGCGTCCAGTGGCTCCAGCACCCCGTCCGAGGGTCCGATGGTCCGCGCCGCCTCCTCGGCCGGCAGCCGCAGCCGCACCACGGCCCGGGCCGCGTACCCGCGGTGGGAGACGCCCTCGGAGACGTACGCCGCCAGGTCCTCGGCCGGTGGCGGGCGCGGGGTGAACCGGGGGCCGTGCGGGGGCCTCGGCTCGATCCGGTCCGCGCGGAAGGTGCGCCAGGCGGCGCGCTCCAGGTCCCAGGCGACCAGGTACCAGCGGCGCTCGGTGCACACCAGGCGGTGCGGCTCCACGGTCCGGCGGGTGCTCGCGCCGGCGTGGTCCCGGTAGCCGAAGCGCAGCCGTTCGCCGTCCCGGCACAGGGCCGCCAGCTCGGCCAGCACGGAGGGGTCCACGGTGGCGCGGTCCGGGCCGCGCAGCATCGGCACGGTGAAGGCGTTGAGGGCCGAGATCCTGCGCCGCAGCCGCGCCGGCAGCACTTGCTCCAGCTTGGCCAGGGCGCGCACGGAGGCCTCCCCGATGCCTTCGACGCCGTTCCCGGCGGCGGTCCGCAGCCCGATCGCGACCGCCACGGCCTCGTCGTCGTCGAGCAGCAGCGGGGGCAGCTCGGCGCCGGCGCCGAGCTGGTAGCCGCCGCCGGTGCCGGGACTGGCGTTGACCGGGTACCCCAGCTCGCGGAGGCGGTCCACGTCGCGCCGTACGGTCCTGGGGGTCACCCCGAGCCGCTCCGCGAGGGCGGACCCGGTCCATTCCCGGTGCGCCTGCAACAGGGACAACAGGCGCAACAACCGAGCGGAAGTCTCCAGCATGCCCCCGAGTCTGCCAGCGCCAATGCACCCTCCGGGGCCCTCAGCCCCTGTGGCCTCCGGCGGGCCCTCAAACGCCGGGCAGGCTGAATTGGCCCCACCCACACCAGCCGGACGGGCTGAATCGGCCTGCCACCCTCAGCCCCGCCGGCGATTGAGGCGCCGCCGGAGGCACCGTCAGCGAACGCGCGGCGCAGGCGTAGGCGTAGGCGCTGCGGGGGCGGGGGCCGCGGCCGGCGGCTTGGCCGGGGCCGGGGTCGACGGGGGGAGGGCCAGGAGCGTGCCCACCACCAGGAGCTCCGGCCGGGCCCCGATCACCCCCCGGTTCGCCTCGTACAGCACCCGCCACCCACCCCGCACCCGATGCCGCCGGGCGATCGAGTCCAACGAGTCCCCGCCCCGCACCACGTGCATCCGCCCCGCCAACCCGTACCGCTTCGAGCAGACCGGCCACGCCTCCCACCCCTGCGTGCCCAGGACGTCCTCCGCCACCCGGATCTGCTGATCCCGCGCCGCCAGGTCCGCGCGCGGCGCGTAGCCGAGCCCGCCGTGCTCCTCCCAGGTGGGCTGCCAGAACTGGAGCCCCCCGTAGAAGCCGTTGCCGGTGTTGACGTTCCAGCGGCCCGTGCTCTCGCAGTCGGCCACGCAGTCCCACGGCCACTGACCGCCGGGCCCGCAGTCCCCGGCCCCCTTCCCGATCCTCCCCGGCGCACCGGCGGCATGGACCCCGGCGGGCCCGGGCGCGGGCGGTGGTGGGGCCGACGCGTAGCCGCGCGACGCCGCCGACGGTACGAACACCAGCGCGGCAGCCACCAACACGGCCGCCCGGATCCGGAATGTGGGCATCTGATCACGCTACGCAGCCCCCCTCGCGTCCCCGCCCCGCCACGCGGCCGCCCACCCGCGGCCACCCGGAAGGCCGATCACCCCGCCCCCGCGAACCGCGCATTCCACGCCGTCAACTGAGCACAAAGGGAAAAGAGTTGGCATGAAAGCAACGCTCCGTTCAGCCCATTCACTCGTCCGGGGGTCAGGTTCGAATCCGTTCCCTCATCCGGCGTGACCCCGGCCGTCACTCTCCCGTTGATCCCGGCGAGCCGGGAACCGCCCGGTCCCGCACGCCGAGACGGAACGGCCCACCGGTCCGTCGTAGTCCGAGGAGTCACTCCGTGCCGCGCATGCTCGAGGTCAGTGATGACGTACGCGCCGAGATCGGCGACGAAGAAGCCAACCGGCTGCTCGCCGGTGACCAGGCCCCGAGCAGTTACGACTGCACCTCGTGCCGCACCCCGGGGGACTCGGAGCGCGAGCAGACCAGCACCGTGCTGTTCGTCGGCGAGGAGACCGCGGTCCTCGCCTTCGCCCACGCACTGTGCATCCCCTCGCAGGTGGTCAACGTCTCCGAGGACCAGCTCCAGGGCGCCGTCCGCAGCATCACCGGCACCGACCCGTCCGCCGAGGGCCCCGGCGACGCGTTCGCCGCCCCCGACGTCCCCCAGGCCGTACCGGGCGGCCAGGCCGTCCTCGGCATCACCAGCGGGCTGGTCCTGATCGGCGGCGAGCTGCACCCCGCGCTCGTGGTCGAGCCGACCGCGCCGATCGCCCGCCCCGGCACCGACGGCCCCGGCGACGACTTCCTGCCCCTCCTCATCGAGCAGGGCTTCATCCCGGTCACCGACACCTCCACGCTGCCCTCGCAGCTGTCCGGCTGGTCGGTGCTGCTCGCCGCGGGCCTGCTGCACGCCGTGCTCCAGCCCGGCATCGACGGCGGCGCCCCCACCTCCTGGTGGCAGGCCCACAAGGCGCTCTCGGTCACCGACGGCTGGCGCGCCGCCGTCAACAAGACCCAGCGCGTGCTCGTCTACGCCGCCCCCGTCGGCTCGATCGGCCAGCAGCCCCGCGAGGACCTGCTGCGCGACGCGCTCGACAAGGCCGCGGCGGGCGGCAAGCTCGTGGCGGCCTCCATGCCGCTCGCGGGCACCTGAGCCCCGCCCCACCCCCACCGGACTGCCCTCGTCCGGTCCCGGCCCCGGACCCGTCCGGGGCGGGGGCCGGGCGATGGCGTGCGCCGGGGGTGCGCGGTCCGTCCCGCACACCCCCGGCGATCTGCGATTTCTCCCCGGCGCCCCGCATCCGCAGGGCGCCGGTTTCGTTGGCAGATACGTGCATTCATACGATCCCTCCCGCGCCCCGTCCTATTCGAGCCCCATCCCCCCGATGCGCCCCGCATGGACGCGGGAGGGGGCGCACGCCGCGCCGCACACCCCCTCGCCCACCCCGATCTTCGACGCCCTGTACTCGGAGTACCTGCGCTCCTTCCGGGCCCTGCCCGGCGACCGCAGCGGCGAGGAGGATCTCGGTTTCACGGCCTTCGGCACGGCCCCGGCCGCTCCCGGCGGCGCGCTGGCCACCACCGGGTACCCGGGCGCGTACAGCAGCGGTCAGACCAGCACGAGCGGCTGGAACGGTTCCGCGTGGCAGACCGACCCGTGGCAGCCCTCGTACGCGCCCCAACCCTCCTACGTCCCCCAGCCCTCCTACGCCGGCCAGGGCACCCAGGGCTACGCCACCGCGGGCACCGCCCCCGGATACGGCAACGGGCGGCAGCACCAGACCGGGATGCAGCACATCCCGGCGGCCCTGCCGCCCGCTCCGCGCCGGGGCTACTGACCCCGGTGCACCCGCTGGGTGCGACTACTGCTTGTTGCTCTTGCTCTTGTTGAAGCCGCGCTTCTCGCGCACCCGCACCGAGAGGTGGATCGGGGTGCCCTCGAAGCCGAACTCCTCGCGCAGGCGGCGCTCGATGAAGCGCCGGTAGCCGGCCTCCAGGAAGCCCGAGGCGAAGAGGACGAAGCGCGGCGGCTTGGTGCCCGCCTGGGTGCCGAAGAGGATGCGGGGCTGCTTGCCGCCGCGCACCGGGTGCGGGTGGGCGGCGACGATCTCGCCGAGGAACGCGTTCAGGCGGCCCGTCGGGACGCGCGTCTCCCAGCCCTCCAGGGCGGTCTCGATCGCCGGGACCAGCTTGTCCATGTGGCGGCCGGTGAGGGCGGAGACGTTGACGCGCGGGGCCCAGGAGACCTGCTGCATCTCGGTCTCGATCTCGCGCTCCAGGTAGTAGCGGCGCTCCTCGTCCAGCTCGTCCCACTTGTTGTAGGCGATGACGATGGCGCGCCCGGCCTCGACGGCCATGGTGATGATGCGCTGGTCCTGGACGCTGATGTTCTCGGTCGTGTCGATCAGGATGACCGCGACCTCGGCCTTCTCGACGGCGGCGGCCGTGCGCAGGGAGGCGTAGTAGTCGGCGCCCTGCTGGAGGTGCACCTTCTTGCGGATGCCCGCGGTGTCCACGAACTTCCAGGTGATGCCGCCGAGCACGATCAGCTCGTCGACCGGGTCGCGGGTGGTGCCGGCCATCTCGTTGACGACGACCCGGTCCTCCTTCGCGACCTTGTTCAGGAGCGAGGACTTGCCGACGTTCGGACGGCCGATGAGGGCGATCCGGCGCGGGCCGCCGGGGGCCGCGGCGCCGAAGGTCTGCGGCGGGGCCTCGGGCAGGGCCTCCAGGACGGCGTCGAGCATGTCGCCCGTACCGCGGCCGTGCAGCGAGGAGACCGGGTGCGGCATGCCGAGGCCGAGCGACCACAGCGCGGTCGCGTCGGCTTCGCCGCTCTGGCCGTCCACCTTGTTGGCGCAGAGCACGACGGGCTTGCCCGCCTTGCGCAGCAGCCGGACGACGGCCTCGTCGGTGTCGGTGGCGCCGACCTTGGCGTCCACGACGAAGACGACCGCGTCGGCGGTCTCGATCGCGTACTCGGCCTGGGCGGCGACGGACGCGTCGATGCCGAGGACGTCCTGCTCCCAGCCGCCGGTGTCCATGACCTTGAACCGGCGGCCGGCCCATTCGGCGTCGTACGAGACGCGGTCGCGGGTGACGCCCGGCTTGTCCTCGACCACCGCTTCGCGGCGGCCGATGATGCGGTTCACCAGGGTCGACTTGCCGACGTTCGGGCGGCCGACGACGGCGAGGACGGGGAGCGGGCCCGCGCCCGCCTCCTCGATCGCGCCTTCGACGTCCTCGATGTCGAAGCCTTCTTCCGCGGCGAGCTCCATGAACTCCGCGTACTCGGCGTCTCCGAGTGCTCCGTGGTCGTGCTGGTCGTTCATGAAGTCCGTTCCTCGTCGTTCGTGGTGATCGGTGGCACCCGCAGCGCGCGGGTCCACTACTGAGTTCAAGTCTCGCCTAGCGGCCGGTGAGCCGCTTGGCGTCGGCCAGGTGGCGGGTCAGCCGGTCCTGGATGCGTACGGTGGCCGCGTCGAGCGCCGTGCGGGTGCGGCGGCCACTGCCGTCGCCCGCGTCGAAGGCGTCGCCGAAGACGACGTCGACCCGACCCTTGAAGGGCGGCAGTCCCTTGACCAGCCTGCCACGGCGCTCGGTGCTGCCGAGCACCGCGACGGGCACTATGGGCGCTCCGCCGCGGACCGCGAAGTAGGCGAGGCCGGCGCGCAGCGAGGCGAAGTCGCCTTCGCCTCGGGTGCCCTCGGGGAAGATTCCGAGGACCCCGCCGTCACCGAGGACGCCCAGGGCGCGGGTGACGGCCTCCCGGTCGACACCGGAGCGGTCGACCTTGACCTGCCCGATCCCTTCCAGGAAGGGGCCGAGCGGGCCGATGAACGCTTCCTTCTTGATCAGGAAGTGCACGGGCCGCGGCGCGGTGCCCATGACCATGGGCCCGTCGACGTTGTGGGAGTGGTTGACGGCCAGGATGAGCGGCCCGGAGGCCGGTACCTTCCACGCGCCGAGCACACGGGGCTTCCAGAGCCCGTACATGAGCCCGATCCCGATCCGCCGGCCGACCGCCGCACCCTTGAGGGAGGGCGTTTCGCTCACTGGCCGGCCGCCCTCTTGTCCTCCACGAGGGTCACGACGCACTCGATGACCTGGTCGAGGGTGAGTTCCGTGGTGTCGACCTCGACCGCGTCCGCGGCCTTGGCCAGCGGGGAGGTCTTGCGGCCGGAGTCGGCCGCGTCGCGCTTGATCAGCGCCGCCTTCGTGGCCGCGAGGTTCTGGGCGTGGGCGCCCTTCAGCTCACCGCTGCGGCGGGCGGCGCGCGCCTCGGCCGACGCGGTGAGGAAGACCTTGAGGTCGGCGTCGGGCAGGACGGTGGTGCCGATGTCCCGGCCTTCGACGACGATCCCGGCGGCCGTCCGCGCCGCTTCGGCGGCGATGACGCGCTGGAGGTCGGTGATCAGGGTGCGCACCTCGGGCACCGCGCTGACCGCACTGACCTTGGAGGTGACCTCCTGGGTGCGGATCGGCCCGGCGGCGTCGAGGCCGTCCACGCTGATGGTGGGCGCGGCGGGGTCCGTACCGGAGACGATGGCGGGCTTGCCGGCGGCGAGCGCGATGGCCTGCGGGTCGTCGAGGTCGATGCCGTTGGTGATCATCCACCAGGTGATGGCCCGGTACTGCGCACCGGTGTCCAGGTACCGCAGCCCGAGCTTGGCGGCGACGGCCTTGGAGGTGCTGGACTTGCCCGTGCCGGAGGGACCGTCGATGGCGACGATCACGGCGGACTGAGCGGCGGTTTCCACGGGGCGAGCACCTTCCTGGTTGCGCGTACGTGTCCGGGCGCGCGAAAACGCCCCTCCTTAAGGTTACCGACTCGGCGGGGTACCCGGCGCCGGTCGGTTCCGGGGGCCGCCGGAAGGGGCGCCGGGAGGGCCGGGAGGCCGCCGGGCGCCCTACTGGCGCAGGGCCCAGCCCCGCTCGCGCAGCTCGGCCGTGAGTCCCGCGGCGGCCCGGGGGTCCACGCTGAGCTGGACCAGGCCCGCCTGCTGCCCGTTGGCGTGCTCGATCCGTACGTCCTCGATGTTGACCCCGGCCCGACCGGCGTCGGCGAAGATCCGGGCCAGCTCGCCCGGCTGGTCGCTGATCAGCACGGTCACGGTCTCGTACACGGTCGGTGCGGAGCCGTGCTTGCCCGGGACGCGCACCCGGCCCGCGTTCCCGCGGCGCAGCACGTCCTCGATGTCGTCCGCGCCGCCGCGCCGCTTCTCCTCGTCCGCGGACTGGAGTCCGCGCAGCGCCTGCACGGTCTCCTCCAGGTCGGCGGCGATCCCGGTGAGCACGTCGGCGACCGGCCCGGGGTTGGCGGAGAGGATCTCCACCCACATCCGCGGGTCGGAGGCGGCGATCCGGGTGACGTCGCGGATGCCCTGCCCGCACAGCCGCACGGCGCTCTCGTCGGCCTGCTCCAGCCGGGCCGCGACCATGCTGGAGACCAGCTGCGGGGTGTGCGAGACCAGCGCGACGGCCCGGTCGTGGGCGTCGGCGTCCATCACGACGGGCACGGCCCGGCAGAGCGCGACCAGCTCCAGCGCCAGGTTCAGCACCTCGTGGTCGGTGTCCCGGGTCGGCGTCAGCACCCAGGGCCGTCCCTCGAACAGGTCGGCCGTGCCGGCGAGCGGTCCGGAGCGCTCCTTCCCGGCCATCGGGTGCGTGCCGATGTACGCGCTCAGGTCGGCGCCCAGGGCCTCCAGCTCGCGCCTCGGCCCGCCCTTGACGCTGGCCACGTCCACGTAGGCCCGTCCCAGCCCGCGCCGGATCGCGTCGGCCACGGTCGCGGCCACGTGCGCGGGCGGTACGGCGACGATCACGAGGTCGACCCTGCCCTCGGCGGGTTCGTCCGTGCCGGCACCGAAGGAGGCGGCGGTGCGGGCCTGGGCCGGGTCGTGGTCGCTGAGGTGGACGGTGATCCCGCGGGCGGTCAGGGCGAGGGCCGCGGAGGTGCCGATCAGTCCGGTTCCGATGACGGCGGCGGTTCTCACTGGGGGCTCCTCGAATGGATCACGATCGGGCGGGCGGTGCGCCGCGCGGTCCCAGCGTAGTCAGCCGGTACGCGCGGGGGCCCGGCGGTCCGTCCCGAAGGACGGTCCGCCGGGCCCCGGCCGCGGCGGCCGGTGGATCAGTGGCTCAGTGGCTCAGTGGCTCAGAGGTTCTGCTGCTTGATGATGTCCTCCAGCGAGCCGGTGGGCAGGGTGCCCTGCGGGCTCAGCTTGTCGACGGCCTGGGGCAGCGCCTGGGCGATCTGGTCGGCCGCCTCCTGCGGGCTGACGCCGGCCTGCTGGGCGGCCTGCTGCAGGGCCTCGTCCGGCAGGGCCTCGGCGATCTGGGCGCCGCTGACCGCCTGGTTGTCGCCCGTACCGACCCAGGACTGGGCCTGGTCGACGAGGCCGGACTTGGTCAGCATGTCCAGCAGCCCGCCGAGCGGGTTGTTGCCGCCGCCGGCCGCCTGGGCGCCGCCACCGCCGCCGGCGCCGCCGAGCGCGCTGAGCAGGGCGCCGAGGATGTTGCCCGCGCCGCCGCCCTGGCCGCCGCTCCCGCCACCGCCGCCGAGGAGACCGCCGAGCAGGGAGCCGAGGTCGTTACCCGCCATCGTCATGCCTTTCGAAGAGGGAGCCGGGGCGCACGGCACTGGGCCCGCCCGGCAGCATCGAGAACACGGCCAATGTCACCCGAACCGGACGGGCCCGCCACTGGGCGGCGTCCGGCCCCGCGTCCTGCGGTAGAACGAGCGGCATGATCTTCCACATCGTCGCCCTCGCCGACTGGTCCGCCGCGCCCGAGCGCCCGTACGCCCCGCCCTCGCTCGACTCGGAGGGCTTCGTGCACTGTTCGGGTGACGCCGCCACCGCGCTCGCCATCGCGGACGCGCACTACGCGGCCGTGCCCGGGCCGCTGCTCGCGCTCGAACTCGACGAGGCGGCCCTGACCTCGCCGGTCCGCCGGGAGGGTGAATCCGGCGGCCGCTACCCGCACGTCCACGGCCCGTTGAACCGGGACGCGGTGGTCCGCGTGTGGGAGGTCGTACGGACACCGGGGCGCCCGGCGGAACTGGCTCCGCCGGCGCCCGGCCACTGACGGGGCCGGTGCGGCGGGGCGGCGGACGGCGGCGCGGCAGGCTTCTCACGGAGCCCGCGACGCGCCAGGATGCTGCTGCCCCACCGACCACCCCAGCAAGGAGATGTCATGAGCGAGCCCACGCGCACCGCCCGGCGCACGGTACTGGCGGCAGGGGCGGTGGCCCTGGCGGGCGGCGCGCTCACGGCGTGCGGCGGCGGTGACGAGAAGCAGACCAACGGCGCCGGCGCCGCCACGCCGCCCTCCGCCGCCCCCAGCCAGCCCGACGGTGCCTCGGCGGCGCCCCCGGCCCCCGCGTCGTCCCCGGCCGAGGGCGGGGCGACCGGCAAGGCCCTGCTGAAGGCCGCGGCGGTACCGGTGGGCGGGGGCACGGTCCTCAAGGACGAGAAGCTCGTGGTCACCCAGCCCACGGCCGGCTCCTACCGCTGCTTCACGGCCGTCTGCACCCACCAGGGCTGCATCGTGTCCAAGGTGGAGAACGGCACCATCGACTGCCCGTGCCACGGCAGCAAGTTCCAGGTCGCGGACGGGGCCGTGGCCCACGGTCCGGCCACCCGCCCGCTGGCGGAGAAGAAGATCGTGGTGTCCGCGGCGGGCGAGATCTCCCTCGCCTGACGGCGATATCCCTTCGCGGGGCGGGCCGCCACCCGCCTACGCTGCGTCGATGGACGAGCACGACGAGGGGGCGCTGACGCTGGTGCGCGAGCACACGGTCTACGCCTGCGTGATGGGGTCGCGGGCGTTCGGTCTGGCGACGGGCGCGAGCGACACCGACCGGCGCGGTGTCTACCTCGCCCCGACCCCGCTGTACTGGCGGTTCGAGAAGCCGCCGACGCATGTGGAGGGGCCCCGGGAGGAGGAGTTCTCCTGGGAGCTGGAGCGCTTCTGCGCCCTGGCCCTGCGCGCCAACCCCAACATCCTGGAGTGCCTGCACTCCCCGCTGGTGGAACGGCTGACCCCGGTGGGCGAGGAACTCCTCTCGCTCCGCGGGGCGTTCCTGTCCCGGCACGCCCACACCACCTTCAGCCGCTATGCGGCCTCGCAGCGCGCCAAGCTGCGGACGGACGTGCGCGTGCACGGCGCCCCGCGCTGGAAGCACGCGATGCACCTGCTGCGCCTGCTGGAGTCCTGCCGGGACCTGCTGCGCACCGGCGAGCTGTCGATCGACGTCGGCGAGCGGCGGGAGGGCCTGCTCGCCGTCAAGCGCGGCGAGGTCCCGTGGGCCGAGGTCGAGGCCCGGATGTCCCGCCTGGAGGCGGAGTCCGACGCGGCCCTCGCCACCTCCCCGCTCCCCGCCGACCCGGACCTCCCCCGCATCGAGGACTTCCTCGTCCGCACCCGCCGCGCCTCAGCCGGCTGACCCCGGGAACCCGGTGCGCGTACGCACCACGAAGTCGTCCAGCGCCTCGTAGGCGACCGGCTCCGTCGGCAGCGCACTGGCCGCCTGCGCCTCGTCCAGCACGCCGTGCAGCGCCGTGAAGTCGCCGAGCAGGATCGCCCGGTCCGCTCCCGCGTACGGCCCGTGTTCGGCCGCGACCTTGGCCGCGATCAGGTCCGGCAGGTACCCGGGCGCCCCGGCCACCTCGGCCACGAGCACCGGCAGGTTCGCCTGCACCCCGCCGCCGCGCATCAGGGCGATGCCGGTCAGCAGCGCCCGGAAGGCGTAGAGCAGCGGCTTGAGCTCCCCGTTCTTCTCGAAGAGCCGCCACTGCGTGGTGGCGAAGCCGCGGTAGTGGTGGGCGTGGTGGGAGGTCAGCACGCCCGGCGCGAGGGAGACCAGCTCCTCGTGGGCGGGCGTCGTGTGGACCACCAGGGGCGAGAGCAGCTGTTCCAGCACGTACCCGTTGGGCCGCAGCATCAGCCGGACGAACTTGCGCAGGTCGTGGGTGACCAGGTCCATCTCGGTCCCGTCGCGGTCCCACATCCGGGTCCGGGTCTCCTCCGGCGCGCCGAGCCCGAAGAGCGCCTCGGGCGCCAGCAGGTGGACGCCGCGCAGGTCGACGTCCGAGTCGCGGGAGGGGAATCCGTACAGGTGGGCGCCCGAGACCGTGGCGAAGAGCAGCGGGTCGGGCTGCTCGGCCACGACGGGCGCGAGGTCGGCGTTCGACGTGTCCAGCACGGCTCACGCGTCCCAGAGGGTGCCGAAGGCCAGGAGTTCGTCGCGGTACTCGATGCGGCCCTCCCAGTCGCGGGGCCAGACGTCCGCGCCGAGGTGGGCGCCCGCGAAGGCGCCCGTGAGGCAGGCGATGGAGTCCGAGTCGCCCGCCGTGCAGGCGGCCCGGCGCAGCGCGGTCAGCGGGTCCTCGGGGAAGAGCAGGAAGCAGTGCAGGGCCGTGGCCAGGGCCTCCTCGGCGATCCAGCCGTCGCCGGTGGTCAGGCAGGGGTCCGTCTCCGGGGAGGGGTCGCGCAGGGCGGCCGACAGCCGGTCCAGGACGGCCAGGCATTCGTCCCAGCCGCGGGCCATGTACGACTCGGGCGTGGCGTCGGCCGTGGCGCGCCGCCACAGGTCGCCGAGCCAGCGCTCGTGGTAGCGGGTGCGGTTGTCGAGGGCGTACGAGCGCAGCAGCCCGATCAGCCCCGTCACCTCGGTGCCCCGCGCCAGCAGGTACACGGCCCGCGCGGTGAGGTCGCTGGCCGCGAGCGCGGTCGGGTGCCCGTGGGTGAGGGCCGACTGGAGCTGGGCGGCGCCGGCCCGCTCCTCCTCGGTCCAGCCCGGTACGAGCCCCACCGGGACCACCCGCATGTTCGCCCCGCAGCCCTTCGAGCCGACCTGGCTGGCGTCGCGCCAGTCACGGTCCGGCTGCGCCAGCAGGGAACAGGCGACCATGCAGGTGCGGCCCGGGGCGCGGTTGTTCTCGGGCGAGCGGTACCACTCGACGAACTCCTCGCGGACCGGGCGGGTCAGCCGCAGCGGGGCGAGCGGACCGCGCTCGGCGGCGGTCCGTATGCCGCGGGCGAGGGCCAGGGTCATCTGGGTGTCGTCGGTGACGATCGCCGGGCGCGGCAGCGCCATCCGCCGCCAGGGGCCGGTCTTGGCGAGGATCGAGGGGACGTCGTTGAACTCCGTCGGGAAGCCGAGGGCGTCGCCCAGGGCCAGCCCGGTCAGCGCGCCCGTCGCCGCCCGCTTGGTGGTCGTGGTCATCGTGTGGGTCCTTCCGAAGGGCGGAGCAGGGGCGGGTGGAGGGCGCTCGCGCGGCCGGCCCGGTAGAGGGCGGCCGGTTTGCCGCGCCCGCCGGTCAGCCGGGCGGCGCCCGGCACGGGGTCGACGAAGCCGGGGGTGGCGAGCACCTTGCGGCGGAAGTTGGGCCGGTCCAGGGCGGTGTCCCAGACGGTCTCGTAGACGCCCTGGAGCTCCCCGAGGGTGAACTCGGGCGGGCAGAAGGCGGTGGCCAGGCAGGTGTACTCCAGCTTCGCGCCGATCCGCTCGCGCGCGTCGGCCAGGATCACCGCGTGGTCGAAGGCCAGTTCGGGGGCCGGCCCGCGGGCCTCCCCCAGCGGCATCCAGCGCGCGTGCTCGGCGTCGCCGCCGCCCGCCGCGGCCGGTTCGGGCATGTCGGGGACCAGCGCGGTGAAGGCGACCGAGACGACCCGCATCCGGGGGTCCCGGTCGGGTTCGCTGTAGGTCCGCAGCTGTTCCAGGTGGAGGTCGGCGACCACCGACCCGGGCAGCCCGCTCTCCTCGGCCAGCTCGCGGCGGGCGGCGGCCTCGGCGGACTCCCGGGGCAGCACGAAGCCGCCGGGCAGCGCCCAGGCACCGGCGTACGGTTCCTGGCCGCGCCGGATCAGCAGGACGTGCAGCCGACCGTCGCGCACGGTGAAGACGGCGAGGTCGACGGCGACGGCGAACGGCTCGAAGGCGGCCGGGTCGTACCCGGCGGGGCGCGGGGCGCGGGGCGGGGCGCTCACCGGTGCTCCAGGGGCCGTACGTCCTCGGGGAGCGGGTCGGCGAAGTACCAGCCCTGCGCGAGCAGCCCGTCGACCGCCGCGACGGCCGTCTCCAGCCGCTCCTCGCGGTCCCCGCCGATGACGAGGAAACGCCTGCCGGTGCGGGTGAGTTCCTCGTGGAACCGGCCGGTCATCCAGGGGCGCAGCTGCGGCCCGTCGCGCAGCCCGTCGTCCTCGAAGGGGACGCCCTCGTGGTCGGTGAGCAGGTACAGGTCCCGTCGGGGCCCGGAGCGGGCGATCTCCTCCACCTCCGCGCTGCGGGCGCCGAGGTAGCGCTCGTGCCAGATGCCGGTGGCGAAGGAGTCGGTGTCGCAGAAGAGCACCGGGGAGCCGAGCCGGGCCGCCGCGTCCTCGTCCGCGTCCTGGCGGCGCGCGATCACCGGGAACTCGGCGGAGGCGAAGGCGGCATCGGCCCAGTCCGCCGCCGGGTCCACGGCGCGCAGGGCCGCCAGCTTCTCCTCGCTGTAGCGGCGCCCGTACTCGGCGACCCAGCCGGTCTTCGCCCAGACCCCGCCCCGGCGCCGGTAGTGCGCGGCCAGCGCCCGGGAGAGGGTGGTGGTGCCGGTGGACTCGGCGCCGAGGACGACGACCCGCCGGGCGAGCGCGGCCCGTACGCCCGGGCCGAGGAACTCCCAGGTGCCCACGGGGTCCGCGCGCACCGCCGTCCCGGAGACCGGGAAGAGGGAGCGGGCGGGGTCGACGCGGACCTCCTCGGCGCCGAAGCGCCGGGCCAGCTCGGCCCCGTACTCCTCGGAGGTGAAGACGGCGTCCACCGGCTCCCCGACGGCGCCGCGGAAGACCGCCATGTGGGCCTCCCACACCCGCGGGTCGAGGAGGTCGACCGGGATGTCGTCCACCGCGCCGACGACCCGCGCCCCCGGGTGCGCCTCCCGCATCCAGGCGACCCGGTCGGCGAGCGGCACCGACTCCACGGAGGCCGCGCAGACCAGGACGGTCAGCCGCTCGCACTGGTCCTGGGCGGTCCGCACCAGGTGGTGGTGGCCGGCGTGCGGCGGGTAGAACTTCCCGAGCACCAGCCCGTGCCCGTGGCGCCGCCCGTGCGCGCTCACGCGCCCGCTCCCAGGGCCGCGGTAGCGACGCCCGGCGCGGTGTGCAGCTCGCGCCGCCAGTTGCGCAGCCCGATCAGGCACAGGACGAGGAAGCCGGCGTAGAGCACGGAGGTCAGGTAGAGGCCCTTGTAGGCGTACAGCGGGATGTACACGAGGTCGGCCGCGATCCACAGCCACCAGGACTCGACGAGCTTGCGGCACTGCCCGTAGGTGGCCGCGAGCGAGAGCCCGGTGGTGAGCGCGTCCCAGAAGGGCACGGTGGAGTCGCTGACCCGGCCGAGGAGCAGGGTGAGGGCGAGGACCCCCACCGCCCCCGCCGCGGCCAGCCAGATCCATTCGGTGCGCGTGGTGGCGCGCACCGGCAGGGCCTCGGCCGTTCCCGGTCCACCCCCGTGGGTCCAGGACCACCAGCCGTACGCGGCGAGGGCGATGAAGACGATCTGCAGCCCGGCGTCGGCGTAGAGGCCGGCCTGGGCGAAGAGCACGATGAAGAAGACGTTGTTGGCGATGCCGATCGGCCAGTTGGCGACGTGCTGACGCGCCACCAGCCAGACGCACAGGGCGCCGGTGGCGAAGCCGAGTACCTCGGTCCAGCTCATGACCGCCCCCCCCATTTCTTTAATAGTCACTGTGACTATAAAACGTGGCGGGGGCGCCGGGCAAGGGAAGAGCCCGCGGCGCCTGTGGCGCCGCGGGCTCTCCCGGGTGGTGCGGTGGTGCGGGGTGGTGACCCGGCCTGACTAGAGGCCGACCTCGCGCATCAGCATGCCGACCTCGGTGTTGGTCAGGCGGCGCAGCCAGCCCGACTTCTGGTCACCGAGCTCGATCGGCCCGAAGGCGGTCCGCACGAGCTTCTCGACCGGGAAGCCGGCCTCGGCCAGCATGCGGCGGACGATGTGCTTGCGGCCCTCGTGGAGGGTCACCTCGACCAGGTAGTTCTTGCCGAGCTGGTCGACGACGCGGAAGTGGTCGGCGCGGGCGTAGCCGTCCTCCAGCTCGATGCCGTCCTTGAGGCGCTTGCCGATGTCACGCGGCAGCGGGCCGGTGATGGCGGCGACGTACGTCTTCTTCACGCCGTACTTCGGGTGCGTCAGGCGGTGGGCCAGCTCACCGTGGTTGGTGAGCAGGATGATGCCCTCGGTCTCCGTGTCGAGCCGGCCGACGTGGAACAGGCGCGTCTCGCGGTTGGTGACGTAGTCGCCGAGGCACTGGCGGCCGTCCGGGTCCTCCATCGTGGAGACGACGCCGGCGGGCTTGTTCAGCGCGAAGAACAGGTACGACTGGGTGGCGACGGTCAGGCCGTCCACCTTGATCTCGTCCGACGGCTGGACGCGCTTGCCCTGCTCCAGCACGATCTCGCCGTTGACCTCGACGCGCGACTGCTGGATCAGCTCCTCGCACGCACGGCGCGAACCCATGCCCGCACGGGCGAGCACCTTCTGCAGGCGCTCCCCCTCCTCCTCGGCGCCCGGGAAGGTCTTCGGGGTCTTGATCTCGGGCTTGTCGGCGTAGCGGTCACGCACGCGCTCTTCGATCCGCGCCTCCAGCTCGCGCGGCTTGGCCTTGCCGCTGCGGCTGCCGGGGCCGATCCGCGGGCCGCCGGCGCCGCCGATGCCGGGGGTCCTGGAGGTCTTGGGGCCGCCCTTGGCGCCACCGCGCGCCGCCGCGCCGCGCGCGCCGCCACGGTTGCCGTCGGCCGCGCCGCGGGCACCGCCGCCGCCCGCCTTGGCACCGCCGCGACCGTTGCGCTCGCCCTCGGGGCCGACGTCGTAGCGCCGCTCCTCGGGGCGGGGGTTGCGGATCCGCGGCGCCGGGGCCTGGTCGCGGTCGCGCGCGTCGGAGCCGCCCTGGTAGCCGCCACCCTGGTAACCGCCGGAGGACGAACCACCGCGGGAGGAGCCGCCCTGGTAGCCGCCGGAGCCGCCACCCTGGTAGCCACCACCGGAGGACGAACCACCGCGCGAGCCGCCACCCTGGTAGCCGCCGGAGGACGAGCCACCGCGCGAGCCGCCGGAGCCGCCGCCCTGGTAGCCGCCGCCGGAGGACGAACCACCGCGGGAGCCACCGCCCTGGTAGCCGCCGGAGCCGCCACCCTGGTAGCCACCACCGGAGGACGAACCACCGCGGGAGCCACCGCCCTGGTAACCACCGGAGGACGAGCCACCGCGGGAGGAGCCGGAGCCGCCGCCCTGGTAGCCGCCACCGCGGGAGGAGGAGCCGCCGGAGGAGGAACCGCCGCGGGAGCCACCACCGCCGGAGGAGCCGCCGCCGCGGTAGTTGCCGCCACCGCCGGAGGAGGAGCCGCCGCGGGAGTTGCCTCCGCGTCCGCCACCACCGCCGCCGCTGTTCCTGTTGCCGCCGCCGTTGCCGTTGCCGCTGCTTCGCATCAAAGTTCCGTCGTCTTGTCGTCTTCAGAATCGTCCGGGGCGTACGCCGCGTCCGGATCGAACGACGGCACACCCTCCAGCGTCTCGGCTTCGATCGCGCCCGCCTCGGGGAGGAAGGGCGCGAGCTCCGGGAGCTCGTCCAGGCCGCGCAGGCCCATCCGCTCCAGAAAGTAGTTCGTCGTCCTGTACAGGATCGCACCTGTTTCGGGTTCCGTCCCCGCCTCGGCCACCAGACCGCGCTGCAGGAGGGTCCGCATGACCCCGTCGCAGTTGACTCCGCGCACCGCCGAGACCCGCGAGCGGCTCACCGGCTGGCGGTAGGCGACCACCGCCAGCGTCTCCAGCGCGGCCTGCGTGAGCCGGGCCTGCTGACCGTCCAGGACGAAGCCCTCCACGGCCGCCGCGTACTGCGGTCGGCTGTAGAACCGCCAGCCCCCGGCGATCAGCCGCAGCTCGAAGCCGCGGCCCTGGCGGGTGTACTCGTCGGCCAGCTCCCGCAGGGCGAGCGCCACCTCCCGGGGCGTGCGCTCCAGCACCTTGGCCAGGTGGGCCTCGGTCGCGGGCTCGTCGATCACCATCAGTACGGCCTCCAGCGCGGGCCCCAGCGCCAGCTCTCCCACGTCACTCATCCCGCGCGCCTTCCCCGGTCCGGTCGAACTCGTCACTCACGGTCAGCGGGGCCTGGGCGCCGTCCGCGCCCGCCGCGCCGGTCCAGCGGACGGTGAGCGTCCGCAGGGCCTCCTCCTGCTCCAGGACGACCACCTTCTCCCGGTACAGCTCCAGCAGCGCCAGGAACCGCGCCACCACCGTCAGGGTGTCGCCGGTGTCCTCGGTCAGCTCCTGGAAGGTGGCCTCGCCGCGGGCCCGCAGGATCCGCACGACGACCTCCGCCTGCTCCCGGACGCTGACGAGCGGCGCGTGGATGTGGTCGACGTACACCTCGGGCCGGGCCCGGGGCTGCATGGCGTTGACGGCGAGCCGCGCGAAGCCCTCGGGGCCGATGCTGATGACCACCTCCGGCAGCAGTTCGGCGTGGTGCGGCTCCAGCCCGACGGTGCGGGGGTGGCGCCGGCCCTCGTCCTCGGCGCGCTGCTCGAAGATCGTGGCGATGCGTTTGTACGCGCGGTACTGGAGCAGCCGGGCGAAGAGCAGGTCCCGCGCCTCCAGCAGCGCCAGGTCCGCCTCGTCCTCCACCTCGGCGACCGGCAGCAGCCGGGCGGCCTTGAGGTCGAGGAGGGTGGCGGCGACGACGAGGAACTCGGTGGTCTGGTCGAGGTCCCAGTCGGGCCCCATGGCCCGGATGTGCGCCATGAACTCGTCGGTGACCCGGGAGAGGGCGACCTCCGTGACGTCGAGCTTCTGCCGCGAGATCAGCTGGAGCAGCAGGTCGAAGGGACCCTCGAAGTTCGCCAGCCGCAGCCTGAAGCGGCCGTCGCCCGCCACGGCCCCCGGATCCGGCGCGGCCGGATCCCCGGGCGCGCCGTCGGGCGCTCCCGTCGGCTCCCCGGGCTCCGCCCGCGGCCCGTCGGGCTCCGCGGCGTGCGCACCCTGCGCCCCGGACCCGTCACGAACGCCCTCAGCGGGCCCCTGAGGCCCTTGCGCGGGCCCCGGGCCCCCCGCGGCCGGCGGGGGCCGTACGGGCTCCGCGGCGCCCTCCAGGGCGTCCTCCGGCGGTTCGGGAGCGACCCGGCCGGGGCCGCGGCCCAGGCTGCGGCGGGCGGGACGGCCGGGATCGGCGGTCGAGGGAGGCATCGCGGTCCAGGGAGTGCGGGAGGCGGAACGGTCGTTTCGGCTCCCATGCTGCCGCCTCCGCCCCGGCGGGGCGGGACGCGGCGTCCGCGCGGCGGGTCAGCGCCCGCGCAGGCGGCGGACCAGGATGCTCGCGTCCCCGCGGGACTCCAGATCGGCCAGGACCACCGCGACGGCCTCGCGCACGATCCGCCCGCGGTCCACCGCGAGCCCGTGCTCGCCGCGCAGCACCAGCCGCGCGTGCTCCAGGTCCATCAGCTCTTCGGCGGAGACGTAGACCGTGATCTTCTCGTCGTGCCGCTCGCGCCCGCTGGGCCGCCGGTTCGCACCGCGGCCCTGGCCGCGCCGCTGCTCGCCGCCGCCGGCCCCGCCCGCGGAGCTGACAGAACCTTCCTGCGGCCTGCGCTGCTGGCCCACGGCGCCCGCGGCGCCCATGGCGGGGTCCGCCTCCCGGCCGCGCCCCTCCGCCCCCGCGTCCTGCGCGGTGGCGGTGTGCTCCGTCCGGACCGACGCACCGCCCGCGTCCTCGGCCGCGCGTCGCGGCGAGGACGACTGGAGGGCGGTGCCCCCCGTCGTGCGGAACAGTTCGTCGGCTCCGGGCAGACTCACTCGGCGGGACACCGGGCGAGCACCTCCCTGGCCAACTGGCGGTAGGCGGCGGCGCCGACGGAGTTGGAGGCGTACGTGGTGATCGGCTCACCGGCGACCGTGGTCTCCGGGAAGCGCACCGTGCGGCCGATGACGGTGTGGTAGACGTGGTCGTCGAAGGCCTCGACGACCCGCGCCAGCACCTCGCGGCTGTGCACCGTACGGGAGTCGTACATCGTGGCGAGGATGCCGTCGAGCTCCAACTCGGGGTTGAGCCGCTCCTGCACCTTCTCGATGGTCTCGGTCAGCAGCGCCACGCCGCGCAGCGCGAAGAACTCGCACTCCAGCGGGACGATGACCTTGTGAGCCGCCGTCAGGGCGTTCACGGTCAGCAGACCGAGCGAGGGCTGACAGTCGATCACGATGTAGTCGTAGTCGGCCATCAGCGGCTTCAGGGCCCGCTGGAGCGTCGACTCGCGCGCGACCTCGCTGACCAACTGCACTTCGGCGGCGGAGAGGTCGATGTTGCTGGGCAGCAGGTCCATGTTCGGGACCGCCGTCTTCAGCAGCACCTCGTCGGCCGACATCCCCCGCTCCATGAGCAGGTTGTAGACCGTCAGGTCGAGTTCCATCGGATTCACGCCGAGGCCCACGGACAGCGCGCCCTGCGGGTCGAAGTCGACGAGCAGCACGCGGCGCCCGTACTCGGCGAGGGCGGCACCCAGGTTGATGGTCGACGTGGTCTTGCCCACGCCGCCCTTCTGGTTGCACATCGCGATGATCTTCGCCGGACCGTGGTCGGTCAGCGGACCCGGGATCGGGAAGTACGGCAACGGCCGTCCGGTCGGGCCGATCCGCTCCCGGCGCTGGCGGGCAGCGTCGGGCGCGAGGGTGGCCGCGTACTCGGGGTCGGGCTCGTACTCGGCGTCGGGGTCGTAGAAGTGCCCTTCGGGCACCACGTCATAGTCGGCGAAACCAGTGGGCTTTTCGCCGCTCAGGTCGCCGGCCCTGGAGTTCACGTCTAGGCCGTCCATGCTCTTTTGGGGCGTCGTCAGGTGCTGGTGGTTTGCGAAGGTGCGTACCGCGACGGAGCCGACCGCCTCGAGTCCCACAGGACCCTGGCCCCGCGCAGGCATCCCTGCTTGGCCACCTCCAGGAGCAAATGTCGACTCATTCACAAGTCGTCTTACCTCCTTGGACGTGACCAGGACACTTATCGATAGGTCAGCGTGGCACCATGCCGACGGTTGGCGACTCTATGGCGTGTCACCGCTCCGCAGCAACACAATCCGCCGGACCCGCCGCGTTGTGTCGGCAACCGAACACCACTCTGTCAAGGGCGTGCGAGCTGTCACTGCGAAGTTTCACGGGTGCGCGAATCGGTTAAAGGGTTACGTTCGAGGCGAGTTGAGCGGGGTCGCCGCGGGCCTCGAAACACCTCCGGCCGGACCTTGCTGACAAGGTCCGGCCGGATACGTGAGATTGACGTCAGTCGTTGACGGGAAGCCGTCGACCGATGTCGACCGCGCGTGTCGGATCAGCCGAGGAGCGAGCTCAGCTCCAGGGTCGGCAGGCCGTGGGCCTCGGCGACCGGGCCGTAAACGACCTGTCCGTCATGGGTGTTGAGACCCAGCGCGAGGGCGGCGTCGCGACGCAGCGCCTCGACCCAGCCGTTGTTCGCCAGCGACACGATGTAGGGCAGCGTGGCGTTGGTGAGGGCGTAGGTGGAGGTGTTCGGCACCGCGCCCGGCATGTTGGCGACGCAGTAGAAGACCGAGTTGTGGACCTCGAAGGTCGGCTCGGCGTGAGTGGTCGGACGGGAGTCCTCGAAGCAGCCGCCCTGGTCGATCGCAATGTCGACAAGGACACTTCCGGGCTTCATCCGGGAGACCAGCTCGTTGGTGACCAGCTTCGGGGCCTTCGCACCCGGGATGAGCACCGCACCGATGACGAGGTCGGCCTCCAGGACCGCCTTCTCCAGCTCGAAGGCGTTGGAGACGATCGTCTGGATCTTCGTGCCGAAGATCTTGTCGGCCTCGCGCAGCTTGTTGATGTCGCGGTCGAGCAGGGTCACGTGGAAGCCCATGCCGATGGCGATCTGCGCGGCGTTCCAGCCGGAGACGCCGCCGCCGATGACGACGGCCTTCGCGGCCTGGGTGCCGGGGACGCCGCCGGGCAGGATGCCGCGGCCGCCGACCGAGCGCATCAGGTGGTAGGCGCCGACCTGCGGGGCCAGGCGGCCCGCGACCTCGGACATCGGGGCGAGCAGCGGGAGCGCGCGGTTGGCCAGCTCGACCGTCTCGTACGCGATGGCGGTGGTGCCGGACTCCAGCAGCGCGTCGGTGCACTCGCGGGAGGCCGCGAGGTGCAGGTACGTGAAGAGGGTCTGGTCCTTGCGGAGGCGGTGGTACTCCTCCGCGATGGGCTCCTTGACCTTCAGCAGCAGGTCGGCGGTGGCCCAGACCTCGTCGGCGGTGCCGAGGATCTCGGCGCCGGCCGAGACGTACTCGGCGTCCGTGATCGAGGAGCCGACACCGGCGTTCTGCTCGACGAAGACCTGGTGGCCGCTGCGGACCAGCTCATGCACGCCGGCGGGCGTGATGGCGACCCGGAACTCGTTGTTCTTGACCTCGCGGGGGATGCCGACCTTCATCGTCGATCACGGTCCTTGGCTCAGGGGAAATTACTGGGTACTTCCATACATACCCGCCCACAAGAACGCGCAACGGGATGCACCACGGGCTGCCGCGGTGAACCCAGTCTAATGAAGGATGAGTCGCTGTCTAGCCTTGCAAACGAATAATCTCAGTCGGAACCACTACGGATTTCGCAGGCTGCGGGGTCATCTCCCAGCAATCTGTCGGCCGTGGCCCGGTGCAATCGGGCGGCCGCGGGGTCGCCGAGGCGGTCGAGCGTGTCGGCGAGCCGCACCTGCAGCGCGGCCTGCAACCGCAGATCACCGGCCTTGCGCGCCAGCTCGACCGCCTCCCGGCAGGTGTGCAGCGATTCCTCCGGCCGCCCGGCGTACTCGCGCACCCGTGCCATTTCGCTCAACGCCTTTGCCTGGCCCGGGACATCGGCCAGCTTGCGGTAGCCCGCCGAGGCCGCCCGCCAACTGCGCAGCGCGTCCCCGTAGCGGCCCGCGTAGGTGTGCACGTTGCCGAGCCGCCCGTACAGCCTCGCCTCGTCCGCTCGCTCCCCCCTCGCGAGGGCCTGGGACAGCGCTCGACCGAACCAGTCGGCGGCCCGGTGCCAGTCCCCCAGCTCCTGGTAGGCACCGCCTACGGATTCCATCGCGCGGCCGGTCGCGTAGGGGTCGTTCGCCGCCCGTCCCGCGTCCAGCGCGGCCCGGTAGCGCTCCAGGGCCTCGTGCGTACGTCCGGTCTCGGCGTCCAGGTCGGCCAGGTTCAGCAGGGCCGCGGCCTGCTCGCGGTGCAGCCCGCGGCGCTCGGCGACGTCCAGTACGAGCCGGTGCAGCCCGTAGAGCTCCGGCGCCGCCTCCGCGGTGCCCCGGTGCTCGGCCAGCGCCCGGACGAGGGCCGCGACCAGGCGGCGGGCCAGGGTGTCCAGCTCGCCGTCCGCGACCGCCAGCGCGGCGGCCGCGGTCAGCGCGGGCAGCCTGCCGTCCAGCCAGCGGGCGGCGGCCCTGCGGTCCGGGAAGCGCAGGGTGCGCGGCAGCCCGTCGAGCATCTCGCGTACGACGTCCTCGTCCTCCTCGGCCATGGCCCGGCAGGAGTGCAGCAGCCGGACCGTGCGCTCCAGCATCCGGGCCCGGGCCAGCTGGACCTCGGCCGCGCGCTCCTTGGCCTCCAGGAGCGCCTGGAGCAGCGGGGCGAGGCAGCCGGGCAGCAGGTACTGGCCGTCGGCCTCGGGGCGCAGCAGCGCCAGCCCGGCGAAGTCCTCCAGCGTGGACTGGGCCGCCGCGACGGAGCAGCCGGCGAGGGCCGAGGCGATGTGCGAGTCGACCACCCCGGCCGGGGCGAGCGGCAGCAGCCGCAGGCTGCGCTGGGCAGGCTGCGGAAGGGATTCGTAGACCAGCCGGAAGGCGCGGGCCAGCGGTCCCGCGGTGCCGGCGGGCATGTCGTGGAGCTGCTTGGCCACATCGGCGACGGCGGCCTTGGGGTGGGTCGCCAGGTAGCCCCCGGCCAGGGCGAGCGCGGCCGGCTGGCCCCCGCAGGCCTCGGCGAGCGCCTCGGCGGCGCGGGGGTCGGCGGTGACGCGGGTGGCGCCCATGCGCTGGGCGAGCAGTTCCACGGCGGAGGGGGTGTCGAGGCCGCCGAGGGTGCAGGGGCGGACGTCCGGGATCCCGGTGAGGGGGCCCTCGGCGGTCACCACGACCAGGCACTCGGGGGTGTCCGGCAGCAGCGCGTCCACCTGGTGCGGGTCGGCGGCGTCGTCGACCAGGAGGATCGCCCGCCGGTCGGCGAGCGCCTCGCGCAGCGCCGAGCTCAGCTCGTCCTCGGCGGCGCCGGGCGGGGTGGCCCGACCGAGCGCCTCCAGCAGGCCCCTGACGGCGCGTTCCGTGGCGACGACCTCTCCGCCGGGTGCGGTGAGCCGGGTCCGGAGCACCCCGTCGGGGTACTCGTCGGCCACCTCGCGCACGAACGCCTCGGCGAGGGCGCTGCGGCCGCTTCCGGGGCGCCCCGCCACGAGCAGCACCCGCGCCCGCGGCGCCTTGGCCTTGCGGCCGGAGAGGGTGTCGAGCCCGGTCCTGGCGATGTCTTCGCGCAGCTCCTTGAGCTCGCGCCTCCGCCCGACGAAATCCGTCACGGATCCGCTCCTCTCCCTGCCCTCGGGGATCCCGAGAGTAGTTCACACAGAGCGACGACCCGGGTGGAGCGCGGCGGACAAATCGCCCGATCGGATCAGCGGATGGTCACACCGTCGCTTCCCGGAGGGGCTGGATGCGGCCGGCGCGGAGCCGTGGCCGTCCCATGGCCGCTGGGGCCTCCGGCGGCGCCTCAAGGGCCGGCCACATCCAGCCCCGCCGGCGTTTGAGGCGCCGCCGGAGGCAGGAAGGGCACACGCTGCCCGCACCCGGCAGCCGGCACGGCACCCCGCACCCGCCCCCCGCGGGGTCACGCCCCGTACGGCCGGGCCGGCCACGGCGCGTCGGCCGGACGCAGCGAGGCCACGCCACCCCCCGCGAGCGCGGCCGACAGCGCCAGCACCCCCGTCACCAGCCCGGGATTGGCCAACTCCCCCGCCAACACCCCCCGCACCAGCTCCCCCACCGGCACCCGCGCCAGCTTCATGTCCGCCTCCTCGTCGGAGACGGCGTACCGCTCCCCGTCCGCCTCCGCGAGGTCCCGCGCCAGGAAGATCCGGATCGCCTCGTCGGACCCCCCGGGCGAGGCGAAGAAGTCGGCCAGCACCCACCAGGACCCGGCCTTGACGTGGGTCTCCTCGTACAGCTCCCGCTGCGCCGCGTGCAGCGGGTTCTCCCCGACCACGTCGAGCAGCCCGGCCGGCAGCTCCCACAGCCGGTGCCGCACGGGGTGCCGGTACTGCTTCAGCACCAGCACCCGGTCCTCCTCGTCCAGCGCCAGCACGCACACCGATCCCGGGTGCACCTGGTAGTCGCGCCCCGCGACGGTCCCGTCCGGCATCCGGACCCGGTCCGACCGGACCGCCGTCTTCGCGCCCTCGAACGGGGTGCGCGCGTCGACGACCTCCCACGACTCCGCCGTGTCCGTGATGCCCATGGCCATACCCTCCCGGGAAACGCGACAGCCGGGGCACGATCCCGTGCCCCGGCCGCCTACGGTATTGCGTCTAGACCGGCTACTTGCCCTGCTGGCGCGCCACGGCGGCCTTGACCAGGCCCGCGAAGAGCGGGTGCGGGCGGGTCGGGCGCGAGCGCAGCTCCGGGTGGGCCTGGGTGGCCACCAGGTAGGGGTGCACCTCGCGCGGGTACTCGACGTACTCGACGAGCTTGTTGTCCGGGGAGGTGCCCGAGAAGACGATGCCCGCCTTCTTCTCCAGCTCGCCGCGGTAGGCGTTGTTCACCTCGTAGCGGTGGCGGTGGCGCTCCTCGACGTACGGCTGGTCGGCGTAGACCTCGCGCACGATCGAGCCCTCGGCGAGCTTCGCCGGGTACATGCCCAGGCGCATGGTGCCGCCCAGGTCGCCCGCGCCCTCGACGAAGGCCAGCTGCTCCTCCATCGTGGAGATCACCGGGTTCGGGGTCGAGGCGTCGAACTCGGTGGAGTTCGCGTCCTCGATGCCGGCCAGGTTGCGCGCGGCCTCGATGACCACGCACTGCAGGCCCAGGCACAGGCCGAGCAGCGGGATCTTGTTCTCGCGGGCGTAGGTGATCGCGCCGACCTTGCCGTTGACACCGCGGTCGCCGAAGCCGCCGGGCACGCAGATCGCGTCCACGTCGGACAGCTGGGCGGCGGCGCCCGCCGGGGTCTTGCAGTCGTCGGAGGTGACCCACTTGATCTGGACGCGGGCCTTGTTGGCGAAACCGCCGGCGCGCAGCGCCTCGGTCACCGACAGGTAGGCGTCGGGCAGGTCGATGTACTTGCCGACGAGCGCGACCTTGACCTCGTGGTCGGGGTTGTGGACCCGGTCCAGCAGGTCCTCCCAGACCCTCCAGTCCACGTCGCGGAACGGCAGGTCGAGCTTGCGCACGACGTAGGCGTCCAGGCCCTCGGTGTGCAGCACCTTGGGGATGTCGTAGATCGACTTGGCGTCGATCGCGGCGACGACCGCGGCCTCGTCGACGTCGCACATCAGCGAGATCTTGCGCTTGATCGAGGTCGGGACCTCGCGGTCGGCGCGCAGCACGATCGCGTCGGGCTGGATGCCGATGTTGCGCAGGGCCGCGACCGAGTGCTGGGTCGGCTTGGTCTTCAGCTCGCCGGAGGGGCCGATGTAGGGCAGCAGCGAGATGTGCACGACGAAGACGTTGTCGCGGCCGACCTCGTGGCGGACCTGGCGGACGGTCTCCAGGAACGGCAGCGACTCGATGTCGCCGACCGTGCCGCCGACCTCGGTGATGACGACGTCGACGTCGTCGGTCGCCATCCGCCGGATGCGGTGCTTGATCTCGTTGGTGATGTGCGGGATGACCTGCACGGTGTCGCCGAGGTACTCGCCGCGCCGCTCCTTGGCGATCACCTGCGAGTAGACCTGGCCGGTCGTGACGTTGGCCGAGCCGTCGAGGTCCACGTCGAGGAAGCGCTCGTAGTGGCCGATGTCCAGGTCGGTCTCGGCGCCGTCGTTGGTGACGAACACCTCGCCGTGCTGGAACGGGTTCATCGTGCCCGGGTCGACGTTCAGGTAGGGGTCGAGCTTCTGCATCGTGACCCGCAGGCCCCGCGCCTTCAGCAGCGCACCCAGGCTGGAGGCCGTCAGACCCTTGCCGAGGGACGAAGCGACACCCCCGGTGACGAAGATGTGCTTGGTCGTCATGGCTGTGCTGTTTCGAAAAGCAGCGGGCGGCGTCGCCAAGAGGGGGCTCCCGTGGTCGCGAGGTGAGTGAGTCCGACGCCTTCCCCGGGTCCCGCGAGGGAGGGTCCAGGGGCGTCGGAGCTGCGGTTTCGGGGTTCCTGATTTGCACAGGCAGACCACCGGTCCACGGGGTACCAGCCTATCAGCGACCCGGACAGTCCGCCTCCGGCCACGCGCGCGCCGCACGCCGGGCGGGTCCGCACCACGATCCCCGCCCGCCACCCCCGTGCCCGTTGGCAACGCCAACACCCGTCACCCGTTTGGCTCAGGCATATTCTTCCAAGACTTAAGGAGATCACTAGGGTGCCGTCATATCCTGCTCGGATATCACTCAGCGGGAATCGCACAACGCAAGCGCCCTTCGGGGCGGACGTGGCCGTTCGACTGGAGATCCAACGTGTCCGGGCGCATCGAGGATTACGCACTGATCGGGGACATGCAGACCGCAGCACTGGTCTGCCGGGACGGCTCGGTGGACTGGTTGTGTCTGCCACGTTTCGATTCCCATGCCGTCTTCGCGGCTCTCCTGGGGACCGAGGACCACGGCTTCTGGCGCATCGGCCCGGCCTTCGCCCCGGGCACCGCGGCGCCGCGGGCCGACCGCCGCCGCTACGACGGCGACTCGCTGGTGCTGGAGTCCGAGTGGGACACCCCGCGCGGCACGGTGCGTGTGACCGACTTCATGCCGCCGCGCGAGGACCACGCCCCGCAGCTGATCCGGATCGTCGAGGGCGTCAGCGGCCGGGTGCCGATGCGCTCCGCGCTGCGGATGCGCTTCAGCTACGGCCGGGTGGTCCCGTGGGTGCACAAGGTGGACTCCCGTACGGTCGCCGTCGCCGGCCCGGACTCGGTCTGGCTGGACACGGACGCGGAGACCTACGGCAAGGACCTCACGACGTACTCCGACTTCACGGTGGCGCCCGGCGAGCGGGTCGCCTTCTGCATCAGCTGGCAGCCCTCGCACAAGGAGCCGCCGGAGGCGCCCGACGCCGAGGCCGCGCTGGAGGCCACCACCGGGTTCTGGCGCGAGTGGGTCGAGCAGTGCACCTACCACGGCCCCTACCGGGAGGCCGTGGTCCGCTCCCTGATCACCCTCAAGGCCCTGACGTACGGCCCCACCGGCGGCATCGTGGCCGCGCCGACCACCTCCCTGCCGGAGGAGATCGGCGGCGTCCGGAACTGGGACTACCGCTACACCTGGCTGCGCGACGCCGCGATCACCCTCTCCTCGCTGCTGCGCACCGGCTACCGCGCGGAAGCCGCCGCCTGGCGCGAGTGGCTGCTGCGGGCGGTGGCGGGCGACCCGGAGAACCTACAGATCATGTACGGGATCGCGGGCGAACGGGAGCTGGGCGAGACCGAGCTGGACTGGCTGCCCGGATACGAGAACTCCAGGCCCGTGCGCGTGGGCAACGGCGCGGCGCACCAGCTCCAGCTCGACGTGTACGGCGAGGTCACCGAGGCCCTGCACCTGGGCCACATGACGGGCCTGGCCCGCAACGACTACGCGTCGCTGCTCCAGCTCAAGCTGATCCGCTACCTGGAGACCCACTGGAACGAGCCGGACGAGGGCATCTGGGAGGTGCGCGGCCCGCGCCGCCACTTCGTGCACTCGAAGGTGATGGCGTGGGTGGCCGTGGACCGCACGATCAAGCTGATCGAGAGCGGGGACGCGGACGGCCCGCTGGAGCGCTGGCGCGAGCTGCGCGACGAGATCCACCAGGACGTGTGCGAGAAGGGCTACGACAAGGAGCGCAACACCTTCACCCAGTCGTACGGGTCGAAGGAGCTGGACGCCTCCTTGCTGCTCATCCCGCAGATGGGCTTCCTGCCGCCGGACGACAAGCGGGTCATCGGCACCATCGAGGCGATCCAGCGCGAGCTGTCCACCCCGGACGGCTTCATCCTGCGCTACCCGACGGCCGGCGACGAGGCGGGCGTGGACGGCCTGGAGGGTGACGAGGGCGCGTTCCTGGCGTGCTCGTTCTGGATGGCCGACGACCTCGCGATGATCGGCCGCGTGGACGAGGCGCGCCGCCTCTTCGAGCGACTGCTGGCGCTGCGCAACGACCTCGGGCTGCTGGCGGAGGAGTGGGACCCGCGCCTCCAGCGCCAGGTGGGCAACTTCCCCCAGGCCTTCAGCCACGTCCCCCTGATCGACACCGCCCTCCGCCTCACAGCCAGCGGCGCCTACGGCGGCTGACCCACCCGCACGGTCCGGTCCGGTCCCCCCGACGGGACCGGACCCGCCCAACCCAGCCCCACCGACGGGACCGGGCCCGCCATTCCAGCCCCGCCGGCGTTTGAGGCGCCGCCGGAGGCACAACGGGCCCGGCGGCAGCCCACCGGCCCCCGCCACACCGAACCCCCGCCCGCCCCGGCAGGACCCGGCAGGACCCGGAAGGCGGACCCCCGGCCCGCGACCTAGGCTGGAGAGGTCCAGTGCCCCTCACGCTGAAGGGGGCTGCCATGGCGCCCCTCTCGAAGGCGGGCGCGGCCCTCACCGCGCTCCGCGAGGACCTGTCCGGCGAAGTGTTCGCCCCGGACGATCCCGGATACGACGACGCCCGCACCGTGTTCAACGGCATGGTCGACCGCCGCCCCGCCGCCATCGCCCAGTGCGAGAGCGAGGCCGACGTCGTCACCGCGATCCGCTTCGCCCGCGAGCTGGACCTGCCCGTCGCGGTCCGCGGCGGCGGCCACAGCGTCGCGGGCAACGCCCTGGGCGACGGCGCCCTCGTCGTCGACCTGCGCCGGATGAACGAGGTGACGGTCCACCCCGCCGCCCGCGCGATCCGGGTCGGCGGCGGCGCCCTCATGGGCGACCTCGACCGGGCCTGCGCCCCGCACGCCCTCGCCACCACCGGCGGCCGCGTCTCCACCACCGGCGTCGGCGGGCTCGTGCTCGGCGGCGGTTCCGGATGGCTGGACCGTGCCTTCGGTCTCGCCGTGGACAACCTCCTCGGCGTGGACCTGGTCACCGCGGACGGCGAGACCCTGACCGCGACGGCCGAGGACAACACCGAACTCTTCTGGGCCCTGCACGGCGGCGGCGGCAACTTCGGCGTCGCGACCTCCCTGACCCTGCGCGCCCACCCGCTGCCCGCCTTCGCGGTCGCGCTGGTGCTCTACGAGCCGGAGTCCGGGCCCGAGGTGGCCCGCCTCTACCGCGACCTGCTGGAGGCGGCCCCGCCCCGGGCCGGCGGTGGCGTGATCTTCATGACCGGTCCGCCCGCCCCCTTCGTACCCCCCGAGCGGGTCGGCACCCTGCTGTGCGGCGCGCTGGTGACGTACGCCGGCACCGAGGAGGAGATGCGCGGGGTGGCGCGGCCGCTGCTGGCCCTCCCGCACGTGGCGGAGCTGGTCACGGCCATCCCCTACGCCGACTTCCAGTGCATGCTCGACGACCCGCCGGGCCTGCGCAACTACTGGTCGGCTGAGTACCTGACGGGGGCGCCGGACGCGCTGCTCGACGTCTTCTGCGCCCGCGCCTCCTCGATGCCGGTCCCCACCGCCACCCAGCACGTCCTCTTCCCGCTGGGCGGTGCGATCGCCGACGGCCCGACGGACTACCCGGTGCCGTACCGGGATTCCCCCTGGGCCATGCACCCCTTCGCGGCCTGGGAGGACCCGGCCGACGACGAGCGCTGCCGCCAGTGGGTCAAGGACGTACGGGCGGACGCCGCGCCGTGGAGCACGGGCGCCGTGTACCTCAACTTCACCGGTGACGAGGGACCCGAGCGGGTCGCGGCCGGGCTCGGTGCGGAGAACCTGCGCCGGCTGGCCGGGGTGAAGGCCCGGTACGACCCCGACAACGTCTTCCGCTTCAACCACAACATCCGACCGGCCTGATCAACAGCCTGATCACCGGCCCGATCACCAGCCGGATCAGGACGCGCGGGCCCCTGATAGCGTCCCGAGATATGGACAACCAGGGCGGGATCACCGTTCAGCGGGCACTGGAGCTGCCGGGACTGCGCAGCGGGCTGCCGGAGGTCATGGCGGGCGCGGACCGGCTGGGCCGCACCGTGCGGTGGGTGCACGCCGGCGAGGTCCCCAACATCGCCTCCCTGCTCAAGGGCGGCGAACTGCTCCTGACCACGGGGCTCGGGCTGGGCACCCGGCCGAGCGAGCAGCGGGCGTTCGTGCGCCGGCTCGCCGACCGGGGGATCGCCGCGCTCGTCGTCGAGCTGGGCCCGCGCTTCACCAAGCTGCCCGCCACGATCGTGGAGACGGCGCGCGCCGCCGGGCTGCCGCTGGTCCAACTGCACCGCGAGGTGCCCTTCGTCACGGTGACGGAGGAGGTCCACACCGAGATCGTCAACGGCCACTACGCCCTGCTCCAGCGCGCCGAGGAGGTCCACCGGCGCTGTACGGAGGCGCTGCTGGGCGGCGGCGGCATCCCCCAGGTGCTGCGCATCCTCGCGGACTTCACCGCCAACCCGGTGTTCCTGGAGACCCCCGACGGGCAGCTGCTGTTCGCGGCCGCCAGCGCGGCGGGCGAGGCCGCGGCCGACCCGCTCCAGGTCTGGGAGGGCCTGCGCGGCCAGCGCGAGGCCGAGCCGTCGGCACACGCCGTGGTGGTCGACGTACCGGGCGGCGGGCCCGGCACCGGTTCGGTCCGGGCGCGGCTGGTCCTGCTCGGGGTCTCGGCCCCGCTGCTGCCGGTGCACCGGATGGCGGCGGAGCGGACCGCGGGGGTGCTGGCGGTGGTGCTGATGCAGGCCCGCCAGGAGGACGAGCTGGCGGCGCGCGGGCGCGGGGACTTCCTGACCGACCTCGCGGAGGGTCGGATCAGCGCCGACGACGCCCCGGCGCAGGCGCGCGTCCTCGGCTTCAAGCCGGGCGCCGGGCCGCTGCTCCCGATCGTGATGCGGCTCGCCTCCGACCTGGGCCCCTCCGGGAACTGGGCGGTGCTCGCGCGGGCCGTGCTGGAGGAGCTCGCGGCGGTCGGCGTACCGGTGCTGCTGGGCGTGCGGCCCGTGGAGGGGCGGGTGCCGCTGCTGGTGTCCCTGCGGGCCGAGTCGGAGCGCACGTCGGTCGCCGACCGGGTCGCGGCGGCGCTGCGGGCCGGGGTGGAGCGGGCCGGCCTGGACCGGGCGGGCGCACCGCCCGCGGTGGTCGTCGGGGTGGCGGGCGGCTGGGCGGCGGCCTCCGCGGGCCTGCGGCACGCGGCCGAGACCGCGACGGCCGCGCAGGGCCTGCCCGCCCGGCCCTGGTACGACGCGCGCCGCCTGGACATCGACCTGCTGCTGTGGCGGCTGCGCGAACAGCCGGACCTGGCCGCCTTCGTGGAGCGGGCGATCGGCGCGCTGCGCACCCACGACCTGACCTCGAAGCCGCCGCTGCTGCCCACCCTGGAGACGTACCTGGCCCACGCGGGCCGCAAGGCGGAGACGGCGCGGGAGCTGCACCTGAACCGCCAGACCCTCTACAACCGGCTGGCCCGCATCGCGGAGCTGCTGGGCACGGACCTGGACGACCCCGAAACGGTCCTGTCCCTGAGCCTGGCCCTACGCGCCCGCCGGCACGTTTCCTCTTGACGCGCCCCTCGCACCGCTCGGCGCCAGGGCGACCCCTCCCCGACGCGCCCCTCGCACCACTCGGCGCCAGGGCGCCTCGCGGGCTTCGGGCCGCTGCGTCGGACTCCGTCCGCCGGGAGCCGACCCGGCCGTAGGAAACCCGGGCCGGATGCGCTTGCCCGGGCGGCACCCCTGCGCCCGCCCCACCCGGCCCCGCCGGCGATTGAGGCGCGGGACCCGGGCGGAGCCCTCGGGTCGCCGGGCCGGTCAGCGTCCCCAGCGCTCCATCAGCTCGTCGTAGACGGACAGCACCTGGGCCACCGTGTCGTCCTCCGACGGCCACGTCGCGGCCTGGGCCCGCCCGGCCTCCGCCAGCACGGCCCGCCGGGTGGGGGACGACAGCAGGCCGCTCACCCCGGTGGCCAGGGCCTCCGCGTCCCCGTACGGGACCAGCACCGCCGCCTCGCCGACCAGTTCCGGCACGCCCCCGACCTCGGTCGCCACCAGCGCCACCCCGGCCCGCAGGGCCTCCTGGGCCAGCAGCGAGCGGGCTTCCCAGCGGCTCGGCAGGACCGCCACGTCGGCCGCGGCCAGCAGCTCGGCCGCGTCCGGGCGCCGCCCGAGCAGCCGCACGGGCAGGTCCTCGTCCACGATCCGGCGCGTCAACTCGGGCCGCAGCGGCCCCTCCCCCGCGATCACCAACAGCGGTACGGGGTCCAGCGTCCGCCATGCCCGCGCCGCGTCCAGCAGCACCCCGTACCCGCGGTGCGCCACCAGGCTGCCGACGGCGATCAGCAACGGCCGTTCCACGACGCCCAGTTCCGCCCGGACCTTGTCGAGGTCGCACCGGGCCCGCGCCCCCGGAACCGTCACCGGGGCCAGTCGCGCGTCGCGGGCCCCGCGCAGCCGGGCCAGGTCCACCTGGTCCGAAGAGGTCCCCAGGACCACCGCGGCCGCCCGCGCCACCCGGCGTTCCATCAGCCGGGCGAGCCGCCCGAGCGCACCCTTGGCCCCGGGTCCACCGCCGTGCCAGGTCACCACCAGGGGCACCCGGCGCCCGCGCAGGGCCAGCGCGGCCCGCATTCCGGCCTGCACCCCGTGCGCGTGGACCACGTCGGCGCCGGCGCACGCGGCCCGCAGCGCGCTCACCGCGTCGGGGGCGAACTGCGCCCCGGCGCCGGTGAAGTCGTACTCCCCCTCCGCTTCGGCGGGCGCGCACACCGTCACCCGCAGCCCGCGGGCGGCGAGCCCGGTGGCGAGCGAGCGCACGTGGGCGCTGCTGCCCGCGCCGGCGCCGCCGAGGACTTGGACGGTGCGCAGGGGAGGTCGCCCGTACGGCTGGACCGGGACTGGTACCGCGGAGCTGCTCACGGGCCGGGCTCCTGGAGGAGGGAGTCAGGGACGTCGCCCAGGATGCCAGCCCGCACGCGCGTTCCGGGACCATACGGGTGCGGATCCCGTGCGGGAGCCCGTCACATGGCCCCGGCTATCACCCACATAGGTGATGTCGGGGCGCGTCCGGTGCCGCGAGGGCGGGCCGGAACGTGACGGAGCCCGGGAGCATGTCCAGCTCCCGGGCTCCAGCTTGCCACCCATTTGCGCACACCGGCGGCGTTTAAGAACCGCGGGTCATGTTGAGATCGACGTGTTCTGCCTTTGAACTACAGCGCCACGAGAGAGGCGCCGGGGGGACTTGAACCCCCATCCGTCGATGTTCGCCCGCGCTCGGTCGATCCGGTGTTCGGCGGCGAATACTGAGACTGGAGCGAGAATCTGAGATTGACGGGGCCGCCTCTGCCGGGCTTGGGCCACCCCCGCACGTGGTGCGGGGGGAGGGATTCGAACCCCCAACTGACACCCCTTCTTCAGCTTCAACATCAGTTTCAGCTTGCGCTCATCGCGCACCCCCCGCTCGCGACGGGGGGCGTGTGTGGGGCTACCTGAAGAGGTAGCCGAATACCGCGTCGCCGATCCGCTGGTCGGTGACCTCGGTGTTGTTCGCCTCCTCGCGGGCGAACTTGACGGCCTGCTGGAGCTTCTCGACGCGGTCGAGGAGCTCGTTGACCCGTCGGGCGGGCAGCGCGCCGGAGAACTTCACCGTGGTCCAGTAACCGACCGGTACGTCCTCGTAGTACACCTCGACCTGCGCCGGGTGCTTCTCCGTGGCCTCGGCCTTCACGTGGTTGCGCGGAACCTTCTTCGTGCGGATGGTCCGCACCGCGTCCGTCTTCCACGAGTCCGTCGAGGGGTCCAGGTTCCACGACTCGGAGGCGTCGAGCACCGGCAGCTTGCGCACGAAGGTGTGCAGGTCGGTGAGTTGCTTCTCCAGGAACAGCAGGTAGGGCACGGGCACCTGGGGCAGCAGCACCGCGGCGTCGACCACCACGTCCGCGACGGCGGACCGGTTCGCCCAGTCCTTCGTCGCGGTCACGTCGAAGAGCCGCGTCAGGGTCCCCGCGGTCGCCCGCAGGGCGTCCTCGGCCTTGATCTGCACCCGCGTGGACTCGGGCGGCAGCTGCTCGCCCTCCTCGTCCTTGGGCTGGTAGGTCCGGGAGATGCCGGCGAGCAGGGCGGGCTTCTGCACGTCCTGGTGAGCCTGGGTGAGCTCCTGGAGGGCCTTGGACTTGACGCCCTTTTCGACTGCGATGATCTGATTCAGCTTCGGCACACGGCGAACCTAACAACCTTGCGCCGCAAGCACATCCGATTAAATTCCGGCCTGACCGGGCCACCCGGTCGAGCCTTTCCGGTCACCGCGCTACCCGTCGGCGCGCGCGGTCTCCAGCAGTTCCTCCGCGTGCGCCCGGGCCGTCTCCGAGTCCTCCTGGCCGGCCAGCATCCGCGACAGCTCGCGGATCCGTTCCTCGCCCTCCAGGACGGTGACGCCGCTGCGGGTGACGGACCCGTCGACGGTCTTCTCCACCAGCAGCTGCCGGTCCGCGAAGGCCGCCACCTGCGGGAGGTGCGTGACGACGACGACCTGCGCGGTCTTCGCCAGCTTCGCGAGGCGCCGGCCGACCTCGACCGCCGCCTTGCCGCCGACGCCCGCGTCGACCTCGTCGAAGAGGTACGTCGGCACCGGGTCCGAGCCCGCGAAGACCACCTCGACCGCCAGCATCACCCGGGAGAGCTCACCGCCGGAGGCGCCCTTGGCGATCGGCCGCGGCTGCGCGCCCGGGTGCGGGGCCAGCAGCAGCTCCACCTCGTCGACGCCCGAGGGCCCGTAGGTCACCACGCGACCGCCGACCTCGACGCCCTCGCCCGAGGGGTCCTCGGTCTGCCGGATGTCGATGCTCACGCGGGCGTGCGGCATGGCCAGCGAGGCCAGTTCGGCCGTGACGGCGGAGCCGAAGCGCGTGGCCGCCTCCGTCCGTGCGTCGGTCAACGCCTGCGCCAGGCCGGACAGTTCGGAGCGGAGCGCATCGCGCTCGGCGGTCAGCTCCTCGATCCGGTCGTCGTCCCCGTCGAGT
This sequence comes from Streptomyces sp. NPDC098789, assembly GCF_044759975.1. Lineage (NCBI taxonomy): Bacteria > Bacillati > Actinomycetota > Actinomycetes > Kitasatosporales > Streptomycetaceae > Streptomyces > Streptomyces sp. NPDC098789. The sequence continues at coordinate 145,757 of NZ_JBIWAJ010000023.1, forward strand.
TCCAGCAGGCGTACGGAGCCCTGCTCGGCCCACTCCAGGACGGAGTGCACGGAGGCGCCGCCGGCACCGCCGTGCCCGTACTTGCGGGTCAGCTGGGTGAGCGCGGCGCGCCGCTCCTCGACCGCCGCCAGCCGCAGCGGATCCGCGTCGAGCCCGTCGGCGTAACCGGCCAGCTCGCCCGCCACGTCGGCGAGCAGGATCCCCAGCTCCCCGATCCGTTCGGCGAGCACGCCGAGCGCCGGGTCGTGGGCGCGCACGGACTCCAGTGCGCGGTGCGCGCCCGCGACCATGGTGTTCGCGTCGACGCCCTCGGGGTCCTCCGGATTGCCGGCGAGCGCGGCGTGCGCGACGGCCGCCGCGGAGGCCAGGGATTCGGCGTGGCCGAGCCGCTCCGCCTCGGCGGCCAGCTCGACGTCCTCGCCGGACAGCGGCTCCACCGCCGCGATCTCCTCCAGGCCGAAGCGCAGCAGGTCCGCCTCCTGGGCCCGTTCCCGGGCCCGGGTGGTGATCGCGTCCAGTTCGCCGGCCACCGCCCGCAGCCGCCGGTGGGCGGCGGCGTACTTCTCCAGCGGGACCGCGACCGCGTCACCGGCGTACCGGTCGAGGGCCTGGCGCTGGCGCGCGGGGCGCATCAGGCCCTGCTGGTCGGTCTGCCCGTGGACGGCGACCAGGTCGTCCGCCAGTTCGCCGAGCAGGCCGACGGGCACCGAGCGGCCGCCCACGTGGGCGCGGGAACGTCCCTCCGCGGACACCGTGCGGCTGATCAGCAGGGCGCCGTCGTCCAGCTCGGCCCCGGCCTCCTCGGCCCGCAGCGCGGCGGGCGCGCCCGGGCGCAGCACGATCCGGCCCTCGACGATCGCGGCCTTGGCCCCGATCCGTACGAGTGCCGGGTCGGCCCGTCCGCCGAGCAACAGCCCGAGGCTCGTGACGACCATCGTCTTGCCCGCACCGGTCTCGCCCGTCACCGCGGTGAAACCGGGCGACAGCTCGACCACCGCGTCGTCGATGACTCCGAGCGACCGTATCCGCATCTCCTCAAGCACGCCCCAGACGATACCGAGGTTTCCCGCGCGCCATGCGCCGTCCCCGCGGCGACCGCCCTCGATCGGGCGAGCGAGGGCGAACGAGGGCGAACGAGGGCGAGCTAGTGGGGAGCCCCGCGCCAGCCCGACACCGGGAGGGCGAACTTCGCGACGAGGCGGTCCGTGAAGGACGCGTGGTGCAGCCGGGCGAGCCGGACCGGGACGGCGCCCCGGCGGACCTCCACACGGGCCCCGGCGGGCAGCTCCAGCGTGCGGCGGCCGTCGCACCACAGGACCCCGTGCGGGGTGCCGGGCTGGACCTCCACCGCGAGCACCGAGTCCGGCGAGGTGACCAGCGGCTTAGCGAAGAGCGCGTGCGCGCTGATCGGGACCATCAGCAGGGCCTCGACCTCCGGCCAGACCACCGGTCCGCCCGCGGAGAAGGCGTAGGCCGTGGAACCGGTCGGGGTGGCGCACACGATCCCGTCGCAGCCGAAGCCGGTCACCGGCCGCCCGTCGATCTCCAGGACCACTTCGAGCATCCGCTCCGGGGACACCTTCTGGACGGCCGCCTCGTTGAGCGCCCAGTCCCGGTGCACGACGTCGCCGTTGTTGTGGACGGCCACGTCGAGGGTCATCCGCTCCTCGACCTCGTACGCCTTGGTGACCACCCGGTCCACGACCTTGTCCAGGTCGTCCCGCTCGGCCTCGGCGAGGAAGCCCACCCGGCCCAGGTTGACGCCCAGCATGGGCACCCCGGAGCCGCGCGCGAACTCCGCGCCGCGCAGCAGCGTGCCGTCACCGCCCAGCACGATGAGCAGCTCGCAGCCGTCGAGGACGCCGGGGGTGGACTCGGTGACGAGTTCCACCTCGGGCGGCAGCGGCAGGTCCGCCGCCTCGTGCCGCAGCACCCGCACGCCCAGTCCGCAGCGCAGCAGTCCCTGGACGACCAGCTCGGCGCTGCGGATGGCCGCGGGCCGCCCGGTGTGCGCGAGCAGGAAGACGGTGCGTGTTGCTGCCCCACCCGTTGCTGAATCTGTCACTGCGGCCCCTCCGCCACTGCACGGTCAACATCCGCCGGGTCGAGTGCCGGTGCCCCCGCCCGCAGCCACAGAAAATACTCGACGTTGCCGGACGGACCCGGAAGGGGACTCGCGGTGACTCCCAACACACCCAGTCCCAGCTTCCCCGCCTGCCGGGCGACCTCGCGCACGGCCTCCGCCCGCAGTTCGCCGCTGCGGACGACGCCGCCGCTGCCGAGCCGGTCCTTGCCGACCTCGAACTGCGGCTTGACCATGAGCACGAGGTCGGCGTCCGGCGCCGTGCAGCGCACCAGCGCGGGCAGCACCAGGCCGATGGAGATGAAGGAGAGGTCGCTCACGACCAGGTCGGCGGGGATCCCGTCGATCTGCTCCAGCGTCAGCTCGCGGACGTTCGTCCGGTCCTTCACCGTGACCCGGTCGTCGCTCTGCAGCGACCAGGCGAGCTGCCCGTAGCCGACGTCGACGGCGACGACGTGCGCGATGCCGGAGCGCAGCAGCACGTCGGTGAACCCGCCGGTGGAGGCGCCGGCGTCCAGCGCCCGGCGGCCCTCGACGACCAGCCCGTGGGGTCGGAAGGCGTCCAGCGCGCCGGCCAGCTTGTGGCCGCCGCGCGAGACGTAGTCGGGGTCGTCGTCGTCCTTGCGGACCACGAGCGCCGCGGCGGTCTCGACCTGGGTGGCGGCCTTGGTCGCGGTCGCCCCGCCCACGGTGACCCGGCCCGCGGCGATCAGCTGCGCGGCGTGCTCGCGCGAGCGGGCCATGTTGCGGCGCACCAGTTCGGCGTCCAGGCGGCGGCGTGCCACTCCTGCCACGTTCGGTTCAGCTCCTGAGGTCGTACGGCGTTGTCGGTGCGGGCGGCGGCGCGTCGAGCGCGGTCAGCTCGTCGCGCAGTGCCCGGTGTACATCCTCGTACACGGCGACGTGCCCGTCCGCCGGGAGGTGGTCGGCGTCGGCCAACCGTTCGAGTCCCGCGTCCACCGGGTCGTGGCCGGTGGGGGTGCGTACGAGGCCCAGCGGCGCGGGGCCGCCCGGCTCGGGCACGGCCTCGGGCACGGCCTGGGGCACGGCCTCGGGCGCTTCGTCGGTCATGCTCCGACGCTACCTCGAAGCGGGCCGCGGCCACGCACGGCTCTGCGGTACGGTCGGGATCACCATGGCGACGATCGAAGAGTGCCGCGGAGCACTCGACAAACTCTCCGACAACCTGGCCGGATCCGACGGGGACGTGCGGGGTGCGGTCGCGCTCGACCGCTCCCTGAGCTGCCACATCACCGATCTGGACCAGACGTTCACGGGCCGCCTCGACGGCGGCCGGATCCGGGTGGACGCGGCCTCGCCGCACCCCGGACCGCCCCGCGCCAAAGCGGAGATCCGTCTCTCGATGAGCGGCGACGACCTCCTGGCGATGGTGGCGGGCGAGCTGAGGTTCGCGAAGGCCTGGGCCTCCGGCCGGATCGGGCTGGAGGCCGGCTTCCGCGACCTGCTGCGGCTGCGCAGCCTGCTCTAGGCGGTCGCGGCGGCCGCTGCCGCGGGGGTCTTCGTACGAACCCTGCGCGCGGCCGGGATCACCAGCGGCGTCCCCGTCTCCGGGTCGTCGATGATCTGGCAGCGCAGCCCGAAGACCCGCTCCACCAGCTCGGCGGTGACCACCTCGGCGGGCGGCCCCTCGGCGACGACCTCGCCGTCGCGCATCGCGATCAGGTGCGTGGCGTAGCGGGCGGCGTGGTTGAGGTCGTGCAGCACGGCGACCAGCGTCCGCCCCTGCTCCTCGTGGAGCTCCGCGCACAGGTCGAGCACGTCGATCTGGTGCTGGATGTCCAGGTACGTCGTCGGCTCGTCCAGCAGCAACAGCGGGGTCTGCTGGGCCAGGGCCATCGCGATCCACACCCGCTGGCGCTGCCCGCCGGAGAGTTCGTCCACGGCCCGGTCGGCCAGTTCGGCGACCCCGGTCGAGGCCATCGACTCCTCGACGATCCGCTCGTCCTGCGGCGACCACTGGCGCAGCAGGCCCTGGTGCGGGTAGCGGCCGCGCGAGACCAGGTCGGCGACCGTGATGCCGTCCGGGGCGATCGAGGACTGCGGGAGCAGGCCGAGCGTCCTGGCCACCTTCTTCGCGGGCATCGAGCCGATCGCGTGCCCGTCCAGCAGCACCTGCCCGGCCGCGGGCTTCAGCATCCGCGACAGGGCGCGCAGCAGGGTGGACTTGCCGCAGGCGTTGGGACCGACGATCACCGTGAAGGAGTTGTCGGGGATCTCCACCGACAGGTTCTCGGCGATGACCCGCTGGTCGTATCCGAGGGTGACGTTCTGCGCGGTCAGCCGCTGCACTTGGGGTACTCCTTGGTTTCCGGCCCGGGTCGCGGGCCCAGTCACGGGCTGGTTCACGGGCTGGTTCACGAGCCGGCCGCTCATATCCGGCCCGCCTTGCGTTCCGTGACGAGCAGCCACAGCAGGTAGACGCCGCCGACGAGGCCCGTCACCACGCCGACCGGGAGCTGATCGGAGCCGAAGGCGCGCTGCGAGGCCCAGTCGGACAGCAGCAGCAGTACGGCGCCCATGAGCGCGCCGGAGAGCAGGTTCGAGCCGGGCGAACGGGTCAGCCGGCGCGCCAGTTGGGGCGCGGCGAGCGCGACGAAGCTGATCGGGCCGGCGGCGGCGCTCGCGGCCGTGGTCAGGACGATCGCCGCGAGCATCAGCAGGATCCGGGTGCGCTCCACCCGCACGCCCAGCGCGTACGCGGCGTCGTCGCCCATCTCCATCATGCGCAGCGCCCGGCCCTGGCCCAGCACCAGTGGGAAGACCACCAGGCAGGTCACGAGCAGCGGCCACACCTGGGCCCAGTCCCGCCCGGCCAGTGATCCGGTCAGCCACACCATCGCCCGGGAGGCCTCGACCAGTTGGGCCTTCGTCAGCAGGTACTGGATGACGGCGACGAGCATCGCGGAGGCGCCGATGCCGACGAGGACGAGACGGTAGCCCTGGATGCCCTGCTTGTAGGCCAGCAGGTAGACGACCGCGCCGGTCAGCACGCCGCCGACGATCGCGCCGGTGGCCACCGCGCTCGCGTCGCCCTTGAACAGGATGATCACGACGAGCGCGCCGACCGCGGATCCGTAGCCGAAGCCGAGCAGGTCCGGGGAGCCCAGCGGGTTGCGGGACACCGACTGGAAGATGCCGCCGGCCATTCCGAGGGCGGCGCCGACGAGCAGGGCGACGATCACCCGCGGCAGCCGCAGGTCGTTGATGACGAAGTCGTGGGCGGGGGTGCCGTTGCCGGCCAGCGTCCTGACGACGTCCAGCGGGGCGATCTCGAAGTCGCCGGTCCCGATGAGCAGCACGGCCAGCACCAGCGCGGCGACCAGCAACAGCAGGCCGACGGCCACGGCGCGCGGCTCCACGCGCAGGGAGATCCCGCCGGGCGTGCGCACCCCCCGGGACTTCGGCCCCTTCGACCCCTTCGACCCCGTCGACCCCTTGAGCGCCTTCGCGCCCTTCACGGCGGGACCGGTCTTCGCGTTCACAGCTGGGCCATCCTCTTGCGCCGGACGAGGTAGATGAAGACCGGCCCGCCGATGAGCGCGGTGACGATGCCGACCTGCAGCTCCGCCGGACGGGTGACGACCCGGCCGACGACGTCCGCGCCGAGCAGCAGGGCCGGCGAGAGCACCGCGGAGTAGACGAGCACCCAGCGCATGTCCGGTCCGGTGAAGAAGCGCACCAGGTGCGGGATCATCAGCCCGATGAAGACGATGGGCCCGCAGGCGGCGGTCGCCGCACCGCAGAGCAGGGTGATCGCCACCATGGCGGTGATCCGGGTCAGGGTCAGGTTCGCGCCGAGTGCCCGCGCGGTGTCGTCACCCATCGCCATGGCGTTGAGCGGCCGCCCCAGGCAGAGCGCGAGGGCCGCGCCCACCAGGAGGAACGGCGCCACCTGGCGCACGGTCTCCATGTTGGCCGAGGCCAGCGAGCCGACGGTCCAGAAGCGCAGCTTCTCCAGCGCCTTGCTGTCCATGAGCTGCACGGCGTTGATGTAGCCGACGAGCGCGGCGCTGGCCGCCGTACCGGCGAGGGCGAGCCGGACCGGCGTGGCGCCGCGGCTGCCGCCCAGCACGTAGACGACCACGGAGACGACGGCGGCGCCGAGGAAGGCCCACCAGACGAACTCGCTCAGGCTGGACGCCCCGAAGAAGCTGATGGCGGAGACCACGGCCGCCGCGGCGCCCGCGTTGACGCCGAGGATGCCCGGTTCGGCGAGCGGGTTGCGGGTCAGCGCCTGCATCACCGCGCCGGAGAGACCGAGGCCGAGGCCGACCATCAGGCCGAGGAGGGTCCGGGGCACCCGGAGATCCTTGACCACCACGTCCGCGGGCGTGCCCGTGTAGTGGAACAGGCCGTGCCAGACCTGGTCGAGCGGCATCTGCTTGGCGCCCACGGCGATGCTCGCCAGCGCGATCAGCACCAGCGCCGCGAGGGCGGCCAGCAGACCGGCGGCGCGCGCCGCCTGGCGCGGGCGGGGGGCGGCCGGCACGGCCGCGCTCTGTTCGGGGGGACATTCGACCAACACGGAGGTTAGGTTAGCCTACCCTCCGCCTCGCCCAAGTCGCCCGAACGGCCCCTTGCGCAGGTCAGTGGTCCCGGACGCGCCGGGCCGGGGCCCGGCGCGTCCACGAGGAGCGGACCCGCGTCCGCGAGCGGCGGGCCTACAGGCCCAGCCGGGCCAGCACCTTGCCGGCGTCCAGCGTGCAGGAGCCCTCCCCCGCGTGCGTCCAGGCCGCCGCGCACAGCGCCCGCAGCCCGTCCAGCGGATCGAGCGGACCGCCCCCCGCTTCCGCCCCCTCGTCGTCGGCCGCGCGCAGCTCCAGTACGCCGTCCCGTGCGACCGCGGTCCACGCCCCGCAGCGGAAGCCGTCCCCGGCCGCGACCACCTCGGGCTGCCCGGTCAGCAGCCCCCGCAGGTCCCGGTCCACGTACGTCGGCCGGTACTTCGGCTCCGCCCGCAGCAGCTGCGCCCCGTCCGTCACCCCGGTCAACACGAGCAGCGAGTCCACCTCCCCGTGGAAGGCGCCCTCGATGTCGGTGTCCAGCCGGTCCCCGACCACCAGCGGCCGCTCGGCGCCGGTCCGCAGGATCGTTTCGCGGTGCATCGGGGGCAGCGGCTTCCCCGCCACCTGCGGCTCCGCACCCGTGGCGATCCGTACGACCTCCACCGCGGCGCCGTTACCCGGCGCGATGCCCCGCGCGCTCGGGATCGTCAGGTCGGTGTTGGACGCGAACCACGGCACCCCGCGCGCGATCGCGTACGAGGCCTCCGCGAAGCGCCCCCACGGCATGTCCGGCCCGCCGAAGCCCTGGACCACCGCCGCCAGATCCTCCTCGTCCGCCGATTCCACCGGCACGAGCCCGCGCTCGCGCAGCGCGACCCGCAGCCCCTCACCACCGATGACCAGGACCTTCGATCCGGCGGGCACCTGATCCGCGATCAGTCGGGCCACCGCCTGCGCCGAGGTGATCACCTCGGCCGCCGCGGAGGGGATGCCCAGCTCGGTCAGGTGCGCGGCGACCGTGTCGGGGGTCCGCAGGGCGTTGTTGGTGACGTAGGCGAGGTGCATCCCCTCGGACCGGGCCGCCAGCAGCGATTCCACGGCGTGCGCGATCGCCTCGCCCCCCGCGTACACCACCCCGTCGAGGTCCAGCAGGGCCGTGTCGTACGCCTGGTGCAGACCGCGCTCGCTGCCCGCGGGCCTGGTCCTGCTCTGCCGGGTCATCGTGACCGTCCCTTCGTCCCATCTGGCCAGTTCCGTGCTCGTTCTGATCATCCCGCACCTTGAGACGGGACTTACCATGCACCAATGACCACACTTGGTACCGAGGAACACGGAATGCACGACGGGCTGCGCCTGATGCCATTCCACGGGCTGCGTTACGTCCCGGAGCGCGTTGGCAGCCTCGCCGCCGTCACCTCACCCCCCTACGACGTGGTCGTCCGACCTGACGGACTCCATCACCTCGAGTCAGCGGATCCCCACAACATCGTCCGTCTCATCCTGCCGCAGGCCGACACCCCCTCCGCGCGCAACGAACAGGCCGCCCGGACCCTGCACGACTGGCTCGCCGAGGGCATCCTCAGCGCCGATCCGGAGCCGGCTCTGTACGTGTACGAGCAGCGCAGGGGCGACATGCTCCAGCGCGGGGTCATCGGCGCGCTCGCCCTGTCCACGGCCGACGCCGGGATCGTGCTGCCGCACGAGGACGTCATGCCGCACGTGGTCACCGACCGCGCCGGTCTGATGCGCGCCACCTCCGCCAACCTGGAACCGCTGCTGCTGACCTACCGCAGCGACGACGGCGGCGGCGCCACCGGAACGGTCGGGGCGGCCGACGTGGTCGAGGCCACCGCCGGGCGTCCCCCGCTGCTGTCCACCACCACCGAGGACGGCTTCTGCCATCGGCTGTGGGCCATAACCGACCCCGCCGAACTGGCCGCCGTCACCGCCGACCTCGGGCACCGCCAGGCCCTCATCGCAGACGGTCACCACCGCTGGGCGACGTACCTGCGCCTCCAGGAGGAGCACCTCAGCCCCACCCCGTGGGACTTCGGCCTGGTCCTGCTCGTGGACACGGCCCGCTACCCGCTCCAGGTCCGCGCGATCCACCGGTTGCTGCGCCAGCTGCCGGTCGCCGACGCGCTGGCCGCACTGGAGGGCTCGTTCCGCGTCCGCCGGATCGAGGGCACGCTGGACGAAGCGCTGACCGCCCTCGGCGCGGCCTCCGAGGCCGGCAACGCCTTCCTGCTCACCGGCGACGGCGCCTTCCACCTGGTCAGCGACCCCGACCCGGAGCTGATCGACCGCACGGTCCGGCACGACCGCCCCGAGGCCTGGCGCCGGCTCGACGCGACCGTCCTGCACGCGACCCTGCTGGACGCCCTGTGGCAGGTCCCCGACTCCGCCGATCACATCATGTACATCCACGACACCGAGGCGACGGTCGACATGGCCGAGCGCAACGGCGGCACGGCGGTCCTGCTCCACCCGGTACGCGAGGACGTGGTCCGGGAGCTGGCGCGCCAGGGCGTCACGATGCCCCGCAAGTCCACCTCCTTCGGCCCGAAGCCGGCGACCGGGCTGGTCCTGCGCAGCCTGAACTGACCCCGGACATGAAAAAGGGCGGTACCCCCGATGGGGTACCGCCCTTCTTCATGCTTCACGCCGTGCGTCAGGCGTTGTCGCGGCCCTTGTCCTCGGCGGCGCGGTCGAGCTCTTCGTCCTCGACGAGGATCTCGTCGGCGACGTCGGCGTCCGCTTCGGCGCGGGCGATCAGCTCGTCCTCGTCGTCATCGTCGTCGACCTCGCGGGCCTCGGCCGACTCGTACGCGTCGTCCTCGTCGTCCTGACGGGCGTCGGACGGCTCGTACTCGTCGTCGTCCTCGTCGTAGTACTCGACGACGCCCTTGTCGTCCGAGTCCTGGACCCGACGGTCCTCGTCGCTGAGCGCGGCGCGGTCGTCGTCGTCATCGTCGTCGTCCATCGCGTCGACGAACTCGACGCCGTCCAGCTCGGCGAGCCGGTCGGACGCGTCGGTCGAGCCGTCCTTGTCGGACTCGATCGTCTTGGCGAACCACTCGCGCGCCTCGTCCTCGCGGCCGTTGGCCAGCAGGGCGTCGGCGTAGGCGTACCGCAGACGGGCGGTCCACGGGTGCACGGTGGCGGAGGCCAGCTCGGGGCTCTGCAGGGTCACGATGGCGGCGTCGAGCTGCCCCATGTCCCGCCGGGCACCGGCCGCGACGAGACGCATCTCGACCTGGCCGGCCTTGTCCAGCTTCTGCACCTCGGGCTCGCCGGCCATCGCCAGCGCCCGCTCCGGACGGCCGAGGCCGCGCTCGCAGTCGGCCATGACGGGCCACAGCTCGACCGAACCGGTCATCCGCTTCGCGGCACGGAACTCGGCGAGCGCCTCGCTGTACTTCTGCGTGGCGTACGCCGCGAAGCCGGCGGCCTCACGGACGGCGGCGACGCGCGAGGCGAGCCGCAGTGCGATGCGGGCGTAGGCGTAGGACTGCTCCGGGTCCTCGTCGATCAGCCGGGCCACCATGACCAGGTTGCGCGAGACCTCCTCGGCGAGACCCTTCGGCAGGCTCAGCAGCTCCTGGCGAACGTCCGCGTCGATCTCGTGACCCGTGACGTCGTCGTCGATCGGAAGGCGCTTGATCGGCTCGCGGTCGCGGTAGTCGCTGTCGCGGTCGTCACGACCGCCACGGAACCCACCGCGGTCGCCGCCACGGTCACCCCGGTCGTCGCGACGGGGGTAGCTGGGACGGTCGCCGCCACGGTCGTCACGGCCGCGGAAGCCGCCGCCCTGCGGACGGTCGCCACCACGGTCGTCACGGCGCGGGTAGCTGGGACGGTCACCGCCGCGGTCGTCACGACCGCCACGGAACCCACCACGGTCGTCATCACGACGCGGGTAGCTCGGACGGTCGCCACCACGGTCGTCACGGCGCGGGTAGCTCGGACGGTCGCCACCACGGTCGTCACGACCGCCACGGAACCCACCACGGTCGTCATCACGACGGGGGAAGCTCGGACGGCTCCCGCGGTCGTCATCGCGACGGGGGTAGCTGGGACGGTCGCCGCCACGGTCGTCACGGCCGCGGAAGCCGCCGCCCTGCGGACGGTCGCCACCACGGTCATCACGACGCGGGAAGCTGGGACGGTCGCCACCACGGTCGTCGCGACGGAAACCACCGCCGCCACCACCCTGCGGACGGTCACCACGGTCATCACGGCGGGGGAAGCTCGGACGGTCGCCGCCGCGGTCGTCACGACGGAAACCACCGCCACCACCCTGGGGACGCCCACCGCGGTCGTCATCACGACGCGGGAAGCTCGGACGGTCGCCACCACGGTCATCGCGACGGAAACCACCGCCGCCACCACCCTGCGGACGGTCACCACGGTCATCACGACGCGGGAAGCTCGGGCGGTCGCCACCACGGTCATCGCGACGCGGGGAGCTCGGGCGGTCGCCACCACGGTCATCGCGACGGAAACCACCGCCACCACCCTGCGGACGGTCACCACGGTCATCACGACGCGGGAAGCTCGGGCGGTCGCCACCACGGTCATCACGGCGCGGGAAGCTCGGGCGGTCGCCACCACGGTCATCGCGACGGAAACCACCGCCGCCACCGCCCTGGGGGCGGTCACCGCGGTCATCACGGCGCGGGAAGCTCGGGCGGTCGCCACCACGGTCGTCACGACGGAAACCGCCGCCGCCGCCCTGCGGACGGTCACCACGGTCATCACGACGCGGGAAGCTCGGGCGGTCGCCACCGCGGAAGCCGCCGCCCTGCGGACGGTCACCACGGTCATCACGGCGCGGGAAGCTGGGACGGTCGCCACCACGGTCGTCACGACGGAAACCACCGCCACCACCCTGGGGGCGGTCACCGCGGTCATCGCGACGCGGGAAGCTCGGGCGGTCGCCACCACGGTCGTCACGACGGAAACCGCCGCCGCCGCCCTGCGGACGGTCGCCACCACGGTCATCACGACGCGGGAAGCTCGGGCGGTCGCCACCGCGGAAGCCGCCGCCCTGCGGGCGGTCGCCACCACGGTCATCACGGCGCGGGAAGCTGGGACGGTCGCCACCACCCTGGGGACGGTCGCCACCACGGTCATCACGACGGAAACCACCGCGGTCACCACCGCGGTCGTCACGGCCCCCGCGGTAGCCGCCCCTGTCACCGCCGTCGTTACGACGAGGCTCGCGCTCCGGACGATCGTCGGGAGAGTTGGACATGGGTGTGACTCCTGTCTTCGGGGTACCGCTAGTCATTCTCGCGCAACCAACCCATGGCCGCGCTTCGGCGCAAATCGAATAAAAACAAAAAGGACCCTTGGTCCAGCGTTGAACGCTGGACCAAGGGTCCTTTGAAAGATTGTTCGGCGGCGTCCTACTCTCCCACAGGGTCCCCCCTGCAGTACCATCGGCGCTGAAAGGCTTAGCTTCCGGGTTCGAAATGTAACCGGGCG
>NZ_JBIWAJ010000024.1:0-97636 GCF_044759975.1 Streptomyces sp. NPDC098789
GCCGTCTCCACCACGTCGTCCAGCGTCGCGACCTGGTACCCGTCCATCGCCGCCTGCAGCGCACAGATCGGGTCGATCTCCGTCACGATCACACGCGCACCCTGACCGCGCAGCGACTCGGCGCAGCCCTTGCCGACGTCGCCGTAACCGAAGACGACCGCCGTCTTGCCACCGATGAGGACGTCCGTGGCGCGGTTGATGCCGTCGATCAGCGAGTGGCGGCAGCCGTACTTGTTGTCGAACTTCGACTTGGTGACGGCGTCGTTCACGTTGATCGCCGGGAAGAGCAGGTCGCCCTCCGCCATCATTTCGTACAGGCGGTGGACACCGGTGGTGGTCTCCTCGGTGACGCCGCGGATCTCGGACGCGAGCTGCGTCCACTTCTGCGGGGACTCGCCGAGGGTGCGGTTGAGCAGCGTGAGGATGTAGGAGTACTCCTCGGAGTCCGCCGTCGACGGGTCCGGGGCCGCGCCGGCCTTCTCGAACTCGACGCCCTTGTGGACGAGGAGGGTGGCGTCACCACCGTCGTCGAGGATCATGTTCGGGCCGCCGGTGGGGGTGTTCGGCCAGGTCAGCGCCTGCTCCGTGCACCACCAGTACTCCTCCAGGGTCTCGCCCTTCCAGGCGAAGACGGGGACGCCGGCCGGGGCCTCGGGGGTACCGGTCGGGCCGACCGCGATGGCGGCGGCCGCGTGGTCCTGCGTGGAGTAGATGTTGCAGGAGGCCCAGCGGACGTCGGCGCCGAGCGCGACGAGGGTCTCGATCAGCACCGCGGTCTGGACCGTCATGTGCAGGGAGCCGGTGACGCGGGCACCCGCGAGCGGCTGCGAGGGGGCGTACTCCTTGCGGATCGACATCAGGCCGGGCATCTCGTGCTCGGCCAGGGTGATCTCCTTGCGGCCGAAGGCGGCGAGGGAAAGATCAGCGACCTTGAAGTCGGTCAAGTCGGCAGTCATGCGTGTGCTCCTCGTGGTCGAGAGGTGGGTACGGCTGAGCCGTGCACCAGCGGGACCGGTGCACCGAGCACAGTCCGTCGGAGGCCCTCTCTCCCCACGGCCGGTCGCGAGGACCGCCCGACCGCCATCAGCGGCGACGCCTGACACTGCTGAAGAATCTACACCGATCGGCGCAGTGCGCCCCAGCTAGTCGCGGAACCGTCCACGCCGGGCTTCCGGGCCGTCCGGTGGGTCGCGGAACCGGCCAGGTCCCGGCTTCGGGCCGTCCGACGGAACTTTTTAGGGTCTTTTGGACTTTTGATCCACCCCTTATGTGGGAGACGATGCCGGTGGATCGGAACATCCGCGCGGTCCACGGCGTGAGGAGACAGCAGTGACCAGTCCGGCAGGCCCTTCGGGCAGTGGGGGCGCGAGCGGGCAGGAGCGCGTCAAGCTGCTCGCCGTGACCGCGTGCCCCACGGGAATCGCGCACACCTACATGGCCGCGGAAAAGCTCCAGCAGGCGGCCGAGCGCCTCGGCATCGACATGAAGGTGGAGACGCAGGGCTCGATCGGAGCCGAGAACGTCCTCACTGACAACGATGTCAGGCAGGCGGACGGCATCATCATCGCCGCCGACAAGGAGGTCGACCGCGAGCGCTTCATAGGCAAGCGGGTCCTGTCCGTCGGCGTCGCGGACGGCATCCACAGGCCCGAGGAACTCATCGCGCGCGTGCGGACCGCGCCGGTGCAGGAGGGCACGGCGGCCGCGGCCGGTTCCGGCGGCGGCGGCAAGGAGCGCAGCCTCGCGTACAAGGCGCTGATGAACGGCGTCTCGTACATGATCCCGTTCGTGGTGGTCGGCGGTCTGCTGATCGCGATCGCGCTGGCGCTCGGCGGCCACGCCACCGAGACGGGCTACGTGGTCACTCCGGGCACCTTCTGGGACCACATCTTCCAGATCGGTGTCCTGGGCTTCACCCTGATGATCCCGATCCTGTCCGGCTACATCGCCTACGCCATCGGCGACCGGCCCGCGCTGGTGCCGGGCATGATCGGCGGCTTCATCGCGAACACCGGCTCGCTCTACGACTCCAAGGCGGGCGCGGGCTTCATCGGCGCCATCGTCACGGGCTTCCTGGCCGGCTTCCTGGTCCTGTGGATCAAGAAGGTCAAGGTTCCCAAGGTCGTCCAGCCGATCATGCCGATCATCGTGATCCCGATCATCGCCACGACGGCGCTGGGCCTCTTCTTCATCTACGTCATCGGCAAGCCGATCTCGTGGATCTTCGAGAACCTGACCAGCTGGCTGTCCGGGATGACCGGCACCAGCGCGATCCTGCTCGGCGCGCTGCTCGGCCTGATGATCGCCTTCGACATGGGCGGTCCGGTCAACAAGACGGCCTTCCTCTTCGGTACGGGCCTCATCGCCTCCGGCAACTACGCGGTCATGGGCATGTGCGCCGCGGCCATTCCGGTCATGCCGCTCGGCCAGGGCCTGGCCACGGTGCTGCGCCGCAAGCTGTACTCCGACCAGGAGCGGGACACCGGCATGGCGGCCCTCTTCATGGGCATGTTCGGCATCTCGGAAGGCGCCATTCCCTTCGCCGCGGCCCGCCCCGCCATCGTCATCCCCGCGAACATGCTCGGCGGCGCCGTCGCCGGTGCCATCGCGGGCGTCGCCGGCGTCGGCGACCACGTCCCCCACGGCGGCCCCGTCGTCGCCGCCCTCGGCGCGATCAGCGGCTGGGTCTGGTTCCTCATCGCCATCGCGGCCGGCACGGTGGTCACCGCGCTCACCACGAACGCGCTGATCGAGCTGAAGGCGCGCAAGCAGAACGGCGGCGCGGCCGTCTCCGGGAGCGGCGCGCTCGCCCCCGAGCCGGCCCTCGCGGGGGTCGGAGCGGGTACCGGCGCCGGCGCCGGTACGGCCGTACGGACGGCCCCCGCGGGCACGGCGGGCCTCGCGCCCGCCACGGCGGACGGGAAGGCGGAGGTGCTCTCCGGCTACCTGACCGAGCAGACGGTGAAGACCGAGCTGGCCGCGGACGGCAAGGAGGCCGCGATCCGCGAGATGGCGGCGATGCTGGCCACCACCGGCAACGTCCGGGACACCGAGGAACTGGTCCGGGTCGCCCTGGCCCGCGAGGCGCAGGGCACCACGGGGCTCGGCGAGTCGATCGCCATCCCGCACGCCAAGACGGACGCGGTCAGCCGCCCCACCGTCGGCTTCGCCCGGTCCACCGAGGGCATCGAGTGGGGCGCCCTGGACGGTACGAAGGCCCAGCTGGTCTTCATGATCTCCGTACCGGAAGCCGCCGCCGGCGACGAGCACCTGCGGATCCTCGCGCTGCTCTCGCGCAAGCTCATGGACTCCGACTTCCGGGCCCGGCTCCAGTCGGCGCCGGACGAGGCGGCCATCCTCGACGTGCTGCGCGAGATCCGGTAGCCCCCGCCCCCTCCTCGCGTCCCCCGGGCCCCGTACCGCCACCTCGGTGGTACGGGGCCCGCGTGCGCTGCGTACGCTTCCCCGCGCACACAGGTACGTCGGAGGGGCACGGCAGATGGAACAGGATCGGGAACGGCGCGGGCCGGGACGCAGACGCGGGATCTGGGCGGTGGCGCTGCTCGGGCTGGGCGCGCTGCTGGTCGTCGGGGTCGGGTGGGGCAGCGGACTGTTGTCGAAGAAGGAGTACGACCTGCGCTCCGTGCCCGGCGCCTCGATGGACCCGACCCATCCGCCCGGCAGCGAGGTGTGGCTCGAACGGCTGGCCGCGCGCGACGTGGCGCGCGGGGAGGTCGCGCTGCTCGCGCCCCCGGCGTCGTGGGGCGTCGACGGGGACCTCCTCACGCGCGTGGTGGCGGTCGGTGGGGACCGGATCTCCTGGGCCAAGGGCGATGCCGCGCTGACCTTGAACGGGAAGCCGCTGGTCGAGCCGTACCTGAAGGACCCGGCCGTGCCGGCGGTGGTCCCCTTCGACGTGACCGTGCCCGAGGGCCGGATGTTCGTCATGGGCGACAACCGCATCGACTCGGCCGATTCGCACATGCGGATCGCGGACGACGGCGGGAGCGTGCCGATGTCGGCCGCGTGGGGGGTCGCGGTCGGGGCCCCGACGGGGCTGCTGGCGGCCGGGGCGGTGGCCCTGCTGGGCGTGCCGGTCCTGCTGACCGGTGGCGGGCTCGGCATCGCGTCTCTGGTGGCGCGTCGGCGGGCGGCCCGGCGGACGTCGGGGCTCCCGTCTCCCGCGGCGCTCTGAACGCGCGAAGGCCCCCCGCACCCAGTGGTGCGGGGGGCCTTCGCGCGTACGGGGCCGGGGGCCGTCAGTGGCCGTCGGGGCCGCCGGGGGCGGCGGCCGGGTTGACGCCCTTGGCCGCCGCCTCCGCGTTGTAGATGTCGGGCTCCAGGTAGATCACGCGGGCGATCGGGACGGCCGCGCGGATGCGCGCCTCGGCCGCGTTGATGGCATTGGCGACCTCGGTGGCGGTGTCGTCGTGCTGCACCGCGATCTTGGCCGCGACCAGCAGTTCCTCCGGGCCGAGGTGCAGGGTGCGCATGTGGATGACGCCGGTGACGGTGTCCCCGTCGACGACCGCGGCCCGGATCTTCTCGACCTCGTCGGCGCCCGCGGCCTCGCCCAGCAGCAGGGACTTGGTCTCCGCCGCCAGGATGATCGCGATGGCGATGAGCAGGACGCCGATGCACAGGGTGCCGATGCCGTCCCAGACGCCGTCGCCGGTGGCCAGGGCGATGCCGACGCCGCCGAGGGCGAGGACGAGGCCGATCAGCGCGCCGAAGTCCTCCAGGAGGACGACGGGCAGCTCGGGGGCCTTGGCCCGCTTGATGAACTGGCCCCACGACAGCGAGCCGCGGATCTCGTTCGACTCCTTGATCGCGGTGCGGAAGGAGAAGGACTCGGCGACGATCGCGAAGATCAGGACGCCGACCGGCCAGTACCAGTGCTCGATGGCGTGCGGTTCCTTGATCTTCTCGACGCCCTCGTAGATGGCGAACATGCCACCGACGGTGAAGAGCACGATGGAGACGAGGAACGCGTAGATGTAGCGCTCGCGGCCGTAGCCGAAGGGGTGTTGCGGGGTCGCCTCGCGCTGGGCCTTCTTCCCGCCGAGGAGCAGCAGGCCCTGGTTCCCGGAGTCGGCGAGCGAGTGGACGCTTTCCGCGAGCATCGAGGACGAGCCGCTGAAGAGGAACGCCACGAACTTGGCTACAGCGATGGCGAGGTTGGCGGCGAGTGCCGCCACGATCGCCTTGGTACCGCCCGACGCGCTCATGGTGTGGTGACTTCCCTTCATCGGTACGGCGGCCCTGGCCGGGGCGCCGTGCTACGGCCGCACATTGTTGCAGCAGCCGTGGCCACGGACGGTACGTCAGAGCACCACCGTGGCGCGGAAAACCGTACCGGTACCGGACAGGACGGGCTTTTCGCCCGCCGGGACGAACACCGATTCGCCCGGGGCCAGGGTCAGTTCGCCGACGCTCGGGGCGCCCGCGGTGCAGAGCAGGATCTGCGGGGCGGCGTCCGGGAGGGTGCGCGCGGCGCCGCCGGGGGCGAGGACGAAGCGGGAGAGCCGGAATTCGTCGATGGGGGTCGCGTAGACCTCCTCGCCGTCGCCGTCGTCCTCGGGGCGCAGCACACCCGGGTCGCCGGACTCGAAGCGGACGATCTTCAGCAGCTCGGGCACGTCCACGTGCTTGGGGGTGAGTCCGGCGCGCAGCACGTTGTCGGAGTTGGCGAGGAGTTCCACGCCGAGCCCGTCGAGGTAGGCGTGCGGGACCCCGGCGCCGAGGAACACGGCTTCGCCGGGCTGGAGCCGGAAGTGGTTCAGCAGCATGGCCGCGATCACCCCGGGGTCGCCCGGGAAGTGGTGGACGAGCGCCGCGTAGGGCGCGTACGGGCCCCCCAGCCGCTCGGCGGCGGCCGCGGCCTCGGTCACGGTACGGGCCATCTCGGCGCGGTCCGCGGTCAGGACGGCGGTGAGCACCTCGCGCAGCGCCGCCTCCTGCGGGTGGGCGCGCAGCAGGTCGACGTACGGCTTGAGGCTGTCCACCTCCAGGCCCGCGAGCAGGTCGGCGGCCTCGCGCGGCGGGCGGAAGCCGCACAGCCCGTCGAAGGGGGTGAGGGCGCAGAGCATCTCGGGCTTGTGGTTGGCGTCCTTGTAGTTGCGCTCGCCCGCGTCGATCGGGACGCCGCGGCGCTCCTCGTCGGCGAAGCCCTCCCGCGCCTGGGCCAGGTCGGGGTGGACCTGGAGGGAGAGCGGGGCGCCGGCCGCGAGGAGCTTGAGCAGGAAGGGCAGCCGCGGCCCGAACCTGGCGACGGTGGCGGTGCCCAGCTCGCCCTCGGGGTCGGCGTCGATGACCTCGGACAGGGTCGTCCCGCCCGTGCCCCGGTCGAGCCGGGAGGGGGCGCCGGGGTGGGCGCCCATCCACATCTCGGCCTGGGGCTCGCCGGTGGGCTCGATGCCGAGCAGCGCCGGGATGGCGGTGGCCGAGCCCCAGGCGTAGGGGCGGATCGTGTTCGTGAGGCGGTCCATCGGTCTTCGTCTTCCTGGGTGGAGGGCGGGGCACAGGTGCGTGCCCTCAGGTACGTCCCCTGGTGGCCAGCGCGAGGTAGGCGGTGGCGAAGTCCGTGACGGCGAGGAGTTCGGCGAGCTGTTCGAGATCGCCGCCCTCCTCCGGTTCGATCTCGCTGATGGCCGTGTCGTGGCTGTGGGCGAGTTCGCGTGCGGCGGGCGCGGCGGAGAGTCCGCCGGTGGGCCGGTCACGCAGCAGGACGACCCGGGCGTGCAGAGCCTGCGGCTCCTCGACCCGGTCACGGAAGAAATCGTCGGGGTCGGCGCCCGCGGCGAGGGTGCCGGCGAGCAGGACCCCGTGGGCGGGCAGCGCCTCGGGCAGTTCGGCCGCCAGCGCGGGGCGCCCCGCCAGTTCGGCGAGGGTGGCGGCGAAGCGGCGGCCGGCCGGGCCGGCGGCGGCGCCCTCGCTCCAGATCAGGGCGAGGGAGTCGGCGAGCTCGGAGGCGAGGGTCTTGGCCGGGTTGCCGTACGTCGCGATCGCGGGTCCGCAGCGTTCGGCGGTGCGGTCGAGGCGGTCGGCGACCAGCTGGAGGGTGGCGGGGGCGGCGGCGACCAGGCCGAGCTTGTCGAGGAGGACGAGCAGCGGGGTCAGCAGGGCCCAAAGGGCTCCGGGGCCGGCGGCGGCGCTCTCGTCGTACTCCTGGTACGGCGCCTTGGCCATCGGTACGAAGAGCCCGTGCGCGCCGAGGACGGCCTCGCTGAGCGGGGAGCGCTCGGGGGCCACCGCGACGATGGTGCAGCCGCGCCGGTAGGACTGTTCGACGAGGGCTTCGAGGCCGGACTCGGTGCCGTCGGTGGTGGTCAGGAGCAGCAGGTCCACCGGTCCGGCCCAGCCGGGCAGGGTCCAGCGCATGGCGCCGGCGGCGGGGGCCACGCCGGCCGGGTGCAGTCGGGTGACCGGGGCCACGGCGCCCGCGAGGGCGGCGATCAGGTCCGCGACGCCGGTGGCGGCGGTGCCGGAGCCCGCGACCATGACGGCGCGCGGGCGCCCGTCGGGGCGCAGGTCGTCCAGGCCGGCCTCGGCCGCGTGCCGCACGGCGGTGCGGACCCGGGCTCCGGCGTCGGCCGCGCCGCGGAGCAGGCCGCTGCGGTCTGCGCGGGCCAGCTCCTCGGGTGCGTCGAGGAGCGAGTCGTCGAGCATGGCGGGCCTCCGGTCGTCGTCAGGGGCGTCTCGGGCCCAACGTAGCGCCCGGAGGGAGCGCGGGGTGCGGATTGCCGATCACCGCGCTCCGGACGCGACGGTTCACCGGATCAGGCCGGGCGGCGGGCCTCGTCGACGAGGAGGACGGGGATGCCGTCGCGCACGGGGTACGCGAGGCCGCAGTCCTGACCGGTGCAGATCAGCTCGGGCGTGTCTGCGTCGGCCGACTGGTCACGCAGCGGGGCGTGGCAGGCGGGGCAGGCGAGGATCTCCAGAAGGCCGGCTTCGAGCGGCATGGGGCGTCCCTTCGAACATGCGGATTGGGCTGCGGATTGGGCTGCGGATTGGGCTGCGGATTGGGCTGCGGATTGAGCCAGGTCAGCGTACCGCCGGGCCGCGACTCGCGCGGCCCGGCGGTGGGTGGTGCGGGGTGGAGCGGTGGTGCGGGGCGGCGGTCAGGCGCGCACGAGCGCCAGCACCTCGTCGCGCACCTTGTGCAGGGTCGCGGTGTCGCGGGCCTCCACGTTCAGGCGCAGCAGCGGCTCGGTGTTGGAGGGGCGCAGGTTGAACCACCAGTCGGCGCCGGTCACGGTGAGGCCGTCGAGCTCGTCGGTGTCCACGCCGTCCTGGCCGGCGTACGCCGCCTTGACGGCGGCCATCCGGCCGGCCTGGTCGGCGACGGTGGAGTTGATCTCGCCGGAGCCCTGGTAGCGGTCGTAGGAGGCGACCAGCTCGGAGAGCGGGCCTTCCTGGCCGCCGAGGGCCGCGAGGACGTGGAGCGCGGCGAGCATGCCGGTGTCCGCGTTCCAGAAGTCCTTGAAGTAGTAGTGCGCCGAGTGCTCGCCGCCGAAGATGGCGCCGGACTTGGCCATCTCCTCCTTGATGAAGGAGTGGCCGACGCGGGTGCGGACGGGGGTGCCGCCGTGCTCGCGGACGACCTCGGGGACGGACCAGGAGGTGATCAGGTTGTGGATCACGACGCCGGTGCCGCCGTTGCGGGCCAGCTCGCGGGCCGCGACGAGGGCGGTGATCGCGGAGGGGGAGACGCCCTCGCCGCGCTCGTCGACGACGAAGCAGCGGTCGGCGTCGCCGTCGAAGGCGAGGCCGAGGTCGGCGCCCTCGGCGAGGACGCGGGCCTGGAGGTCGACGATGTTCTTCGGGTCGAGGGGGTTGGCCTCGTGGTTCGGGAAGGTGCCGTCGAGCTCGAAGTACATCGGTACGAGCTCCAGCGGGAGCCCGTCGAAGACGGTGGGGACGGTGTGGCCGCCCATGCCGTTGCCCGCGTCGACGACGACCTTCAGGGGGCGGATCGAGGTGAGGTCGACCAGACCCTTGAGGTGCTCGGCGTACCCGGCGAGGGTGTCGCGCTCGGTGATGGTGCCCGCGGCGACCGGGGCGGTCTCGGGGACGCCCTCCTCGGACCACTTCTCGACCAGTTCGCGGATCTGCGAGAGGCCGGTGTCCTGGCCCACGGGGGCGGCGCCCGCGCGGCACAGCTTGATGCCGTTGTACTGGGCGGGGTTGTGCGAGGCGGTGAACATGGCGCCCGGCAGGTCGAGCAGGCCGGAGGCGTAGTAGAGCTGGTCCGTCGAGCAGAGCCCGATCAGGGTGACGTCGACTCCGCGGGCCGCGGCGCCGCGGGCGAAGGCGCCCGACAGGCCCGGCGAGGAGGGGCGCATGTCGTGGCCGATGACGATCGCCGAGGCGTTCGTGACCTCTACGAACGCCGCGCCGAAGAGCTCCGCCAAGCGCTCGTCCCACTCGTCCGGGACGACGCCCCGGACGTCGTACGCCTTGACGATGTTCGAAAGATCAGCAGCCACTGCCTGCCCTCCTGAGGGTTCTGTGCGGGGCACCAAACCTACCCTGGCCGCCGGGCATCTCTTCCGACGATCGGGTGAAGGGCAGGGGGTGTCCGGCGGGTTCAGGACTCCGGGGAGCGCAGGACCCGCAGGTGGCCGCGCCGGGTCGGCCCGTTGGCCTGGCCGGGGGTGGCGGAGGGATTCGTTCCGCCGGGGCCGCCGCTCTGCGGGCTGCCGCCCTGGGAGCCGGTGTTGCGTTCGATGCGCTCGTGCGGGCGCGCTGCCTCGCGCACGGCGTTGGCCAGGGCTTCTAGGTCGTCGCCGCTGGGCCGGGAGGGTGCGCCGGCGTCCGCCAGCCGTACGACGTCCCAGCCGCGGGGCGCGGTGAGGCGCTCCGAGTGCTCGGCGCACAGGTCGTAGCAGTGGGGTTCGGCGTAGGTGGCGAGCGGGCCGAGGACTGCGGTCGAATCGGCGTAGACGTACGTCAGTGTCGCGACGGCAGGGCGGCCGCACGCGGTGCGAGAACAGCGACGTACAAGGCTCACGACGTTGGACGGTACCGCACTCTTGACCGGGCCGCGACGACTCCCCCGCGGCCGGGTGCCGTGTCGTCAGCCGATCCCTGGCCGGGGGTCGTTGCGGGCCACCCCCGGCGTGGCGTCGAGGGCTACCCTGCGAGGGTGATGGACACCCCTCTGACTCCCCCTGCCGATGGACCTCCCCAGGAACCGCGCACGCGTAGGCGCGACCGGCACGGGCGGGGGATGCGCGGACCGCTCGCTCCCCCGCAGGTGCCGTTGGCCGCCAGTCGGGCGGAGCTCTTCGGGGATCTCGTGCGGGACTCGGTCGAGCGGTTGGAGCGGCGCTGGCCGCAGCTGGCCGAGGTGGAGTTCATGGTGGGCGAGGTGCCGGCGCCGCCCGGTGGGCCGGACGGCGGCTGGAACGACGAGGCGGTCCCGCTGGGCGGGACGGTCGCGCCCGACGGGGGTCGGGCCGCGCGGATCGTGGTCTACCGGCGGCCCGTGGAGATCCGGACGAAGTCGCGGGACGAGCGGGCGGTGCTCGTGCACGAGATCGTGGTGGAGCAGGTCGCGGAGCTGCTCGGGCTCACGCCCGAGACGGTGGATCCGCGTTACGGGCAGGAGTAGCTGGGGGGGCGGTCGGGGCGGGGGGCCGCTGGGCGGGGGCGGTCGGGGCGGGGGGCCGCTGGGCGGGGGCGGTCGGGGCGGGGCGGTCGGGCCGGGGCGGTCGGGCCGGGGCGGTCGGGCCGGGGCGGTCGGGCCGGGGACGGGCACGAGTGTCTCCTCGGCTCGCGGCTGCGGGGTGGTCGGAGGAGGGGCGCGGTGGGGACCGCTCGTCCTTGCGGGGACACTCCTGCCCGTCCCCGGCCCGACCTCGGGCGGACGCTCCCCTGCACGGCCCCGGCCCGACCTCGGGCGGGCGCTCCCCTGCACGGCCCCGGAGCGGCCGTGAGGGGGGGACAGGCCTGCCGCCCCGGAGGGGCCGTGAGGGGGTCAGCGGGTCAGGATGGAGAGGTCCTGGACGGCCTTGGGGACCTGGACCGAGCCGTGGTCGTCCACGAAGGTCTGGATCGTGAACATCGGGACGCCCTCGTGCGGCAGGGACAGCGTGCGGGACGCGTGGACCGGGCCGCCCGAGAGGGTTTCGACGGTCAGCGCGTAGGAGCCCTTGCCGCCCGTCGGCGCGGGCGGCTGCGGGACGAGCAGGGTGGTGCCCGCCTTGACGGTGAACTCCTTGGCGGCCGCTTCGCCGCCCTGGGTGCCCGGGGAGGCGGTGATGCGGACCTTCGCGTCCGCCGCGCCGGCCGGCACGGTCAGCGACATGGTGGTCGCACCCGTGTCGGTGCGGTTGTCGGCGACGGTGGCGCGGGCGCCGACCGGGCCGGAGGCCGCGATGAAGCCGAGTTCCTGCTTGGCCCCGGTGCCCCTGACGACGCGGAGCGCGGCCACCACCGGGACGGCCTTGCGGCTGTCCGAAGGCGTCAGGACGAGTGAACCGGCTTCGCCCCGGGTGACGTCCTTGAGGTCGACGCTCGCCGACATGCCGCCCTTGACGTGCAGTTGTTCGTTGCCCGCCGGGGTGATCGAGGCGCCGGGTCCGGCGAGCCGCAGCTTGAGGTCCGCGTCCTCCTCGCCGGGCGCGTAGGCGATCAGCCGTACGGAGGTGGCGTCGGCCGGGATCCCCGGCAGGACGAGGGAGCCCGCCGGGTCGGTGGAGGCGGGCAGCCAGTCCGTGCCGACGCCCTCCTCCGCGACCTGGACGGAGGCGCCGACCCGACCCGAACGGGTGGTCACGCGGGTGGTGACGTCGGCGATCTGGGCGGTGGGCGCGATGGTGGAGAGCAGTACCGAGACGCTGGACTTCGGGCCGATCTTGATGTTCTCGCCGCTGCCGGCCTCGGTCTTCAGGGCGCCTTCGGGGCCGAAGAGCTGGACGTCGACCACGGCGGGGGTGTCGTCCGCGTTCGTGAGGTGGACGTAGTCCTGGCGGCCCTTGGCCGTGCTCGTGCCGGGGAACCAGAACTCGGTGCCCGGCGCGGTGCAGGCGACCCCGAGCAGGCCGCGCGCCTGGCCCACGGCGACCTGGGTGGTCTGCTGGGCCGTCCAACCGGGGGCCAGGACGCCGTCGGCGGTGCCGGTGAGCGCGGGGGCCTCGGCGCCGGTGGAGGTGGCGCCGACGGGGGTGCCCGGGGTCTTGGGTTCCAGCACCGGCTTGGCGTCCTTGGTGGCGCCGGTGAGCCGGGCGCTGCCCTTGGCCTGCGGCTGGGGCTTGCCCGGGGTGATCGTCGTGTAGGTGGTGTCGGCGATGTCGGAGGTGCTGGGCGCGGGGCAGACCAGGGTGGAGCGTTCGACGGGGAGCCGGGCGGCGGACCGCTGGTGGCCCTTGGCGTCGGGGGCGGCCGGGGCCGCGGGCGCGGTGAGGACGGCGATGCCCGTCACGGCGGCGAGGGCGGCGGTGACGGCCGCGAGGGTCAGGGGGGCGCGCTTCACTGCTGGGGGCTCCCGTCCGGGCGCTGGATGGGCCGTCCGTAGGCGTCGTACTGGACGTACGCGTCGTAGTCGTGGGTGGGGGCGGGGGCGTAGCCGTTCGGCTGCTCCGGTGGGTACTGCTGCCGCGCGGACGGGTCGTACTGCTGGGCGGGCTGTTGGTAGTGGCCATACTGGGGGTCCGGCTGCTGGCCGTAGCCGGGGGCGTGGCCCTGGTCGGCGTACGTCGGGTCCTGCTGGGCGTACGCGGGGTCCTGCTGGGCGTACGCCGCGTACTCGCCGTGCGGGTGGTCCTGCTGGGTCGGGATCTGCGCGTACGGGTCGGCCACGGCGGCCTCCTGCGCGGCGGGGGCGGCGGCGGGCGCGGCCTCGGCGCGCAGGCGGCGGGCGCGGCGGCCCTCGCCGGCTTCGGCCGGTCCCGGCTGGGCCGGTACGGCGCCCTCCTCGTCCGGCAGGTCGTCGTCCAGGCTGCGGCGGCGGCCCGGCAGGGCCATCACGAGGAGCAGCACGGCGAGCGCGCCCTGGGCCCAGTGCCAGCCGGTGCGGGCCAGGGAGTCGGCGTGGACCAGGCTCAGGCGGCCGCCCGCGGCGGGGAGTTCGAAGCCCTGGGCCCAGCCGTCGACCGTCTTGGCCTTCAGCGGCTTGCCGTCGAGGGTGGCCCGCCAGCCGGGGGCGGCCCGGTCGGCGACCCGCAGGACGCGACCCGACTCACCGGCCCCGATCTTGGCGTGCACCTCGACGGGGCCGGAGGCGACCGGGATCGGGGCCTCGCCCGGCTTGCCCGGGACGATCACGACGCGGGCGACCTGGCGGTCGACCCGCCACAGCGCGTCGCCGTCGAGCTGGCTGAGGCGACTCAGGCCCGGGGTGGCGTCGAGGACCCGGCGGATCTGCTGCGGGGCGCCGTCGCGGACCAGGACGTAGCGGATCGCGAAGCCGCCGAGCTGGGCGCTCTGGTCGGCGCCGGAGCCCGCGACCAGGCTGGAGACGACCTTGTCGAGGCGGCCGTCGCTGCCCGCGGAGGCGGCGAGTTCGGCATCGCCGAGGCGGCCGCCGGAGCCGCGGACCAGGGTGTAGTCGACCTGGGCGGGCGAGGCGCCGCCGAGGACGAGGGTGCGGGCCTGGTCGCGGGTGCCGCTCTCCTCGGCGACGAAGGCGGGCACCTGGACGGGGTCGCGGCGCTCCAACGGGCCGTCGGCCCCGCCGAGCATCCACCCCGCGGCGAGCACCAGCGGGCCCGCGGCGGCGGCGAGGGCGACGAGCGCGGCGAGCGGCTGGCGCCAGCCGAAGCTGCGGGCGGCGACGCGTTCCTTGGCGCCGTCGGCCCCGACGGCGGCGGCGGCGAGCAGGGCCAGGCCGTAGACGAGGGTGCCGGGACCGGCCCAGGCGGTGCGGTTGACCAGGACGGCGAGGAGCAGCCCGGTGAGCGCGACGGCCCAGGCCGCGGTGACGGCGAAGCGGCGCTCGGCGCGCAGCAGGGCGGCCAGCGCGGCGACGACGACGCCGAGCAGGAGCAGCCCGGCGCCGGCGCGCGGCCCGCCGGGGCTGGTGCCGAGCAGGTCGAGGGCGGAGGCCCCGCCGGCGCCGTACGCCAGGCCCGCCTCGCGCAGGAAGGCGGCGGGGTGGGTGAACAGGCCCAGCGACCAGGGGGCGAGGACCAGGAGCGGGACGGTGAGGGCGGCGGCCAGCCGGGGGGCGTACGTCTTCCACTCGGCCCGGCGCACGACCAGCGCGGCGAGGCCGAGGACGGCGGCGAGCGGCCAGAGCACCGGGGTGAAGGCGCTCGCCACGGTCAGGAGCAGGGTGTACGTCCACACCGCGCGCCAGCTGCCCTTGACGCCCTCGGCCGGCGAGTCCGCGAACCCGCAGGCGCTGACGGCGCTGCGGGCGATGAGGGGCAGCAGGACGGCCAGGACCGCGGTGCCGAGGCGGCCGGTGGCCAGCGCGCCGGTGATGGCGGGGAGGAAGGCGTAGGCGACGGCGGCCCAGGCGCGCAGCAGCCGGGAACCGACCAGCGGCCGGGAGGCGAAGTAGGCGGTGAGTCCGGCGAGCGGGACCGAGCAGACGAGGAGCAGGGTCAGCGCGGTCTGGGTGGAGCCGAACAACAGCGTGGCGAGCGCGCCGAGGACGGCGAGGTAGGGGGGTGCGCCGGCGGTGGAGCCGGTGCCGACGGGGTGCCAGTCGTCGGTGTAGCCGTGCCAGAGGGCGAGGGCGCCGTCGGGGGCGGGGAGCAGGGCGCCGCCCATCAGGGAGCCGCCGCCGAGGAGGCCGCGGCAGGCGACGAGGGAGGCGAGGAGCAGGAGGGCGAAGAGGACGGGCGCGGGCTTGCGGGCGATCCGCTTGAGGCGCGCGAACTGCTCGATCTCCAGGAAGTCGGCGTCGTCGCCGCCGGGTCCGGATTCGACGGCGCCGCCGTGCCGGCTGGCGCGGGCCGGTTCGGAGTCGCGGTCGGCGCCGAAGTATCCGGCGAGTTGTTCGACGTTGGCGCGCAGGGTGGCGCCGGGCGGCGGGAAGAGCGGGCGCAGTTCCCCGGCGGGGACGGCGGGGCGGCCGCGGCGTCTGCGGGCGCCGAGGATCCTGCCCGGGCGCAGCAGGGTGCCGAGCAGGCCGGCCACCTCGTCGACGGCCTGGCCGGGAGCCTTGCCGACGAGGTAGGCGAGGGTGCGCAGGGCGGTGCCGAGGAGGATGCGGAGCAGGACGTAGGGCAGGGCCCGGCCGGAGGAGTTGACGAGCACCGTGTAGGTGGCGCCGGCCTTGTCGACGCGGTGGGGGCTGACGGCGGAGCGCCCGGCGCAGTCGACGGTGCGGCGTTCGCGGGCGGAGGCCTCGGCGTGGCGCAGTACGGCGTCGGGGGCGACCAGGACGGTGTGGCCCGCGTTCTGGACGCGCCAGCACAGGTCCACGTCGTCGCGCATCAGGGGCAGTCGGCGGTCGAAGCCGCCGAGCGCGTCGTAGACGTCGCGGCGCACCAGCATGCCCGCGGTGGAGACGGAGAGCACCGGGCGGACCTGGTCGTGTTGGCCCTGGTCCTGTTCGCGCCGGTCCAGGCCGGTCCAGCGGCGGCCGCTGCGGGCGATGCTGACACCGGCTTCGAGCAGTTGCTTGGCGTCGTACCAGCCGCGCAGCTTGGGGCCGATGACGGCGGCCTCGGGGTTCTCCTCGGCGACGCGCAGGAGTTCGGCGAGGGCGTCGGGGGCGGGCGCGCAGTCGTCGTGGAGCAGCCAGAGCCACTGGACGGGCTCGCCGTACGGCAGTTCGGGGAGGTCGTAGTGGTCGTCCTGCCAGGTGCGGCTGACGGGGTCCCAACCGCTGGGGCGCTTGAGGTAGGTCAGCTCCTCGGGGGTGAGGACGCCGGCGGTGCGGGCGGCCTCGTCGACCGCGGTGCCGAATCCGGTGCGGCGGGCGAGGTGCAGGACCCGGTCGTCGCCGAAGGCCTCGGCGAGCAGCCGCGCGGAGTCGTCGGAGCTGCCGTTGTCGGCGGCGACGTGGTTCTGCGCGGGCCGTTCCTGGCCGAGCAGTCCGGAGAGGGTCCGGGGCAGCCAGCGGGCACCGTCGTGGGCGACGACGACCGCGGTGACGACGTGCCGGGGGAACTCGGGTACGGCGGCGCCCTGGTGGGAGGACGAGTGGCTGTGCAGGGACATCGCGGTACGGGCCCTCCGGCCGGGGGTCCGGGGGTGGTGTGCCCTCGGAGACTGCTGGACAGCGCCCCACACTAACGGCTGGGAACACGACGGTCCGCCTCCTGCGGGGAAGGTGCGGGAGGCGGACCGTTTGCTCTGTTACCCATTTGATGTGGTGTGCGTATCGCCCCGGTGCGGCGGGCCGGACCGGGTGGGCCGGGACGTATCGGCGCAATCAGACTGCGGCCTTTTTCAGCCGCCGGCGTTCACGCTCGGACAGTCCGCCCCAGATGCCGAATCGCTCGTCGTTGGCGAGGGCGTACTCAAGGCATTCGGAGCGGACCTCACAGGCGAGGCAGACCTTCTTGGCCTCGCGGGTGGAGCCGCCCTTCTCGGGAAAGAAGGATTCGGGGTCGGTCTGGGCGCAGAGTGCGCGCTCCTGCCAGCCGAGCTCCTCGTCCGCCTCCTCGACCAGCAGTTCCTGAAACAGCTCGGTCATGTGCGCCCCTCGCTCTGTTTTCGCGTCCCCGTGGTGTTGTCGTCACCGATAGCTACGGAACGACACGAGTGAAATTACAAGGCGGGGCTGCTGTGCAGTCAAGCCGAGATCTGCTATTGGGCCCCTTATTCACTCTGCGGAACCAAGCGTATGCAGAAAGTGTTCATATCGCCAAAAATCGTGACACATGCAACACGTACGGACGGATGGTGACCAGATGGTGCGTCAAGCCGCCCACGTCCAAGATCGACGCGCCGTTCCCGATCGAGGTTGCATTCCGGTCACGGAAGCGGCGCAGATCACATTCCGGTCACGAGGTGACGGGGTCGGGGTTCCCGTCTTGGCGTGAATCCGGTGCGGTTGCACCGCCACATCCCCGGCCGGGGGTTGCACAAACCTTTCTCCAGGCAACTTAACCGGATGAGGTGAAAGTTTCGGACCAAACCGGACATTGGGTTGACAGTCGCCCCCCGGAACCGGTCTCCTTGTTGCCATGTCAGCGCCCGCAGTCGCCACCCGGACCCCCATTCGTGGGTTCCTGTGCGCTGCCCAGGTTCGCTGTTGCTGTTGCAGCTGTTGATGCCCACGGAGCTCCGGCTCCCCCGAGCACCGGCTTCGCACCCCCAGCAACCGCCCGCGCGACCGCGCCACTGACATCCGTCGAGGTACCTCCGCAATGAACGCGACGCACACGACGCACACCCCGCAGCACGTCCCGCAGCACTCCCCCGACGCCCAGCGGGCGCAGCGGGGCCGGCAGGCCGCATGGCCGGTCGGCATGGAGAGCGACCTCCAGATCGCGGGCGACATCCTCTCCGTCCAGCACCTCCTCCAGCCGCAGCGCGAGCACCCGAGCACCGTCGCCGAATTCGTCGGGCTCGCCCGCTCGATCGCCGGCGACCGCTCCCAGTGGGAGCACCTCGTCGAGTACGACACCGCCTCCCGCTGGTACCACCGGCTGCGCACCGGCCCCGGCTACGAGGTGTGGCTGCTCAGCTGGGTCCCCGGCCAGGGCAGCGGCACCCACGACCACGGCCCGTCCTCCGGCGTGCTCACCGTCCTGGAGGGCGAGCTCACCGAGCACACCGACCGCGGACCGCGCACCCTCGCCGCCGGCAGCCAGCGGGTCTTCGCCCCCGGCTACGCGCACGAGGTGGTCAACGACGCCCTCGACGGCGCGATCAGCCTGCACGTGTACTTCCCCGGCCTGACCGAGATGCCGATGCACGACGACGTGCGCGGCGGCGCCCGCGAGGGCTCCCCCGAGGGCTCCCGCGACACGGTCCGGAGTAACGCCGCTCACTCCTGCTCCCCGGCCCGCCAGACGCCGGTATCCGCCTGACACACTGCGCTACATGCGCATTGTTGTACTGGCCGGCGGCATCGGCGGCGCCCGTTTCCTGCGGGGCCTCAAGTCGGCCGAGCCCGACGCGGACATCACGGTCATCGGCAACACCGGTGACGACATTCACCTGTTCGGGCTCAAGGTGTGCCCCGACTTGGACACGGTGATGTACACCCTCGGCGGTGGCATCAACGAGGACCAGGGCTGGGGCCGCACCGACGAGTCCTTCAAGGTCAAGGAGGAACTCGCGGCCTACGGGGTCGGACCCGACTGGTTCGGCCTCGGCGACCGCGACTTCGCGACCCACATCGTGCGGACCCAGATGCTCGGCGCGGGCTACCCGCTGAGCGCCGTCACCGAAGCGCTGTGCGACCGCTGGCAGCCCGGGGTGCGACTGCTCCCGATGTCCGACGACCGGGTCGAGACCCACGTCGCGATCACCGAGGCGGCCACCGGCGAGCGCAAGGTCATCCACTTCCAGGAGTACTGGGTCCGGCTGCGCGCCGCGGTGGACGCGGAGGCCGTCGTACCCGTCGGGGCCGAGCAGGCCAAGCCCGCGCCCGGCGTCCTGGAGGCCATCGCGGCCGCCGACGTGATCGTCTTCCCGCCGTCCAACCCGGTCGTCTCGATCGGCACCATCCTCGCCGTGCCCGGGATCCGCGAGGCCGTGGCAGCCGCCGGGGCGCCCGTGGTCGGGCTCTCCCCCATCGTCGGGGGCGCGCCCGTGCGCGGCATGGCGGACAAGGTGCTGGCCGCCGTCGGCGTCGAGTCCTCGGCCGCCGCGGTCGCCCTGCACTACGGCACCGGGCTCCTGGACGCCTGGCTCGTCGACACCTCGGACGCGGACGCGACCGCCGAGGTCGAGGCCGCCGGGATCACCTGCCGCGCGGTACCGCTGATGATGACCGACCTGGCCGCCACCACCGCGATGGCCCGGGCCGCGCTGGACCTGGCGGAGGCCTCCCGATGACCGCGGACGTCCCCTCGTACGCGCCGCCCGCCGTCCCCTCGTACGAGGTGCGGGCGGTGGCCGGGCTGCCGGAGGTCCGCCCCGGCGACGACCTGGCGGAGCTGATCGCGGGCGCCGCGCCCGATCTGCGCGACGGGGACGTCCTGCTCGTCACCTCGAAGATCGTCTCCAAGGCGGAGGGCCGCGTCGTCGCCGCGGACTCGCGCGAGGAGGCCATAGACGCCGAGACGGTACGGGTGGTCGCCCGCCGCGGCGCGCTGCGCATCGTCGAGAACCGGCAGGGGCTGGTCATGGCCGCCGCCGGGGTCGACGCCTCCAACACGGCACCGGGCACGGTCCTGTTGCTGCCGCTCGATCCGGACGCCTCGGCGCGCGCGATCCGCGACGGACTGCGCGCGGCGCTGTCGGTGGACGTCGGCGTCCTGGTGACCGACACCTTCGGGCGGCCCTGGCGCTCCGGGCTCACGGACGTCGCGATCGGCGCCGCCGGGGTCCGGGTCCTGGACGACCTGCGCGGCGGCACCGACGCCCACGGCAACCCGCTCAGCGCGACCGTCGTGGCCACCGCCGACGAACTGGCCGCGGCCGGTGACCTGGTCAAGGGCAAGGCGACCGGGCTGCCGGTGGCCGTCGTGCGCGGGCTCGGCCACCTGGTCGCCGAGGGCGGCTCGGCGCGCGAGCTGATCCGCTCCCCCGCCGACGACATGTTCCGGCTGGGGACCTCCGAGGCGGTACGGGAAGCCGTGCACGGGCGTCGGACGGTACGGGAGTTCACCGCCGAGCCGGTCGACCCGGGCGCCGTGCGCCGGGCCGTCGCAGCGGCCGTCACCGCGCCCGCGCCGCACCACACGACGCCGTGGCGCTTCGTTCTGCTGGAGTCGGCCGCGGCGCGGCTGGAGCTGCTGGACGCGATGCGGGACGCGTGGATCGCGGACCTGCGCCGGGACGGCAGGTCGGCGGAGTCGATCGCCAAGCGGGTCCGGCGCGGGGACGTGCTGCGCGCGGCGCCCTATCTGGTGGTGCCCTGCCTGGTGACGGACGGGGCGCACGACTACGGGCACGCGCGGCGGGACGCGGCCGAGCGGGAGATGTTCGTGGTCGCGATGGGCGCGGGCGTGCAGAACTTCCTGGTCGCGCTGGCCGGGGAGCGGCTCGGTTCGGCGTGGGTGTCCTCGACGATGTTCTGCCGTGACGTGGTCCGCAAGGTGCTGGGGCTCCCGGACGACTGGGACCCGATGGGCGCGGTGGCGGTCGGCCACGCGGCCGGGGCGCCGCGCGAGCGGGCGGAGCGGGACGCGGCTGACTTCATCGCGGTGCGGTGACCTGCCGGTAGGGGTGGCCGTGGCCGTGGCGCTCAGAGCAGGCCGATGTCGCCCCGGGGCATGCGCGGGGTGCGGCGGGGCGGGGTGCGGCCCGCGAGCAGGATCAGCCGGGCGGCGCGGTGGCGCTGGCCGCCGCCTTGGTCGGCGTACGGGGCCAGGAGGTGCAGCATCGCGGCGTCGTCGGCGTCGCGGTCGCCGGTGAGGGCGTAGCCGATGGTGCCCGGCAGGTGCAGGTCGCCGGTGGTGACGGCGTCGGCGGCGCCGTTGCTGCGCTGGAGGGTTTCGGCGGAGGTCCACGGGCCGATGCCGGGGACGGCCTCCAGTCGGGCGACGGCGGCCGGCAGGTCCATCGCCGCGGCCTCCTCCATGCGGGGCGCGACGCGGGCGGCGCGGACGATGGTGGCCGAGCGCTTCGCGTCCACGCCCGCCTTGTGCCAGTCCCAGGACGGGATCAGGGTCCAGGTACGGGGGTCGGGCATGACGTACAGGTCCGGGTGCGGGCCCGGGGCCCGCTCGCCGTACTGGCGCACCAGGCGGCGCCAGGCGCGGTAGGCCTCGTCGGTGGTGACCTTCTGCTCCAGGACCGTGGGGATCAGGGACTGCAGGACCAGCCCGGTCCGGGTCAGCCGCAGGCCCGGGCGGCGGCGGTGGCTCGCGTGCACGAGGCGGTGGCGGGGGACGAAGACGGCCGGGTCGTCGTCGGCGCCGAGCAGGGCGGGGAGGGCGTCGAGGGCCCATTCCGTACCGGGGCCCCAGGCGGCGGCGGTGACCGTGCGGTCGGCGGTGCGGGTCAGCCGGAGGGTGGCGGGGCCGGTGGGGGTGCGGGTGCCGAGCCAGACGGAGCCGTCGGGGGTGGTGCGGAAGGTGGGGTCGCCGGGGCCGTGGCGGAGCGGGCCGAGGGTCAGACCCAGCTCCAGGGGGCCGTCGGGGGTCCACTCCCGTTCCCGTGCCCGGGGGGCGGGTCCCTCCGGGGGGTGGGGCTGGGGGTGGGGCTGGGGGATGTCGGTGCGGCCGCCGCGGATCGCGGTGCGGGTGAGGGGATCGAAGCGGCCGGCCATGGCTCGAGCGTAGCCCTGCGGGTCGCTGGCCGGGGGCCGGGCCTCAAGCGCCGGCGGGCTGGGACGGGCCGGCCCGGGCCCATCGATCCCGCCCCAGCGGCTCCGCCCAGGCCCCCGCCTCAATCGCCGGCGGGGCTGGGGTGGCCGCGCCCAGGCTCCTGCCCGGGCTGAGGTGGGTGCGCCTCAAACGCCGGCGGGGCTGGAAGGGCCGGCCCCATCAAGCCCGCCCGGCGATTGAGGGCACCCGCCCGGAGGGCACACGGCCCGCAGCCAGAGGCTCCGCCCGAGGCCGCGCCTCAAACGCCGGCGGGGCTGGAAGGGCCGGCGCCATCGAGCCCGCCCGGCGATCGAGGGCACGGCGTCCGGCCCCCGTGGGCGCTATCGGCCCTGGAGGTGGGCCGAGGAGGTTCGGGTGGTGGGGAGCTTGCCGTAGAGGAGACGGCCCGGGCA
This sequence comes from Streptomyces sp. NPDC098789, assembly GCF_044759975.1. NCBI lineage: Bacteria > Bacillati > Actinomycetota > Actinomycetes > Kitasatosporales > Streptomycetaceae > Streptomyces > Streptomyces sp. NPDC098789. The sequence continues at coordinate 21,746 of NZ_JBIWAJ010000024.1, forward strand.
CTCCGTCGCGAAGCCGTCCCGGTGGCCGGAGATCACGTTCATCCGGACGTTCGTGCCCTTGTGGTAGAGGTTGCCCCCGGCCGACCGGAGCGTCGTCTTCGACAGCGGGTTCGCCCCGAACAGGCCCAGCTTCCACGCCGTCAGCCGCGCGACCGCGCTGACCGCCGCGGCCGGCGGCTGCGCGTCCGTGAAGGTGCCGATCACCGCGATGCCCATGCTGTCCGTGTTGAAGCCCATCGTGTGGGCCCCGAGCACCGGCTTGGCGACACCGCCCGCCCGGCCCTCGTACACGGTGCCGCACTTGTCGACGGCGAAGTTGTAGCCGATGTCCCGCCAGCCCTCGCTGACCACGTGGTAGCGGTACAGGCTGCGCAGCACCGCCGGGGCGTCCTTGCAGGCGTAGCCGTTGCCGGAGGCGGTGTGGTGCACGAAGGCCGCCTTGACCGTGTTCGTGTAGACGAACCCGGACTCGCGCAGCTGTTCGTCGGCGCCCCAGCCCCGCCGGGTGACGATGGCCGGGCGCGGGCCGATGTAGGGCCGGGCCGCCGGGCTGAGCGTGCCCTCGCTCGCGAGGATGGCGTCGGCGGTGGAGTCGGCCTTGTTCAGCGCCGGGATCAGGATGGCGCCGAGCGGTGCGTGCGGAACGTTGGCCGCCGAGGACTCGGCCATCTCCATGCTCATGCCGGGAGCCCCGACGGCCGTCTCCCCCTTGTCGTCCCCGGCCGGTTCGCCCGGCTCCGCGCCGTTCTTGGCGTCGGCGGCCGGGAGCGTGCGGACCGGTGCGGCCCCGGGGTCGACGAGCTCGATCCGCAGCCCGGACGGCAGCTTCGCGGCGCCCGGGACGCCCGGGACGGCCGCCCGGTCGCCGGAGCGGGGCGCGGCGGCCGGCTCGGCCATGACGCGGACCTCGACGCCGTCGGAGGCGCCGACCCACAGGGGGGCCGTGCCGCCCCGGACCCGGCCCGCGGCGCGTTCGGCGGTGTCCGGGTCGGCGGCGTGCTCGCTGTTGTGGGTCTCGACGTCCTGCCAGTCGGACCAGGTGCCGGCGGCGACGGAGCGGGTACGGACCTGGACCCGGCCGGTCAGTTGGGTGGCCGCGTCGTCCCAGACGACGCCGACCATGGAGAAGGTCCCCACGTCACGCGCGGGCAGACCCCTGGTTTCGGGGAGGCGGGGGGAGACGCTCATGCCGGGTACACCGGTGTCCCGGTCGGCCGCGGACCTGAGCGGGACGAGTGGCAGCGACTGGGTGGACCCGGCCGGGGCGGCCGGGGCCACGGGGGCCGCCGCCGTCACGGCCTGGGCCGCCGCCGCCGTGGGGAGGGCGAGGGCGAGCGGGAGGGACAGTGCGGCCGCGGTCGCGACGCCGATCGAGGAAGCAAGGAATCCACGCATGCAATGGATGCTGAACGCGCTTGTGGCCGGCCGCCATCCGAGAACTGACGGATCGTCGGTTGATCGGCCCGCCCCCTCCTCCGTACGGGGGAGGGGTATGACGGCCGTCCGGGGGAGGGCCCCGCGTAGCCTGAGCCGCGTGAACACCACTGACCGCACCCCTGCCGACCTGCTGCGATCCGCGCTCGCCGCCGACCCGGGCCGCCCTCTCGTCACCTTCTACGACGACGCGACGGGCGAGCGCGTCGAATTGTCCGTCGCGACCTTCGCCAATTGGGTGGCCAAGACCGCCAATCTGCTCCAGGGCGACCTCGGCGCCGAGCCCGGCGACCGGCTCGCGCTGCTGCTGCCCGCGCACTGGCAGAGCGCCGTGTGGCTGCTCGCCTGCGCCTCGGTCGGCGTGAGCGTCGAGGTCGGCGGGGATCCGGCCGACGCGGACCTCGTGGTGAGCGGGCCGGACACGCTGGAGGAGGCGCTGGCCTGTTCCGGGGAGCGGGTGGCCCTGGCGCTGCGGCCGCTGGGCGGGCGCTTCCCGCAGCCCCCGGCCGGCTTCGCGGACTACGCGGTGGAGGTGCCGGGGCAGGGCGACCGGTTCGCGCCCTTCGTGCCGGTCGATCCGGCGGGGCCCGCGCTGAGCGTCGGGGGCCGCACGCTCTCGTACGCGGAGCTGGTCGAGCTGGCCCGCACGGACGCGGCCGGGCGCGGGCTGGCCGCGGGCTCGCGGCTGCTGTCGGGACAGGGCTTCGACACCTGGGAGGGGCTGTCGGCGGGGCTGTTCGCACCGCTGGCCGCGGGCGCCTCCGTGGTGCTCTGCCGCCATCTGGAGCAGCTGACCGAGGGAGCCCTGGTCCAGCGGACCGAGAGCGAGCGCGTCACCCACACCGCCTAGGGGAGGTTTGAACCGTCGCGCCACCCCCACATCGCCCACCTGCGGGAACGCGCTATTTGTCACCCACACGGCCTAGTACGGCCCCCTGCCCCCGGGCCGCTCCGGCGACCCGGGGGCAGGATCGGCGTAGGCCCCGTACTCACCCGTACGGGGCTCTCGCCCAGCGGTGAGGGACGGACACGGACGTGACGGACGGCGCAGGCATAACCGGGCACACCGGTGCGGGCACGGGCGGTACGCCGCCCCCGCGCCGGCGGCGCCGGCTGCTGCGCTGGATCGGCCTCGGGCTGGTCCTCCTGGTCCTGCTGGGGGCCGCCGCGGGCTGGTGGATCTACCGCAGGCTCGACGGCAACATCAAGGAGGACACCTCCGCCGCCGCCGAGCTGCGCCGCTACGACCGCGAGCGCCCGGTGCACGTGGTGGACGGGGCGCAGAACGTCCTGCTGCTCGGCTCCGACTCGCGCTCCGGCGAGGAGAACTCCGGGTACGGGCAGGACGGCGGCACCCAGCGCTCGGACACCGCGATCCTGTTGCACCTGCCCGCGGACCGGCGCAGCGCCACCGCGGTGTCGATACCGCGGGACCTGATGACGACCGTACCGAGCTGCGTGAAGCCGGACGGGACCCGCACCGTCGAGCAGTTGGCCCAGTTCAACTGGGCCTTCGAGTGGGGCGGGGCGGGCTGCACGGTCCGCACCGTCGAGAAGCTGACCGGCATCCGGGTCGATCACCACATCGTGGTGGACTTCGGCGGCTTCAAGAAGGTGGTCGACGCGGTCGGCGGGGTCGAGGTCTGCCTCAAGGAGCCCGTCGACGACACCGACGCCAAGCTGAAGCTGCCCGCCGGCCGGCAGACCCTCCAGGGGGAACAGGCGCTCGGCTTCGTCCGGGCGCGGCACGGCCTGGGCGACGGCAGCGACACCGAACGCATGGACCGCCAGCAGGAGTTCCTGGGCTCGCTGGTGAAGAAGGTGCAGAGCAACGGGGTGTTGCTCAATCCGGCGAAGCTCTACCCGCTGCTGGACGCGGCGACCTCCTCGGTGACCACCGACCCGGGGCTGGCCTCGCTGCGGGGACTCTACGAACTGGTGCGCGGCCTGCGGGACATACCGACCGACCGGATCAACTTCCTGACCGTACCGCGCAGGCCGTACGCGGCCGACCCGAACCGGGACGAACTGGCCGAGCCCTACGCGGAGCGGCTCTTCCGCCAGCTGCGCATGGACGAGCCCGTGACAGTGGTCCCGTCCGCGCCCGTTGATCAGCGGGAACAGGCTGCGGGCACCGGCACGGGCGAGGGCAGCGGTGCGCCGACGGCCGGTACGGGAACCACCGCGAGCGCCTCCCCCGTCCCCACTTTCACGGGAACCACGGCGGGGACCGCCACCTGCCGGTAAAGCAATCCAAAAAGCCGGTGCCCGAACCGAGCGGGATGGGGCGATTGCCCAGTTATAGGGGGAGTGGAATTTCTCACCAGCATGGTTTGACAGTGAATTGGCCGGATAAGGTGAGCGATCCGGTGCGCGGGCGGGCCTGAGGCCGCGTACCAGCCGGATCGTTGACCGAGCGCCTGGGGGGAGGCGCGTCGCGAGGCACCCGACGGAGGACTCGAGCAACCGTGGATGCGCACAGCCGTGGGCGAGCAGAAGAAGTCGACCCCGCAGACCAGTGGGTCATCGACCCCCGCACGGGCAACTACGAGCTGCGACTGGACCGCTCCGCTGCGCAGCAGCCTTCCGTAGCCTCCTCCAGACGAGCCCGCGGCCCCTTCGCCTCCCCCCGGATCGCACCCCGCTCGGCCCGACCCGGCCGGTCCACGACGACTCCCGCGAACCCCGCGAGCCCCACCGCGCCGTCCCCGGGAGTGCCCAAACCCCGGCGCGGCGACGGCCCGGGCGGTGGGCGGCGCGGCGGACGCAAGACCGCCGGTGGCGGCGGTGGTCGCGGCCGACGCAAGGGCCTGGCCGTCGTCGGCGGCTCGCTCGCCTTCGTCCTGGTGGGCGGCGCGCTGGCCGGCTACCTGTACTACGACCACCTGAACGGCAACATCAAGACCACCGACACCCTCGGTGCCGGCCGCAACGGCTTCCAGAAGGACCAGCCGATCAACATCCTGATCATCGGCACGGACAAGCGGACCGGTGACGGCAACCAGGGCTACGGCGACTCGGACAGCCCCGGGCACGCGGACACCACCTTCCTCTTCCACGTCTCCAAGGACCGCACGAACGCGACGGCGCTGTCGATCCCGCGCGACCTGATCACCAACATCCCCACCTGCCCCACCAAGCAGCCCGACGGCTCGACGAAGAACATCCCCTCCCAGCGCGGGGTCCGCTTCAACACGAGCCTCGGCCAGGAGGGCCGTGACCCGGGCTGCACCATGCGCACGGTGCAGGAGCTGACCGGGATCCCGGTCGACCACTTCCTGATGGCGGACTTCAACGCGGTCAAGACGCTGAGCACCGCCGTCGGCGGGGTGCCCGTCTGCCTGGAGAAGGCCGTCAAGGACCGCGATTCGAAGCTGGACCTGACGGCCGGTGAGCACCGGCTCGACGGGGAGCAGGCGCTCGCCTTCGTCCGTACCCGGCACTCCTTCGGCAACGAGAGCGACCTGGACCGGATCAAGACCCAGCAGCAGTTCCTGAGTTCGATGATCCGCGAGATGAAGTCGAAGGACACGCTGAGCAGCCCCAAGAAGCTGTTCGCGCTCGCGGAGGCGGCCACCAAGGCGCTGAGCGTCGACAAGGGCATGGGGTCGATCTCCCAGCTCACGGCACTCGCCGGAGAGTTGAAGGGGATCAACCCCAAGAACATCACCTTCACCACGCTGCCGGTGCTCGACAATCCGGCCGAGCGGGTCAAGGCGACCGTGGTGATCAACCCGGGGCAGGCCGACCCCCTGCTCCAGATGATCCGCGGGGACGTCTCGCTGACCGCCGTGGAGCAGAAGGAGAAGGCCGCCGAGGCCGCGGCCAAGAGCAAGCAGGACGCGCTGCTCCAGGGCAACCGCGCGCCGGCCGCAGACGTCCGGGTGAGCGTGACCAACGGTGGCGGACCTCAGGGTTCCGCCTCCACCACGCTCGCGTGGCTGCAGAATTCCAAGGGCGTGGAGAGGTCGAGCAACCTGGGCAACGCGCCCGCGAAGCTCGACCGGACCACGCTGGAGTACGCGCCCAACCAGGCCGACCAGGCCCGGGCGCTCGCCGACATGATGGGCCTGCCCGCTTCGGCCCTGAAGCCCGGCACGGCGGACGCACCGCCGAAGACCCCGATGAAGCTCACGCTCGGCGCGGACTTCAAGGGTGCGGGGATCTCGCTCACGGCGCCGCAGCAGGCGCCCGAGGGAGTCCAGCGGGTCGAGGCCGACAAGGCCGTCTGCGCCAAATAGGGGGTCCCGATGGGTGACCGCCACAGGAATGACCGGCACAATGCCTGACGAATCAGGATCTTGAGGGGGGTACGTGTGACGCACAGCAACGTGCGCGGGGAGGGTGCGCCTTCCGGGGCCACCGGCGGCATACCCGGCAGCGGCGGTGGGGCGCCCGGCGCGGTACCCCGCCCACGCGAGGGCTCGGGGAGCGGAGCCGCCACCGGCGGCAACGGCCCCGGAGCGGGCGGTCCCGGAGCGGGCGGTCCGACGGGTCCGGGGCGGCGGGGGCGCAGACGCGTGCTGCGCTGGACGGCCTCGGTGCTGGCGTTCGTCATACTCGGGACGGCCGGCGCCGGATACCTGTACTACCGCTACATGAACGGCAGCATCAAGACCGACATCCTGAACCTCGGGGACAGCCGGCTGAAGGGGTCCAAGCCCAACGCCTTCGGGCAGACCCCGCTGAACATCCTGCTCATCGGCTCCGACGCGCGCAACGACAAGGAGAACCAGGCCCTCGGCGGGGCCAAGGACACCTTCGACGGGCCGCCGCTGGCGGACGTGCAGATGCTGCTGCACCTGTCGGCGGACCGCACCAACATGTCGGTCGTCTCGATGCCGCGCGACACCCTGATCAAGATGCCGAAGTGCACCGACACGGACGGCAAGGTCTACCAGGCCAGCAAGGGGCTCGTGCAGACCAACGAGTCGCTCAGCCGCGGCGGCCCCGGCTGCACGGTCGCGGCCTGGCAGGAGCTGACCGGCATCCCGATCGACCACTTCATGCTGATCGACTTCAAGGGCGTGGTGGCGATGGCGGACGCCATCGGCGGCGTCCCGGTCTGCGTCCAGCAGAACGTGATCTCGCGCAACAGCGAGGGCAAGGGCTCGGGCCTGAAGCTGCCCAAGGGCCAGAACGTCATCCAGGGCGAGCAGGCCCTGCAGTGGCTGCGCACCCGCTACGGCTTCGAGGACGGCACGGACATCGGCCGTACGCACGCCCAGCACATGTACATGAACTCCATGGCCCGCGAGTTCCGCAAGAACGCCAAGCTCACCAACCCGGTGAAGCTCAACAGCCTGGCGCAGGCGGCCATCAAGGCCATGGTCGTGGACACCGGCCTGAACAAGATCGACAAGCTGTTCGACCTCAGCATGGAACTGAAGAAGGTCCCCACGGGCCGGATCACCATGACGACCATGCCGTGGGTGTACAGCACCCGCGAGGAGGGCCGGGTCGAGCCGAAGGCGGTCGAGGCCGAGGAACTCTTCAAGATGGTCCGCGAGGACGTCCCGCTCGACGGCAAGGGCACCCCGGCGGCCGCCAAGTCCGCGGCTCCCGCGCCCTCGCAGTCCGCGGCCGTCCCCGCCGCGCCGCCCGCCAAGATCGCGGTCCTGGTGCGCAACGCGACCGGTGGCAAGGACGCCCCGGAGGACAAGGTCAAGGGCCGCTCGACCGAGGTCACCGCGCTGCTGTCGACCAAGGGCTTCACCAAGGCCGTGGCCGACAACCAGGTCGCCGGCGAGGACACCACGGTGGTCCGCTACGCCGGCCTGGACCAGGCCGCCGACGCGCAGGCCGTGGCCACCGCGCTCGGCCTGCCCGCCGGCGCCGTGCAGCGCTCGACGGACGTCAGCGGGATCACCCTGTTCGTGGGCAAGGACTGGCGCACGGGCGACGCCCCGGCGGCGCCCACCCCGACCCTGAACAAGGCCCCGGACTCGGCGCGCCCGCTCAACGGCGACGACGACAAGGAGTGCATGGCGATCCAGCCGGGCTTCACCTGGTAGCCACCGCGCGCGCATAGCGGGAGGGGCCCGGCGGATCGCATCCGCCGGGCCCCCTCTCGTACGTGCGCCGCGCGCCCTACGGCGCCGCCGGGGCGTCCTCGCGCATCGACGGGCGGCGGCTCGCGATGACCTTGTTCGCCAGGGAGCGCGGGCTCGTCAGGAAGCCGAAGCCCCAGGACATGTGCATCGTGGCCAGGGCCACCGGGATCTGCGCGCGGGCCTTCAGCGACAGCCCCTTGCCCGCGGGGACGGAGCCCGCGGTGATCGCGGCCAGGTAGCCCGCCGGGACCGCGAAGGCCCAAGGGGTGAGCGTCGCGCCGGCCACCGCGCCGGCGGCGATCGCGACGAGCGCGGTCGGCGGGGCGAGGTAGCGCAGGTTGATCGAGCCCGCGTGGTAGCGCGCCACGACGTGGCGCCAACGGCCGTAGTCCTTGTACTGCTTGGCCAGCGCCCGTACGGAGGGGCGCGGGCGGTACTGGACCTTCAGCTCGGGCGAGAACCAGATGAGCCCGCCGGCCTCGCGGATGCGGAAGTTCAGCTCCCAGTCCTGGGCGCGGATGAACTCCACGTTGTAGCCGCCTGCGCGCTCCAGCGCCTCGCGGCGGAACACCCCGAGGTAGACGGTGTCGGCGGGGCCCGCCTCGCCGCCGGTGTGGAAGGCGGCGTTGCCGACGCCGATCTTCGAGGTCATCGCGGCGGCGACGGCGTCTTCCCAGGCGTTCTCGCCCTCGGCGTGCATGATGCCGCCGACGTTCTGCGCGCCCGTCTCCTCCAGGAGGCGGACGGCGGTGGCGATGTAGTTCGCGGAGAGCATGCCGTGCCCGTCGACCCGTACCACGATCGGGTGACGTGAGGCCTTGATGGCGGCGTTGAGGGCGGCCGGGGTGCGACCGGTGGGGTTCGGGACGGTGTGGACGCGCGGGTCTTCACGGACGAGCTGGGCGGCGATCTCGTCGGTCCGGTCCGTGGACGGGCCGAGCGCGATCACCACCTCCATCTCGCCGGCGTAGTCCTGCCCCAGGATGTGCCGGACGGAGTCGCGCAGGTGGCGCTCCTCATTGAGCACCGGCATGATCACCGAGACTGCGGGCTGCTGGGTGGGCATGTGGTCCTTCGAGGTCGGGTATCGGTGTCACGTTACCGCGTACGGGGGAACCGGGGCGCGCCGGACGATCGGTACGGTCAGTCGCTGATCGTATGGGCCTACTGTTCGGACGGATCTGCCCCTGTTGCCGCCGCGGAGGTGCCCCACGTGTCCCCCGTGCCCCACCCGCACCGCTCCCCCCGCCCTGCACCCCCGCATCCCCCCAAGCGCGGCGGTGGCCCGGCCAAGCCCGCGCGCCGGCCGCGCTGGGGCGTACGGCTGGCGGCGACCGTATCGGTGGTGGTGCTGGGCTCCGGCGCGATCGGCCACGCGGTGATGACCGGGCTGGACACCGGGATCGAGCGGGTGGACCCCTTCAAGGACATGAAGAACCGCCCCCGGGCGGGCCACGGCATGAACTTCCTGCTCGTCGGCACCGACGGCCGGGACAAGATCAGCCCGGACCAGAAGCGCGACTACCGGCTCGGCGGGGCGCCCTGCCACTGCACGGACACGATCATGCTGGTGCACATCTCGGCCGACCGGGAGCGCGCCAGCGTGGTCAGCCTGCCCCGCGACAGCTACGCCGAGGTCCCCGAGCACACCGACGCCACGACCGGCAAGGTCCGGCGCGCGCACCCGGTGAAGCTGAACGCCGCCTACGCCGAGGGCGGGCCGAACCTGACCGTGCGCACCGTGGAGAACATGACCCGGGTGAAGATCGACCACTACCTGGAGGTCGACTTCACCAGCTTCATGAAGACCGTCGACGCGATGGGCGGGGTGGAGATCTGCACCGCCAAGCCCATGCAGGACTCCTACACGGGCCTCGACCTCCAGCCCGGCACGCACCGCCTCAACGGCGGCCAGGCCCTGCAGTACGTGCGCTCGCGCCATGTGGACGGGGCCTCGGACCTGGGCCGGATGCAGCGCCAGCAGCGCTTCGTCGCGGCGCTGATCAAGCAGTCCGCCGGTGGTGGGATGCTGCTGAACCCGGTGAAGTTCAAGCAGGTCAGCTCGACCCTGCTGGGCTCGGTCCGGGCCGACCGGGGCTTCGGCTCCGAGCAGATGCTGGCGCTGGGGCAGGCGATGCGGGACTTCGCCCCGTCGTCCTCGGAGTTCGCGTCCGTACCGGTCGGCGACGCCTCCTTCCCGGTGAAGGGGCTCGGCGAGACCGTCAAGTGGGACGAGGCGAAGGCGGCCAAGGTCTTCGCCGCGCTGCGCGACGACCGCCCGCTGGCCCCGGCCCGCCCGGCGGCCAAGGCGGGACGGGCGGCGCCGCAGCCCGCCGTACCGGTGGACGTGGCGCCCCAGCAGATCCGGATCCAGGTGGAGAACGGCACCCGGATCGACGGCATGGGCGGCCGCGTCGACGAGGCCCTGCGGGCCACCGGCTTCGACACCACCCGGGCCCCGGGCAACGCGGCCAGCCGGGAGATCAAGCGCACCGTGGTCACCTACGACCCGCGCTGGGACCGCTCGGCGCGGACGGTGGCCACCGCGCTGCCCGGCATCGAGCTGCGGGCGGTGGCCGGACAGGGGCGGACCCTGATCGTGACGGCGGGCTCGGACTACAAGAAGGTGGTCCCGGTCCGCGCCGAGGACCCCTACCAGGGCGAGTTCGGCGTGGTGACGGGCGACCAGGTGGTGTGCGGGAGCTGAGCCCCCGCCCCCGCACCGGCCGCCCGTACGGGGGCCGCCGCGATCAGCGGTTGCGCTCGACCAGCGTCACCTGGAGCCCGCGCACCTTGGTGCTCTGCACGACCTTGTAGTGCGCGCGCAGCGCGTCGGCCTCCGCCGCGGGCAGCTTGTGGAACGGGTCCTTGGTCCCGCTCCAGGTGACCACCCAGATCCGGCGGGTGTCGCCGAGGCAGGCGGTCGGCTGGGCGCAGGCCACCGGGAACAGGTCGTCGTTGGCGACGGCCGACTTAGAGGCGAACACGTCGCGCAGCTTGACCCGGTCCGGCAGGTTGTACTCGACCTGGTAGTCGACCATGTAGACGCTGTCGTTCCCGCGGACCGGTACGAAGCCGTCGCCGGGCCGGTAGCCCTTGGTGATGACGTTCGCCACGGAGGCGCCGACGACGCCCTTCTCCTTGGAGAGCTCGGCGCGCAGCTGGACCTGGTCCGTGGCCCCGAGACCGACGATCAGCACCAGCCCGACCGCACCGGCCGCGCGGGGCTTCAGCGCGGCCAGTCCGGCCGCGGCCAGCACCACCCAGGCGGGCACGGTGAAGGCGAGGTAGCGGTCGAAGAAGTAGGCGGTGCTGCCCTGCGAGACGATCCAGCAGCCCGCCATGGGCAGGGCGCCGACCAGCGCGATCTCCATGGCCGGGCGCCGCCCGCGGCTCCAGGCGAGCGGCAGCGCGGCGGCGGCCAGCACGCCCGCCGCGACCAGCGGCGAGCCGAAGAGGCTGTTCCACACCTCGGCGATGGTGCGCAGGTGCGGGGTGGTCAACCAGCTGATCTGGCGGCCGACCTGGCTCTGGCCCAGCAGCACCAGCGGCAGGACGGGCAGCAGGGCGAGGACGACGGCCAGCGCGTACCCGACGGCGAGCCGCCACCGGCGGGCCCGGCGGGCCCGCAGCAGCACGATCACGGCGTGCGGCAACAGGACGAGCAGCGAGACGATGTGGAACAGTCCGGCGGCGCAGATCGCGACGGAGTACGGCAGCCAGCGCCGCACGCCCGGCCGCTCCAGCGCCCGCAGCAGCAGCCAGGTCGCCGCGGCGACGGCGAGGACGACGAAGGCGTACGAACGGGCTTCCTGGGCGTAGCGGCTGACGACCGGGACCAGCGCGAAGAGCAGCCCGGCGAAGACCGCGGTGCGGCGGTCGAAGAGCGTGCGCGCCGTCAGTACGACGAAGGCGGCGGCCCCGGCCATGGCGAGCGCGGAGGGCGCGCGCAGGGCGACCAGGGAGTCCCCGAAGAGCGAGGTCCAGCCGTGCAGGACCAGGTAGTAGGCGCCGGAGACGGCGTCCACGTTCCCGAGCATGTCGAGCAGGTCACCGGTGTCGCGGGTGGCCGCGCTCCAGCTGGCTATCTCGTCGCGCCACATCTGCGGGGTGCCGCTGCCGACGAGCCCGACGGCGAGGGTGAGCAGGGCCGCCCAGAGCCAGTCGGGGGCGGTGCGGCGCCGGGCCCCGGGGGCGGTGGTGCGGGGCGCGGGGACGGGGGCGGTCCGGGTCTGGGTGCGACTCATCGGCCGTGGCCTTCCGCGTGGGCTCGGGCGGCTTCCGGCGCGCCCGCGGGGGCGGGCAGCACGGTGGCCGGGTCGCCGGCGCGGCGCCGGACGGGCGGGTCGGTCTTCGGTAGCGAGAGGCCGGGGGCGTCCAGCATCCGCTTGACCAGGGCCGACAGCGGCCGCTCGGCGTAGCGGTGGACGATCCAGGCCAGCAGCAGGATCGCGGCCAGGGCGAGGGCGAGCATCGGGTAGACGCCCACGCCGTTGTTCCGGCCCCAGGTGATCAGGGCGAAGCCGATCTCCTGGTGCAGCAGGTAGACGGGGTAGGTGAGGGCTCCGGCGACGGTGAGCCACTTCCACTGGATCCGGTCGAAGGCGCCCAGCGCGATGGCCAGCACGATCCCGAACGCCAGCAGGGAGAAGCCCGCCATGACGTTCCAGCTCAGCTTGTGCATGACGCCGTACTCGTAACTGCCCTTCGTGCCCAGCAGCATGTGCTGGGCCACCAGCCAGGAGAACCCGACCACGCCCAGCAGCAGCCAGTTCACCCCGAAGCGGTAGATCAGGAACATCGCCACGCCTGCGATGAAGTACGGGGCGTACTCCGGCATCGCGAACATCTTCAGCAGCGCCATGTCCGACTGGCCGGCGACCACCGCGAGGACCATCCAGATCCCGCAGAACGCCAGCACCCGGCGGTAGGTCAGGCCGAGGGCCACGACGACCGCGAAGACCAGGTAGAAGCGGAGCTCGACCCAGAGCGTCCAGTAGACCGGGTCCACTTCGGAGACCCCGAGCGGCTGCTGGAGCATGGTGAAGTTGGTGAAGATGTCGGACTTGCTGAGGTGGCTGCGGCTGGGGCGGGCCGTGGCCGCGTAGTTCACCACGAGGGCCGTCAGGATGATCGCGACCCAGTAGGCCGGGAAGAGGCGCACGACCCGGGAGGTGAAGTACTGGCGCGGGGTGCGGCCCCAGCAGGACATGCAGATGACGAAGCCGCTGATCATGAAGAACAGCTCGACGCCGAGGAATCCGTAGGCGGTGAAGCGGTGCACGTCCGGCATCAGCTTCTGCGGGGTGCCGCCCCAGATCTCCGGGTAACGGTTGACACCGGTCCAGTGGAACGCGACCACCATGAGCGCGGCGATGAGGCGGAGCCCGTCGAGCGCGCGCAGCCGGGGCCGCCGGGCGGGGGCCGCTGGGGCCTCTGCCGGGCGGTGCTGCGGGGCGGCGGACACGTGGACCCCGGGTGCCGGGGAGGGCGGTACGACCGTCGACATATGAGGAGCTTCTCCGCAGCAGAGCCGGATACGGGCGGACGCCCCCGAGCCCGGCGAACCGGGCCGGGCAGAACGTCAGCTCATCAGTCTACGTGCGCCCGTCCGGGGGACGGGACGGCCCGGGGTCCCGAGTGAGCGACACCTCAGTGCGGCGGGCGGCCCGGTGCGGCGGGCGGCCCGGTGCGGCGGGCGGCCCGGTGCGGCGGGCCGCGGCGGCTCACTCGGCGTCGAAGCCCTGGGCCGCCCGCTCCTCGCGCAGCGCCATGATCGCCCGGCGGCGGGCGAGGCGGTGCGTGCGGCGGATCTCCGCCTCCTGGTAGCGGCGCCGGTCCTGGTCGGTCTCCGGGAGCACCGGCGGCACGCTGCGCGGCTTGCCCTCGGCGTCGACGCCGGTGAAGACGAGGTAGGCGCTGCCGACCTGGGTGGCGGGGGTGGACTCGTTCCACCGCTCGGCCAGGACCCGTACGCCGATCTCCATGGAGGAGCGGCCGGTCCAGTTGCACTGGGCCTTCACGTGCACGAGGTCGCCGACCCGGACCGGCGCGAGGAAGGCCATCTCGTCCATGGAGGCGGTGACGGCGGGGCCGCCGCTGTGGCGCCCGGCGACGGCACCGGCCGCGTCGTCCACGAGTTTCATGATCACGCCGCCGTGCACCGTGCCCAGGAGGTTGGTGTCGTTGGCCGTCATGATGTGGCTCAGGGTGGTGCGCGAGGCCGAGATCGGCTTGCCGGGCGCCTGTGCACCCTGGTCGCCCCGCACGTCCGGTGTGTCTGTCATACCGCCACCTTAAAGCTGTCGCGGATGCATCAGCTGTGCAACAGCACCGGTACGAAGCCCCGCCCGCCCTGTCCGGGGGCCCTCCCGGGCAGGCATCCTTAGGACATGAATGACTGGCCTGATGGGCGGCGGAACGAGAACCGCGACGACCGGTACGGACGCGGGGGCGCCCAGGCGCGCCCGGAGGACGCCCAGCGGATGCCGCACGTCCAGCGCCGGCAGCCGCAGCGCCCCGGCCAGCAGCCCGGACGCCCTCCCGTACCTCCGCAGGGCCGCCCCGCGCAGGCGCCGCCCGGCTACGGCGTACCGCCCCAGCAGCAGTCCCACGACGGCGGCTACGACGGCGGCTACAACACCGGGCAGGTCTACGGTTCCCCCTCCCCCCAGCGCCCCGGCGGACCGGGCGGCCCCGCGGGCCCCGGTGGTCCCGGCGGACGCGGTGGGCCCGACCGTGCCCCGGGGGCCGCACCGGACTGGCGCAAGCGGATCAAGATCGGTTCGATCGTGCTGGTCTCGGCGCTGGTCGTGACCACCGTCGGCACCTACTTCTGGGCCGATTCCAAGGTGCGCCGCGAGGTCGACCTCTCCAAGGTCATCGAGCGCCCCAAGGAGGGCGACTGCACGACGTACCTGATCGTCGGCTCCGACAGCCGCGAGGGGCTGTCCGACGAGGACAAGAAGAAGCTCCACACCGGCTCGGCCGAGGGCAAGCGGACCGACTCGATGATGATCCTGGCGGCCTGCTCCAGCGGGAACACCATGGTCTCGCTGCCGCGCGACTCCGATGTGGAGATCCCCTCCTTCATCGGCTCGCAGTCCGGCAAGAAGTTCCCCGGCAAGGGCAAGCGGGAGAAGCTCAACGCCGCCTACGCCGACGACGGGCCGGAGCTGCTGGTGCGCACCGTGGAGTTCAACACGGGCCTGCGCATCGACCACTACGCCGAGATCGGCTTCGCGGGCTTCGCGAACATCGTGGACGCGCTCGGCGGCGTGGACATGAACATCGAGAAGGGCTTCAAGGACGAGAAGTCCGGGGCCGACTTCAAGGCGGGCGAGCAGACCCTCAACGGCGAGCAGGCGCTGGCCTTCGTCCGGACCCGCTACGCCTTCGCCGAGTCGGACCTGGCCCGGACCAAGAACCAGCAGAAGTTCCTGTCGACCCTGGCCCACCAGGCGGCGACGCCGGGCACGATCCTGAACCCGTTCCGGCTCTACCCGACGCTGGGCGCCGGTCTGGACACGCTGATCGTGGACAAGGACATGGGCCTGTGGGACCTGGGCGAGATGTTCTTCGCCATGAAGGGCATCAGCGGCGGCGACGGCGTCTCGCTGAACATGCCGATCTCCGGTGAGCGCAATGGCAACCTCATCTGGGACAAGACGAAGGTGCAGCAGCTGGTCAAGCAGATCCAGAGCGACCAGAAGGTGACCGTGACGGGCAACTAGGGCGTCACGGGAGGTGTGGTGCGGTGATCGGAAGGTTCCGGTCGCCGCGCCGCGTCGTACCGCACCGCACCGCACCGCACCTGCCGTTCACTCGGTCACTCGATCAAGAGGCTGCGTCCGTGCGCGACGGCGCCCCGGCCCGAGGGGATCTCCTGCGCCACGTCCCCGTCGCACTGGGGGCCCGACCAGATCTGGGCCGTCGCGTCCGTGCCGTTGAACACCCGGGACGGAACGAAGTCGCCCAGCCCGTAGCAGCCTGCCGGGTCGCCGTACCGCGCACCGTCGATGATCAGGGCCCCCCGGGCCGCCTGCGCCACACCCGGGGCCGCCAGCGCCAGCACCGCGGCCGCCGCGCACGCCCCGAGAAGCTTTGCCGCACGTCGCATCATTCGCCTACCTCTTTCCTCTCCCCGACCAGCTGACATCACAGACCGTAGGGTGTCGGACACGATCCGTGACACGGCGTGCGGGAGCGCGAGGGGGGCGTGCGGAGCACGGGAAGGGCCCGCCGGACGACGTCCGGCGGGCCCTTCCCCTACGTGTGTGCGCGTGCTCGGATCAGCGGCGGGCGCGGGCGCGCAGCTTCCACGGCATGGCGATCGACTCCAGCTGGACCGCGAGGTTCATCTTGGACTCGCCGACGGTGCGGTCCTCGAAGTGGATCGGGACCTCCATGACCTGGAAGTCACGGCGCAGCGCCTTGAACTTCATCTCCACCTGGAAGCTGTAGCCCGCGCTGCCGACCGACGCGAGGTCGATGGCGCGCAGCGCCTCGGCGCTCCACATGTTGAAGCCGCCCGTGATGTCGCGGACGCGGGTGCCCAGGATGGTGCTGGCGTAGGCGTTGGCCCAGCGCGAGAGCAGCTTGCGGTGGGCGCCCCAGGCGTCGGAGAGGGTGCCGCCGGGGACGTAGCGGCTACCGACGACGAGGCCCGCTCCGGTCGACATCGCCACGCCCAGCATCTCGGCGATCTTGGCGGAGGGGTGCGAACCGTCGGCGTCCATCTGCAGGACGTAGGCGGCGCCGTCCTCGACGGCCTTGGCCATGCCCGCGGCGTAGGCGCGGCCGAGGCCGTCCTTCGTGGTGCGGTGCAGGACCGACATGCGGGGGGTGCCGTCCTCGGCGAGGTGGCCCTCGGCGAGGTCCTCGGCGATCTGGCCGGTGCCGTCGGGCGACGAGTCGTCGACGACCAGGAGGCGCAGGCCGGGCAGCTCCAGGCCCATCAGCAGCTCGACCATGCCCGGCAGGTTGCCCGCCTCGTTGTACGTGGGCATGACCACGGTCAGCGGGGTGTGTGCCCACGCATCGGGAAGCGCGGGGGACGCGGTCGCGGCCGCGGCCGGGGCCGAGGTCTCGCGGGGGGTCTTCTGCTCGCCTATCACAGGGTTACGCCTCACTGAAGTCGGTCGGTACGCGCACGCATCCGGCCCGGGGTCACCGGTCCGACGAGAAGCGCACGGCGGCGGGAGGCAGCTCTGCCTCACACCACACCCGCACCCCGGCGCGAAGTTCGTTGTCGGCGCCCACCAGTGCTCCGTCCCCGATGACCGCGCCGTCCAGCACCGTGCGCGCGCCCACGGCGGCGCCGGCACCGATCAGGGACGCGGTCACATGCGTGTCCGGACCGATGGTGGCGCCGTCCAGCACGATGGAGCCCAGTACGACGGCGCCCGATTCGATCCGGGCACCGGCACCCACAACGGTACCTCCCGAAACCTTCGCCCCGTCCGCCACCTGTGCGCCGGGCAGGACCAGGACCTCACCGCGCGGGCCGGGAACGGCCGGGGAGTCGACGACCCCGCGGACCAGGTCGGCGGAGGCCTGGACGAAGGACTCGGGCTTGCCGAGGTCCAGCCAGTAGGTGTCCTCGGTCTTGCCGTGCAGCTTGGCGCCGGAGGCGAGCAGGCCGGGGAAGGTCTCGCGCTCGACGGAGACCGGTCGACCGACCGGAATGGAGTCGATCACCGAGCGGCGGAAGACGTAGCAGCCGGCGTTGATCTGGTCGGTGACGATCTCCTCGGGGGTCTGCGGCTTCTCCGTGAAGGCCAGCACCCGCCCCTCGGCGTCGGTGGGGACCAGACCGAAGGCGCGCGGGTCCTCGACCCGCACCAGGTGCAGGGAGACGTCCGCGTCGGCGGCCCGGTGGGAATCGACCAGGCCGCGGATGTCCAGGCCGGTCAGGATGTCGCCGTTGAAGACCAGGACGGGCTCGTCGGCGCCGCCGGTCAGCAGTTCGGCGGCGTTGCGGATGGCGCCGCCGGTGCCGAGGGGCTCGTCCTCGACGACGTACTCCAGGTGGACGCCGAAGTCGGAGCCGTCACCGAAGTAGGGCTCGAAGACCTCCGCCAGGTAGCAGGTGGCCATCACGATGTGCGTCACACCGGCGTCGGCGGCCCTGGCTATCTGGTGGGCGAGGAACGGTACGCCCGCAGCCGGAACCATCGGCTTGGGGGTGTTCACCGTGACGGGGCGCAGTCGCGTCCCCTGCCCACCGACCAGCAGGATCGCTTCCGTCATTTCTTCTCCCCAACAGGTTCGGGCGCACGAAGGTTCAAATTTAGCCCACTCGGGGACGTACCGAGGCCGGAGGTGACGGGCCCCACGGGGTGCGGGGGGCGTGGCGGGCCCGGCCGGCCGGGCCCGGCGCCCGGAACACCGGTGCCCACGCGGCGGGTCGGGGGCCCTGCGCACGCGCCCGGGCCGGTCGCCCCCCGCGGAAGGAGGGGCGACCGGCCCGGGACGTTGTTGCGGATTTGGTACGCACGCCCGCCCCGTGCGCGCGTCAGACGACGGTGCCCTGGTACAGCCAGCCGGCGCCGAAGCCGTCGAAGAGATAGGCCGACGCGCTGTCGCCGGACCCCGCGAGGATGTAGTCGACGTGGGTGTCGCCGTTGAAGTCCGCGAACTGCACGTTGCCCTGCACGGTGGTCACGCCGCCGACGATCTGCCCCAGGTTGCCCCAACTGCCGTGGCCGTCGCCGCCGCGGTTGGCGTACCCGCTGACGGCTCCGTTGCCGCCGATCGTGAGGTAGTCGGCCCGGCCGTCGCCGTCGATGTCGGCGAGGCGGACCCGGGAGCGGTCCGTCGTGGTGCCGGAGGCCACCTGGTTCAGGACCTGCCAGCCGGCGCCGGTGTCGCCGCCGCGGTTGACGTAGACGACGATGGCGCCGTTGTCGGCGATGGTCGTGTAGTCGGTCCGGCCGTCGCCGTCGAAGTCGGCGAAGCGGACCTGGTCCTGCTTGGTCGTGGTGCCCGTACCGATCTGCCCGACGCTCTGCCAGCCGCCGTGTCCGTCACCGCCCCGGTTGAGGTAGACGACGACGGAGCCGTTGGCGTTGACGAGGATGTAGTCCGCCTTGCCGTCGCCGTCCCAGTCGGCGAACCGGGCGCGGGTGCGGTCGGCCGTGAGGCCGGTCGCGACCTGGCCGTAGTTCTGCCAGCCGCCGCCGGAGTTGCCGCCGCGGTTCAGCTTGACGGTGACGGCGCCGTTGTCGGCGACGACGAGCTGGTCGGTCCTGCCGTCACCGTCCCAGTCGGCCCAGCGGACGCGGGCGGCGCCGCCGACCTCGTTGCCGGCCCGCGGCGCGGGCGCGTGCTGCGTCCAACCGTCGCTGACCGCCTGCTCGATGGCGGCGTTGAAGGCGCGGGCCATCTTGTCGTAGCCGAGGGTATTGGGGTGCAGGCCGTCGGCCAGTTCCGTCGCGGCGTCGAGCTTGGGCGGCTCGACGAAGCGGAAGTGCTGGCCTGCGGAGCGGCGGGAGGCTTCCTGGCCGCGGAGCACGGTGTTGAAGGTGGCCGCGCGCTGCTCCTGGCCCACGGTGTCGGTCAGGAGGCCCTGCACGAGGACCGTGACCCCGGGCTTGCGCGCCTGGATCCCGTCGACGAGCGTGGAGAGCCGGTTCGCGGCGGCGACCGGGTCGGAGCCCGTCTGACGGATGTCGTTGATGCCGAGGTGGAGCAGGACCACGTCCGGGTTGGCGGCGGTCTGCCACTCGTTGATCTTCGCCCGGACGTCCTCGACCACCCATCCGCTGTTCCCGTTGTGGTCGGGGTCGGGGAAGTTGCCGAGGGCGCGGCTCCCCACGAGGTCCGGGAGGTAGCGGGTCTGACCCGCCATGAGGTTCCACAGGGGCTGCCGGTATCCGGCGAAGGGCGAGGGCGATCCCACTCCCTCGGTTATGGAGTCGCCGAGGGGCATGATGTGGAGGAGCGGCGGGGAGGGCTGGGCCGCCGCGGTGGCCGGGGTGGCGCCGAGGCCGAGGAGGGCGGCGCCTGCGAGCAGGGCGAGGCTGAGGTGCGCGGTGCGCTTCATCACGGGTCTGGGACCTTCGGTCAAGAGGGACTGCGACGCGGGGCGTCTTCGCATGACGGGGCTGGGCGCGGCCCGGGAGATGGCGTACGGGGCCGCGGAGCGGGTCAGCCGGTCACGCGGAGCTCGACGACGACGGGGCCCGTGGCACCCAGCGGCTTGTCGACGATCCTGGCGTAGCTGTTCTTGGCGACGTCCACGTTCGCGGTGGTCGCGGCGACCGAGGTGAACGTGGCGTTCACGGGGTGCGCACCGGCGTCGAGCGCGAAGACGCGGTCCGATTCGAGGGTGATCCGGCCCGTCTGCGAATGGACGGTGAAGCAGTAGATGGGCTTGCGCTTGGCCGCGGGGTCCTCGTAGGTGTAAAGGCGCACCTGGGACGTGCTGGTCCCGCATTCGGCGAGGGTGATCCCGCCGTCCCCGCGGACCAGCTTGATCCCGTCCTTCGCGAGGATCGCGGCGGCGTTCGGGTACGGCGACACCTGAGCCACGGGGACCGCGGGCGACGCCGGGGCGGACGCGGCGGCGGAGGGCGACGCGGAGAGCGACGCGACCGGCGAAGGGGACGTCGAGGCCGAGGGCGCGGGCGACGTGGCGGCCGGGCCGGAGGGCGTCCCGGGCGCCGCCGGAGCCGCCGCGGAGGAGCCCGCGCTCCCCTCGGCGGTCGCCGCGTAGGCCCCGAAGGCGCAGAGCGAGGTGACCGCTATGGCGGCTATGACGGGTTGACTCACGCGCGAGAACACCGGGCGGGGCCCTTTCGGAGGCGGCAGGATCAGCGACCACCAAGATGTGGATCTTGGTGGTCATTCGAAGATATCCCAATACCGCCGCGCCGCCCGGGAGTTTGTGACGGACCCGCTCCGGGAGCGCGCCAAGGGGACGACGACGTCCGGGCCCCCGGCGGAACGCCGGGGGCCCGGAGGTCCGAGGTCGGAGGCCGTTACGGCAGGTTGCGCGCCATGACGATGCGCTGGACCTGGTTCGTGCCCTCGTAGATCTGCGTGATCTTCGCGTCGCGCATCATGCGCTCCAGCGGGTAGTCACGGGTGTAGCCGTAGCCGCCGAGGAGCTGGACCGCGTCCGTGGTGACCTCCATGGCCACGTCGGAGGCGAAGCACTTGGCCGCGGCGCCGAAGAAGGTGAGGTCCTCGTGGCCGCCGCCGCCGGAGACGCGCTCGGACTTGGCCGCCGCCGCGTAGGTCAGCTGACGGGCCGCCTCCAGCTTCATGGCCATGTCCGCGAGCATGAACTGCACGCCCTGGAAGTCGCCGATCGGCTTGCCGAACTGCTTGCGCTCCTGGACGTAGCCCTTGGCGTAGTCCAGGGCGCCCTGGGCGATGCCGATCGCCTGGGCCGCGATGGTGATGCGGGTGTGGTCCAGGGTCTTCATGGCGGTGGCGAAACCGGTGCCCTCGGCGCCGATCATGCGGTCGGCCGGGATGCGCACGTTGTCGAGGTAGACCTCGCGGGTCGGCGAGCCCTTGATGCCGAGCTTCTTCTCCGGGGCGCCGAAGGAGACGCCCTCGTCCGACTTCTCGACCACGAAGGCGGAGATGCCCTTGGAGCGCTTCTCGGGGTCGGTCACGGCCATCACCGTGTAGTACTCGGAGACGCCCGCGTTGGTGATCCAACGCTTGACGCCGTTGAGCACCCAGAAGTCGCCGTCGCGCACCGCGCGGGTCTTCATGCCGGCCGCGTCCGAGCCCGCGTCCGGCTCGGAGAGCGCGTACGAGAACATCGCGTCGCCCTTGGCCAGCGGGCCCAGGTACTTCGCCTTCAGCTCCTCGGAGCCGGAGAGGATCACCGGGAGCGAGCCGAGCTTGTTGACGGCCGGGATCAGGGAGGAGGAGGCGCAGACGCGGGCCACTTCCTCGATCACGATCACGGTGGCCAGGGCGTCCGCGCCCGCGCCGCCGTAGCTCTCGGGCACGTGGACGGCGTGCAGGTCGCTGGCGACGAGCGCGTCCAGGGCCTCCTGCGGGAAGCGGGACTCCTCGTCGACGGCCGCCGCGAACGGAAGGATCTTGGCCTCGGCGAGCGAGCGGACCGACTCGCGGAGCATGTCGTGCTCCTCGGCCGGGCGGTACAGGTCGAAGTCGGCAGAACCCGCCAAGACTCTCACTCCCCAAGGTGATGCGTGATGCTAACTACCGTTAAGTAACCCAGAGCTTAGTGTCCCGACCCGATCACGGATACGTGAGCCGCACGTGAGTTGCGTGACAGCGGGTGCGACCGCGGCCCGCGACAAAGGGGACAGGGGGAACGTCCCCCCGCGCACGCCCGACTATGCTCGGTGGCCGCGAACGGCACCACACCCTTGGAGCACGCATGGCCCCCAAGATCACTGTGATCGGTACCGGCTACCTCGGCGCCACCCACGCCGCAGCCATGGCCGAACTGGGCTTCGACGTGCTGGGGCTGGACATCGTCCCGGAGAAGATCGAGATGCTGGCCGCCGGCCGGGTCCCGATGTACGAACCGGGGCTGGAGGAACTGCTCGCCACGCACGTCGCCGGGCTGCCGGGCGCGAGCGGACGGTTGCGCTTCACCACCTCCTGGGAGGAGGTCGGCGCCTTCGGCGACGTCCACTTCGTCTGCGTGAACACCCCGCAGAAGCACGGCGAGTACGCCTGCGACATGTCCTACGTCGACTCCGCCATCGAATCCCTGGCCCCGCACCTGACCCGGCCCGCCCTGGTCGTCGGCAAGTCCACCGTCCCGGTGGGCTCGGCGGCGCGGCTGGCGGACCGGCTGGCCGAGCTCGCCCCGGCGGGCGCGGACGTCGAGCTGGCCTGGAACCCCGAGTTCCTGCGGGAGGGCTTCGCGGTCCAGGACACCCTGCACCCGGACCGGATCGTGATCGGCGTCCAGGGCGAGACGGCGAAGAAGCTGCTGCGCGAGGTGTACGCGACCCCGCTCGGCGAGGGCTCGCCGCTCGTGATCACCGACTTCCCGACGGCGGAGCTGGTCAAGACCGCCGCGAACTCCTTCCTCGCCACGAAGATCTCCTTCATCAACGCGATGGCCGAGGTCTGCGAGGCCGCGGGCGGCGACGTGGTCAAGCTGGCCGAGGCGATCGGGCACGACGACCGGATCGGCGCGAAGTTCCTGCGCGCCGGGATCGGCTTCGGCGGCGGCTGCCTGCCGAAGGACATTCGGGCCTTCATGGCCCGCGCCGGCGAGCTGGGCGCCGACCAGGCGCTGACCTTCCTGCGCGAGGTCGATTCGATCAACATGCGCCGCCGCGGGCACATGGTCGAGCTGGCCCGCGACGCGGTCGGCGGGTCCTTCCTCGGCAAGCGCGTCGCCGTGCTCGGCGCCACCTTCAAGCCGGACTCGGACGACGTGCGGGACTCCCCCGCGCTGAACGTGGCCGGCCAGATCCACCTCCAGGGCGGCCAGGTCACCGTCTACGACCCCAAGGGCATGGACAACGCCCGCCGCGTCTTCCCGACCCTGGCGTACGCCGACTCCGCGGTGGCGGCGGTGACGGGCGCGGACGTCGTCCTGCACCTCACCGAATGGCGCGAGTTCCGCGAGCTGGACCCGGCGGCGCTGGCCCCGCTCGTCTCGGACCGCCTCGTCCTGGACGGCCGCAACGCGCTGGACTCCGCGCGGTGGCGCGCGGCGGGCTGGACCTACCGGGCGATGGGCCGCCCGCGCGCGTAACGGCGTACGGGTCCCGCGCGGGCCGGTCTCAGGTGGTGCGGGCGGCGGCGCGGTAGGTGCGCATCTTGGCGCGCGCGCCGCAGACCGACATCACGCACCAGCGGCCCCGACCCGCCGGGCTGCGGTCGTAGTACGCCCACTGGCAGTCCGGCGCCGCGCAGGCCTTCAGCCGCGGCCAGGTGCCGTCCGCCGCCGCCGCGGCGACGGCCGAGGCCACCCGTGCCAGCAGCGTCGGCTCCCCCGCCGGAGCCGCCGGGGCCAGGGTCGCCGCGCCGTCCGGAGCGATCCGGACCGTGAGCGGGGCCGCGGCCAGCAGGGCGTTCAGATCCTCCAGCGCGCCGGGGGCCACCGGGTGCCCGGCGTGGGCCCGACAGGCGGCGCGCAGGCCCTCGCGCAGCTCGGTCGCCTCCGCGAGCGCCGGTCCGGACAGCCCGAACTCCCGCGCCAGCCGGTCCTCCCCGGTGTCCACGCTCAGCGTGTTGACGAGGGCCTCCACCCACGCGAGGTCCCCGGGTGCCGGTGCTCGTTCCCCGCTCATGTCCTCGACGTTACCCCTTGGCCCGGCGAGGCGGTAACGCCTACAGTGAGGGTTACCGGTAAACACCTTCTACAGGTAACCGGCCATCGCAACGGAGGAGAGACCATGGCCATCGCCGCGCTCGGCACCGTCGTCGTCGACTGTCCCGACCCGCTCGCCCTCGCCACCT
This sequence comes from Streptomyces sp. NPDC098789, assembly GCF_044759975.1. Taxonomy (NCBI): domain Bacteria; kingdom Bacillati; phylum Actinomycetota; class Actinomycetes; order Kitasatosporales; family Streptomycetaceae; genus Streptomyces; species Streptomyces sp. NPDC098789. The sequence continues at coordinate 45,652 of NZ_JBIWAJ010000024.1, forward strand.
TCTACGCCGGCCTGCTCGGCGGCACGCCCAGCCCGGACGAGGACGGCTCCTGGGTCGACCTCGCCGGCCACCCGGGCACCGCGCTCGCGTTCCAGCTGGCTCCCGGGCACGTGGCGCCGAAGTGGCCCTCGGACGGGGGCGCGCAGCAGTTCCATCTCGACCTGACCGTCGACGACCTGGACGCGGCGCAGGCCCGGATCCTGGACCTGGGGGCGACGCCCCTGGACCTGGGCGGGCCCGACCGCACCTACCGCGTGTACGCCGACCCGGCCGGGCACCCGGTCTGCCTCTGCGCCTGCTGATCGCCTTCCCGGCCGAGCCCGTGTTTCGGGTGCGGGCCGTGTGCCCTCAATCGCCGGGCGGGCTTGATGGGGCCCGCCCCAGCCCCGCCGGCGTTTGAGGCGGGGACAATTCAGCCCCGCCGGCGTTTGAGGCGATGGCCCGGGCGGAGCCTCCGGGTGCGGGTCGTGTGCCCTCCGGGCGGGTGCCCTCAAACGCCGGGCGGGCTTGATTCCCGGGCGGGCTTGATGGGGCCCGGGCGGGCTTGATGGGGCCTGCTCCAGCCCCGCCGGCGATTGAGGCGACGGGCTCGCTCAGCTGCCGGCGCCGCGCCGGTGCTGGGCCGCGCGGGCGGTGAATTCCGCGTCGCGCAGCACGCGCTGGGCGTTGTCCCAGGTCAGCAGGGTCAGGTCGGTTTCCGACCAGCCCCGGTCGAGGAGTTCGGCGATCAGTCGGGGATAGCCGGACGCGTCGGTCAGACCGGCCGGGCGGGGGGTGGCCGGTTCGCTGCCGAAGGCAGCGCCGAGGCCGACGCAGTGCGGGCCCGCCACCGCCCGCACGTGGTCGAGGTGGTCCGCCACCACGTGCAGAGAGTCGCCGGTCTGGGCGGAGGCGAAGGTGACCATGCACAGGCCGCCCGCGGCCCGCAGGGCGAGCAGCACCTCGTCGGAGACGTTCCCGGGGTGCGGGGTGAGCGCGGCGGAGGCCGTGTGGGAGATCAGTACGGGGGCCTTCGAGGCGCCCGCGATCTGCACGGCCACGGCGTCGTCGCAGCCGGTCAGGTCGATCAGCACCGCGAGCCGGTTCAGCTCCCGCACCACCTCGTGCCCGAAGGCCGTCAGCCCCCGGTCCGCCCACGCGGCGCCGGCCGGCGCCATGCTGCGCACGCCCAGGGCGTGCAGGGCCCGCAGGGTGCCGAGCGAGTCGGTGAGCGTGCGGCCGGGCGCCGGGCCCAGGAAGGAGGCGATCCGCCCGCGGTTGCGCGCGTCGGCCATGTCGTCCGCGCACAGGGCGAGGCTCAGGCTGTCGGGGTAGCGCCGCATCATCGCCTGCGCGACGTCGATCTGTTCGAGGGTCTCCGCCACCACCCGGTCCTGCCCGGGGGTGAGCAGCGACCAGAACTGGGCACCGACCGCGCCGGCCCGCAGCCGGGGGATGTCGGTGTCCACGCCGCCCTCGGGGGTGCCGATGTTGTCGTGGTACGGGCTCTGGCGCAGCGTCCACAACAAGGTGTTGCACCCGTCCGCGACGGGATGGACGGCCAGCAGCGCGGCGGCCCGGTCGAGGGCCCCGGGCAGGCCCGGGGCGGGCGCGGGGGCAGCTCCGACGGAGCCTGGGGAGGCGGGGGCGGAGCCCCCGTGCGCGGGGTCGTCCTGCAGGTCGGCCATGGCGTTCGCTCCGGTCTCGGCGGCAGCGGGGAGGGAGAAGTGTTGCCACCGTGACATGGGGGACGCCCGGGTTCGCGGCGGATGTGGCGTTCGGGTGGCGCGGGGCCCGTGGACCCCGCGCCGACCTGCACGTCCGCCGCCCGCGGCCGGTGCCGCGACCCGGGAGGGAGCCCGCCTAGAGCTGCGGCCGCACTAGAGCACCGCGTTCGACGGGCCGCGGCTCGCCGACAGGTCGGCCGCCACCGACTCCGCGTCCCGCAGCGCCCGTACCGCGTTCGACCAGGTGAGCTTGGCCAGGTCGGCCCGCGACCAGCCGCGGGTCAGCAGCTCCGCGATCAGGTTCGGGTAACCGGACACGTCGTCCAGCCCGGCCGGGGTGAAGGCCGTGCCGTCGAAGTCGCCGCCGATGCCGATGTGGTCCACGCCCGCGACCTCGCGCATGTGGTCCAGGTGGTCGGCGACCGTGGCCGCCGTGGCGAGCGGGCGCGGGTTCGCCGCCTCGAAGGCCCGGTGCAGGGCCATCGCCTCGGGCCCGGTGTCCAGGTGGTGCAGCCCGTGCGCGCGCAGGTTCTCGTCGGCGGAGGCGGTCCAGGACACCGCCGCCGGGAGGATGAACTTGGGCACGAAGGTGGCCATCGCCACGCCCCCGTTGGCCGGGAGCAGCGCGAGCACGTCGTCCGGGACGTTGCGCGGGTGGTCGCAGATCGCCAGCGCGGACGAGTGCGAGAAGATCACCGGCGCCACCGAGACGGCGAGCGCGTCGCGCATGGTGGTGGCCGCCACGTGCGAGAGGTCCACCAGCATGCCGATGCGGTTCATCTCGCGCACGACCTCGCGGCCGAAGTCCGTGAGCCCGCCGTGGCGCGGCTCGTCGGTCGCCGAGTCCGCCCAGTCGATGGTGTCGTTGTGCGTGAGCGTCATGTAGCGGACGCCGAGCAGGTGCAGGGAGCGCAGGGTGGCCAGCGAGTTGTTGATGGAGTGGCCGCCCTCGGCGCCCATCAGCGAGGCGATCCGGCCGTTCGCCCGCGCCGCCTCCATGTCGTCCGCCGTGAGCGCCCGGACCAGGTCGTGCGGGTAGCGCTCGATCAGCTGGCCGACCGCGTCCATCTGTTCCAGGGTGGCGCTGACCGCCTCGTCGCCCGCGAAGTCGGAGCGGACGTAGACGGACCAGAACTGCGCCCCGACCCCGCCGGCGCGCAGCCGGGGGATGTCGGTGTGCAGGTGCGCGGACTGGTCGGCGGCGATGTCCCGCTGGTCCAGGTCGTAGCGCACCTGGTGGCGCAGCGCCCAGGGCAGGTCGTTGTGGCCGTCGACCACCGGGTGCTCGGCGAGCAGTTCCAGCGCCTCGTCCAGGCGCTGCGCCGCGCTCACTTGCCGAACCCGAAGGAGTCCGCGCCGGCGACCTTGGCCCGCAGTCGCTTGCCCTTCTCGGTGGCCTGGTCGTTCAGTTCCTGCTGGAACTCGCGCATCCGGCCCATCAGCTCCGGGTCCTGGGTGGCGAGGATCCGTACGGCCAGCAGCCCGGCGTTGCGCGCGCCGCCGACGGAGACGGTGGCGACGGGAACCCCGGCGGGCATCTGGACGATCGAGAGCAGCGAGTCCATGCCGTCGAGGTACTTGAGCGGCACCGGTACGCCGATCACGGGCAGCGGGGTCACCGACGCCAGCATCCCGGGCAGGTGCGCGGCGCCGCCGGCGCCCGCGATGACCGCCTTCAGTCCGCGCCCGGCGGCCTGCTCCCCGTACGCGATCATCTCGCGCGGCATCCGGTGCGCGGAGACGACGTCCACCTCGTAGCGGACCTCGAACTCGTCGAGCGCCTGGGCGGCGGCCTCCATCACGGGCCAGTCGGAGTCCGAGCCCATGACGATGCCGATGACCGGCCCCGCCGAAGACGCGGCGGACCCGGCGGACGCCGAGGACGCCGACGGTGCGGAGGAGGTACCAGGAGTGCTCATTCGGTGATCGTCCCTCTGAGGTAGCCGGCTGCGTGACGTGCGCGCTCCAGCACATCGTCCAGGTCGTCGCCGTAGGTGTTGACGTGGCCGACCTTGCGGCCCGGTTTCACGTCCTTGCCGTACATGTGGATCTTCAGCTGGGGGTCGTGCGCCATGCAGTGCAGGTACGCCGCGTACATGTCGGGGTAGTCCCCGCCCAGTACGTTCGCCATGACCGTCCAGCGGGCGCGGGGGCGCGGGTCGCCCAGCGGGAGGTCCAGGACCGCGCGCACGTGGTTGGCGAACTGCGAGGTCATCGCGCCGTCCTGGGTCCAGTGCCCGGAGTTGTGCGGGCGCATGGCCAGTTCGTTGACCAGGATCCGGCCGTCGCGGGTCTCGAACAGCTCGACGGCCAGGTGGCCGGTCACGTCGAGCTCCTTGGCGATCCGCAGGGCGAGGGCCTGGGCCTCGCCCGCGAGGGCCTCGGAGAGGTTCGGGGCGGGGGCGATCACCGTGTCGCAGACCCCGTCCACCTGGACGGACTCGACGACCGGGTACGCCACGGCCTGGCCGTGCGGGGAGCGGACGATGTTGGCCGCCAGCTCCCGTACGTAATCGACCTTCTCCTCGGCCAGGACCGGCACGCCCGCCTTGAAGGGCGCCTCGGCGTCCTCCTCCGTGCGCACGAACCACACGCCCTTGCCGTCGTACCCGCCGCGCACGGTCTTGAGGATGACGGGGAAACCGCCCACCTCGGCCGCGAAGGCCACCGCGTCCGCCGGATCGCTCACGATCCGGTGGCGGGGGCTGGGCGCGCCGATCGCGTCGAGCCGGGCGCGCATCACCCCCTTGTCCTGGGCGTGCACGAGCGCGTCGGGCCCCGGGCGGACGGGGATGCCGTCCGCTTCCAGGGCCCGCAGGTGCTCGGTGGGGACGTGCTCGTGATCGAAGGTGATCACGTCGCAGCCGCGCGCGAAGGCGCGCAGCGTCTCCAGGTCGCGATAGTCGCCGATGACGACGTCGCTGACGACCTGGGCCGCCGAGTCCTGTGGGCTGTCACTGAGGATCTTGAATTTGATGCCGAGGGGGATACCCGCCTCGTGGGTCATGCGGGCGAGCTGTCCGCCGCCGACCATGCCGACTACCGGGAACGTCACTCCTCCAGGGTATCGGCCGGATTCCGCCATTCGGACGCCGGCCGGGCCGGATCACGTCCGGCGGGGAGGTCTACGCGCGTCCCGCCCGCTGCTCCGCGCGGGTGTCGGAAGGCACACGCGTTTGGTTGGGCCGAGACTTAACATGGACAGGTTGGAACCATCGACCGGCAGGGACTGAACCATCACATGAGCACCCCGAAACACGTCACCTTGAGCGAACGCTTCCGCGGCATCGGCCGGGAGGTCATCAAGTTCGGCGCGGTCGGCGGTATGGGCGTGCTCGTCAACTTCGGCGTCTTCAACCTGCTCCGGCACACCACCGACCTGGCCGTCGTGCGCGCGAGCGTCATAGCCATCGTCGTGGCGATCATCAGCAATTACATCGGGTTCCGGTACTTCACCTACCGCGACCGCGACCGCGGCAACCGGCGCCGCGAGATGACGCTCTTCGTCGCCTTCAGCCTGATCGGCATGGTCATCGAGAGCGGCGTGCTCTACGCGGCCACCTACGGCTTCGGCTGGGACAGCAACCTGCAGAGCAACATATTCAAGTTCCTCGGCATGGGCGTCGCGACCGTGTTCCGCTTCTGGTCCTACCGGACCTGGGTCTTCCGCGCCCTGCCCGAGTCCACCCCCGCCGCCGCGACCACCGTGGTCGCCGCGCAGCGCGAGGGGGACGCCGCCCAGGCCGCCCCGGACGCCCCGGCCGCGGGCGCCGTCTCCCCCGAGCCCGCCCCGGAGCCGGCCGCCCGCTAGTACGCCTGGTACGCGTCGTACGCCTGGTACGCCAGTACCTAGCGGACCGGCTGCTCGTGGTCCACCCGCTCCGGCGCCGTCCGGCTCAGGAAGAGGGCGAAGACCGGCGGCTGCGCCTGGAGCAGTTCGAGCCGGCCGCCGTCCGCCTCGGCCAGGTCCCGGGCCACCGCGAGGCCGATGCCCGTGGAGTTCCGCCCGCTGATCGCCCGCTCGAAGATCCGGTTGCCGAGGTCCGAAGGCACTCCCGGACCGTCGTCCGTCACCTCGATGACCGACTGGTTCCCGGTCACCCGGGTGCGCAGGGCGACCGTTCCGCCACCGTGCATGAGCGCGTTCTCGACCAGCGTCGCCAGCACCTGGGACACCGCTCCCGGCGTGCCCACGGCCCGCATCCCCTGCTTCCCCGAGCGCACGATGGCGCGCCCGGCGCTGCGGTAGGCCGGCCGCCACTCCTCCACCTGTTGTTTGACGATCTCGTCCAGGTCGAAGGGGACCGCCGAGCCCGTGCGCGGGTCGCGGGAGTTCGTCAGCAGCCGTTCCACCACGTCCGTGAGCCGCTCCACCTGGGTGAGGGCGATGCTCGCCTCCTCCCGTACGGTCTCCAGGTCGTCCGTGACGGTGATCTCCTCCAGCCGCATCGACAGCGCGGTCAGCGGGGTGCGCAGCTGGTGCGAGGCATCGGCGGCCAGGCGCCGCTCCGCGGTCAGCATCCGCCCGATCCGCTCCGCACTGGCGTCCAGGACGTCCGCGACCCGGTCCAGCTCGGGAACCCCGTACCGCTTGTGGCGCGGCCGCGGGTCCCCCGAGCCGAGGCGCTCGGCGGTCTCGGCGAGGTCGGTGAGCGGGGAGGCCAGCCGGTTGGCCTGGCGCACCGCGAGCAGGACGGCCGCCACGACGGCGAGCAGGGCGACGGCGCCGACCACCGCGAGGGTGCGGCCGACCTCCTTGGTGACCGTGGAGCGGGACTCCTCGACCACCACCACCTCGCCGTTCTCGCCCTTGGCGGTGCCGCGCAGGGCGCTGCCGTCGACGGGCACGCCGATGTCGACCGGGGGCTTGCCGGGGACCTGGATGCGGGCGTAGCGCCCGGCGTCCAGCTGCTCGCCGAGCGAGCGGGCGTCGATCGGCTTCTTCTCCAGCACGTTCGACTCGACGATGCCGACGAGGCGCAGGGCCTCGGATTCGACGCTGTCCTGGGCGCTGTTCGTGATCGTCCGGGTCTCCACGATCACGAGGGAGATCCCGAACACGGCGATCACGACGAGCACCACGGCGAGCGTGGAGTTGATCAGGCGGCGGCGCATGCCTTAGAGGATGCCCTAACGGGTGCCCCCGGGGCGGTCAGCTCTTCTCGAAGCGGAAGCCCACGCCCCGGACGGTCGCGATGTAGCGCGGGTTCGCGGCGTCGTCGCCCAGCTTCTTGCGCAGCCAGGAGATGTGCATGTCCAGGGTCTTGGTCGAGGACCACCAGGTGGTGTCCCAGACCTCGCGCATGAGCTGGTCGCGGGTGACGACCCGGCCCGCGTCGCGCACCAGGACCCGCAGCAGGTCGAACTCCTTGGCGGTGAGCTGGAGCTCCTCCTCCCCCATCCAGGCGCGGTGCGACTCGACGTCGATCCGCACCCCGTGGGTGGCGGGCGGCTGGGCGGGCTCGGCGGCGCCGCGCCGGAGCAGGGCCCGGACCCGGGCCAGCAGCTCGGCGAGCCGGAAGGGCTTGGTCACGTAGTCGTCGGCCCCGGCGTCCAGTCCGACCACGGTGTCGACCTCGTCGGCCCGGGCGGTCAGGACCAGGATCGGGAAGCCGTGGCCCTCGGCACGCAGCCGGCGGGCGACCTCCAGGCCGTCCATCCCGGGCAGGCCCAGGTCCAGGACGACAAGATCGACGCCGCCCTGCAGTCCCGCGTCCAGAGCGGTCGGGCCGTCCTCACGGACCTCGACCTCGTACCCCTCCCGGCGCAGGGCGCGGGCCAGGGGTTCCGAGATGGATGCGTCGTCCTCGGCGAGCAGTACACGCGTCATGTGGGTGATGGTAGTCCGCGGCGGGCGGCCGCAGGGCTGCACCCGGACACCCCTGTCGATCTAGTCTTGTAGTCGGCTCACGACCTTCGATTGTGATCAAACGGTTCCCCGGAATCCTGTGATCCATATCTCAAGTCCTTTCATATGCCGCAGTGTCGTGTCGTATGGTGTCGAGGCGCCTGATGCACTACCCCGGGGACCTTTGCGCCGAAAAGCGAGCCAAAGGTCTCTACTTCTGTCCTGACCGGCGAGCCAGTCTCTTGGGACTGCCCTTAGCCGGGCTTGATGACAGTGAATGACCTGTGGGCCGGGCCCTGCGCGCGAAGATGCGCGACAGGGCGTGGATCCCGGTGACGGATGTCCCTTCGCGGCCGAGACGGCCGCGAGACCCCTGGGCGTGGGGCGGGGCGCTCGACGCCGGTGCCGGCCACCCCCCACCGGGCGCCGTTCCGCTCACGAAGCGAGGCGTCCCGATCAAGCAAGGATCGACCATGGCTTCCAGCCTGACGGAGGGTTCGGCGGACTCGTCCACCGAAAAGACCTTCTTCGGCCACCCCCGTGGCCTGGCCACTCTGTTCATGACCGAGATGTGGGAGCGCTTCTCCTACTACGGCATGCGCGCACTGCTCGTGTACTACTTGGTCTCGGGCGGCGCCGACGCCGCCACGGGCAGCCAGGGCGGCGGCCTGGCCATGACGGCGGCCACGACCACGGCCATCTACTCGGTCTACGTCTCCATGGTCTACCTCATGGCGATGCCGGGCGGCTGGTTCGGTGACCGTGTCTGGGGCGCCCGCAAGACGGTCGCCATCGCCGGCTTCGTGATCATCGCCGGTCACGTGTCACTGGCCGTTCCCGGCCAGGCGATGTTCTTCGTCGGTCTGATCCTGGTCGCGGCCGGTTCGGGTCTGCTGAAGGCCAACATCTCCACGATGGTCGGTCACCTCTACGACGGTCCCGAGGACCCGCGTCGTGACGGTGGCTTCACCCTCTTCTACATCGGCATCAACCTCGGTGCCTTCGTCGCCCCGTTCGTCGTCGGAACGGTCGGCAAGGAACACAACTGGCACCTGGGCTTCGCCCTCGCCGCCGTCGGCATGGCCCTGGGTCTCACCCAGTTCCTGCTGGGCACCAAGCACCTGAGCCCGAAGAGCAGCGAGGTCCCGAACCCGCTGTCCGCCGAGGAGCGCAAGGCCGTCCTCACGAAGGTCGCGTTCGTGGTCCTGGGCATCGCCGTCTTCTACGGCGCCGTGATCGCCCTGGGTGCGTACACGCTGAACTGGGCGCTGGTCCCGCTGACGCTGGCCGGCCTGTTCATCCCGATCGCCGTCCTGACGCGCATCAAGCGCGACAAGGACCTCTCGGGCACCGAGCAGTCGAAGATGACCGCGTACATCTGGTTCTTCGTCGCCGCCGCCGTCTTCTGGATGATCTACGACCAGGGCGGCTCCACGCTCTCCCTGTTCGCCGACGGCAAGACCGCCGACACCGTCTTCGGCTTCGGCTTCTCGGCCACCTGGTACCAGTCGCTGAACCCGCTGTTCGTCATGGCGCTGGCCCCGGTCTTCGCCTGGCTGTGGCTGTGGCTGGCGCGCAAGAACCAGGAGCCGAACACCATCGTGAAGTTCGCGATGGGTCTGGTCCTGGTCGGCGCCTCGTTCTTCGTCTTCATCGTCCCGATGAACATGGCGTCGGACGGCAAGGTCTCCCCGATGTGGCTGGTCTCGATCTACATGATCCAGACCATCGGCGAGCTGTGCCTCTCCCCGGTCGGCCTCTCGGTCACCACGAAGATGGCTCCGCAGAAGTACGCCTCCCAGATGATGGGCGTCTGGTTCCTCGCGGTCACCGCCGGTGACTGCACGACCAGCCTCCTGTCCATCGGTGGCGTGGACCTGAACGGCACCTGGGTCATCGGCCTGGAGGCGGCGGCCGCCGTCCTCGCTGGCTTCGCGATCTACTCGTACCGCAAGAAGGTCCAGGCGCTCATGGGCACCGTGCACTGACGCACGACCCGCACGCGCGCTGAGCACGTACGCGACGGCCCGGCACACCGGAAGGTGTGCCGGGCCGTCGCGCGTGCGCGTGCGGTGCCTACCTCGTGCCGCGCAGCCGGCGCCACGGGGTGAAGGTGAAGACCGCGCCGCCGAGCAGCACCACGGTCCCGGCGACCAGCGCCAGGGCCTTGATGCCGCCGTCGTCGGAGGCGCCGGTCTCGGCCAGGCCGCCCGCGGCCGCCGCGGCGGAACCGCTCGTGCCCGAGGTGCCGGAGCCGCCCGGCTGGGCCGCCGTGTCGAGCTCCAGGGAGACCCCGCTGGTGGTGGCCTTGCAGGGCACGTTGATCGGCGGGGCACCCGCCGACATCGTGACGTCGATGGTCAGCTGGTCGGGGGTGAGCGTCACCTTGCCCGTCTTGCCGGGCGTGTAGGTGCCGCTCATGTCGCTCAGGCTGACCGGCGCCTTGTCCGGGATGGGCTCCGCGTTGGCCGGGCCCGTGACCTTGACCGTGCCGCTGTCGGCGCCGCCGAGCTTGATGTTCATCGAGGGCTTGAGGGCGCCCGCCGGCAGGGCCATCGGGCTGGCCATGGCTCCCTTGGCGGTCTTGACGGTCAGGGCGTAGGCGCCGCCGTTCTTCTTGGCGCTGATCGTGACCGGGGTCTTGATGCCCCCGGGGACGACCGCCCCGCAGTCGTAGGTGACGTCCACGGCCTTGCCCGGGAAGTCGGTCTGCCCGCCGCTGCCGCCGGTGGTGGCCCCACCCGTGGTGGTCGCCCCACCCGTGGTCGTGGCCCCGCCCGTGGTGGTCGCCCCGCCGGTCGTGGTCGCGCCGCCCGTGGTGGTGCCCCCGGTCGTCGACCCGCCGCCCTCGACCTTGATGGTCGCCCCGGCCTTCACCGTCTCCTTCGGCGAGCACTTGGTCTCGGTGGTCATGATCTGGTTGACGTTGATCGTGTACTTGTCGGGCGTGAGCGTGATGTCGCCCGCCTTCTCGATCTTGAGCTTGCCCTTCATCTCCGACAGCACCATCTGGCTGTTCTTGGGGATCGGCGGGTTCTGGCGCGGGCCCTGGACCGCCACGGTGCCGCTCTGGGCCCCGCCGACGGTGACGTTGCCGCTCGGCTGGACGACGTCCTTGTTCAGGTCCAGCACATCCGGGTTCTTCGACGCCGCCTTGACCGTCTTCCAGCTGATGTCGACGGTGTCACCGACCTTCGCGGTCGCCGGCGCGGTGATCGCCACCGTCGTCTCGCCCTGGATCGGGGGGAGATTGCTGATGGCGGGCGGGATGCACTCGGTCTTGAAGGTGATCTCGGCGGCCTGGGCGGGGGTCGCCGCCAGCAGGATCCCCGCCCCGCCGAGCATCAGCGCGACCCCGGCCGCGCTCATCCTCCGTTGGGTCTTCACGACTGTCCCTTCGTTGTCGGATGGTCTTCTGACGGTGCGGATGTCTGTACGGGTGGTGCTCCCGGAGCGTCGGCGCCGTCCGGGGTGAACCACGGCAGTACGGCCGTGGCGGTCTGGGGGGACGGCGCCGGCGGGCGCCGCGGGGGGCCGCCGGGGCGGCGTACGACGCCCGGGACGCGCGGCAGCCGCGCGGTGACGGCGTTCGCCGGATCGCGCGGGGCGTCGGCGGGCGGGCTGCCGCGGTGACGGCCGGAGCCGGGGGTGCGCGGGCGGACCTTGTCGACGACGGCCATGCCGACCCGGAAGAGCGCGGCGGGGATCACCAGGCACAGCAGCCCCCAGAAGAGGAGGACGCCGTAGGGCCGGTCCACCCCCCAGGGCTGGGTGGCCAGGACCTTCTCGCCGTACTTGAGCGAGAGCGTGTAGTCGCCGTACGCGCCCGCGCCCAGCTCGACGTCGATCGCGACCCGGGCCTTTTGACCGGGCGGGATCGTGCCCTTCCACCGGTGTTCCTCCCAGGTCGGCGCGAACACCCCGTGGGCGGTGCCGATCTGGAAGACGGGATCGGTGACCGGGGCCGAGCCGAGGTTGCCGACCGTGACCACGAACCGGCGGCCCGGCGGAGCGCCGAACCAGGTCAACACACCGTCGTCGCCCTCCAGTTGGACACCGGTCAAAAGGGCGAGGCGGCCCGTGCCGGACTCCGCCGGCAGCTCGGCCACCGGATGGTCCGTGATCTTCACCGGGACGGCGACGGTGGACTGGTCCCCGTTGACGGAGGCCACGTTGACCACGCAGGGACAGGGCTTGGGCGGCCCCACCACCGGCAGCTGGGCGGCGAAGTGCCCGGCCTCGTCGACGGCGACGGCGGCGCCGTCCGCATTGGCGCAGCTGTTGGTGCCGCCGATCATGTTCTGCCCACAGACCAGCAGCATGACCATGGTCTTCGGTCGCCAGCCGGTGCCGGTGACGGTGACCTCGGTGCCCTTGGCGACCTCCTGGAGGGAGAGCGTCGCGGCGGGTTTGCCGTCGGCGGCGGGCGCGGCCACGGCGGAGGCCGCCGCCAGCGCGAGGAGGGTGCCCGCCAGCGCGACCACCAGTGCCGTCGCCGCCTTGCGGCCCGGTACGCGCCGGCGCGCGGCCGGGCGGGCGCGGCCGGCCGCCGGGGGCGGGGCAACGTAGCGCGTGCTCACCTGGGAGCTCCCGTCAACTCGTGTTCTGGCAGGTGGGGTTCGGCGTGCGCGCCGGTCCCGTCCGAGCGCCCGCCGGCGTCGGCGGGCGACGCCGCACGGGACGCCCGTCGGGTGCGTACGAGCAGGTGCGCGACCAGGGCCGCGGCCCCGGGGACGAGCAGCCCGGCGCCGATCCAGCCGACGAGGCCCCAGGGCACGAACCACGCGGAGGCGGTGGTCGTGGCCCGCGCGCCGCCCGGTGCGGTGACCGTGAGGGTGAGCCGGACGTCGTCGAGGACCGGGGCCCCGGGCCAGGCTTCGCTCAGCTCGACCCGCTGGCCGGGCAGCAGTTCGACGGGCAGGGTGCGCACGGTGCGGCCCGGCACCTCGCCGAACAGGCCCTCGGCGCGCACCGACAGCTCGGGCGCGAGGGCCACGTTCCCGCGGTTGACCAGGGTGTAGTGGATGACGGCGGCCGCGCCCTTGCCGCTGACCGAGGCGTGTTCGACGGTGAGGGCGGCCAGCACCGGACCGCTGACGCGCAGGTGGACCCGTACGGCCGCCTCGTGACCGGCTTCGGTCGCGACGACGGCGACGGGGTGGTCGCCCGGCGCCGCGGCGGGGGGCACGGTGACGGTGAAGGGGACCACGGCGCGGGTGCGCGGCGGGATCGTGACGGTGCGGGCCGCGCCGAAGCCGATCCAGGACCCGGCCCCGGTGGACCGCGCGGCCGGGCGCACCGCGAGGGCCCCCGCTCCGGTGTTGTAGGCGTCCGCTCCGCGCAGGGTCACGACGTGTTCCCGGTCCGTGGGGTTGGCCAGCGCGAGGCGGTCCTCCAGCACCGTGCCGGGGGTTCCCTCCAGGTAGAAGTACGGGCGGGCGCCGCCGGGGCGGGCCGTCGACCCGGCGGCCGGCTCGGCGCTCCAGCCGGGGTCGGCCGCCCGCGCCGGGGTGGCGAAGGACAGGACGACCGCGCAGAGCAGGCCGAACAGCCCGGACAGCGCGAGGCGGGTGTGGTGGCGGCGGAGCACGGGCATGGCCGGGTCCGCTCCGTTCAGGGCCGGGCCCGTTGGCCGCGCCGGGTCAGCCAGAGCGCCCCGGCGGCGCCGGAGAGCAGCACGGTGGCGCCCAGGGTGCCCAGCGCGAGGGCGGAGTCGGCGGGGCCGGTCTGCGGGAGGGTGTCCTCGGTGCCGCCCGAGGCGGGGGACTTCGCCGCGCCGGCGGCCGCCGTCACCTCCATCTCCAGGGAGGGCTTGGGGCTGTTGCCGGCCTTGCAGGTGGTCGTGGTGCCCATCGCCTTGATGGTGAGCACGCCCGCGGTGAAGGTGACCTTGCCGCTCTTCTTCGGGGTGTAGGTGCCCGAGAGGTCGGAGATCTTGATGGGCGCGTTGGCGGGCGCGGCCACCGTGTTGGGCGGGCCCGCGACCGGGACGCCGGCCGTCTCGTCCCCGGCCACCGTGATGACGGCGCTGGGCGACATCGCGCCGGGGCCGAGCTCGATGGGGCTGGAGGAGACGCCCTTCTGGAAGGACATCGTGAGCTTGTAGCCGTCGCCCTCTTTGACGGCCTTGATGTCGATGGGCGACACGGCCGACTTCGGGCCGATCGGGGTTTCGCAGTCGTACTTGACGTCGACCACATCGGCCTGCGCGGCCGGGGCGGCCAGCAGGACCGCCGATCCGGCCAGCGCGGTGGCGAGCGCGAGCGCGGTGGAGCGTTTCCGGTTGGACACCTTCGTCTTCCCCTCGGGCCTCGGAACCACGTGTCACTGATGGCAAGTTACTGACGGCACATCAGATTTGGTGGCTCAAAGTACGCCGAGGGGCCTACGGAAGGAAGAGACGCGACACCCCGGTATCAGGAGGCCCGGACACCCCGCTGCCACACGGCCGAAACGAGCGGGACGCCCGGCCGGTAGGCCAGGTGGACGTGGCTCGGGGCGTCCAGCAGGGCCAGGTCCGCCCGCGCACCGGGCGTGAGCGCGCCGATGTCGGTGCGGCGCAGGGCGCGGGCGCCGCCCGCGGTGGCGGACCACAGGGCCTCGTCGGGGGTCATGCCCATGTCCCGGACGGCCAGCGCGATGCAGAAGGGCATCGAACTCGTGTAGGAGGAGCCGGGGTTGCAGTCGGTCGACAGGGCGACGGTGGCGCCGGCGGCGAGCAGTCGGCGGGCGTCCGGCCACTGGGCGCGGGTGGAGAACTCGGCGCCGGGCAGCAGGGTGGCCACCGTGGTCGCGGCCCCCTGGCCGAGCGCGTCGACGTCGGCGTCGGTCAGGTGCGTGCAGTGGTCGGCGGAGGCCGCCTCCAGCTCCACGGCCAGCTGGACGCCGGGGCCGTGGGAGAGCTGGTTGGCGTGGATGCGCGGGATCAGGCCCGCGGCCGCGCCCGCGGTGAGGATGGCGCGGGCCTGGTCCCCGTCGAAGGCCCCCTTCTCGCAGAAGACGTCCACCCAGCGTGCGTACGGGGCGCAGGCCGCCAGCATCTCGCCGGTGACCAGGTCGACGTAGGCCGCCGGGTCCGCGGCGAAGTCGGGCGAGACGATGTGCGCGCCGAGGTAGGTGACCTCCTCGGTGTGGGCGGCGGCGATGCGCAGGGCGCGGGCCTCGTCCTCGACGGTCAGGCCGTAGCCGGACTTGGTCTCGAAGGTGGTGGTGCCCTGGCGGCGGGCCTCGTCGAGGTGGCGGACCAGATTGGCCTCCAGCTCGGCGTCGGTGGCGGCGCGGGTGGCGGCGACCGTGGTCCGGATCCCGCCGGCGGAGTAGCTGCGGCCCGACATCCGGGCGTTGAACTCGGCGGTGCGGTCGCCCGCGAAGACCAGGTGCGAGTGGGAGTCGACGAAGCCGGGGATCACGGCGCGGCCGTTCGCGTCGAACGCGTGGTCCGCGGCCGGGGCCTGCGCGGTGGGGCCGACCCAGGCGACCTTGTCGTCCTCGATGACGAGGGCGGCGTCGTGGAGCAGCCCCAACGGGGAACCGTCCCCGAGGGCGGGGTCGTTGGTGACGAGGCTGGCGATGTGGGTGATGACGGTGGTGGTCACGAATTCCTCTCGGAGGCACGGGGCTCCGCCCCGGACCCGGTCCTCAAACGCCGGACGGCTGAAAGATGCGCTCAAACGCCGCGCGGGCTGGAATTGGCGCAGCCACATCCAGCCTCGCCGGCGATTGAGGCGCGGGGTCCGGGGCGGAGCCCGGTGGGCGCTCAGACGCCGACCGAGCTGGAAGGTGGCGCAGCCACTTACAGCCCGTCCGGCGTTTGAGGACCGGGGTCCGGGGCGGAGCCCCGGGAAGGTCAGCCGCGGATGGCCGCGATGGCTTCGGTCAGGGCTGCGGGGACGTCATCGACCAGGGCGTGCGCGCCGTCGCGGACGATGTGACGGCCACCGACCACCGTGTGCCGGACGTCGGCCGCGGAGGCCGCGAAGACCGCGGTCTCGGCCGCGAGCCGCGGCACCGGCCCCGCCGTCCGTACGGAGTCCAGCGCGACCGTGGTGAAGTCCGCGAGGGCACCCGCCTCCAGGCGCCCCGCCCCCTCCCAGCCGAGGGCCGCGTGCCCGTCCTCCGTCGCCGCGGTCAGCAGCGCGTTCGCCGTCCAGTGACCGCGCGTGCGGCTGCGCAGGCGCTCGTTCAGCTCCATCGCGCGGGCCTCTTCGAGCAGGTCGATGACGGCGTGGCTGTCGCTGCCCAGGGACAGCGGGCTGCCCGCGTGCTGGAGCCGGGTGGCCGGGCCGATGCCGTCGGCGAGGTCGCGTTCGGTGGTGGGGCACATGCAGGTGCCGGTGGACGTGCCGCCCAACAGGGCGATGTCCGCGTCCGTGAGGTGCGTGTTGTGCACGCCGGTGGTGCGCGGGCCCAGCACCCCGTGATCGGCGAGCAGCTGGGTGGGGGTGCGCCCGTGCGCGGCCAGGCAGGCGTCGTTCTCGGCGGTCTGCTCGGACAGGTGCACGTGCAGCGGCGCCCGGCGTTCGGCGGCCCAGGCCGCCACCGTGGCCAGCTGCTCGGCGGGCACGGCGCGCACGGAGTGCACGGCCGCGCCGATCAGGGCGTGCTCGCGCGGCTTCAGCGCGCCGACCCGCTCGGCCCAGGCGTCCGCGGTGCCGTCGGAGAAGCGCAGCTGGTGCGGCTGCGGGGCCTCGCCGAAGCCGGCGGAGAGGTACGCCGTGTCGAGGAGGGTGATGCGGATGCCGGCCGCGGCCGCGGCTTCGATCAGCGCCTCGCCCATGGCGTTGGGGTCGGCGTAGGCCGCGCCGCCGGGGGCGTGGTGGACGTAGTGGAACTCGCCGACGGCGGTGATCCCGGCCAGCGCCATCTCCGCGTACACCGCGCGGGCCAGCGCGAAGTAGTTCTCGGGGGTGAGGTTCTGGGCGGCCTTGTACATCAGCTCGCGCCAGGTCCAGAAGGTGCCGCTGCCGACCTGGACCGTACCGCGCAGCGCCCGGTGGAAGGCGTGGCTGTGCGCGTTGGCCAGGCCCGGGAGGGTGAGCCCGCGCAGCACCTCCGCGCCCGGCGGCGGGGCGTCCACCCCGGTGCGCAGGGCCGCGATCCGGCCGTCCTCGACGTCCAGGGCGACGCCCGGCTCGACGTGGGTGCCGAGCCAGGCGTGCTCCAGCCAGTACGTGTTCTGCTGCGCGGTCAACGGCACGCGAGACCTTCCAGTACGTCGGCGAGGGCGAGGACGCCGGCGACGCAGTCGTCCTCGGCGGCGTACTCGGCCGGGGAGTGGGAGACCCCGGTGGGATTGCGTACGAACAGCATCGCGGTCGGGATCGATCCGGAGAGGATTCCGGCGTCGTGTCCCGCGCCGGTGCCGAGCACCGGGAGGGCCCCGCCCAGGATCCGGTTGAGCTCGTCGCGCAGGGCGTCCTCGAACTCGATGACCGGGGTGAAGGACTCCCGGACCACGCTCAGCTCGATGCCCTCGCTCTCGGCGCGTTCCCGGGCGGCCTTCTCGATCGCCGTGACGACGGTGTCGAGGGCGGCCTGGTCGGGTGCGCGGGAGTCGAGCCAGCCGCGGACCAGCGAGGGGATCGCGTTGACCCCGTTGGGCTCGACCGAGATCTTCCCGAAGGTGGCGACGGCCCCGGCGAGGGCCGCCTCGCTGCGGGCGGCCAGCACGGTCTGGGCGTAGGTCAGCATCGGGTCGCGGCGGTCCACCAGCCGGGTGGTGCCGGCGTGGTTGGCCTCGCCGCGGAAGTCGAAGCGCCAGCGGCCGTGCGGCCAGATCGCGGAGGCGAGGCCGACCCGGTCGCCGGAGAGGTCCAGGGCGCGGCCCTGTTCCACGTGGAGCTCGACGAAGGCCCCGATCCGGGCGAGGCGTTCGGGGTCGGCGCCGATGGCGTCCGGGTCGTACCCGGCCTCCTCCATGGCGCGCGGCAGGCTGATGCCGTCCGCGTCGCGCAGCTCGTACGCCTTCTCCTTCGTCAGCTGTCCGGCGGCGAGCCGGGAGCCGACGCAGGCGAGCCCGAAGCGGGCGCCCTCCTCGTCACCGAAGTTGGTGATGGCCAGCGGCCGGGAGAAGGTGGCGCCCCTGCGGCGGAGCTCGTCCAGGGCCGCGAAGGAGGAGACCACGCCGAGGGGGCCGTCGAAGGCCCCGCCGTCGGGCACGGAGTCCAGGTGGGAGCCGGTGACGACGGCGTCCCCGGCGAGGGGGTCGCCGAGCCAGGCCCACTGGTTGCCGTTGCGGTCGGTCTCGTAAGCGAGCCCGCGCGCCTCGGCCTGGGCCTGGAACCAGGTCCGGCAGTCGGCGTCGGCGCCGGTCCAGGCGTAGCGGCGGTAGCCGCCGCTGTCCCGGTCCCGCCCGATGGGCCGGAGCTCGGCCCACATGTCGTGGAACGAGGCTCCGGCCGCGGTGTGCTGGGTCACGCCTGGTCGCCTTCGCGCATCGGGATGCGCACGTCGCGCTCTTCGGCCACGGTCTCGGCGATGTCGTAGCCCGCGTCGACGTGGCGGATGACGCCCATGCCGGGGTCGTTGGTGAGCACGCGGCGGATCTTCTCGCCCGCGAGCTTGGTGCCGTCGGCGACGCTGACCTGGCCCGCGTGGATGGAGCGGCCCATGCCGACCCCGCCGCCGTGGTGGATGGAGACCCAGGAGGCGCCGGAGGCGACGTTGACCATCGCGTTGAGCAGCGGCCAGTCGGCGATCGCGTCGGAGCCGTCGAGCATGGCCTCGGTCTCGCGGTACGGGGAGGCCACCGAGCCGCAGTCGAGGTGGTCGCGGCCGATGACCAGCGGGGCGGCGAGGGTGCCGTCGGCGACCATCTCGTTGAAGCGTTCACCGGCCTTGTCGCGCTCGCCGTAGCCGAGCCAGCAGATGCGCGCGGGCAGGCCCTGGAAGTGGACGCGCTCGCCGGCCATCTTGATCCAGCGGTGCAGGGACTCGTTCTCCGGGAAGAGTTCGAGCATCGCCTTGTCGGTCTTGTGGATGTCCGAGGCCTCGCCGGACAGGGCCGCCCAGCGGAAGGGGCCCTTGCCCTCGCAGAAGAGGGGGCGGATGTAGGCGGGGACGAAGCCGGGGAAGGCGAAGGCGCGGTCGTAGCCGGCCAGCTGGGCCTCGCCGCGGATGGAGTTGCCGTAGTCGAAGACCTCGGCGCCCGCGTCCATGAAGCCGACCATGGCCTCGACGTGCGTGGCCATGGACTCGCGGGCGCGGGTGGTGAAGCCGGCCGGGTCCTTGGCGGCGAAGTCGGCCATGTCGTCGAAGTCGACGCCGGTCGGCAGGTAGGCGAGCGGGTCGTGGGCGGAGGTCTGGTCCGTCACGATGTCGATCGGGGCGCCCTCGGCGAGCATCTGCGGGAGCAGGTCGGCGGCGTTGCCGAGCAGGCCGATGGAGAGCGGCTTGCGGGCGTCGCGGGCCTCGACGGCCAGCGCGAGGGCGTGGCGCAGGTTGTCGGCCTTGACGTCGAGGAAGCGGTGCTCGATGCGGCGGTCGATGGCGCGCGGGTCGACGTCGATGCAGATGGCGACGCCGTCGTTCATCGTGACGGCGAGCGGCTGGGCGCCGCCCATGCCGCCGAGGCCGGCGGTCAGGGTGATGGTGCCGGCGAGGGTCCCGCCGAACTTCTTCGCGGCGACGGCGGCGAAGGTCTCGTAGGTGCCCTGGAGGATGCCCTGGGTGCCGATGTAGATCCACGAACCGGCGGTCATCTGCCCGTACATGGTCAGGCCCAGGTTCTCCAGGCGCCGGAACTCCTCCCAGTTCGCCCAGTCGCCGACCAGGTTGGAGTTGGCGAGCAGGACGCGCGGGGCCCATTCGTGGGTCTGCATGACGCCGACCGGACGGCCGGACTGGACCAGCATGGTCTCGTCCTGCTTGAGGGTCTGGAGCGTGCGGACCATCGCGTCGTACGAGCGCCAGTCGCGCGCGGCCTTGCCGGTGCCGCCGTAGACGACCAGCTTGTCGGGGTGCTCGGCGACCTCGGGGTCGAGGTTGTTCTGCAGCATGCGCAGGGCGGCCTCCTGCTGCCATCCCAGGGTGCTGAGTCCGGTGCCTCGCGCGGCACGTACGGGGCGGGGTCCTGACATGGCGGTGCCTCCTCCGATGTTGGTCAATCTATTCACATACTCACTGTCTGAATAGGTTCAGTCAACAGCTGCGGGCATGTCGCCGTGGTGGTTGGCTGGCCGACATGACTGCGGAGACCGTCGACAGCGCGTCCCACGGAGACACCCACGGAGGCACCGGCCCCCGCCCGGAGCCCGGCCGGGAGCCCGGTTCGGCGCCCGGCCCGGAGCCCGCCGCCGCCCGCCGGGACCTGGTCGTGCGGGCCGCCGTGCGCCAGGGGCTGGTGGGGCCGGACGAGGGCGACGAACCCTTGGTGTGCCTGCTGGACACGGCCGGCATCCGGGACTCGGCCGCCGCCCTGACGGCCGCCTTCGCCGCCGCGCTGCCACCGAGCACCCCCGTCCTGCACGCCTTCGCCGTCAAGGCCTGCCCGCTGGTCCCCGTGCTGCGGCTGCTGGCCGCCACCGGCCTGGGCTGCGAGGTGGCCAGCGCCGGGGAGCTGGGCCTGGCCCGGGCCGCCGGGCTGAGCCCCGACCGCACGGTCCTGGACTCCCCCGCCAAGACCACCGCCGAGCTGCGCGAGGCGCTGGCCCTGGGCATCGCGGTCAACGTCGACAACCGCCAGGAGCTGGAGCGCATCGACGCCCTGATCGCGGCGGACCCGGGCCCGGTCCGGTCCCCGATCGGCCTGCGGATCAACCCGCAGACCGGCGCGGGCGCCATCGACGCCCTCTCCACGGCGACCGCCACCTCGAAGTTCGGCTTCGCACTGCGCGACGAGGGGGCGCGCGAGTGGCTGGTGCGCGCCTGCGCGGAGCGCCCCTGGCTGACCCGGCTGCACACCCACTCCGGGTCCCAGGGCGTACCGCTGCCGCTGATCGCGCGGGGGGTGCGCGCCGTGCACGAGCTGGCCGAGGAGGTCAACGCCCGCGTCGGCCGGCGCCGGATCGACACGATCGACATCGGCGGCGGCCTCCCGGTGAACTTCGCCTCGGACGCGGCGACCCCCTCGTACGCCGACTACGTGGCCGCCCTGCGCACGGCCGCCCCGGCCCTCTTCGACGGCTCCTACGGCCTGGTCACCGAGTTCGGCCGGTCCCTGACCGCCAAGCACGGCCTGGTGCTCGCCCGCGTCGAGTACGCCAAGACCACCGGCGGCCGCCCCGTCGCGCTCACCCACGCGGGGGTCCAGCTGGCCACCCGTACGGTCTACGCGCCCGCCGTGTGGCCGGTGCGGATCCTCGCCTACGACGGGCGGGGCGTCCCGAAGGAGGGCGCGCCCCTCGCCCAGGACGTCGCGGGGCCCGCCTGCTTCGCGGGCGACCTGCTGGCCGAGGCCCGCTCGCTCCCGCCGCTCGCCGCGGGCGACCTGATCGCCGTACCGGACACCGGCGCGTACTTCTTCACGGCCCACTACGGCTACAACAGCCTGCCGCGCCCGGCCGTCCACGGCTTCGCGGTCGAGGGGGACGCGGTGCGCTTCGCCCTCGCGCGGCCCGCGCAGTCGCTCCCCGCCCTGGTGGAGGAGGCGGGCGCCGCGCACCGCGACGCCCTGCTGTGAGGCGGTCCAGGCGCTCTACTCGACCTACTCCACGAAGAGGGAGCGGGCGGCGGCCTTCGCGTCGAAGGCCTCCAGCCGGGCCTGGGCGTCGGGCAGCGCGTCCGCCATCGACTCCAGCAGCACCCGCCCCAGGAGCATCGGCGCGCACGCCGTGTCGAAGGCGAGTCCGGTGCCGACCGGCGCCGGGATCAGCAGGTCCGAGTGGCGGGCCACCGGGGCGAAGGCGGAATCGGCGACCGTGACCACGGTCAGCCCGGTCGTACGGGCGTACTCCAGAGCCGCCAGCACCTCGCGCGGATGCCGGGGCAGCGCGAAGCACAGCAGCGCCGAGGCCCCGGACCCGACCGCCGCGTCGATCCGGTCGGCCAGCATCGAGCCGCCCTCGTCCAGCAGCCGCACGTCGGGGTGCACCTTGCCCGCGAAGTACGCGAACCCGCGCGCCTGCGAGGACGCGGCGCGCAGCCCGAGCACCGGCAGCGGCACCGAAGCGGCGAGCACCCGCCCCGCCTCCTCGACGGGCCCGGGGTCGGCGAGCATCGCCGAGAGGTGGCGCAGGTTGTCGATCTCGGCCTGGACGGCCTGCTGGTAGGAGTTGTACGCGTCGCTGCCGGACCCGCCGGGGCGGCCGGCGGGGGCCACCTCGCGCAGGTGCCGGCGCAGCGCCGGGTACCCGTCGAAGCCGAGCGCCACCGCGAAGCGGGTCACCGAGGGCTGGCTGACCCCGGCCAGCTCGGCCAGCTCGACGCTGGACAGGAACGGCACCTCGGCCGCCCCGCGCACCATGCAGTGGGCGATCCGCCGCTGGGTCGGCGTCAGCCGGTGCCCCTCGAACAGCTTCTGCAGCCGTGCTGCCGGACTGTCGCTCATCCCGCCCCCTCCTCCGCCCGTGGACCGTTGGCCCTCGATGTATTCAGTCAGCAAGCACTCTGCATGCGGATATGCAGGACGGCAACCCTGGTCCGCCGCGTGATACGGGGGCTAGCCCCAGTGCCCGGCCGCGACGGCCTTCCTAGCCTGGAGGCATGGAACCCCATTCCCACACCGATGCCCACGAGCTCAAGAAGGAATTCGACGCCACCTTGAGGGCCCGCGGGGAGCTGGGGCCGGAGTACGAGGCGGCGCTCGTCGATTCGTTCATCGAGAAGGTGGACACCCAGGTCAGGCGGCGCCTGGCCGAGCAGCGCCTGCAAGAGGTGCGCGGCGGTCCCGCGGTCGCCGGGGGCGGGGCGAACTTCGGCGAACGCTTCGGCTTCGCCATCGTGACGCTGGTCCTGGCGATCCCGCTGTCCGCCATCGGCGTCGTCAACGCCGGTCTGAGCGGCCTCGTGGTCACCTGGGCCGGCATCCTGGGCGTCAACTTCGCCCACGCCGCGAAGGCCTGGCGGCGCCCTCAGCCCTGACCCGGCCCTCCGCCTCCGGCGGGGCTGGATGGGTCTGCGCCCGCCCCTCGTCCGCGAGCCCGGTGCGCGCCTCAAACGCCGGCGCGGCTGGATGGGGCCGAGCCCGCCCTTCGTCCGCGGCCGGGTGTGCGCCTCAAACGCCGGCGCGGCTGGATGGGGCTGGGCTCACTTCCTAGCCTCGCCGGCGTTTGAGGCGCACACCGGCCCGCAGGGGACGGGCAGGCTCCGCCACCTCCAGCCCCGCCGGCGATTGAGGCGCCCACCGGCCCGCAGGCGGACTGTGGGGGCGGCCCTATCCAGCCCCGCCGGCGTTTGAGGCGCGCACCAGCCCGCGGGCGAAGGGTGAGGGCGGCCAAATCCAGCCTCGCCGGCGATTGAGGCGCGCACCAGCCCGCAGGCGAAGGGTGAGGGCGGCCAAATCCAGCCTCGCCGGCGATTGAGGCGCACGCCGGCCCGCGGGCGGAAGGCAGGGGCAGCGACGCCCCGCCCCGACGGGAAGGTATGGCGGGGGCCGCCGCACCCCCGGTTGCCCGGGGGGCGGGACGACGGCGGCCCCCGCGAAGGACACGGTCCGGGTCAGGGCCGTCCGCGTCCATGGCGCCCCACGGCCCCGGGAGCCGCTCCGGAACCGCGCAACGCCGCTCGTGACGCCGGAGGAACCGTCCGGTTCCTTCCGACGAACACCACTGTGCCGCACCCGTGTTAAGCCGGTGCTGCCACGACGTGTCGGGCCCGTTCCGATCGCGCGAAGCCCCGTGGAGCCCCGTGGAGCCCCCGTAAGGGACTACTTCGCGCTGCGCGCCAGGAACGCCAGGAGGTCCTGACGGCTCACCACACCGGTCGGCTTGCCCTCGACGAGGACGATCGCCGCGTCCGCCGTACCGAGGACCCGCATCAGCTCGGAGACCGTCTCGCCGGAGCCGACCTGCGGCAGCGGCGGGCTCATGTGCTTCTCCAGCGGGTCGCTGAGCGAGGCGCGCTGCGCGAACAGCGCCGACAGCAGCTCCTTCTCCACCACGGACCCGATGACCTCGGCGGCCATCACGTCCGGGTGCCCGGCGCCCGGCTTCACGATCGGCATCTGCGAGACGCCGTACTCGCGCAGCACCTCGATGGCCTCCCCGACGGTCTCCTCGGGGTGCATGTGGACGAGCGAGGGGATCCCGCCCTCCTTGTCGGCCAGGACCGCGCCGATGCGGGCCGCGGGGCCCGCCTCCTCCAGGAAGCCGTGCCCGGCCATCCACTCGTCGCTGAAGATCTTGCTGAGGTAGCCGCGGCCGCTGTCCGGCAGCAGGACGACGACCACGTCGTCCGGACCGAGGCTCTCGGCGGCCTTGAGCGCGGCCACGACGGCCATGCCGCAGGAACCGCCGACGAGCAGGCCCTCCTCCTTGGCGAGGCGGCGGGTCATCTGGAAGGAGTCCTTGTCGGACACCGCGATGATCTCGTCCGTCACGTTGCGGTCGTAGGCGGACGGCCAGAAGTCCTCGCCGACGCCCTCGACGAGGTACGGACGGCCCGAGCCGCCCGAGTACACGGAGCCCTCGGGGTCGGCGCCGATGACCTTGACGCTGCCACCGCTCACCTCCTTGAGGTAGCCGCCGGTGCCGGAGATCGTGCCGCCGGTGCCGACGCCCGCGACGAAGTGGGTGATCTTCCCGTCCGTCTGCTCCCACAGCTCGGGACCGGTGGTCTCGTAGTGCGAGCGCGGGTTGTTCGGGTTGCTGTACTGGTCCGGCTTCCAGGCGCCGGGCTCGCGCGCGAGGCGGTCGGACACGTTGTAGTACGAGTCCGGGTGCTCGGGGTCGACGGCGGTCGGGCAGACCACGACCTCGGCGCCGTACGCGCGCATCACGTTGATCTTGTCCATCGACACCTTGTCAGGACAGACGAAGATGCACTTGTAGCCCTTCTGCTGGGCCACGATGGCGAGTCCTACACCGGTGTTGCCACTGGTCGGCTCCACGATGGTGCCACCGGGCTTGAGCGCTCCGCTCTGCTCGGCGGCCTCGATCATGCGCACGGCGATGCGGTCCTTCACGGACCCGCCGGGATTGAAGTACTCGACCTTGGCCAGGACGGTGGCCTGGATGCCGTCGGTCACACGGTTGAGCTTCACCAGCGGGGTGTTGCCGACGAGGCTGATCATCGAGTCGTGGAATTGCACCATGTTCTCCAAGGAGGGAACTCCACGGGTTCTCCGGGAGGTCCCGTCAGACTAAGCGGAAAGGGATTGGAGCAGCGGCACTACGGGGCAGGTAAGCCAGCAGAGGCAAGGAGGGTGACCTGAAGTGTCGAGGGCGAGAACGGCCCGCCGGATCGCGGCGGGTGCGGCGTACGGCGGCGGCGGACTCGGTCTGCTCGGCGCCGCCGCGGTGGGACTGGTCGTGGCCGAGGTGCAGCTGGCCAAGCGGACCGTGGGCGTCGGGCTGCCCGACCCGCCGCGCGCGGACGGGCTGTACGGGAGCGAGTTCGGCGGCCCCGAGCTGAGTCCCGGACCGCTGCGCCTCGCCATGCTGGGCGATTCCACGGCCGCCGGGCTCGGCGTGCGGCGGGCCAGACAGACCCCGGCGGCGCTGCTGGCCTCGGGGCTGGCCGCGGTGGCGGAGCGGCCCGTACGGCTGCGGAACGTGGCCCTGTCGGGTGCCATGTCCGACGATCTCGACCGCCAGGTGTCGCTGCTGCTGGACCACGGCGAGAAGGCCCCCGACGTGGCCGTCGTGATGATCGGGGCCAATGACGTGACCCGCCGGATGCCGCCCACCCAGTCGGTGCGGCTGCTGACGGCCGCGGTGAAGCGGCTGCGGCTGGCCGGCTCCGAGGTCGTCGTGGGCACCTGCCCGGACCTCGGCACGATCGAGCCGGTCTACCAGCCGCTGCGCTGGGTGGCCCGCCGGGTGTCCCGGCAGCTGGCCGCCGCGCAGACCATCGGGGTGGTCGCCCAGGGCGGCCGTACGGTCTCGATGGGGGACCTGCTGGGCCCGGAGTTCGCGGCGAACCCGCGCGAGATGTTCGGCCCGGACTCCTACCACCCGTCCGCCGAGGGGTACGCGACCGCCGCCATGGCCGTGCTGCCGACCCTGTGCGCGACGCTCTCGCTCTGGCCCGAGTCCGACCGCCTCGACGTCTCCCGCGACGAGGACATGCTCCCGGTGGCCAAGGCCGCCTCGGCCGCCGCGAACCAGGCGGGCACCGAGGTCACGGCGGCCCGCGCGCCCTGGGCCCTGCTCAAGCACCGGCGCCGCCGGCGGCTGCCGGGGAGCGAGGCGGAGGCCGCCTCGCAGCCGGACGGCGACCACGCCGTCCCGGACGCGCCGGTGTCCTGACCGGCCCGGATGATCCAGCCGCGGCCCCGGTGCGGTGCTCGTCACACGGCGAGGGCGGTGAAATCGACGGTACGGGCCGGTAACTTCACATGCGGTCCCGGCACAACCGCAACCCACCCCTTGGAGTCCCGATGCCCGAAGCCGTCATCGTTTCCACCGCCCGCTCCCCCATCGGCCGGGCCTTCAAGGGCTCCCTCAAGGACCTCCGCCCGGACGACCTGACCGCCACGATCATCCAGGCCGCCCTGGCGAAGGTCCCGGAGCTGGACCCGCGCGACATCGACGACCTGATGCTGGGCTGCGGCCTGCCGGGCGGCGAGCAGGGCAGCAACCTGGGCCGCATCGTGGCCGTGCAGATGGGCATGGACCACCTGCCGGGCCTCACGCTCACCCGTTACTGTTCCTCCTCCCTCCAGACCTCGCGCATGGCCCTGCACGCCATCAAGGCGGGCGAGGGCGACGTCTTCATCTCGGCGGGCGTCGAGATGGTCTCCCGGTCGATCAACGGCTCCTCCGACATCCGCGAGACCCACAACCCGCTCTTCGCCGACGCCGAGGCCCGTACGGCCGAGGTGGCGGCGAGCGAGGGTGCCTCCTGGCACGACCCGCGCGAGGACGGCCTGATCCCGGACGCGTACATCGCGATGGGGCAGACGGCCGAGAACCTGGCCCGCCTCAAGGGCGTGACCCGCCAGGACATGGACGAGTTCGGCGTCCGTTCGCAGAACCTCGCCGAGGCCGCCATCAAGAACGGCTTCTGGGAGCGCGAGATCACCCCGGTGACGACGCCGGACGGCACCGTGGTGTCCGCCGACGACGGCCCGCGCGCCGGCGTCACCCTGGAGGGCGTGCAGGGCCTCAAGCCCGTATTCCGCCCCGACGGCCTCGTCACGGCCGCCAACTGCTGCCCGCTGAACGACGGCGCGGCCGCCCTGGTCATCATGAGCGACACCAAGGCGCGCGAGCTGGGCCTGACCCCGCTGGCCCGGATCGTCTCCACGGGCGTCACCGGCCTCTCCCCCGAGATCATGGGCCTGGGCCCGGTCGAGGCGTCCAAGCAGGCCCTCAAGCGCGCCGGCCTGACCATCGGCGACATCGACCTGGTCGAGATCAACGAGGCCTTCGCGGCCCAGGTCATCCCGTCCTACCGCGACCTGGGCGTGGACCTCGACAGGCTGAACGTCAACGGCGGGGCCATCGCCGTCGGTCACCCGTTCGGGATGACCGGTGCGCGGATCACCGGCACGCTGATCAACAGCCTCCAGTTCCACGACAAGCAGTTCGGCCTGGAGACGATGTGCGTGGGCGGCGGCCAGGGCATGGCCATGGTCATCGAGCGGCTGAGCTGAGCCGGAGCGGAGGGTAGGGGTCGCCCGAGGAACGAGGGCGGCACCTGCCCGCAGCGGTGGCGAAGGTCAGCGCGACCAAAGGATCGAGCGGCTGAGCTGAGCCGGAGCGGAGGGTAGGGGTCGCCCGAGGAACGAGGGCGGCACCTGCCCGCAGCGGTGGCGAAGCTCAGCGCGACCAAGAAATCGAGCGGCTGAGCTGAGCCGGAACTGATCCTTCTCCTTAGGGGCCCAGACGCCCCTAGGGAAACGCGTTGATCCTTACGTCGTACTGACACCGGATCTAATCCCGTCGCGGCCTACCTGTGACCGAATCTCCCCCAGGATGTGACCTATGTCCTGGGGGTTTGGCATTTCCGCAGGTCAGGGCACATGTGGCAGGAGAGGTCGGGACGAAAGACCTGTCCAATTCATGACGTAATGCACTGCACCCCATTCCCAGGGCGGGTGAAGCTGATGTAGGAAGTCGGGGGATCGAATACATCAGGAGTTAGTCAGTGAGCGCCATGTCTCTTGCCCTGCTGCTGACCACGGCCGCTGCCACGGCCGTGGGCGCCGCCGCGCTGCACGCAGTCCACGGTCTGCGCAAGCAGGTCGCGGCCCTGCGCAGCGAGCTGGCGGTTCCGGCGCACCCCCGCGCCATGACCGTGCCGCACGCCCGTAGCGCCGTAGCGTCTCCCGCGTCGGAGATACGGGCCGCCGTGGCCGAGGCCCTCGCCGAGGAGCGCGAGCGCGAGCTCGCCGAGGCGCGCGCCTTCTGGGCCGCGCAGGAGGCGCGCGACGCCGCCGACGCTCCGTCGCTGCTGGGCGGCCTGCCCGGGCTCGGCGAGGAGAACCCCGTCTTCCTGCCCCGCCAGGCGGACCTGGTGGGCCTGGAGCCCCTCCTGGCGGACGAGGGCGACGACTACGCCTACCCCGAGGACTCCGCCGAGCTGGCCGCGGCCCGCCGCCGCCACCCCTCGCACCCCGACTTCGTGCCGGCCCAGGCCACCGCGCCGGGCGCCGACCACGAGCGCACCGTCAACCGGCTGGAAGAGCTGGCGCAGGCCCGTACCGCGCTGGCCGACGTCCGCCCCGGCCCGCTCGGCACGCTCGACGTGTACGTCTTCACCGACGGCACCACGCTGTGCATGACCCCGGGCCACCGGGAGACCGCGGAGCGCCTGTCCGAGGCCCTGCGCTCGGGCACCGCGCCCGTCCTGCTGGGCGGTTCGGGCATCTCCGGCGCCTACGCGCTGACCTTCTCCTGCGGCGACGCCGGGGACCCCGACGACAACGTCTACATCCTGGCCGACCGGGTCATCGCATCGCTCTGACTTCCGCCCGCTCCACCAGCCGCACGGCCTCGTCCAGCACCTCGGACGGGGCCGTCGCCGCGTCCGGGGCCCCCTGCGCGCCGCGCAGCGCCTCGGCCAGGTCCAGGCCGGCCACGGCCAGCTGGTCGCCGACGACGAAGATCCCGGCGTCCGGCATCTCGCGCGGCCGCGCCCCGTCCGCGAGGCCCTCCAGGCGCTGCGCCCGTACGGACAGCTCGCGGGCGAGGGCCAGCCCCTCGGCGGCGGCGCCGCGCTGGAGGCGGCTCTGCGGGGCGGAGCGCAGCCGGTCGGCGAAGCGGTCCACGACGGCGGTCAGGGGCGACGTATCAAGCACGCGGCCGACCTTACGCGCCGCCCCGGCGCCATTGCCAACGGGCGAACGGTCAGGCACGGTGACGTGAAGAGAACAAGCACGGCGATACCTCCGGAGGCGCCCATGTCCGTAGAGTTCTCCGAGCCCACCCACCGGAACATGATCTCCAGAATCCCCCAGACCACCGGTCGTGATCTCTCCGACTGGCTCCGCACCGTCGACGAGGGCCCCTCCCTCATCCGGT
Source organism: Streptomyces sp. NPDC098789 (assembly GCF_044759975.1). NCBI lineage: Bacteria > Bacillati > Actinomycetota > Actinomycetes > Kitasatosporales > Streptomycetaceae > Streptomyces > Streptomyces sp. NPDC098789. Next base: position 74,769 of record NZ_JBIWAJ010000024.1, read on the forward strand.
TCGAGGACAAGCTCAGCTGGCTGCTCGGCGCGCACGACCTGTCGTACGGCCAGGCCAAGGCGATCATCCACGAGTACGACCTGCGCAGGGCGGCCAAGAAGTTCGGCTGAGCCCGGCCCCCGACCCCCGTCCTCGACTCCCGTCCCCGACCCCTGCCCCCGATTCCCGCAGGCCCCCGACATGCGGGAAGGCCCCGCGAGCCGTGCTCGCGGGGCCTTCCGTACGTGCGTGATCGCGCGGTGCGCGACCGGGTGCGGTACTAGTCGCCCTTGAGGATCGACAGCAGGCGCAGCATCTCCAGGTAGATCCACACCAGGGTCATGGTGAGGCCGAAGGCCGCCAGCCAGGACTCCTCGCGGGGGGCGCCGTACTGCACGCCGTCCTCGACCTGCTTGAAGTCGAGGGCCAGGAAGCAGGCGCCCAGGATGATGCCGATGACACCGAAGAGGATGCCGAGGCCGCCGGACCGGAAACCGAGGCCGTCGCCGCCGCCGAAGACGGAGAACAGCAGGTTGACGACCATGAGCAGCATGAAGCCCATGGCGGCGGCCATCACGAAGCCGTAGAAGCGGCGGGTGACGCGGATCCAGCGCATCTTGTAGGCGAACAGCACGCCGGCGAAGACGCACATGGTGCCGAGCACGGCCTGGATGACCACACCCGGGCTGATGTACGTGCTGGTGGCCGAGCTGATCACGCCGAGGAAGACGCCCTCGAAGGCCGCGTAGGCCAGGATCAGCGCGGGTACGGGCTTGCGCTTGAACGACTGGACCATCGCGAGGACGAACGCGATGAGAGCGGCGCCAATGGCGATGCCGTACGACTTGTTGACGTTCGCCGGGTCGACCGGGAGGGCGATCCAGGCGAGGACCGCCGTCAGGACGACCGTGCCGAGCGTCATGGCCGTACGGCTCACGACGTCGTCGATGGTCATCACGTTGCGGTTGGCCGCCTGCGGCATGCCGGTCTGCGGGTCGGTCGCGTACGGGTTCGTCGCGTACGGGTTCGTCGCGGTCCCGGCCTGCTGCGCGTCAAAGCCCGCGTAGCCGCCGTTGTCGCGGCTGAACCCCCGTCGCGAGAAGACCGGGTTACTGCTCCTCATCTCACTCCTCCATCGGCCACGTGCGCGGCCTCTTGCACCAAGGGTAATGCGTTCGCAAAAAAATCACCCTACTGCTGAAGGAGGATCTTAGAAGAGGGCATGGCGAAACGCACGGGATAAGAAATGGGCAAGGTTCGACCGGCGAAGATCGGGCCCGTCGGTGCACGGGTGGGACCGGTGGTGCCCGGAGCCGGACTTGAACCGGCACGGCCCTAAGGCCAGCGAGGTTTAAGCTCGCCGTGTCTGCATTCCACCATCCGGGCTGGTACGCGGTCCCCCGTACGAAGCACCTGAGCGCAGTGGCGAGCGTATCCGGAACCCACCCACCACCAGATGGCCTTCTTTCCGATGTTGTCTGATTTTATTGACGCTTGAGGGAGCGTCAGACATCAGAAGGCCGGGTCGACGCCCTGCGGAGGACGATCACCACCGCCCTGGGATTGACGGGATTTCGATGGCCCGCGCCACCCCCCGCGCCACCACGGACGCCACCCCGCACCACCCCGCCCCGAGCGGGCTCCCCCGACCCCGACCGGGTCCTCCCCTTGCCCCGCAAGGGCTCTGCCCCATCCTGCCAAGGCCCGCGACCCGCGGCCGACCACGACGGGCCGCCACCGGGGCCGGGTCAGGGGCGCCGTCATACCAGAGGAGGAGGAAGGGGCCCCGGCGGTCAGACTCCAGTGGGCCCACGAACTAGCTCGGCGGTTGATCCGGAGCGGGGGGCGGCGCGAAGAAGATGGAAAGCGTCCCGCCAGTCCGTCAGATCGCCGCTCGGAGGAGCCCCCCGTGACCACCATGAACTACGCCCCGCACACCACCCAGGCCGTGGCGGCCCGCGCCACGCAGCTCTCGAAGGTGTACGGCCAGGGCGAGACCCAGGTGGTCGCCCTCGACAACGTCTCGGTCGACTTCGGCCAGGGACAGTTCACCGCGATCATGGGCCCCTCCGGTTCCGGCAAGTCCACGCTGATGCACTGCGTCGCGGGCCTGGACACCTTCTCCGGCGGATCCGTGCGGATCGGCGAGACCGAGCTGGGCTCCCTCAAGGACAAGCAGCTCACCCAGCTGCGCCGGGACAAGATCGGCTTCATCTTCCAGGCGTTCAACCTGCTGCCGACGCTGACGGCCCTGGAGAACATCACGCTCCCCATGGACATAGCGGGCCGCAAGCCCGACAAGCAGTGGCTCGACGCGGTCATCTCCATGGTCGGCCTCGCCGACCGACTGGGCCACCGCCCCACCCAGCTCTCCGGCGGCCAGCAGCAGCGCGTGGCCGTGGCCCGCGCCCTGGCCTCCCGCCCCGAGATCATCTTCGGCGACGAGCCGACCGGAAACCTGGACTCCCGCTCCGGCGCCGAGGTCCTCGGCTTCCTGCGCAACTCCGTCCGCGAGCTCGGCCAGACCGTCGTGATGGTCACCCACGACCCGGTCGCCGCCTCCTACGCGGACCGCGTCATCTTCCTCGCCGACGGCCGCATCGTGGACGAGATGATCAGCCCCACCGCCGACGGCGTGCTGGACCGCATGAAGGCCTTCGACGCCAAGGGCCGTACGAGCTGACCCGGTCGCGGGCCCCCCGGCGGGCCCCACGAAGCCACCTCCCAGACTTCCAGCACCAGGACTGACATACCCATGTTCCGTACCGCCCTGCGCAATGTCCTCGCGCACAAGGCCAGGCTGTTGATGACGGTGCTCGCCGTCACCCTCGGCGTCGCGTTCGTCTCCGGCACCCTCGTCTTCACCGACACCCTCAAGAAGTCCCTGAGCAGCCAGTCCGCGAAGAGCTACGACGGCGTCGCCGTCTCGGTCAGCTCCTACGGCCAGACCCGCGACGACGACGGCCAGAAGCAGGGCGACCCCGGCATCGGCCAGGCCACCCTCGACAAGGTCGCCGCGACGGGCGGCGTCGCCTCGGTCACCGGCCGCGTCACCGGCTTCGCCGGCATCGGCGACGAGAAGGGCAAGCTGATCGGCCAGGGCTGGTCGAACGCGGGCTCCAACTTCGCCCCCGGCAAGGACGGCAAGGACCCGCGCTCCGCCTTCGTCGACGGCGCCGGCCCCACCAAGGCCGACCAGATCGCCCTCGACAAGGACAGCGCCGCCGCCGGCAACTACAAGGTGGGCGACAAGGTCCGCGTCGCGACCAAGGGCCCGGTGAAGGAGTACACCCTCAGCGGCGTCTTCACCACCGAGGACGGCGCGGTCAAGGCGGGCGGCAGCCTGGTCCTGTTCACCACCCCCGTCGCGCAGGAGATGTTCCTCAAGCCCGGCTTCTACCAGGACCTGACCATCGCCGCGCAGCCCGGCACCTCCGCCGACAAGCTGCTCGCCGACATCAAGCCGCTGCTCGACAAGAACGCCCACGCCAAGACCGGCACCGCGCTCGCCGCGGAGCAGGCCAAGGACATCCAGACGCAGCTGGGCGGCATGAGCAACATGCTGCTGGCCTTCGCGGGCATCTCCCTCTTCGTCGGCGTCTTCCTCATCTACAACACCTTCACCATGCTGGTCAGCCAGCGCACCAAGGAACTGGCCCTGCTGCGCGCCGTCGGCGCCGCCCGCGGCCAGGTGATGCGCTCGGTGCTCGCCGAAGCCCTCGTCGTCGGTCTCCTCTCCGCCGTGATCGGCCTGGTCACGGGCATCGGCCTGGCGATCGGCATGCGCTCCGCGATGAACTCCTTCGGCGCGAAGCTGCCGGGCGGCGACCTCGTCATCGCCCCGGGCACCATCGTCTGGGCCCTGGTCATCGGCGTCGTCGTCACCGTGGTCGCCGCCATGCTGCCCGCCTGGCGCACCGGCCGGATCGCCCCGGTCGCCGCCATGGGCAGCGCCCACCTGCCCGCCAGCTCCAAGTCCCTGGTGCTGCGCAACGTCTTCGGTTGCATCCTCGGCGGCCTCGGCGTCGGCGGCACCCTCCTCGGCGTCTCGACCGGCGGCGGCGACGGCCGGATGACCATCGCCGCGGGCGCGTTCTTCCTCCTCATCGGCCTGATCGTGCTGCTCCCGCTGCTCTCGCGGCCGGTCATCGGCGCGCTCCGCCCGCCGCTCCAGAAGATCTTCGGGGTCCCCGGCAAGCTGGCCGCGCAGAACGCCCTGCGCAACCCGCGCCGCACCGCCGTCACCGCGGCCTCCCTGGCCATCGGCCTGACCCTGGTCACCACCCTCTCGGTGCTCGGCATCACCATGGGCAAGGCCATCGACCGGCTGAGCACCGACAACATCAAGGCCGACTACCGGGTCTCCATGTCCGAGGGCGTGCGCGGCGGCGGCCTGGACGTGTCGGTGCCCGAGACCCTGGCCAAGGCGAAGGGCGTCAAGGAGGTCTCCGCGGTCGCGGAGAGCTCCTTCCAGGTCAAGGGCGACTTCCGGTCCGCCTCCGGCGTCAACCCGGCGACCATCGCCGACCTGCTGAACGTCCAGGTCACCAGCGGCTCGCTGGGCAGCCTCGGCAAGGGCGAGGTCGCGGTCTCGGAGAAGGAGGCCAAGAAGCAGAAGCTCTCGGTCGGCTCCACCCTGGACGCGCAGTTCGCCGACGGCCGCAAGAGCCCGCTGAAGGTCGGCGCGGTCTACAAGAACCTCGACGAGCTGGTCTCGCCGTACCTGGTCGACTCCAAGCTGCTGAGCCCCTCCGGCGAGGAGCAGTACATCCGCTGGGTGTACGTCAACACCACCGCCGGCGCCACCGCGGCGGGCGAGCAGGCCGTCGTCGACGCGCTCGGCAAGAACCCGGCGATGACCGTCGCCACCCAGCAGGACATGCGCGACGAACTGGGCGGCATGATCAACATCGCCCTGAACATCATGTACGGCCTGCTCGGCATGGCGCTGATCATCTCGGTGCTCGGCGTCGTCAACACCCTGGCGATGTCCGTCTTCGAGCGGGTCCAGGAGATCGGCATGCTGCGGGCGATCGGCCTGGACCGCGGCCGGGTCAAGAACATGATCCGCCTGGAGGCCGTCGTGATCTCGCTCTTCGGCGCGATCCTCGGCGTCGCCATCGGCATCTTCCTCGCCTGGGCGGTCGGTACGACGCTCAGCGACACGATCCCCGGCTACGCGCTGGTCCTGCCCTGGGACCGGATCGGCATCTTCCTCCTGCTCGCCGGTGTGGTCGGCGTCCTGGCCGCCATGTGGCCGGCGCGCAGCGCGGCCCGGCTGAACATGCTGACCGCCATCAAGACCGAGTAGCCCGGCTCCGCTCCCGGCAGGGACAGGGACAGGGACACGGCGAAGGGCCCCGCGACCACCAGGTCGCGGGGCCCTTCGCCATGGGTGCCGTGGGTGCCACGGGTGCCGTGGGTGCCACGGGTGCCACGGGTGCCACGGACGTCGCGCGCGCTACTCGCGCCACTCCCGGGTGCGCCGCGCCAACCCGGCGCTCCCGTCCCCGGGGGTGCGCACGGCCAGCACCTGGTTCACCCCGAGCCGGTTCTGCTCGAAGCCCAGCGCGGAGGCGGCCATGTACAGCAGCCAGACCCGCGCCCGGCCGGGCGAGGTGAGCCGGACCGCCCGTTCCCAGTTCTCCTCCAGCCGGCCGACCCAGGCCCGCAGGGTCAGCGCGTAGTGCTCGCGCAGCGCCTCGACGTCGCGGACCTCGAAGCCCGCCCGCTCCAACTCGCCCACGGTGACGGCGATCGGGGACAGCTCCCCGTCGGGGAAGACGTACGCGTCGATGAAGGGATCGATCCGGTACGCCGCCTCCCGCGCCGCGTCGGGCTCGGGGCGCCGCGCGATCTGGTGGTTCAGCAGCCGCCCGCCGGGACGCAGCAGGGCGTACAGGTCACCGGCGTACTCGCGGTAGCGGGCGGAGCCGACGTGTTCGGCCATCCCGATGGAGGAGATCGCGTCGTACGGCCCGTCCGTGACGTCCCGGTAGTCCTGGACCCGGATCTCGATCCGGTCGGTCAGGCCCTCCTCCGCGATCCGCTTGCGGGCGAAGGCGGCCTGCTCGCGCGAGAGCGTGATGCCGGTGACCCGGACGCCGTACTCCCGCGCCGCGTGCAGGGCCATCGAGCCCCAGCCGCAGCCCACGTCGAGCAGCCGGTCGCCGGGGCGCAGGGCGAGCTTGCGGCAGACCAGGCCGAGCTTGTCGCGCTGGGCCCCCTCCAGGTCTCCCCCGGGGCTCCAGTAGGCGCAGGAGTAGACCATGGAGGGGCCGAGCACGAGGGCGTAGAAGTCGTTGCCGACGTCGTAGTGGTGGCTGACGGCCCGCCGGTCGCGGACCCGGGTGTGCCGGGCGCCGCCGCGGCGGGGGACCTCCTCGCCCGGCGGCGCGGGCGGGGGCAGCGGCCCGGCGAGCGCGATCAGCTCCCGCAGCGCGGCCCGGGCGGCCCCGTCGCGTACGGTCCCCAGCGCCCCGGAGGCCGCGGCCAGCGCCCCGCGGACGCGGCCGGCGGGCAGGCCGGCGCCCGGGTCGGGGTCGCGCTGCCAGAGCAGCCCCGACACCCGGTCGAGCAGGTCGTAGAGATCGCCCTCGACGGTCAGGTCCCCGGAGACCCAGGCCCGGGCCAGGCCGACTTCGCCCGGTTTCCACAGCATCCGGCGCAGGGCCCGCCGGTGGTGCAGGACGAGAACGGGCCCGGGGCCGCGCCCCGGGCCGTCGGGCGGACCAGCCTCGCTGCCGTCCCAGGCGCGGATCCGGACGGGCAGGGGGACACCCAGCAGGGTCTCGGCAAGAGCGGCCAGCCGCGGCGCGGCGTCGGTCATGGCACACACCTCCAGTAAGGCTCCGACCTTTGCCTCTACCCACCGCGCACAGCGGGTAAGCGGGCCGCGACACGCCGTGGGGCGGGCCGGACGCACCGAAGGGGCCGCCCGCACCACGGATGGCGGGAGGCCCCTTCGGGGTCGTACTGGGATGTTTCCGGTCAGGCCCGGGTCAGGAAGCCTTGGCCTTCTCGGCGGCGGGAGCCGTCACGGCGGCCGGAGCCGGGGCCGGCTTGGCGGCCTCGTAGAACTCCTCGCGCGGGGTCTCCAGCGCACCGAGGGAGACGACCTCGCGCTTGAGGAACATCGCGAGGGTCCAGTCGGCGAAGACGCGGATCTTGCGGTTCCAGGTCGGCATGGCCATGCCGTGGTAGCCACGGTGCATGTACCAGGCGAGCCGGCCCTTGAGCTTGATCTTCATGCCGCCCATGACGATCATCGCGACGCCCTTGTGGAGGCCGAGGCCCGCCACCGCACCCTTGTTGGAGTGCGAGTACTCGCCCTGCGGGAAGCCCCGCATGCCCGAGATGACGTTGTCCGCGAGGACCTTGGACTGGCGCAGCGCGTGCTGGGCGTTCGGCGGGCACCAGGCGTTCTCGACGCCGGCCTTGCGGGACGCCATGTCCGGGACCTGGGCGTTGTCGCCCGCGGCCCAGATGTAGTCGGTGCCGGTGACCTGGAGGTCGGCGCCGGCGTCGACGTGGCCGCGCGGGCCCAGCGGCAGGCCGTAGCGGGCCAGCACCGGGTTGGGCTTGACGCCCGCGGTCCACACGAGGGTGTTGGAGTCGACCTCGAGGCCGTTCTTCAGCACCACGTGGCCGTCCACGCAGGAGTCCATGGACGTGTTCAGGTAGATCTCGATGCCGCGCGACTCGAGGTGCTCCTTGCCCCAGGTGCCGAGCTTGGGCCCGACCTCGGGAAGGATCTTGTCGGCCGCGTCCACCAGGATGAAGCGCATGTCCTCGCGCTTGATCGTGGAGTAGTACTTCGCGGCGTCGCGGGCCATGTCCTCGACCTCGCCTATGGTCTCCGCGCCGGCGAAGCCGCCGCCGACGAAGACGAAGGTGAGGGCCTTGCGGCGGACGTCCTCGTCCGTCGTGGACTCGGCCTTGTCGAGCTGTTCGAGGACGTGATTGCGCAGACCGATGCCCTCTTCCACGCCCTTCATACCGATGCCCTGTTCGGCCAGGCCGGGGATCGGGAAGGTGCGGGAAACGGCGCCGAGCGCGATCACCAGGTAGTCGAAGGGCAGCTCGTACGCCTCGCCGACCAGCGGCGTGACGACGGCGACCTTGCGGTCCTGGTCGATGCTGGTGACCCGGCCGGTGAGAACCTCAGCCTTGGGCAGCACGCGTCGCAGCGGGACGACGACGTGCCGAGGCGAGATGCTGCCTGCGGCCACTTCGGGGAGGAAGGGCTGGTAGGTCATGTACGAGCGCGGGTCGACGACCGTGACGGTCGCCTCGCCGTAGCGCATCTTCTTCAGAATGCGCTTGGCTGCATACAGGCCTACGTACCCACCGCCTACAACGAGGATCCTGGGACGCTCCGTGGTGCTCATGGAACGAGTATCCAGCACCCGAAGGGGGGACGCTCGTGAGCCCCTTCACAAGGTGCTAGGACCCCTCTGTTACACTGCGCGGCCCACGTGACGGAGGTCATGTCGCGAAGGGGGAACCACCGCGCCGCGGGAGTCGTTGTCCACCCGCTCTGAACTGGCACTCCGGCCTATCGACGGGGTAGACCACGCCTCTCGTGGATACCTACGGACCACCCCCGGGACCGTCCACGATTCAGACGAACACCCTCACGAAACAGGCCCGTCGGCCTCGAAATGCCATCCAAAGGGCCCCCGATGAGCCCATCGGCCTTCTTTTCCTTGTGAAGAACTTCACGAACTTCATGTGGACGACGGGACTTTCGCCCCCCGAAGAGGGCCTTCCAGCCCCCGGACCAGCACTGCTGTCCGCGTGTACACGGCTGACCCCGCGTACGGCCGCTCCCCGCCCGGGCCGGGGCCACGGACAGGGAGCGGAGTCGGACAGAGAGCGGAGTCGGTCAGGTCCGCCGGTGTGGGCGGGACATCACGCCAGCGAGCGGGCCGCGCTCCAGGCGATGCCGTCCAGGATGTCGTGTTCGGAGACGACGACCTCCTTGGCGCCGGTGCGCTCCATGATCGCGCGGAGGATCAGGGCGCCCGCGCCGATGACGTCGACGCGGCCCGGGTGCATCACGCCGATCGAGGCGCGCTCCGCGTGCGTCAGGGTGAGCATGCGCTCGCTGACCTCGCGGACCGCCTCGTAGGAGATGCGGCTGTGGTGGATCGCGGCGGAGTCGTACTCCGCCAGGCCCAGGGCGATGCCAGCGACCGTGGTCACCGAGCCGGCCAGGCCGACCAGGGTGCGCGCCTCGCCCAGCGGCACCGTCTCGGCCGCCAGGTCCAGCGCGGCCTCGATGTCGGCCCGTACGGCGGCGACCTGCGCCTCGGTCGGCGGGTCGGTGACGACCCCGTCGACGACCAGGTGGCGCTCGGTCATCCGGACGCAGCCCACGTCGACGGAGCGCGCGGCGCGCACGTGCTCCTCGCCGACCACGAACTCGGTCGAGCCGCCGCCGATGTCCACGACGAGGTACGGCTTCGCGAGGTCGTCGCGGCCCGTCAGCTCCTTGGTGGCGCCGGTGAAGGAGAACTCCGCCTCCTGGTCACCGCTGATCACCTCGGGCTCCACTCCCAGGATGTCCACGACGCCCCGGACGAACTCGTCCCGGTTCTCCGCGTCGCGCGAGGCCGAGGTGGCCACGAAGCGGATCCGTTCAGCGCCCAGCTCCTCGATCACGGCGGCGTACTCGCGGCAGGCCGCGAAGGTGCGCTCCAGGGCCTCCGGCGCCAGCCGGCCGGTCCGGTCCACGCCCTGGCCGAGCCGGACGACGATCATCCGCCGGTCCAGCTCGATCAGCTCGCCGGTCTCCGGGTCGCAGTCCGCGACCAGCAGGCGGATGGAGTTGGTACCGCAGTCGATGCCCGCGACGCGCGTCACGCGTCCGCCTTCTCCGCGCACGGGGTGACGCAGGCGCCCTTGGCCCACCACTCGGGCAGCATCGCCAGGGCCTCGTCGCCGAACGGGTTCACACCGGGGCCCGCGGCCAGCGAGTGGCCCACCAGCACGTGCAGGCACTTGACCCGGTCGGGCATGCCGCCCGCGCTCGGGAAGCCCTCCAGCACCTCGATGGCGTCGCGCCGGGTGATGTAGTCCTCGTGCGCGGCCCGGTAGGCCGCGGCCAGCTCCGGGTCGGTGGCGAGCCGGGCCTGCATCTCCTTCATCACGCCGTTGGCCTCCAGCGTGCCGATGGCACCGGCGGCCTTCGGGCAGGTCAAGTAGTACAGCGTGGGGAACGGCGTGCCGTCGGGCAGTCGCGGGGCGGTCTCGACCACGTCGGGCTGCCCGCAGGGACAGCGGTGCGCGATGGCGCGCAGTCCGCGCGGCGGGCGGCCGAGCTGCTGCTCGAACGCGACGATGTCCGTGTCCGTCGGCTCGATCCGTGCGGTCTGGGGCGGGGGCGTCTGCATGCCTGGGATGCGTCTTTCAGTTGAGAGGTCGGTCGGTGAACGTCAGTCGGCGGGCCGGTCGGCCTTGTCGATGCCGTCCCAGACGTTCGAGTACCAGGGCCGGTCGGCCGTCGCCGTACCGGTGCGGCGGTGCTCCGCGGCCTCCGAGTCGACCATGGTGAAGCCGATCTCCCCGGGGCGCACGTAGTGCAGGTGCCTGCGCGCCTGCTGCTCCGCGTACGCGCGGTCCTGCCAGCGGGCCTTCTCGTCGCGGAGTTCGTCCAGCCGCTTGCGCGCCCGGTCGGCGGCCTGCTGCTGGTCCGAGATCTCCGAGCGCTGGGAGACGTACTGGCGCATCGGATAGGCGAGGGCGACGACCAGCGTACAGAGGACGAGCACCAGCAGCGCGGCCCGGCCGGTCAGCCTGCTGCGCCGGACCTGGCGCCGTGACTGCGAGCGGTACACGTGGGCCGCGGTCCGCTCGCCCAGCTGCTTGAGCCTGGTCGCGGTCGAGAAGGTGGAGAACCGATCCCGGTTCCCGGCCATTGACTCCGCCTCCCCTGTACCCGCACACAGCAATACGTCCCCGCACACGGTACGGGACCGAGCGCGGGGACGTACGGAGGCTGTCGGGCCCCGCGGGGATGAACCCCGCGGAAGCCGAAGGTGAAGTGATCAGCCCTTGAAGCGCGGGAAGGCGGAGCGGCCCGCGTACACGGCGGCGTCGTCGAGGATCTCCTCGATGCGCAGCAGCTGGTTGTACTTGGCGACGCGGTCCGAGCGGGCCGGGGCGCCGGTCTTGATCTGGCCGCAGTTCACGGCGACCGCGAGGTCGGCGATGGTGACGTCCTCGGTCTCGCCGGAGCGGTGCGACATCATGCACTTGAAGCCGTTGCGCTGGGCCATCTCGACGGCGTCCAGGGTCTCGGTCAGCGAACCGATCTGGTTCACCTTCACGAGCAGGGCGTTCGCCGAGCCCTCTTCGATGCCGCGGGCGAGGCGCTCCGGGTTGGTGACGAAGAGGTCGTCGCCGACGATCTGGACCTTGGCGCCCAGCTTGTCCGTGAGGACCTTCCAGCCGGCCCAGTCGTCCTCGTACAGCGGGTCCTCGATGGAGACCATCGGGTACGCGGAGACGAGCTCCTCGTAGTACTCGGTCATCTCGGCGGCCGAGCGGGACTGGCCCTCGAACTCGTACTTGCCGTCCTTGTAGAACTCGGACGCGGCGACGTCGAGCGCCAGCGCGATGTCCTTGCCCGGGACGTAGCCGGCCTGCTTGATGGCCTCGACGATGAGGTCGAGCGCGGCGCGGTTGGACTCCAGGTTCGGGGCGAAGCCGCCCTCGTCGCCCAGACCCGTGGAGAGGCCCTTGGTGTGCAGGACCTTCTTGAGGGTGTGGTAGACCTCGGCGCCCCAGCGCAGGGCCTCGGAGAAGGACTCCGCGCCGATCGGCGCGATCATGAACTCCTGGATGTCGACGTTGGAGTCGGCGTGCGACCCACCGTTGAGGATGTTCATCATCGGAACGGGCAGCAGGTGCGCGTTCGGGCCGCCGAGGTAGCGGAAGAGCGGGAGGTCCGAGGCCTCGGACGCGGCGTGGGCCACGGCCAGGGAGACGCCGAGGATCGCGTTGGCGCCCAGGGAGCCCTTGTTGTCGGTGCCGTCCAGGTCGAACATGGCCTGGTCGATCAGGCGCTGCTCGGTGGCGTCGTAGCCGACGAGCTCCGGGCCGATCTGCTCGATCACGGCGAGGACGGCCTTCTCGACGCCCTTGCCGAGGTAGCGGTTGGGGTCACCGTCACGAAGCTCGATGGCCTCGAATGCACCGGTGGAGGCGCCGGACGGAACTGCAGCACGGCCGGTGCTGCCGTCGTCGAGGCCAACCTCGACCTCGACCGTGGGATTGCCTCGGGAGTCCAGGATTTCCCGGGCTACGACGACGTCGATGGACGGCACGAGCATCTCCTTCTGGGATGTGACGCTGGGTGTGCGGTGGCGTGTCAGGCCGTGGGATGGCCTTGCCGCCTAGAGCCTAACCGGCTCTGGGCACTCGGCCAGCCGAGCAACCGCTCCGTGGGACGAAAAAGGGTCTGAATACCCCTCTTACGGGACATACGGAAGGGTCGGCGGAATGCCGAAGGATCGTCCCCGCCTGCACGAACGCCACCGCCCGGCGCGTGGGGGGAGACGCGTCGGGCGATGGCGAATTATGCGTACCGCGAAGTCCGCGCGGACGTACCGCGCAGGGTCACAGGCAGTGGTACCGCGCGGTGTTGCGGCGCGGTGTCACCGCAGGATTCAGCTGAGCTTCAGCTTCTGACCCGGGAAGATCAGGTCGGCGTCCGGGACGGTGTCCTTGTTCAGCTCGTGCAGCTTCTGCCAGCCGCCCTTGACGCCGTTCGCCTGGGCGATGGTGCCGAGGGTGTCACCCGACTTGATCTCGTACGAGCCGGTACCCGTCTTGGGGGCCTGGGTCGACGGAGCGGCCTTGGTGGGGGCCGGGGTCTCGGCGCGCTCGGAGCGGGTGACCGGGGCCTCGGGGCGCTTGGTCTCCTGCTTCGGCTCGGCCTTCTTCTCGACCTTCTTCTCCGGCTTGGTCTGCTTGGGGGTCTCGGCCGAGCCGCCGTTGTAGGCGGAGTTCGACAGGCCCACGCCACAGGACGGCCACGCGCCCTTGCCCTGGCCCTTGAGGACCTTCTCGGCGATGGCTATCTGCTGCGCCTTGGTGGCCTGGTTCGCCTGCGAGGCGTACGCCTTGCCGCCGTACGCGGCCCACGTGGAGGACGAGAACTGCACGCCGCCGTAGTAGCCGTTGCCCGTGTTGATGGACCAGTTGCCACCGGACTCGCACGCGGCGACGGCGTCCCACTGGGAGGCGGTCGCGGCGCTCGCGGCGCCGGCGGTCATCAGCGGAGCCGCCACGGCGACACCGGCGACACCGACGAGGGTGACGACACGGGTGGCCTTGGAGGCGCGACGGTGCTTGCCCTTGCCGGAAAGCAGCATGGTTTTCTCCTCACCGACGCCTGCGAAGTGAGCTGTCGGGTTCGGGCGGATGAGTTGCCCGGTCGCGCACCGAGGTGCGCGGCTTAACCCCAAGCCGGTTCCGTGACCATCTCTCAATGGCCGGTTCCGGCACTTACCTTGGTTCCCCCGCTCCTGCCTTCGGCGCTTGCGCGACGTGTTCCCTCCGTCCGCCGGCAGGATTCGGCGATGCGGTCGAAGGAGCCCGCGGTGGCGAGCGATTCAGAAGGTAGACAGGTCTCTCCCCGATGTTCAACGAGGGACATCGGGGAGAAACGGCCCCTACTTGCGCTCTCGGGGCGGGTGTTTGCCCAGGTGGGAGCGGGGTTTGGGGCAGTCACCGAACAGGACACGCCAGTTGAACGGAAGAGATGCATGTCTCATTTGCACGAAAGGGACATACCTGGCGATCTTCGCGCCCGAAGTGCCCCTATTTCTGGCTTAGATCGAGATTCTGCCCGGGAGTGATCAGGTCGGCGTCATGCCCGATGACCTGCTGATTGGCCGTGTAAAGGGCATTCCAGCCACCCTCGACTCCTTCGGCCTTCGCAATGTCCGTCAGATTGTCGCCGGCCTTCACCGTGTACGACGGCGCGGACGCGGCGCCGGAGCCGACGGGCGCCTCTGCGGCGGGCGTTCCGCGGTGCTTTCCACCGGCTCCGGCCGTTTCGCCCTGCGGAACGGCGGCCGAGCCGGCGGTCGACGGGGTCGTGGAGGGCGTCGGGGCCGTGGGCACCGCGGTGTTGGACGGGGACGTCGTCGGACCGGTGGGGGCCGTCGAACCGCCGGGCACGGACGGGGTGGGCGTGCCGGTCGACCCCGTCGGGGCACCCGGGCCGCCGGAAACCGGAGCCGGGTCCGGCATGACGGGCAGTACGGACGTCAGCGGGGACTGCGGCATCGACGCGAAGTCACCGGGCGCGCCGGGCGCGGCGGTGGCTCCCGGGATGTGCCCGGTCGAGGTCGGCGTGGCCGCCGGGGCCGGCGCGCCGGCGAGCGAGCCGGGCGCGGATCCCTCGGGTCGCACGGGGGTCGGCGCGACGGAACCGGAACGTCCGGGAGTCCCCGGGTCGACCGTGGCGGCCGGGCCGCCGCGGGTGAGACCGGAGGACTCACCGCAGAGCGGCCAGGCCGTCGGCCCCTGCGCGGCGAGCACCCGCTCGGCGATGGTGATCTGCTGCGAGCGGCTGGCCAGGTCGGGGCGCGCCGCGAACTCCAGCCCGCCCGCGTTCTTCCACTGGTCCAGGGTGAGCTGGAGTCCGCCGTAGGACCCGCTGCCGAAGTCGGCGCTCCAGGTCCCACCGCTCTCGCACTCGGCCACCGAGTCCCAGGTGGTGGTCTCGGCCGCGCTCGCGCCGGAGGCGGCGAACAGCGGTAGGGCGAGTGCGGAGCCTGCGACTCCGGCGGTGACGACAAGTGCGGGGACCTGACGGGGGCGTCTGTGGCGGCCGTTCCCGGAACGCATGAGGGTGGACCTTTCGCGTGGCGGCGGGGGCGACGCGAACCTAGCCCGGTTCGAACGCTTGTCACAAGTCGATGATGCGCAGATCACGTCAAGGTCACAGAGTTGACGATGGGTCAGCTGGGGCGCCCGGGACGGGTCATTCCGCTTCCGGAACGTTTGGGGTTGTGAACCTGACGGGAAGCGTGCGCAGGCCACGCATGATCAGTCCGCCGCGCCAGCGCAGCTCCTCGGGGGGAACGGCGAGTTCCAGATCCGGCAGACGCGTCAGCAAAGTCGCGAGGGCCGTCTGACCCTCCAACCGGGCCAGCGGAGCGCCGATGCAGTAATGGATGCCGTGTCCGTATCCGAGGTGCTGGTTGTCGCTCCGCGAGAGGTCCAAGACGTCCGGATCGTCGAACCGCGCGGGGTCGCGGTCGGCCGCCGCGAGCACGACGAGCACCGGATCGCCCGCCGGGATGTCCTGGCCGCCCAGGGTCAGCGCGACGGTCGCGTAGCGCCACGTCGCCAGCTCCACGGGACCGTCGTAGCGCAGCAGCTCCTCGATCCCGGTCTCCAGCAGGGCGCGGTCACCGGCGGCGAGGGATTCCTGGAGGAGCGCGCGCTGATCGGGGTTGCGGAACAGCGCGTAGGTGCCGTTGCCGATCAGGTTGATGGTGGTCTCGAACCCCGCGAAGAGGAGCACGAAGCACATGGCGGTGGCCTCGGCCTCCGTCAGGTGGTCCCCGTGGTCGCTCGCCCGGATCAGGTCCGAGATGAGGTCGTCGCCCAGATCGTCGCGCTTGCGGTGGATCAGCTCCCCGAGATACGCGCGGATCTTCTTCACGGAACGGGCGACCCCGCCGCGCGGCCCGCCGCCGTGCCGGATCATCATCCCGGCCCAGTCGCGGAAGTCGTCCTGGTCCTCGCGCGGTACGCCGAGCAGCTCGCAGATGGCGTAGATGGGGAGCGGGAAGGCGAACTCGTGGATGAGGTCGGCCTCCCCCTTCTGCGCGAAGGCGTCGATCAGGTGGTCGGTCAACTCCTGCACCCTGGGGGCGAACTCGGCGACCCTGCGCGGGGTGAACGCCTTCGACACCAGGCGGCGCAGCCGGGTGTGGTCCGGCGGGTCGATGTTCAGCAGGTGGGTCATCAGGCCCGCGCTGCGCTCTCCCGGAATGCCCGTCTTGCCGGGTTCGGCGTGGTGCACCGGGTTCTTGCTCAGCCGCTGGTCGGCGAGGGCCTGGCGGGCGTCCGCGTACCGGGTGACCAACCAGGCCTCGACGCCGCTGGGGAGCGTGGTGCGGTGCACGGGCGCGTGCTCGCGCAGCCAGGCGTAGGCCGGGTAGGGGTCGGTCGCGAACTCCCAGGTGAAGAGTTCGGGGCCGGCGGAGGGGGCGGCGGCGCCGCCGACGGGACAGCCGCCCGCGGGGGCGGCGGACGGCTCGGCGGGGCCGGCGGACGGCTCGGCGGGGGTCTGGGCGGGAGGCTGCGCGGGGGTCTGCTGGTGCACCAGGCGACCGTACCCCGCCCCTCGTCGGTCATCCCATATGACTGGTTTTCCGCGGCTGGCCGTAGATCACCCTTCCCTTGACCCGGCCTTCGCAGCCACTCCTACTGTCGCTCTTGTGGATGTGAGGATCTTGAAGAGCAGCTTCGCCGTGGTGGAACGACGGGCCGAACACGCGGTCAAGTACTTCTACACCCACCTGTTCTGGCACAACCCGGACATCCGCGCGCTCTTCCCGGCCGACCCACGGGACATGGAACGCCAGCGCGACCGGCTCTTCGCCGCGCTCACCCACGTCATCGCGCACATCGACGACGAGGACCTCGTCCCCTATCTCCGCGACCTCGGCCGCGACCACCGCAAGTTCCTCGCGGGCCCCGAGCACTACGACGCGGTCGGCGCCAGCCTGCTCGCCGCGCTCGCCGAGGCCGGCGGCTCCGCCTGGACCCCGGTCGTCGAGAAGGCGTGGAGCGAGGCCTACCGGGCGATAGCCGACGTGATGCTCGCGGGCGCCGCCACGAGCCAGGACCCGCCGTGGTGGGAGGCGGAGGTGGTGCGCCACCTGCGCTACGGCGCGGACATCGGCGTGCTGACGCTGCGGCCGCACCTACCGCTCCCCTATCTCCCGGGCCAGTACGTCAGCGTGAGCAGCGCCCGGGTGCCGACCACCTGGCGCACCTACTCCCTCGGCAACGCGCCCCGCGCCGACCACACCCTCGACCTGCACGTCAGCCGGATCGAGGGCGGCCGCCTGAGCACCGCGCTGGTCCGGGACGTCGCGCCCGGCGAGGTGGTGCGGCTCGGCGCCGCGGGCGGTCGGGTCAGCCTGCGCCCGGCGGACCGGCCCGCCACCTTCATCGCGGCCGGGACCGGCTGGGCTCCCGTGCGCGCCATGCTGGAGGAGCTGATGGCGCGGGCGCGGGCCCGGCCGCCCGAGCACGACGTACGGCTCTTCGTGGTCGCGCGCGACGGGGCGCACCTCTACGACCGGCCGCTGATCGACGCCCACGCCGCGCGGCACCGCTGGCTCGCCGTCACCTACATCACGCCCGCGCCGGGGCGCCCCCGCATCGAGGCCACCGCGCGGCTCGCGACCGCGCTGGGCAACCGCGGGCTCTGGCCCGACCAGGACGTCTACCTGAGCGGGCCGCCGCAGTTCGTCACGGAGACCGCCGCCCTGCTGGCGGACCTCGGCGCCGCCCCGGGCCGGATCCTGCACGACGCGGTGCCCGCCGTCTCCGGCCCCGGCCACGAGCGGCCGATCGGCTTCGGCGAGTGGTTCCTGAACCGGCCCGACCCGCACTGGCACGATCCCGGCGGCCGGGCCCCGCGCCGTTGAGGTCTCAGCCCCCGGCGGCCGCGCGGTAGGCCGCCGCGGCGGGCACGAGGACGGCCTCCATGGCGACGCGCGGCTTCTGCGCGCTCGCCTTCTGCACCATGAGGATCACGTCGCCCTGGCGGACGAAGCCCGTCTCGCCGAGGAAGGGGTCGGCCAGGCCGGTCATGGTGGACCTCGTCCGCAGCACCAGCCCCTCGTCCCCCGGCGCGTCCGTCTTCGCCAGGGACACGGTCGTCTCCCCCGTGTCGCCGCCGACGTAGGTGTCCTTATAAGAAGGACAGCGCGCCACCGCGTCGCGGATGGCGCTCATGACGGCCGCCGCCCCGCCCGGCGCGTACCGGTCGAGCGACTCCTGGCCGAACCAGCCCTCGTCCACCTCGTCCTCGGTGCCGGTGATCTCGGGCAGCTCCAGCTCCACACCGACCGCCACGTCCTCCAGCGGCGGGGCGTGCCGCGTCATGAAGGACTCGACCCCGAGCTCGGAGCAGGGCATCGAGGCGATCGGCACGGTGGAGGCGGGGCCGTGGGGTGCGCCGGTCGTCGCGGCCTGGACCTGCGCCGTGTTCAACAGGAAGCCCTTCGGGAGCCGGTCCCGCGTCAGCAGGCCGTCGCGCAGCCGCCCGTGCAGCGGCCCCGCGGCGGCCGCCGCGGACGGGGAAACGGCCGGCGAGGACGCGCCCGGCGTCACGGCCGACCCCGCACCCGCACCCGCACCCGCACCCGCCGACGGTCCCGGCGCACACGCCGCCGTACCGAGAATCACCGCGATGACCACCGCTTTCGCGGCATGACGAGCACGCACCGGACCGCCCCCTGAGATCTGTGGTGGCCCACCCTCGCACACGGCCTCCCCTTCTATAGGGGACGGACCCCCTACAGGGGACGGACCCCCTCGGCCGCGCGGATCGCGTCCCGGTAGGCCCGGGCCGCCGCGCGCAGCGCGGTCTCGGGGTCGGTGCCCGCCGCCTCGGCGCGCGCGGCCAGCGCCAGCAGTTCGTAGCCGATGCCCTCGCCGCCCGGCAGCGGCACGTCCAGGCCGCCCGCGCGGACCCGGCCGGCGAGCTTCGCCGCGAGCGCCAGCCCGGGCTGGCCCACCGGAACCCCGTCGGTCACCGATTCCCGCTGCTTCTCGACGGCCTTGGTGCGCTGCCAGATCTCCTGGACCTCGTCGGGGGTGCGCGCGACCTCGTCGCCGAAGACGTGCGGGTGCCGGTGGATCAGCTTCTCGACCAGGCTCCCGGCCACGTCGTCGATGGAGAAGGGCTCCTCGTCCTCCCCCGCTCCCCCTTCTTCCGCGATGCGCGCGTGGAAGACGACCTGGAGGAGTACGTCGCCCAGCTCCTCCCGCAGCGCGTCGCGGTCGCCGTCCTCGATGGCCTCGACGAGCTCGTACGCCTCCTCGATGCCGTACTTCGCCAGGCCCTCGTGCGTCTGGCGGGAGGTCCAGG
The DNA here is from genome assembly GCF_044759975.1 of Streptomyces sp. NPDC098789. Lineage (NCBI taxonomy): Bacteria > Bacillati > Actinomycetota > Actinomycetes > Kitasatosporales > Streptomycetaceae > Streptomyces > Streptomyces sp. NPDC098789. The sequence goes on from NZ_JBIWAJ010000024.1 coordinate 93,886, forward strand.
GGCAGGCGCGTCGGACCTGGTCCATGACCTGGACCAGGTCGAGCAGCCGGGCGCCGGGCAGGTCGTAGGAGCCGGGCAGCAGTTCGAGGTCGGGCATGGAGACGCGGCCCGAGCCGGCGAGGCGGGCCAGTCCGTCGGTGAGCCGCTGGTCGCCCTCGCCGCCGGGCAGGACCACCACGGTGCGGCCCCCGGCGCACGCCTCGACCAGCGCGTGGGCGTCGGGCACCGCCGTCTCGACCTCGACGCCCGCCTCGCGCAGGTACGGCAGCTGCGGGTGCCCGGGGTCGGCGCACAGCACCCGGTCCGCGGCGTGCAGGGTCTGCCAGGCGGACCAGGACAGCAGGCCGGGCGCGACCCGGTGGCTGGCGGTCAGCAGGACGATGCGGCCGGTGGGGGCGGCGGGAGCGTGGTCGTCGTTCACGCTCCGAACCTACCTCCGGTGGCGGCTCAGGCTCCTGCGGGGGCCTGCTCGGACCGGGTCCGCTGGTTCACCCACGGGGTCTGGGCGTCCCCGATGGCGATCTGCTTGACGTCCCAGGCCCCGTAGCGCGGGTTCACCTCGATGTGCAGCTCCTTGGCGGCGGCGGCGAGCGGGACGAGCACCTTGTCCTCGCCGAAGCGGTCGCTGAGCTTGCCGAGGAGCAGCTGGAAGCGGAACTCGCCGTCGATCTGGTCGGGCGCGAGCGGCACGCGGGCCTGGAGGGCCGCCTGCTCCAGCTGGGCCGCGCCCTTGGCCTGGGCGATCTGCGCCTTGCGGACGTCCTCGACGTCCTTGACGCTGACCGACAGTCCGGCGTCGGCGGCGGCCTTCTCCAGGACGCGGAGCTGGATCATCTTGCCGAGCTTGACCCGCTCCAGGCCGGCGCTGGCCTCGATCAGCTGGGCCGACTGCTCGGCGCGGCCCTGGGCCGTTCGGACGTCCTTGACCTGCGCCTGGAGCGCTGCGGTGGTGATCCGTTCGCCGCCGACCACGGCCGCCGTGCCGGGGCGGACCTCGGCCGAGGAGCAGGCGGACAGGAGGGGGGCCGCCACGAGCAGGGCGGCGGATACGGAGAGCGCTGTGCGACGGTGCAAAGGAGCCTCCCGGGCCGGGGCTGGATTGTGCTTTGGTGCACAAGGGCCTTGCGGTGATCGATAGTATGCAGTCCGGGGCGTCCCAGCTACCGCTTCGACCAACGATTCCAAGGGTGTTGGGGTGCACGTTCACTCCTCGGCCACCCCGCGGTCTTCCGTCGCTGCGAAGGTCGGCCCACCATGCCGACACCACGCTCCCCGCGCTCCCGCAGCCTGGCCGGCGCGGCCCTGGCGGGACTGCTCGCCACGGCGGCCGTCTGTGCGGGGGACGCCGTCGCCCGCGTCTTCCCCTACGGTCCGCGCCACCGCAGCGTCAATGACCTGGGCAACCAGTTCGTCCCCTTCCACGCCCAGCTGTGGGACCTGCTGCACGGGCGGGCCGCCGGGGACCTGCTCCTCAACTGGCGCTCCGGCTTCGGCACCTCCTTCCTGCCCGACTACGGGACCTACCTGAGCAGCCCCTTCGCCCCGCTGGTGGCCCTCTTCCCGCGCGCGGACATCGACCTCGCCGTCTACGTCGTCTCGGTGCTGAAGACGGCGGTCGCCGCGGCGGCCATGGCCTGGCTGCTGCGCACGCAGCGGCGCGGCCCGTGGTGGGCGGCCGGGCTGCTGGGGGCCTCGTACGCGCTGTGCGGCTGGTCGGTCATCGAGGCCTCCTACAACACCATGTGGTTGGACGGCCTGATCGCCTTTCCGCTCCTGTGTCTGACGGGTGAATGGGCGCTGCGCGGGCGTCGCCCGGTCGCCGCCCCGCTGGTCGTCGCCCTGTGCTGGACGGCGAACTTCTACACCGCCTACATGGCCACGCTCGGCGCGGCCCTGGTGCTGCTGGTGCGGCTGGCGCTGACCCGCGAGGGCGTACGGGCCCGCGCGCGCGTCGCGGCGCGCGCGGCCGGGAGCACCGCCCTGGGGCTCGCCCTGGCCCTGCCGGTGCTGGCGCCGCTCTTCCTCAGCTCCCGGCAGGCCTACCCGGGGTGGACCCGGCAGTTCGCGCCCGCGCCCTGGACGGACGTCTTCGCCCGGCTGCTGCCCGCGACCTACAGCTTCTCCTCGCCCGCCCTCTTCGTGAGCAGTACGACCCTGCTGCTGGCCGCCGCGCTGCCGCTGCACCGGGGGGTGCCGCGGCGGGAGCGCTGGTGGTGGAGCGCGCTGGTGGTCGGGGTGCTGCTCTCCTTCCAGTGGACGCCCACCCATCTGGCCTGGCACGTCTTCGCCACCCCCAACGGCAGCCCGTACCGGCAGACCTTCGTGCTGGCCGGGATCCTGGTGATGGCCGCCTGGACGGCGCTGGCCGCGGGGCGCCCGGGCCCGCGCGCGCTGGTCGGCGGCGCCGGCCTGCTGCTGGCGCTGCTGCTCGCCGCGGCCGACAGTGCGCTGGCCCCCGCGGTGGCCCTCGGGCTCGGCGCGGCCGGGATCGCGGCGGCGGGCGTCGCCTGGTGGCTCGTCGGCGCCCGGCCGCGCCGGTTCGGGCCGCTGCCGGGCGCGCTGCTCGTGCTCACCCTGCTGGTCCAGGCGGCGGCGACCACCGCGTGGGGGCACAAGGGCACGCTCGGCGGCCTCGACGACTACCCGTCCTGGGGCGCCGCGCACACCGCGCGCGCCCGGGCGCTCGCCGCCGCCGACGGCTGGCCGGCGTACCGCACGGACCCGGGGCGGCCCGCGCTGACCGGCAACGACCCGCTGCTGCTCGGCGGGGAGGGCGGCTCCTACTACAGCAGCCACACCCCGGACGTCCTCACGCGCACGATGGCGGCCCTCGGCGCCGGTTGGACCTCGCGGGGGCGCAGCGTGCAGAGCCTCGACAGCCCGGTGACGGACGCCGTCTTCGCGGTGGGCGCCCGGCTGCGGCCGGACGGGACGGTGGGGCGCGCTGCGGTGGTGCCCCCGCTGGTGACGCTCCGCCCGGCCGGCCCGCCGCCCGCCTTCGGGCCCTCGCCCTTCCGGAACCAGGAACTCCTGCTCGGGGCGCGGGTGTACGAGGATCCGGTGGCGCCCGGGGTCTGCCGGGCGGGCACCGACGCCTTCCTGTGGGCGCCCGCCTACAACGCCACCGCCCACCTCGCCGACGGCGCACCCTTCCGGCTGAACGGGAACGCCCCGCGCAACCGCGCCGCCGTGCAGCCGCTCGGCACCTCCCGGGGCGCCTCCTCGGCGCTGGTCTTCGACGGGGGCGCGCCGGGCGCCTGGACCCTGGCCTGCCTGGACCGGCCGCTGTTGGACGCGGCGGCCCGGGCCCTGCGGGACACCGGGGCGGTCTCGGTGACGGTGGGCGCCCACACGGTACGGGCCACCCTGCCCGCCGGTAGCTCCGGCACCGCGGTGCTGTCGGTCCCGGCGATCGCGGGCTGGAGCTGCGACGGGCGGCCGGCGGGGGCCCGGCTCGGTCTGGTCGCGGTCCCGGTGACCCCGGAGCGCACCACCGTGGCCTGCACCTTCCGCCCCCCGGGCCTCACGGCGGGCCTGGCCCTCGCCGCCCCGGCGGTGCTGGCACTGCTGGCACTGGCGGCCCGGCCGGGACTCGCCCGGCTGCGCCGGCGGGCCCGGGTCTGATCCGCGCCCAGCGGACCTGGCCCGGGCCCGGCGGAGCCAATCCAGCCCCGCCGGCGTTTGAGGCGCGGGTCCGGGCGGAGCCCCAGGAGCCCCGCAGGGGACAACGGCCCTGGCGGGCCGCCCCGGG
>NZ_JBIWAJ010000024.1:97646-143757 GCF_044759975.1 Streptomyces sp. NPDC098789
CAGGGCCGGGTCGGGCTGTGGTGGATGGGGCGGGGGGGGGGCGGCGGGGGGTTGGCCCGGGCCCCGCGCCTCAAACGCCGGCGAGGCTGACTTTGGCTCCGGGCGAGGCTGAAGCGGGGCAGGGGGCCCGGGGGCTCAGCGGACCTGGCTCAGCCACTGGAGGGTGCGGCGCACCTCCGTGGGGAAGGGGTGGGCCGGCCCGTGCAACTGCTCCGCGTCGAAGAGCAGCCGGGCCAGCGTGTCGTGGGCGGCGGCCCGGTCGCCGAGGGAGAGCAGCAGGTGCGCCATCCGCCGGCGCACCTCCAGCGGCAGGCCCGGGTCCGGGTTGGCGTAGTGGTTCTCGAAGAAGGGGAGCAGCGCCCGGTACTCGGCCAGGGCCGCGGCGGCTTCGCCGAGCTGCTCCAGGCACTGGGCGGCGTCGTAGCGAAAACGCAGGGACTGCGGGTCGCCCGCCGGGAACTCCTCGGCCAGTCGGCGCAGTTCGGGCAGGGCCCGGCGGTACTGGCCGTCGTCCATCAGCGTGGCCGCGTACTGCTTGCGCAGCGAGCGGACCACCGGCGAGTGCTCCCCGTGCTGCGCGACGGCGGCCGGCAGGATCTCGCCGAGGACGTCCACGGCCTGGGTGAGCCGGCCCTCGTCCAGCAGCGCCCGGACCTCGTCGACGGCCCCCGGGATGTCCCGGCGCGGGGCGACCGTCGGCGGGACCTCGGGCCGCGGCGGGGCACTGACCCGGTCGGGCCAGGGGGCCATCGGCCGCAGGAAGGGACGGGTGGGGTCCAAGGGGCCCGCGGGGGCGCCGTGCGAGGGCAGCAGCGGGACCAGCGCCTCGTACACCTCCTGCGCGGAGCCGGGCCGGTCCTGCGGGTCCTTGGCCAGCAGGCGCAGCAGCACCGCTTCGAGCTCGGGCGGCACCTCGGGGCGCAGCTGGCGCACCGGGAGCGGGGGCTCGTAGAGGTGCCGGTGGAGCACGCCGAGGGCGGTGGACCCGACGAAGGGGACGTTCCCGCTGAGGAGTTCGTAGAGCAGCACGCCGAGCGCGTAGAGGTCGGTGTACGGGCCGACGGCCCCGCCCATCGCCTGCTCGGGGGCCATGTAGGCGGGGCTGCCGATGGGTGAGCCGGTGTGGGTGAGGCGGGTGGTGTCGGTGTCCATGACGGAGGCGACGCCGAGGTCGAGGACGGTGATCGTGCCGTCCGGGCGGACCATCACGTTGCGCGGCTTCAGGTCCCGGTGCACGATCGGCACCGCGTGCACGGCGGACAGCACCGAGCACAGCTGCGCGACCACCGAGACCGCCCACGGCCAGGGGTACGGGTCGTGCTCGGCCAGGTGGTCGGCGAGGTCGGCGCCCTCGACGTACTGCATGACCAGGTACAGCTCGTCGCCGTCGCTGCCCGCGTCGTGGACGGTGACCAGCCCCGGGTGGTCGACCTGGGCCGTGACCCGGCATTCGCGCACGAAGCGGCGGCGCAGCTCCTCGGCGACGGTGCCGGGGCCCGCGACCTTGTCGGGACGCAGCAGCTTGACGGCCACGCGGCGGTCGAGCCGCCGGTCGTACGCCGTCCAGACCTGGCCCATGCCGCCTTGGCCCAGGACGGTGGCGAGCTGGTAGCGCTCGCCGATGGTGCGTTCGGTCACCGGCCGTGCCCCTGGCCGTCGGCGCCGCCGCCGTAGCCGCCGCCGTTGCCGTTGCCGTTGCTGTCGCCCTGCTTGCGCAGCAGCTCGCTCAGCTCGTCGAGTTCGGCGCGCACCTGCCCGATCCGCGGCGGCCGCGGGCTGTGCGGGGGCTGGGGCAGCGGCGCGGCGGGCGCGGCGGGCTGCGGCGGGTAGCCGTAGCCGTAGGGCTGGGCGTGCGGTTGCGCTTGCGGGGGCAGCGGCGGCGGGTACCAGGCGGTGACCGGGGGCCGCTGGTGGTGGCGCAGGTCGGCGTAGAGGAAGTAGGCCAGGCTGGCCACGCCGGTCGCGAGCGCCAGCACCATCCCGATGTCGGTCCGGGTGCCCTTGGCGTCGGGAACCGGGTCGGAGCCGACCAGCCAGAGCCCGAGCAGGCCGCAGGTCGCGGAGAGCACGAACAGCGCCCAGTCCTTGCCCGCCCGGGTGACGATCGCGAGCCGCAGCATGCTCGCCCAGGCCAGGAACCCCCAGCTGAACAGCGGTACCAGCGTGAAGATCACACGCAGGGCGATCACGTAGCTCTGGCTGCGCTGGTTTGCGTACCGCTCACGCGGCGGCGGGAGGCCGGGGCCGTGCATCGCTGCTCCTGACGGCGGAAATTCGGATGTGCTCGGGTGCGAGCGTATACACCGGCCCGCCCGCCCGGTCAGGGGATGTGCACAACCGTTGCGGTCCGGCTCACTCCGCGCGGACCGTGCCGTCCGCGAGACCGTCGTAGAGCCCCTGCACCAGCTGCTCGCCGAGCCGGCCCGCGAGCCGCAGCGCGTCCTCGAACTCGGCGAGCGCGCGGAAGCGTTCGCCGTAGCGGCGCTGGTCCTCCAGCGGCAGCCGGGGCAGCTGGAGGCGGCGCACGTCGAGCCGGGTGGCGGTGGAGGCGTAGCTGGAGGCCTGCCGGTTGTTGGCGGTGCCGCGCAGGAATCCGGCCAGGAACCAGGGGTCGATGGCGGCCGGGTCGGGGCGCAGCAGTTGGAGGTTGCGGCCGAGGGCCGCGCCCGCGTCGGCGGGGCCGACGACCCGGGCGACGGCGGCGGCTCCGACGACGGGGACGACGATGTCGCCGGTCTCGGTCAGCACGGGCTCGTCCGCGGAGTCGACCAGGGTGCCGGAGGGCGCGGTCCCGGCGTACACGTCGTGTTCGGTCAGGACGGGGATGTCACCGGCGCCGCTGCCGGTGCCGCTGCGCAGCAGCAGGGCGCCCGCGCGGGCGAGTTCGCCGATGGTGGTGCTGGGCAGCCGGGCGGGCCCCTCCGCCGGTTCGGCCGGGGGCGGGGTGAGCCGGGCGGCGCGCTGAAGGGTCTCGTCGAGGCGCGCGCGTACGGCGCCCAGCTCGGCCGCGCCGCCGCCCGCGGTGGCGGGCGGCAGGTGCCGGGCGGGGGTGAGGTCCACGTCGTCGTCGAGGAGTTCGATGACGGGCACGCAGCGGCTCAGGCCCGGCGCGTCGGGGACCTCGGCCGCGCCGGTGGCGCCATCGTACGCCGTCCAGGCGGCCAGTACCGCGTCGTGCACGGCGGGCCAGGCGGCCCGCTCGCGCCCCTCACCGCCGCCGAGTTCGGCGGTGTCGACGAGCAGCAGCCCGGGCGGGGCCGGGGCGTGCGCGGCGGGCTTGCGCAGCACCCACAGGTGCAGGGGGATCCCGTACGGGGGCGCGGCGCCGGCCGGGAGCGCGACGACGGCCCGCAGCGCGCCCCGGCGCAGCAGGTCGGCGCGGATGCGGCGGCCGGAGCGGCGGCCGGCGACGGCCGGAGGCATCAGCAGGACGGCGGTGCCGCCCTCGCGCAGGTGCGCCAGGGCGTGCTGGACCCAGGCCAGTTCGGATTCGGTGCGGGCGGGGAAGCCGTACTCCCAGCGCGGGTCGTAGGCGAGCTCCTCGTGACCCCAGTTCCGCTCGTTGAACGGCGGGTGGCAGAGCACGGCGTCGACGGCGGGCCGGGGGAAGGCGTCGGCGCGCAGGCTGTCGGCGGCGGCGGTGCGCACCTCGGCGACGCCGTGCAGGGCGAGCCGCAGCGCGGTCAGGGCGGCGAGTTCGGGCGCGCAGTCCTGGCCGTACAGGGCGACGGGCGCGGCGACGGCGCGCAGCAGGCTGCCGGTCCCGCAGGCGGGGTCGAGGACGCTGCGCGCGCCGGACCCGGCCAGCGCGGCCATCAGCTCGGCGGGGCCGGCCGGGGTCAGCGTGTACTGCCGCGGGTTCGCGTCGAGGTGGCGGCCCAGCAGGAACTCGAAGGCGTTGCGGGCGCCGAGGCCCGCGGCGAGCTCGGCGGCGGCGCGCAGCAGCGGCATGGACGCGGGCGCGGCCGTCGTGGCCCTCGCGGCCGTCGCTTCGGTCAGGGCGTGGCCGGGGCCGAGCCGGGCGGTGAGCACCTGGGAGAGGACGGGCCGCAGCAGCGCGGCCATCCGCTCGTCGGAGACGGCGCTCAGCTCCAGCCAGTCGGTGGGCCGGTCGTGGACGACGAGCAGCGCGCAGCCCGCCTCGACGAGCCCGGCGACGGCGCCGGCGGGGTGGGCGGTGATCTGCTGCCAGACGCGCTCGCGCGGCGGGACCTCGGCGAGCTTGCCCTGGGCGCGCAGCCATTCCTCGACCTCGGGGAGGGCGAAGGAGGGGCTGGTCTCGCTCCCGCCGACGGGCTTCGGGAAATCGGCGTGGCGGCGCCGCCAGTTGCTCACCGCCGCGCGTCCGACCCCGGCGAGGCGGGCGATCTCGGCTGCGGTCACCTCAGTGGGGGGGGTCTCCGACATGCGCAGAGCATACCGATACACACGCGAGAGATCGCTTCACAGTGTGAACGAGATCATTTCCTTGTTTCGTGTTGACTCGGTTCACAGTCTCTGTTGTGATTACTCCCGTCACACCAACCGGGCCGGTTCCGGCCGGACAGCGAGAGACGAGAGAGGCATTCCCATGTCGCACCACGCCCCGCGCACCAGCTGGACCGCCGCCCGACGCCAGGTGCTGGCCGGAAGCGGAGCCGTGCTCGCCCTCGCACTGGCCACCGCCTGCGGCCCGGTCGAGGACACCAAGGGAGCGACCGGCAAGACGGACCCCAAGCCCGCCGCGAGCAGCAGCGGCAAGGAGCAGCCCAAGCAGGACGAGGCCAAGAAGGTCGCCATCAAGGGCGACGGCACCGTCCAGGTCGGCAAGGACGCCCAGCCCGGCACCTACCGCACGAGCGGCAACACCAAGTCCCGCTGCTACTGGGAGCGACTCAAGGACACCAAGGGCGAGATGGACTCGATCATCGCCAACGACAACGTGACGGGCTCCAGTTACGTGACCCTGGCGGCCGGCGAGTACTTCAAGTCCTCCGGCTGCAAGGGCTGGGAGGCCGTCGCGAAGGACGCTACGGGCACCCCGAAGGCGGAGATCGCCGGCGATGGTGGCATGCTCCGCGTCGGCGCGGACATCGCGCCCGGCACTTACACGTCCGAGGGCCGCGCCAAGGGCAGCCTCAACTGCTACTGGGAGCGCACCAAGGACGCCGAGCACGGTCTCGACTCGATCGCCGCCAACGACAACCCGACGGGCGCGGCGATCGTGACGATCGACGCCGAGGACGCGTACTTCAAGTCCTCGGGCTGCGCCGACTGGAAGAAGTCCTGACCCGCCGCGCCACCGCTCGCACCACCAGCCCCACCCCTCCCCCTTACCCGTAAAGAGAGTCCCCGTGCGCCCTGCCCGCCTCACCGCCGCCGCGATCGTCGCGACCACCGCCCTGTTCACCCTCACCGGCTGCTTCCCCTTCTCGGGCGGCGACACCGAGAGCGGCCCCTTCCCCGGCGAGTCCGGGTCGAAGGTGGCGAACAAGTCGCTCGACAGCCTGCGCGGCGCCAACTCGCTGACCATCACGGGCACCGTCCGGGACAAGGGCAAGCCGATGAAGATCGACATGGCGATCAGCAAGTCCGGTGACTGCAAGGGGTCGATGGCGGTCGAGGGCGACGGCTCCTTCGAGCTGATCCGCAACTCCGAGTTCGTCTTCCTCAAGGCCGACGCCGCCTTCTACCGCACCCAGCTCAAGGACCTCCCGAAGGAGCAGGCCGACGCGGCGCTCGCGCAGTTGGCCGGGCACTGGGTCAAGACGAAGGCCTCGTCGCCGGACTCCAAGGAGCTCTCGGCCCTGTGCGACCTGGACGACCTGCTCAAGGAGTTCGACAAGAGCCAGGGCGCCAAGAAGGACGGGGTCGTGCAGGTGAACGGCGAGAGCGCCCAGAAGGTGACCACCAGGACCACGGACGGGACCGAGGACCTCTACATCGCCACCAAGGGCGAGCCCTTCCTCCTCAAGGCCGTGGAAACCGGCAAGGACCCTTCCGACGTCTCCTTCTCCGGTTTCAACCTGCCGGTCGACGCCGCGTCGCCGACCAAGGACGTCGTCGAGACCGACGGCTGAGGCCCGACCCGCTCCCGTCGCGCCCGGTAGCCGCCTCGCAGGGGAGGGCGGCTCCTGGGCGCGGCGGGTCCCACGGCCTCGGCGCGCGGACGGGATCAAAGGCGCGTACCGTCTCAAACGGGATGACGGAAGGAGCCCCGCATGGGGATTTTCGACAAGTTCCGGGACCAGGCCAAGTCCAAGGGCAAGGAGATCTCGGACAACCTCGAACAAGAGGTCAACGAGAAGACCGGCAACAAGTACGCGGACCAGGTCGACAAGGCCCAACAGCAGATGGAACAACGCACGGGCATCGACGACGACCCGAACAAGTAGCACCGCACCGGCCGCGGCGGGCGGACCCCAAGGTCCCCCACCGCGGCCGTCGCGCTATGCGGAGACGACTCCGTCGAGGAACGTGACCCAGGCCCCGGGAGCGACGGCCAGCTGAGGACCGGCCGGGACCTTGGAGTCCCGGACGTGGACGGCCGTGCCGCATCCCGCGACCTCGACGCACTCGCCACCCTCGCCGTCGCTGTAGCTGGACTTGCGCCAGTCGAAGGCGACTTCGAGGCACTCGCCGCCCTCGCCACCGCTGTAGCTGCTCTTGAACCAGGCCAGGTCTGTGGTGTTCATAGTTCTCCCAGCAACTTCTCGATCAGGGCCAGTGACTCGTGGGGCGTGAGTGCCTGTGCCCGGATGATCCCATAGCGCTCGGCGTAGATCCGTACCCGTTCCGGGTCCGTGATGAGGTTGGGGTGGCCATAGCTCTCGGTGTAGGCGACCTGCGCACGCCCCTTCGGGTTGAGAAGGGTGAACGATCCGCCCATTGCCGCGTGTTCACCGCGGTCGAAGGGCATCACTTGAAGTTCCACGGTCCGCAGCCGCCCGATCGAGACGAAGCGGCGCAACTGGTCTTTATGGACCTCGTCTCCGCCCACCGGACGCAACAACAGGCTGTGGTCAAGGACAAAGCTGAAGGTGGGGGACGGCCACCGGTCAAAGACCAGCTGTCGGGCCAGTCGGTCCGCCACTCGCTTCTCGATCGTTGCTTCGTCCAGCAGAGGGCGTCGCTTCGCGAAGACGGCCCGTGCATGGCTCTCTGTCTGAAGCATCCCCGGCACACCCTGATAGCCGAAGTAGTGGAGTGCATTGGCGCTGGCCTCCGCCTGGGCGTAGTCCCGGAACCAATCCGGGTGCCGCGTCCGCGCCCGCTTCAACGCCTCCTTCACGTCCGGGATCGCCGCCAGCAGCACCCCGGCCGCCCCCATCGCCCGGTCCGCGTTCTCCAGGAAGTCCGGCTGCGGGGTCCGTACGCCCCGCTCGATGGCGGAGACCAGGTCCTCCCCCACGTGCACGAGTGCGGCGAGTTCCTTCTGCTGGAGCCCCGCCCGTTCCCGTAGCACCTTGATGATCTTGCCGAGTGCCCGGAAGAGGTGGGCCGTGCCGTCGACCTCCACGGGCCGCTCCGGCTCCTCTTCGCGTTCCGACAGGTCGTTCATCCGATGAACCGCCCTCGCCCGTACCGCACGTACACGCAACCGCGGCCGGCCCTACGGGAGTTCTCCGTAGCGCCGTCGCTCCTGGAAAGCGTACGGCGGCCCCGCCACGCTCGGTGAGGTGACGACCGAAAAGAGTGACATGGCACCGGAGTTCCGGCAGCTCCTCTCCGCCACCCCCCGCGGCGCTCGCCTCGCCCGGTACCTCGCCGGGGCGCAGCTCGCCGCCTGGGGCGTTCCGCCGGGCTGTGCGCTGATGGAGGACGTGGAGCTGGTGGTCGGGGAGCTGGCCGCGAACGCCGTGCTGCACGGGCGGGTGCCGGGGCGGGACTTCGAGGTCCGGCTCGGTTTCGACGGCCTGCGCATCCGGGTCGAGGTGAGCGACGCCCGGGGCGACGCGCCCCTGCGCGAGGTGCTCCCCGAGGCGGACCCCTGCTGGGCGGAGAACGGGCGAGGGCTGGCGCTCGTAGCGGCCGTGTCCCGGGAGTGGGGCGTACGCCCGCGCGGCACGGGTGCGCCTGGCAAAACGGTGTGGGCCCGGCTGTGAACCCGGCGCCCGGGGCGCTGACGGCGGGCTCCCGCGCACGTCAGCGGCGCGGCAGCGGAACGTTAGCGGCGGTGCCTAGCGTCGGCCCCCGCGGTGACCCGACCACCACCGCAGAATGGGAGACCAGCCATGAACCCCACCCGTCGTGACGTCTTGAAATGGGGAGTCGGCGCGGGCGCCGCGGCGGCGGCCACGCTCGCCCTGCCCGGCACCGCCCAGGCCGCCGGCTTCTACGCGTTCGACTGGATGGGCAAGCTGCCCGGCAGCACGCCCCTCATCCGTCTGACGATCCCTGGAACGCACGACTCTTGGTGCACCGACCCCGCCAACGGCACCAAGTGGGCCCAGACCCAGAACTGGGGCGTTCCCGAGCAGCTGGAGCGCGGGATCCGCTTCCTCGACATCCGGCTGAACGGCCTCCAGGGCGCGCCGAACGAATTCGGCCTCTATCACGGCTCCGCCTACCAGGGACACCGCTTCCAGGACGTCCTGGAAGCCTGCCGAAACCACTTCAAGAAGTACCCGGGTGAAACCGTCATCATGCGGGTGAAGAACGAGAACTCGGGCGGGCAGGCCCTCTCGGACGAAGAGTTCCGGCGCCGCTTCAACTACTACCTGGACACCATGGGCTACCGGAGTCTGGTGTGGACCGCACCGTCCTGGCCCACGCTGGGCCAGGTGCGCAGCAAGATCGTCATCGCGGCGGACTTCGCGAACGACTGGGGCATCCTCAGCTGGGACAGCAACAAGGCCTTCAACATCCAGGACGACTGGAACACCACCAACTTCACGAAGTCCGCCACCATCATCAAGCAGTTCGACAACGCCTGGTGGAACCAGGACTCCTCGCAGATGTTCGTGAACTTCACGAGCTACTCCGGCGGGAACTGGCCCCAGCAGAACGCGAAGCTCACGCTTCCGGACGTCCTCAAGTACGTGGACGCCCGGAAGACCGAGAAGATCCATTTCGGCATCGTGCCGATGGACTTCCCGGACTTCTACCCGGACATCGTGCGCCTGCTGGTCCAGAAGAACTTCCTCTAGGCCGACGGGCCCGCCGGGGTGACCAGGACCAGGGGGATCTTCCGGGTCGTCGCGGTGCGGTAGGCCGCGTACGAGGGCATCGCGGCCACCACGACCGGCCACAGGCGGGCGGACTCGGCAGCAGGCCGGACCTGCGGCCCCGGGTGGTCAGCAGGAGGTCGGCCACCCCGGGGCGGGGGTGGCCGCCGGTCTCCTCGAAGCGGCGGATGTGGTCGGCGATCCAAGGGGTCGGGCTGTCGTGGACCACGCTGGTCGTGTCGCCCATGCGGCGGACACCCCCGCGTGGGTCCCGAAGATGATGATCCTGCCGCTGTTCGTCTCCATGGGCGGGAGCGTAGGTCGGGAGCTGGCTTCCGATCGGATACCGACCTACGGTGTGGATCATGACGAAGCCGCCGCCGCAGTGCGTCCACTGCGGACAGGACTGGGTGCGGCGCTATCGGCGCAAGGATTGCGGCCAGGTCTTCTTCATGTGCCCGGAGTGCGAATCCCTCTGGCTGGACGAGGCAGACGTCCACGACGGGACGGACCTGTACCTGAGCGAGTTCCTGCTCACCGGGGACTCCGCCGCGGACTGGGCAGCGATCGAACCCTGCGCCGGACCCACGCCCTGAGGTGACGTGACGGGGTCCGGCTTCGCGCGCGGCGACGGCGTCAGGACCCCAGGATCGTGGTGAGGAACTCCCCCGTCCAGGCCAGGAGTTCCCGCCCGACCAGCGGCTTGCCGCCGACCCGGGCGGTCTTCGGGCGCGGCACCAGCACCTGCGAGGTGGCCGGCTTGAGGACCGTTCCCGGGTAGAGCCGCTTGAGCCGCAGCTCCTGCGATTCGCGCAGCTCCACCGGGCCGAAGCGGATGTTGGTGCCCGCCAGGGTGATGTCGCCGACCCCGCAGGCGCGCGCCAGCATCCGCAGGCCCGCCACGAGCAGCAGGTTCTCCACGGGCTCGGGCAGCTTGCCGTAGCGGTCGGTCAGCTCCTCGCGCACGGCCTTGACGTCCGCTTCCGAGGAGGCGGCCGCGATCGAGCGGTAGGCCTGGAGGCGCAGGCCCTCGCCCGGCGCGTAGTCGTGCGGGACGTGCGCGTCGACCGGCAGCTCGATCTTCACGTCCAGCGGCGCCTCCTCCTGCTCGCCGCCCTCGACGGCGGACCGGTAGTCGGCCACGGCCTCGCCGACCATCCGGATGTAGAGGTCGAAGCCGACGCCCGCGATGTGACCGGACTGCTCGCCGCCGAGCAGGTTGCCCGCGCCGCGGATCTCCAGGTCCTTCATGGCGACGTACATGCCCGCGCCCATCTCGGTGTGCTGGGCGATCGTCGCGAGCCGCTCGTGCGCGGTCTCGGTCAGCGGCTTCTCCGGCGGGTAGAGGAAGTAGGAGTAGCCGCGCTCGCGGCCGCGGCCCACGCGGCCGCGCAGCTGGTGCAGCTGCGAGAGGCCGAAGGTGTCGCCGCGCTCCACGATCAGGGTGTTGGCGTTGGAGATGTCGATGCCGGACTCGACGATGGTCGTGGAGACCAGGACGTCGAACTTCTTCTCCCAGAAGTCGACGACGACCTGCTCCAGCTGGCTCTCGCCCATCTGACCGTGCGCGGTCGCGATCCGCGCCTCGGGCACGATCTCGCGCAGCTTGGCGGCCGCCCGGTCGATGGATTCGACCCGGTTGTGGATGTAGAAGACCTGGCCCTCGCGCAGCAGTTCGCGCCGGATCGCCGCGCCGATCTGCTTCTCCTCGTAGGGACCGACGAAGGTCAGCACCGGGTGCCGCTCCTCCGGCGGGGTGGTGATCGTCGACATCTCGCGGATGCCGGTGACCGCCATCTCCAGGGTGCGCGGGATCGGGGTCGCGGACATCGTCAGGACGTCGACGTTCGCGCGGAGCTTCTTGAGCTGCTCCTTGTGCTCCACGCCGAAGCGCTGCTCCTCGTCGACGATGACCAGGCCCAGGTCCTTGAACCTGGTCTCCTGCGAGAAGAGCCGGTGGGTGCCGATGACGATGTCCACCGAGCCCTCCTTGAGGCCCTCCAGGGTGGCCTTCGACTCGGTGTCCGTCTGGAAGCGGGACAGCGCCCGCACCTTGACGGGGAACTGCGCGTAGCGCTCGGAGAAGGTGCCGAAGTGCTGCTGGACGAGGAGCGTGGTCGGGACCAGGACCGCGACCTGCTTGCCGTCCTGGACCGCCTTGAAGGCGGCGCGCACGGCGATCTCGGTCTTGCCGTAGCCGACGTCGCCGCAGATCAGCCGGTCCATCGGGACCGACTTCTCCATGTCCTCCTTGACCTCGGCGATCGTGGTCAGCTGGTCGGGCGTCTCGGCGTACGGGAAGGCGTCCTCCAGCTCCCGCTGCCAGGGGGTGTCCGGGCCGAAGGTGTGGCCGGGGGCCGCCATGCGGGCGCTGTAGAGCTTGATGAGGTCGGCGGCGATCTCCTTGACCGCCTTCTTCGCCTTCGCCTTGGTCTTGGTCCAGTCGGCGCCGCCGAGCCGGTGCAGGGTGGGGGCCTCGCCGCCGACGTACTTGGTGACCTGCTCCAGCTGGTCGGTGGGGATGTAGAGGCGGTCGCCGGGCTGGCCGCGCTTGGCGGGGGCGTACTCGACGAGCAGGTACTCGCGGGTGGCGCCCTGCACGGTGCGCTGGACCATCTCGACGTAGCGGCCGACGCCGTGCTGCTCGTGCACGATGTAGTCGCCGGCCTGGAGGGTCAGCGGGTCGATGGTCTTGCGGCGCCGGGTCGGCATCCGGCCGAGGTCCTTGGTGGCGGTGCGCTGCCCTGTCAGGTCGGTCTCGGTGAGGACGGCGATCTTGAGGTGCGGGTCGACGAACCCGTTGTCCAGGGAGCCGCAGGCGACGTGGACCAGGGAGGGCTCCAGCACCGCGAGGTCGGCCTCCAGCCGGGCCGCGATGCCCTCGCCGCCGAGCACCTCGACGGTGCGGGCGGCCGGGCCGTGGCCCTCGGTGACGTAGACGGTGTGCCAGCCGTCGGCGATCCAGCCCTTGGTGTCGGCCAGGGCGCGGGCGGTGTCGCCGCGGTAGGCCTCGGGGGCGTGCATGCCGAGCGTGAGCGTGTCCTCGCCCCCCGCCGCGGCAGCGGCATCTGTCAGCGTCGCGTCCGCGGCGAAGGGCGAGACGGACCACCACATGGTGCCGAGCTCCCGGGCCCGGTCGCGGACGTCCGCGATCCCCCACAGCGAGGCCGCGTTCAGGTCGATCGGGGCCTCGCCGCCGCCGGCGGTGGCCGCCCAGGACGCCTGGAGGAACTCCTGGCTGGTGGCGACCAGGTCGGCGGCCCGGGTGCGGACCCGCTCGGGGTCGCAGACCACGGCCATCGCCCCGGCGGGCAGCACGTCCAGCAGCAGCTCCATGTCGTCGACCAGGACCGGGGCGAGGGACTCCATGCCCTCGACGGCGATCCCCTCGGCGATCTTGTGCAGCAGCTCGCCCAGCTCCGGGTGCTCCACGGCCAGCGCGGCGGCGCGCTCGCGCACCTCGTCGGTGAGCAGCAGCTCGCGGCACGGCGGGGCCCACAGCCCGTGCTCGGCGATCTCCAGGGACCGCTGGTCGGCGACCTTGAAGTAGCGGATCTCCTCGACGTCGTCGCCCCAGAACTCCACCCGCAGGGGGTGCTCCTCGGTGGGCGGGAAGACGTCGAGGATGCCACCGCGGACGGCGAACTCGCCGCGCTTCTCCACCAGCTCCACCCGGGCGTACGCCGCCGCGGCGAGCGCCTCGGTGATCTCGCCGAGGTCGGCGCTCTCGCCGCCGCGCAGGGCCACCGGGACGAGGTCGCCCAGGCCCTTGACCTGCGGCTGGAGCACGGAGCGGATCGGCGCGACGACGATGGAGATCGGACCTGCGGCCGGGTCGTCCTTGCTCGGGTGGGAGAGCCGGCGCAGCACCGCGAGGCGGCGGCCGACGGTGTCGCTGCGGGGCGAGAGGCGCTCGTGCGGCAGGGTCTCCCAGGACGGGAAGTCCACGACGGCGGCGGCCTGCTCCGGCGGCATCAGCGAGCGCAGCGCGGCCGCCAGGTCCTCGGCCTCCCGCCCGGTCGCGGTGACCGCGAGCACGGTCCGCTCGGTCCGCCGGGCCAGCGCCGCGATGGCGAAGGGCCGCGCCGCCGCCGGACCGACCAGGTCCAGCTGCATCCGGTTCCCGTCCGCGGCCGCCTTGACCGCCTCGGTGAGCGCGGGGTCCCGGGTGACGGCGTCGAGCAGTCCGTACAGGCTCATGAAGGCGGCTTTCCGTCCGGTGAGGGGGCAACGCGAAGGGCCCGACACGTCAGACGGGCCGGGGTTCCCCACCTTACGGCGCACCCCGACACCGCGCGCGGGGGATTGCCGCCCGGGGACCGGCCCGGCCTGCGCCGAAGATCTTGGTGCGCGACGTCAACCTGGACGGGGGGCCGGGGCGTATACCCATCGAAATCTGTCCAGCACCGGGAGCCGCATGACCGTCGAGGAGTTCGAGGAGTTCTACGCGCACTCCGTGAAACACCTGGTGGGACAGGTCTATCTGATGATCGGCGACCTGCACGAGGCGCAGGACGTGGTGCAGGAGGCCTTCGTACGGGCCTGGGCCAGGAGGTCCCGGCTCTCCCGGGACGCCGGGCCCGAGGCCTGGATCCGCACGGTGGCCTGGCGGCTCGCCGTGAGCCGCTGGCGCCGGCGCGGGCGGGCCGCCGAGGCCTGGCGGCGCCACGGCGCCCCGGCACCGGCCGCCTCCGATTCACCCGATCCCGCGACGGTGGCGCTCGTCGGCGCCCTGCGCACGCTGCCCGAGCGGCAGCGGCGGGTGGCCGTCCTCTTCTACGTCTGCGACCTGTCCGTGCAGCAGGTGGCCGCCGAGACCGGCATCGCGGAGGGCACCGTCAAGACCCACCTGTCCCGGGCGCGCGCCGCGCTCCGGCCGCACTTCGAGGAGGCGCGCGGTGAGTGATTCCCCGGAGCCCCAGGAACCGCTCGGCTACGAGGGCCCGCCCGGCTACGAGGACCCGCTCGGCTACGACGACCTGCTCGGCGACGCGTTCAAGCGGGCCGCCGGGGAGGGCGGTGGCCGGGTGCTGCCCGCCCCGGTCGCACTGGTCGAGGAGCGCGGGACCCGGCGCAGACGGCGCCGGCTGGCGGCCGTGTCCGCCTGCGCGGTGTGCCTGCTGGGCGCGGGCGGCGCCTTCGCCGCCGTCGGCCTCGGTACGGGCCCCGGGCAGCGGGAGGTGCCGCCGGCCGCGCCCTCCGCGCCCCGGATCAGCGGGCCGCACGCCGACCGGTCCGGGCCGCAGGGCCTGACCCCGTCGACCGCGGTCGGGTCGGTGTTCCCCTCGGGCCCGCCCTGGAGCGGCGGCCCGGGATCCGGGTCCGCCCTCCCCGGCACCGCTCCCGGCACCGGCGACGGGGCGGGGATCACCGTGACCCCCTCGGCCCCGGACCCGGGAACCAGCGCCTCCGGGGACCAGGGGATCACCCCGAGCCCCGGACCCGGGCGCTCGGGCTCCCCCGGGCCCTCCAGGTCACCGGGTGGCTCCGGCGGCCCGGTCAGCGAAAGCCCGCGCCGGTGACCGCGCTGTACGCCCCGGGCCGGGCCCGGGGCGACGCCGTACTGACGCCCCCCGCGCCGCCCGCTCCCGCTCCCGCGCCCGCGCCCGGCGGCGCTGCGGGAGCGGGTCCCGGGTCGGCGCACCGGCCGCCGGGGCACTGGGCCCCGTACCTCCTGGCCGCGGTCCTCTTCGCCCTCTACGCGCTGCTCTCGGTGCTGCGCTTCGAGCGCCTGGAGACCATGTCCTGGGACCTCGGGATATTCGAGCAGGCGGTCCGCTCCTACGCGCACCTGCGCGCGCCCGTCGTCGACCTCAAGGGGCCGGGCACCAACGTCCTGGGCGACCACTTCAGCCCGGTCACCGCGCTGCTGGCGCCCTTCTACCGGCTCTTCCCGACCCCGGTCACCCTGCTCGTCGCGCAGGCCGCGCTCTTCGCCCTCTCGGCCGTGCCCGTCGCCCGGGCCGGGGTCCGGCTGCTGGGGCGGGCGCGCGGGCTCGCCGTCGGGGCGGCGTACGGCCTGTCCTGGGGGATGCAGCGGGCCGTCGAATTCGACTTCCACGAGATCTGCTTCGCGGTCCCGCTGATCGCCTTCGCCCTGGAGGCGCTGCTGCGGCGGCGCTGGCGGGCGGCCCTGCTGTGGGGGCTGCCTCTGGTGCTGGTCAAGGAGGACCTCGGGTTCACCCTCGCCGCGCTGGCCTGCGTGGTGGGTTGGCGGGCCCGGGCGGCGGGCGATGCGCGCGCGGTCCGGCTCGCCGCCCTCACCGCCGCCTTCGGGACCGCCGCGAGCGTCCTGGTCTTCACCGTGGTCATCCCCGCCTTCAACACGGCCGGCGGCTACGACTACTGGGCCAAGATGACCGCCGGGACCCCCGAGGCGGCCCTGACGGACGGCCTCGGCGTCAAACTCGCCACCCTGGCCTGGCTGCTGGTCCCCACCACCGGGCTGCTCGCGCCGCGCTCACCGTTGCTGCTGGTGGCCGTGCCCACCCTCGGCTGGCGGTTCCTCTCCGGTGAGCCGCACTACTGGTCCACCGACTGGCACTACAGCGCCGTCCTGATGCCGGTCCTCGCGCTGGCCCTCGCCGACGCGGTGGACCGCGCCCGGCGCTCGCCGCGGCCGTGGCTGCGGGCGTACGCCCTGCAACTGCCCTCCGCCGTGCTGGCCACCGCCCTCGCGCTCAGCGTGACCACGCTGCCGCTGGCCCGGCTCGCCGAGCCGGGGACGTACCGGATCCCGGACCGGGTCGCGGCGGCCGAGCGGCTGTTCGCGGGGATCCCGGACGGGGCGAGCGTGGAGGCGGACGTCGCGCCGATCGCCCGACTGACCTCGCGCTGCCGGGTCTTCTGGATCGGCGGCACCCGTGGGCTCGTGCCCGACTGGATCGTCTTCGCGGACGCGCCCGGTAACACCGGCGACCCCCGCGCCGAGGCCCACCGCCTGCACCCGGGCGCGGAGTTCGTCCGCACGGACGAGGCGGGCGGCTTCGTCCTGCTGCGGCGGGTCCGGTAGCCCTCCGGGGGCGCCTCAAACGCCGGCGGGGCTGGATTTTCCAGCCTCGCCCGGGGGCCCCTCCCAGCGGTAGCTGGGGGAGTTTGAGGCGCGGGGTCTGGGGCGGAGCCCCAGGGGCCGGACCCCGAACCGGCCGCTACGCGGTCACTCGCTGCCGATCGCGTTCAGGACGTTCATCCGGCCCGCCCGGAAGGCCGGGACCAGCGCGGCGAACAGGCCCACGAAGGCCGATCCGGCGAAGACGCCCAGGATCGTCGGCCACGGGATCTCCAGGACCTTCAGGCCCTGGAGCGCCAGCAGTTGCTGACCGGCGATGCCCCAACCCATGCCCAGGCCGAGGCCGAGCAGGGCGCCGAAGAGGGCGATGACCACCGACTCCAGCCGGATCATGCGGCGCAACTGGCGGCGGGAGAGGCCGATGGCGCGCATCAGGCCGATCTCGCGGGTCCGCTCGACCACCGAGAGGGCCAGGGTGTTCACCACGCCCAGCACCGCCACGATGATCGCGAGGGCGAGCAGGCCGTAGACGATGTTGAGCAGCTGGCCGACCTGGTCCTTGAGGCTCTTCTTGTAGTCGGCCTGGTTGCGCACGTCGTACTGCGGGTACGCGGCCATCGCGTCCTTCATGGCGCTGTAGGCGGCGTCCTGCTTGCCGTCCTCGGCCTTGGCGAACATGATCAGGTTCTGCGGCATCTTGTCGGCCGGCACGTACTGGGCGGCCGTCGTGATGCTGGTGTACATCGCGCCCCGGTCGATGCTGCCCTCGTCCGAGGTGATGGCCCCGACCTTGAGCTTGGCGCTCGATCCGGCCTTGAAGGCGACCGTCAGCTCGTCACCGAGCTTCAGACCGTGTTCCTTCGCGTAGCCCTCGCCGACCGACAGGGCGTTCTTGGCGTACGCGCCCGCCAGCTCGCCGGAGACGGTCTTCTTGCGCACGTCCTGGGCGTAGGTCGGGTCGGCGGCGGACAGCGTCTTGTCCTCGGCCTTGCCGTCCGGCGTGGTGATCTTCGCGTCGAGGACCTTGTACGCGGTGACGTGGTCGATGTCGGGGACGGAGCGCAGCGCCTGGTCGGCCTGCGGGAGCACCGGCTGGCCGTTCTGCGACTGGATGATGAAGTCCGCCCCGACCGAGCGGTCGAGCTCGTCGGTGGCGGAGGCCACCATCGAGGAGCCGACCACCGACAGGCAGGCCACCAGGGCCAGGCCGATCATCAGCGCGGCGGCGGTGGCGCCCGTACGGCGCGGATTGCGCAGCGCGTTGCGCTCGGCGAGCCGGCCGACCGAACCGAAGGGCCGCAGCACCGCGCCGGCCAGCACCTTGACCACGCCGCCGGCCAGCAGCGGGCCGATCACGATGAAGCCGATCAGGGTGAGGACCACGCCCAGGCCCAGCCACAGCGATCCGGTGGTCGCCTTGGTGGCGCCCGCGGCGGCGAACAGGGCGGCGCCGCCGGTGCCGGTGAGGACGAGGCCGATGACCGCGCGGACCACGCCCGCCTTGCGGTCGCCGGGGGTGCCGGCGTCGCGCAGGGCGGCCATCGGGGAGACCTTGCCGGCCCGCCGGGCCGGGAGGTAGGCGGAGACGACGGTGACGATGACCCCGAGCAGGATGCCGAGGACCGGGGTGGTCCACAGCACGGTCAGGTCGTCGGTGGACAGGTGCATCCCCATCTGACCCATGAGCTTCATCAGCCCCACGGCCAGGCCGACGCCCGCGCCGACGCCGAGCACCGAGCCGACCACGCCGAGCAGCAGGGCCTCGACCAGGACGGAGCGGTTGACCTGCCCGCGGTCGGCGCCGATGGCGCGCATCAGGCCGATCTCCCGGGTGCGCTGGGCGACCAGCATCGAGAAGGTGTTGAAGATCAGGAAGATGCCGACGAGGAAGGCGATCCCGGCGAAGGCGAGCATCGCGTACTTCATGACGTCGAGGAAGGAACCGACGTCCTTGCGGCCCGCGTCCGCGGACTCCTTGGCGGTCTGCAGCTTGTAGGTGCCCGCGCCGGTGGCGGCGGCGATGTTCTTCTTCAGCTGGTCGTCGCTCACGCCGTCCTTGGCGACGACGTTGACGTGGGTGAAGGAGCCGGGGGCACCGAGCAGGACCTGCTGGGCGGTGGGGGTGTCGAAGTAGACGACGGCCGCACCCGGGTTGGTCACCGTGAAGGTGGCGATGCCGGTGATCTTCGCGCGCAGGTCACCGGTGAGGGCGATCGTGCGCAGCTCGTCCCCGAGCGCGAGGTGGTGCTTCTTCGCCGTGTCGGCGTCGACCATCACCTCGGTGGGCCCGCGCGGCGCGTGCCCGGAGCTGATCTTCATGGACTTGAGCTCGTTGTCGTTCCAGCTGCCCGCGATGGTCGGGGCGCCGGTCGTCGAGCCCATGTTCTCGTTCTTGGCGTTGACCACGGTCACGGCCATCGAGATGACGCCGCCCTCGGCGGACTTGACGCCCTCGACCTTCTTGACCTGGTCGACGACCGAACCGGCGAGCGCGTCGGGGCGGCCGCGCTGCTGGGTCTCGCCCTCGTCCGCGGCCTCCTTGGGGGTGACCGTGACATCGGCGCTGGTGACCCCGAACAGCTTGTCGAAGGTCGCGTTCATCGTGTCGGTGAAGACGAGCGTGCCGCAGACGAAGGCGACGGAGAGCAGCACGGCTATCGCCGAGAGCGCCATCCGGCCCTTGTGCGCGGCGAAGTTGCGCAGCGAGGTCTTCATGACGGTCATGACGTCCGCCCGCGCGCGTCGAAGTCCTTCATGCGGTCCAGCACCGACTCGGCGGTCGGGTCGAACATCTCGTCCACGATCCGGCCGTCGGCGAGGTAGAGCACCCGGTCCGCGTAGGACGCGGCGACCGGGTCGTGGGTGACCATGACGATCGTCTGGCCCAGGTCGTCGACCGAGCGGCGCAGGAAGCCGAGGACCTCGGCGCCCGCCCGCGAGTCCAGGTTGCCGGTCGGCTCGTCGCCGAAGATGATCTCGGGGCGGGCGGCCAGGGCGCGCGCCACGGCCACGCGCTGCTGCTGGCCGCCGGACAGCTGGGTCGGGCGGTGCTTGAGGCGCCCGGCCAGACCCACGGTCTCCACGACCCGGTTCAGCCACTCCGCGTCGGGCTTGCGGCCCGCGATGTCCATCGGGAGCGTGATGTTCTCCAGCGCGTTCAGCGTCGGGAGCAGGTTGAACGCCTGGAAGATGAAGCCGATCCGGTCCCGGCGCAGCTGGGTGAGCTTCTTGTCCTTCAGCCCGGTGATCTCGGTGTCGGCGAGGTGGATCTGCCCGCTGCTCACGGTGTCGAGACCGGCCAGGCAGTGCATCAGCGTCGACTTGCCGGAGCCCGACGGACCCATGATGGCGGTGAAGCGGCTGCGGTGGATGTCCACGTCGACGCCGTCGAGGGCGACGACCCGGGTCTCGCCCGTGCCGTAGGCCTTGACGACCTGCCGAGCTCGCGCCGCGACGGCCACATGCCCTCCAGCTCCCCCGTGCCGGGTATCGGTCAGTGCGGTTGTCACGGCGTTCTCCTTGATTTCCGGACCGGTTCCCGGCCCGCGTCGAAGTCTGTGCGGCGGTGGCGGGCGGCGCCCTGGTGCCAGTGGCCGAATGCTTACGGGGGCCAGCCCCACCCCCGTGGGAGCGGCCCCGTGCGGGCCGCCCCCCGCGGCCCGTAGGAACCAGTTAAGAAGCCGGGGGGACTTTCGGCCTCCTCCGTCGGGACGAAAGGCCTCTGCTCCTTACTGGGGAGCAGCCCCTAGGGGATGTCCACCCTGCGGGCGAGGGGCCCTGGGGGATACCGCCGGTAGGACCGCGGTGAGATGGTGTTCTCCGCCGATGCGTGCACAGTGAAGGGATCTTGGTGACTACGGGGGAAGCGGGAACCGGGGCGGAAGCGGCCACCAGCGCGGACACGGGCGGGACGGACGGCGCGCGCGCCCGACCCCGTACCGCCGTGGTCGCCGCACTGATGCTGACGATGGGTCTGGTCGCCCTCGACAGCACGATCGTGGCCACCGCCGTCCCGCAGATCGTCGGCGACCTCGGCGGCTTCTCCGTCTTCTCCTGGCTCTTCTCCGGCTACCTGCTCGCCGTCACCGTCTCGCTGCCCGTGTACGGGAAGCTGTCCGACACCTTCGGCCGCAAGCCCGTGCTGCTCTTCGGCGTGGCCCTCTTCCTGATCGGCTCGCTGCTGTGCGCGGCCGCCTGGAACATGGCCGCGCTGATCGCCTTCCGCATCGTCCAGGGGCTGGGCGGCGGCGCCCTCCAGGGCACGGTGCAGACCCTGGCCGCCGACCTGTACCCGCTCAAGGAGCGGCCGCGGATCCAGTCCCGGATGTCCACCGTGTGGGCCACCTCCTCCGTCGCCGGCCCCGCGGTCGGCGGGCTGCTCGCCGCCTACGCGGACTGGCGCTGGATCTTCCTGATCAACCTGCCGCTCGGCGGGCTGGCGCTGTGGCTGATCGTCCGGCACCTGGCCGAGCCGGTACGGACCGCGGGCGCCCGGGGCCGGATCGACTGGGCGGGCGCGCTGGCCGTGTTCGCCTGCGGCGGGCTGCTGCTCTTCGCACTGGTCCAGGGCGGGGTCGCCTGGCCCTGGCTGTCCGCGCCCTCGCTGGGCCTGCTGGCCGGGAGCGCGGCGCTGGCCGCGGTGGTGGTCTGGGTGGAGCGCAGGGCCGAGGAACCGATACTGCCGGGGTGGGTGTGGCGCCGGCGCACCATCGCCGCCGTCAATCTCGCCATGGCCGCGCTGGGGCTGCTGATGGTGGCCCCGATGGTGTTCATGCCGACGTACGCGCAGTCCGTCCTCGGCCTCGGGCCCATCGGCGCCGGGTTCGTCATGTCGGCGATGACGCTGAGCTGGCCGATATCCGCCGCCTTCAGCCAGCACGTCTACCGGCGCATCGGCTTCCGCGACAGCGCCGTCATCGGCATGTCCCTGGCCGCCGCCGTCCTCTTCTCCTTCACCCTGCTCCCGGTGCACGCCCGGCCCTGGCAGCCCGCGCTGGTGATGCTGGCGCTGGGCTGCGCGCTCGGGCTGTTCCAGCTGCCGCTGATGATCGGCGTGCAGTCCACGGTGGGCTGGGCCGAGCGCGGCACCACCACCGCCTCCGTCCTCTTCTCCCGACAGGTCGGCCAGAGCATCGGCGCGGCGCTGCTGGGCGCCGTCGCCAACGCCACCATCGCGGCCCGGCTGGCCGACGCCCCGATGATCGGGCTGCCGGCCCACCTGGACGACGTGTCCAAGGCCCTGGCGGAGCCGGGCGCGCTGCCCGCCGGGGCCGCCGACTACCTGCGGGGCGCGGTGGCCACCGCCGTGGACCACATCTACCTGGGGGCGACCGCGGCCGCGGTGGCCGCGGTACTGGTCCTGCTCCTGCTCGCGCCGCGCCGGTTCCCGGTGCTGACGGAGGCCCAGGAGCGGGCGGACCGGGCGGACCGGATGGACCGGACGGACCGGACGGACCCGGCGGACCCGCAGGGCTGACGGACCGACGATCCGACGATCCGACGCCCCGACGGCGTGGCGCACTTGTCATGGACCCGGCTACGCGGTACACCACGGACGGGGACCGAACTGGGGGAAACGACGATGGCCTGGCTACCCGCTCTACTCACGCTCCTGGCCGCGCTCTGCCTGGCCTACTGGGCCCTGCGCGCCCACCCCGGCCTGGTCACCGGCCGCGACGGCAGGCTGTCCACGTCCAAGACGCTCGCCGCCGCGTGGACCGGGCTGCTCGTGTGGATGCTGATCGTCCTGCTCGGCTACGGGCTCACCCAGGGCATCGGCTGGTTCCGCAGCCCCGAGAACCCCTTCGGCCCCCTGACCGACGTCTACCTGCCGCTGCTCGGGGGCCCGTACCTGGCCCTCATCGGGGCCAAGGGCGTGGTCGGCCTGCGCGTGCAGAACGGGCGGCTCTTCAAGCCGGAGAAGCAGCCCGCCCCCGGTACCCCGGACCCCGGACCCGCCGCGCCCGCGCAGCCGCTGCCGATGGGCGAGCTCGTCTCCAACGACTCCGGCCAGACCGATCTGATGGACCTCCAGTACGTCGCCTTCAGCATCGTCACGATGCTCTACGTCGCCGCCTTCTTCGTGGCCGACGTGGGCGCGGGCCTGCCGAAGCTGCCGTCGGAGATCTGGGCGCTCACCGGCGCCCCGGCCGCGGCCTACCTGCTCAACAAGGTGGCCACCCGCCCCAATCCGGTCATCACCCGCGTCACGCGCGCGGGCGACCTCCTGCGCATCGAGGGCGGCGGCTTCGGCGACGACGCGATGCACGGCCGGGCCAAGGTCACCATCGGCGCGGAGCCCCAGCAGGACGCCGACCTGGGCGCCGACGGCTCACTGACCCTGCTCCGCCCGGCTCCCACCACCGGCCCCGAGGCCCCCTTCACGGTCTACGTGACGGCCCGCGGCCTGCGCAGCGACCCCTACGCCTACGAGCCCCCGGCCCCGACCCCGTTGCCGCCGCCCCCGGCAGCGGACCCGGCAGCGGCCCCGGCCCCGGCGCCCGAGCAGATCGCGACCCCGGCACAGGTCGTGGCCCAGCGCCCCGCCCCGACCGACCGACCGGAGCCGCGGCCTTAGTACGGTCCGGAGACGGACCTGGTGCCCGTGCCGTCTTCGGCGGTACGGGGCAAAATCCTCGGGCTCCAACCCGAGGAGCAGGTGAATCAACGGGGACAGGGCCGGCCCGCGTTCCTGGCCGTGGCAGCCGTAGCAGCCGTGGCAGCCGTGGCAGCCGTGGTGATGATGGCGTCGAGCCGGTCCCGGGTCTTCATCAGCGTGCTGACCTGGGTGTCGATGCGGCCCCGTTCGGCACCCCCGCGGCGTACAGCTGCTGATTCAGTTGGACGCGGTCGACCGCGCTGTCCTGGTACTGCCGCCGGCCGCTGGGGCCGCGCACCGAGGCCAGCAGATGCTGCTCCTCGTAGTAGCGCAGTGCCCGCACGCTCGCGCCCGCCCTGGCGGCCGGCTCACCGATGCGCCTCAACGCCTCCTCCATGACCTGGATCACGTTCCTTGCCTCTCACGTCGACGTCAGGTTTTAGCTTGGGCCGTGAACAGCCCGGACAGGGCTCACCCCACCACCGCCAGGAGACCTCCATGAAGATCAACGGTTCCGTCGCCCTCGTCACCGGCGCCAACCGCGGCATCGGCAGGCACTTCGCCCAACAACTCCTGCAGCGGGGCGCCACCAAGGTCTACGCGACCGCGCGCACCCCCCAGCTCGTCGACCTCCCCGGCCTGGAGGTGCTGAGGCTCGACATCACCGATCCGAAGTCGGTCGCCGAAGCGGCGGCCGCGGCCTCGGACGTCACTCTCCTGATCAACAATGCCGGCGTCTCCACCCGGCAGAACCTCGTCACCGGGGACCCCGAGAAGATCCGACTGGAGATGGAAACCAACTACTTCGGCACCCTCAACGTGGTCCGGGCGTTCGCCCCCGTTCTGGCCGCCAACGGCGGCGGGGCGGTTCTCAACGTCCTGTCGGCGATGTCCTGGCTCTCCTACGACGGGGCCAACGCCTACAGCGCGTCGAAGGCGGCGGCGTGGAGCCTCACCAACGGCATCCGCCTCGAACTCGCGGGCCAGGGGACCACGGTGACGGGCCTGCACATGGCCAGCACCGACACGGACATGATGGCCGGGTGGGACGTGGAGAAGAACGACCCCGCCGACGTCGTACGCACCGCCCTCGACGGCATCGAGGCCGGGAGGATGGAGATCCTCGCCGACGACGACTCCGCCCAGCTCAAGGCCGCCCTGTCCGTCGACCCGAGCGTGCTCTACCCGCAGACGGTCCCCGCCGCCTGACCGCTCAGCGGCCGCCCGACCGCCGCCGAAGGACGTCCGGCGCCTACGCCTCGTCCTTGGCGTGCCGGGCGTAGTAGCGGGCCACCCGGGCCCGGTTGCCGCAGATCCCGGCCACGCACCAGCGCCGCCGCGGGTTCGCGGGGAGGAAGAGCAGCGCGCACTCGGCGCCCTCGCAGCCGCGGACGTCCGCCACCCGGGGGTCGGTCAGCAGGTCCGCCACCGCCCCGGCCAGCTCCGCGGCGAGCCGGCGCGCGGGATCGGCGGCCCGCAGGTGCACGGCCGCGGTGAGCCCCTCCCCCGGCGTCCAGTCGAGTGCGCGGTGGGCCGGGGCCGCGGCCAGGGCCCCGTTCAGGACCCGCAGCGCGCCGGCCGGCGGCCGCTCGTCGTGGCGGACCGCCTCCAGCGCCTCCCGCGCGGCTTCCCGGACCGCGTGGACGGCGCTCGGCTCGGCACCGGTCACCCGGGCGAGCGGGGTCAGCCGTCCCGGCTGCGCCTCCACCCAAGCGGCGAGGGCGGCCGGGTCGGCGATCAGGTCGCCCATGGCCGGGGAGCTGGTGTTGAGGAGGTCCAGGGCGAGCGGCTCGCCGAGGAGCGGGAAGGTCGCGGTCATGCCCCCACCCTACCGCGCTAATGGATGAGATGCCTCTTGACCCATTAGACCCTCGTGGGCAAGACTAATGCCACCAAGCCACGGGGAGGCATGTGATGAGCACTCCGCTCAGCGTTTCGGTTCCGCAGGTGCAGCAGACCCAGCAGACCCAGCAAGCCCAGCAGGTGCAGCAGGTCCGCCACGGGCACGTCGACGTCGAGGGCGTCCGCGTCTTCTACCGCGAGACCGGCCCCGCCGACGGCCCGGTCCTCCTGCTGCTGCACGGCTTCCCGACCGCCTCGCACCAGTTCCGCCGGCTGATGGACGCGCTCGGCACCTCCCACCGCCTGATCGCCCCGGACTACCCCGGCTTCGGGCACACCGAGGCCCCCGAGGGGTTCACCTACACCTTCGACCGGCTCGCCGACATCGTCGAGGGCTTCACCGTGGCCCTCGGCCTCGACCGCTTCGCCCTCTACGTCTTCGACTTCGGCGCCCCGGTCGGCCTGCGGCTCGCCACCCGCGCCCCCGAGCGGATCACCGGCCTCATCGTCCAGAACGGCAACGCCTACGAGGACGGGCTCTCCGACATGGCCCGCGAGTTCTCCGGGCTGCGCCGCGAAGTGCCGGGCAACGAGGAGCAGGTCCGCGGGCTGTTCACGCTCGACGGCACCCGCTTCCAGTACGAGGCGGGCGTCGCCGACACCGCCCTGCTCTCCCCCGACAGCTGGACCCTGGACCAGCACTTCCTGGACCTGCCCGGCCGCGCCGACGCCCAGGCCGACCTCGCCTTCGACTACGGCGACAACATCACCCTGTACCCGGCCTGGCAGGAGTGGCTGCGCACACACCGGCCGCCCACCCTCGTGCTGTGGGGCGCCGGCGACCCCTTCTTCCTGCCGGCGGGCGCCAAGGCGTACGCCCGCGACCTCCCGGACGCCGAGGTCCACGTCTTCGACGGCGCCGGGCACTTCGCCCTGGAGACCCACCTGCCCGAGATCGCCCCGCTGATCGACGGCTTCCTGACCGCCCTGCGGGCCGGCTGACCCCAGCGAACGAGGCCTCCGGCGCGGGCGTCAGCCCTCCGCCGGGGCCCGGCCCGTCAGGGCCGCCAGGCTGGAGCGGACGTGGTTCATGTGGGCCCGCATCTCCTCCTGCGCCGCCTCGTGCTCCCGCAGGATCCGCTCCGTCTCGCGCACCGTGCGCTCCTCCTTCACCCGCGCCCCGCTCAGCAGCTCCGCCGCCCGCGCCTCCGCGTCCTCCTGCCCGTGCCGGGCGGCCTCCTCCTGCTCCGCGGACTCCCGCCGGGCGTCCGCCAGCCGCGCCTGCGCGTACCGCTCCAACTCGGCGTGCCGGGCCTCCAGCTCGGCCTCCCGCGCCGCCAGCTCCCGCTCCGCGGCGTCCCGGCGCTCCACGTGGTCCTGCCCCTGGTCCGCCAGCAGCGCCTCGCAGCGCCGTCGGGTCTGCGTCAGGGTCGCGTGCGCCTGGGTCCGCAGGGCCGTCGCGTCCTGGCGGGCCTCCGCCCGGGCCTCGTCCGCCTCGCGCTGGGCGCGCGCCAGGCCCTGGGTGGCCCGTACCTCCGTCTGGTCCCGCACCGCGTCCGCGTCGTGGCGGGCCAGCTCCGCCGCGCGGTCCGCGTGCGCCTCGGCGGCGCCCTGGATCGCCGACACGTCCGCCCGCGCGTCCGCCCGTACGCTGTCGGCCTCCTCCTGCACCAGTGCCAGGATCCGCCGCGCCCGCTCGCTCAGGTCGTCGTACGTCTGGGGCGCCAGCGAGGCCACCGCCGCGGCCAGTCGCTGCGACTCCTCCTCCAACTGGCGCGCGAGCACCGTCAGCCGGGCCACCCGTTCCCACGCCTCGTCACGGCCGCCGGAGAGCCGGGCGAGGTAGCGGTCCACCTCGTCCGTCCGATAGGCGCGGCCGCGCACGGTCGCGAAGCCCTGAGGTCGCGGTGACATGGGTGCACTCATCCTGAAAGCGCCTCTCTCGCGTGGCGTGCGGCTTGTGGCCGATGCGCGTTGGTTCCTGTCAAGGATGCGTCATTTACGTACAGAAGCGGCAATGGCCGGGCCGGGACCCCGTTCGGGGGTCCCGGCCCGGCCACGCACAAGAGATGCCCACCCGATCTTCGGATCAACCGAGGATCGGTCGATCCTTCGATCGGGTCGTCGGATCGAGCCGTCGGAGCGGGTCGTCGGATCCGTTCGTCAGAGCAAGCCGTCCCACATCTGCTCCAGCAGCACGGACCACCAGTTCTCCGGCGAGGCCAGCGCCGCGCTGTCCAGCGCCGCCAGCTTCATCTGGAAGTCGCTGGTCCAGCGCCCCGCCTGGTCGGGCGTCAGGTGCATGCGCAACCGCCACATGTACCCCAGCATCGCCAGCGAGCGCGCGAACTGCGGCAGGCTCGAATTCACGAACTGCGGCGCCACCGTGCCACCGCCCGGACCCGCCTCGACGGGAACCGCCACGATGTGCGCCGTCCCGTACTGCACGCAGATCGCCTTGCCGAAGTCGCTGCCGACGACCAGGTACGAACCGGCGTCCGGAGCCGGCTGCACCTGCCGCTGCGCGGCCATCTCCGCCAGCGTCGGCACCGGCTGGCCCGGCACCGCCTGCGCCCAGAAGAACGGACCGAAGTCCACCGGCAGGCCCGACCACACCAGCGTCTGCGCCACGATCTCCGGCACGCCCTGACGGGACACCGCGCGCTGCTCGAAGCGGAAGACGCCCTGCGGGCCGAAGGCCTGCGTCAGCTCCGACGCGATCGCCTCCAGCGGGATCGCGGGCTCCAACGGCACCTGCGGCAGCGGCGCGCGCACCGGCGCGGGACGCGCCGGACCGTCCGCCACCTGGTGCAGCTCGCCCTGGTGGGTGAGCAGGTGGCGCATGCCCTGCTGACGGCCCGCGTGGTCCGTGCCGTACGGCGCCACGCTCGTGATCCGCACCTGCGGCCAGGTCTCGCGGATCATCCGTGCGCAGTAACCGCCGGGCAGCTCACAGGACTCCAGCTCGGTGTGCAGCTCCAGGACCTGCTGCGGGGGCACGCCCATCGCGCGCAGCTCGTGCAGGATCTGCCACTCCGGGTGCGGGGTGCCGGGCGCCGAGCGGCGGATGAGCTGCTGCTCGGAGCCGTCCTGGCCGCGGTAGCGCAGGACGGCCTGGTAGCCGGGGCCGACCGTGGGCACCCCGGGCTGCTGCGGCGCGTGCGACTGCGCCTGCGGCGGCTGGGGCGCCTGCGGAACGGGCCCGGGCGGCGCCGGCGGCCGACCCGCGGCGCCCGGACCGGCCAGCATCGTCGCGGCGTGCTGGGCCGCGCCGGCGCCGCCACCGGGCGCACCGGGCGGACCCGGCGGCGCGGGCGGCTGGCTCACGGCAGGACCGGCGAGCATCGTGGCGGCGTGCTGCACCGCGCCGCCGCCCGGGGCGCCGGGCGGACCGGGCGGCGTGGGCGGCTGACCGGCGCCGGGCGCACCCGGAGCACCGGGCGGGCCGGGCGGCGCCGGCGGCTGGCTCACGGCCGGACCGGCCAACATCGTGGCGGCGTACTGGGCCTGGCCTCCCCCACTGCCACCCGGAGCGCCGGGAGCACCGGGCGGGCCGGGCGGCGCGGGCGGCTGGCTCACGGCCGGGCCCGCCAGCATGGTCGCGGCGTACTGCGCCGACCCGCCGGGGGCACCGGGCGGACCAGGCGGCGCGGGCGGCTGACCGGCGCCGGGCGCACCCGGAACGCCGGGCGGACCCGGCGGCACCGACGGCGAGGGCCGGTTCACCCGGGCCTTGCTCGTCGGCGCGTCGGCGATGTCGCTCCCGGGCACGGAGGACGCGGGAGCGGGAGCGGCGGGAACGGGAGCGGGAGCGGGCGGCGCGGCCGGAGCCGCACCCGAGCCCGGCCGCGGACCCGCGCCCAGCGCCGGGGCGATCGCGGTCGCCGGGAGCTGGCTGCCACCCGAGAGGAGCTGCGTCCTCGCCTCCGCCGAGACGGCGGGCACCGGAGCACCCTCCAGGTCCGTCCCGGACAGCGGCGGCGCGAACACCGTCGCGGGCAGCGGCACGGACACGTCGTCCGACCCCGCGTTCACGTCCGTACCGGCCCACGGCGTCTCCCCGACGGGCCGCACGGCGGGCGCGGCCGGCGCCGCGGGGACAACAGGAGCAACAGGAACAGCCGGTGCGGCGGGCGCCTCGGCCCGCGGCGCGATCCCCGCCCGGTCCGCCGCCTCCTGCAACCACTCCGGCGGGCTCAGGATGAAGGACGTCTGCTCCGCGTCGATCCGCTGCGGCGGCACCGACGGTTCCGGCGCCGCCGCCGACACCCCGTACTCCTCCTCGTAGCGCCGGATCACCTCGCCCACCGGCAGTCCCGGCCACAGCGTCGCCTCACCGCTGTCCCGCGCGATCACCAGCCGCTGCCGGCCGCCGGCCGACACCGGGCCGCCCGCCCGGTCCTCGGCCCACACCACGAAGCCGAGGCCGAACTCCCGTACCCGCACCTCGCGCTGCTGGTATCCGGGCACGTCCCCGTTGATCCATTCCTCGGCGCGCTCCTGCGCCTGCGCAAACGTCACCACCGCGCCGTCACCCCTCCACCGTTGCCGGAACCGAACGCGCGAATCCGCCGTCCACCATCAGACCGGCCACCGTCTCCAGCTCCGGCGGGTTGCCCGCCAATCGTTCGAGAAAGGCGTCGAAATCGGTACCGCACGGCAGCAACAGACGCTCCACGCGCTCCTGGACCGACCAGCCGTCCCGGTCGCGCGCGTCGTCGTACGGGGAGAACCACACCGAACCGAGCGCCTCGCCCTTGACCTTCACCGCGATCAGACCGCCCTGTGCGAAGGCCACGCACAGGTAGTCCTTCGTCAGGTGGTCCCGCAGACACTTGTTGACGTACACCAGGTCATTGACCGCCGCCTCCTCGCGCACCGTGAAGAACGGCTGGTCCACCAGCAGCCCCAGGTCCACGTCCAGCCCGGCCCCGACCGGCGCGCAGCCGCCCGCCGCCTTGAGGAACGAGCGGTACGCCTCCGGCAGCCGGTAGCCGAGGTCCTCCTCGACGCCCTGCACCTGCGCCTCGGACACCGACACCACCGACTTCGGCAGCCCCAGGTGCACCGGGCGGACCTCCTGGAGCGCCCGCGTCCCGCGCTTGTCGTGGTCCACCGGCGCCGTCGCCAGACCGGCGTGGTGCCGCAGCAGCGCCTTCACCTCGACCGGGACCAGCTCCAGGCGCCGCGAACGGGCCACGTGGTGCCAGGTCCAGCCGTGCGGGGTCGCCACCGGTCCCACGGTGTCCCACAGCGCGTGCCCCGCCGCGTGCATGGCGGCGTTCGCGGACACGTAGTCCGTCAGCCGCAGCTCGTCCACGCCGAAGCCCTCCGGCGGTTCGGCGATCTCCACCGCCGCCCGCGCGTACCGCGCGAAGTCGGGATGACCGTCCCCACCGATCCGCACTCCCTGGGGATGGCGCGCGGCCCGGACCGGGTCCGGGAAGTGCACGACCTGCCCGGAGTACGCGGCGTTGGGTGGCGCGGCCTGCTGCCCGAGCCGACCTGTCGTCATGGCGGTAGCCCCCTGCTGGATCTGGCTGGTTCAGCACAGCCTAAGCGGTGCGGCAAGACCGGCACCCTCCCCAGGCCGGGCCCCTGAGGGCCGCCCGGGGCCCCCGACCGGGAACATCCGAATTGATACGAATATTCGACCCCGCTTCCGCACCACAGGGGACATTTGACAGGCTGTCCCCGCAGCACGGGGGCGTGCGCGACAGCGGCCCGACAGCGGTCGGCGCCGCGGCCACGGGAGGGAAAGCGCCAGATGCGGAACACGATTGCCAGCACACCGGCCCGCGCGGACCGGCAGAACGGCCCGGCGGGAGACGCACCCGACGGCGCCACCGCCCACGCCACCGGCACCGCGGGCGACCCCAGACTGCGGTGGAGCAGCACCGACGGCCCCGCCGTCCCGGTGCTGCGCTTCCGTCGCGACGGCATCCTCCCCACCATCGCCGCCGCCCTCTCCGTCCGCGGCGAGACCCTGACGGGCACCGCGGGCAAGGGCGACCAGCCACCCGTGCTGCACCCCCTCGTCCAGGACTTCCTCGACACCCTCACGAGTGGCCAGCGCGAACGTTTCACCGGCCGGTGCCCGGAGGCGATCCTGCTCTCGCGCCACCTCGCGGCCGTCGAGGACGGTCGCAGCCGCCGCGCCTCCCGCAAGCCGCTGACCCCGAACGAGGCCCGCCGCTCGCTCAAGCACGCCAGGATCACCGCCAGCCGCATCCGCGAAGCGGGCGACCCCCTGCACGGCAGCTACGCACCCCCGTGCCGCTCCTGCGACGCGATGCTCGCCCACTTCGGCGTCCGGGCCGTCGACCTCACCGCACCCGCCCCCGAGAAGGCCTGACCCCACGCCGATGACCACCTCAGCCTCCTACGACCGCTCCTCGGCGACCCGCTTCCCGCAGGCCGTCGACACCGCGCTGCGCACCGCCGGGTGGCAGCCCGGCCGCTGGGACATCAAACAGGCCGAGTACTGGGCCGACTCCCTGCGCGACCACACCACCCCCGCCGGCCACCGGCACACGGTCTTCCCCGCCGCCGTCGAGGCCTGGGCCGAGTTCGGCGGGCTCACCGTCACCGCCCCCGGGCCCGGCCGGCAGATAGCCCCGACGACCGTCCGCGTCGACCCCCTCACCGGGCTGCACCTCGCCCGCACCTTCGCCGACCTGGGCCGCGCCCTGTCCACCCGGCTCTGCCCCCTCGGCACCGAAGCCGACGGGGCCTCGCACCTCGCCGTCGACTCCGAGGGCCGCGTCTACTGCGTCGACCACACCGGCGACTGGTACCTCGGCGCGACCATCGACGAGGCCCTCACCGCCCTCCTCACCGGCCTCCAACCGACCCGCCTCACGACGGGCTGACGGCCCTAGGGGGTGAGCCCCGGCAGCCGCTCCCCGGCCCGGGGGTAGCGCCCCTCCTCCAGCCGGAAGAGGTAGGCGCGCAGGTCATCGGCCAGCGCCCCGGCGAGGTACGCCCGCGCCCGGGCCACTCCGGCGGCGGCGTCGGCGTTCTGCTCGTCGGTCGCCCGCGCGAAGGCGGCCAGCGAAGCGGTGAGGTCCGCCTCGACCCGCCCCCGGTCCGCCCACCAGCCCCGCACCAGCGCGGGCGTCCACCACCGGTCGCCGTCCCACCCGTACCCGCCGGTGACCTCGACGTCGGCGGCCCGGGCCAGGTCCCGCACCTCGTGCGGGTTCCGCGGCTGCCGGAAGACGTACTCCTCGAAGTACGCGCCCCCGTACATCACGCTCATGGGCGCCTCGATCCGCCCGGTCCAGCAGTTGTCGTTCGTCCGCGTGTAGAACGGCCCCGGCACGTTCAGCGGCACCAGCTCCGCCCAGTGGGCGGCCCCGCTCCCGAAGGACCGCCGCTCGTCCGCCGTCAGCTCCGCCGCCGGATCCCAGCTCATCGCGCCGCCCCCGTCCCCGCGCCGGCCCCCGTGGCCGTGCCGCCCGACCCGCCCGGCAGTACCGCCGACACCCGGAACCCGCCGCCGTCCAGCGGGCCCGAGACGAAGACCCCGCCCAGCGCGAGCACCCGCTCCCGCATCCCCACCAGCCCGTTCCCGCCGCTGGGCAGCCCCGGCTCGGCGGCCTCGCCGTCGCACGGGCCGTTCTCCACCTGCATGGCCACCTCGCCCGCCCGGTGCGCGAGGCGTACGACGACCCGCGCGCCCGGCGCGTGCTTGTGGCAGTTGGTCAGCGCCTCCTGCACCACCCGGTACGCCGTCTGCTCCACCTCGGCCGCGTACCCCGCGGCCGCCCCCGCCGGCTCCCCGTGCACCTCGAAGGCCACCACCATCCCGGCCGCCCGGGACTGCCCGACCAGCGCCTCCAGCTCGCCGAGCGAGGGCCCGTCCTCCGCCGTCCCGGCCGTGGCCAGGACGGTCCGGGCCGGCGCCGGCGCGGTCGAGGAGGCCCGGAGCACCCCGAGCATCTCCCGCAGCTCCGTCAACGCCTGGCGCCCCATGTCACCCACCAGCGCGGCGTTGCGCACCGCCTTCGCCGGGTCCTTCACCGCCACCGCCTCCAGCGCCGCCGCGTGCACCACCATCAGCGACACCCGGTGGGCCACCACGTCGTGCATCTCGCGCGCGATCCGGGTGCGCTCCTCCGTACGCGCCCACTCGGCCCGCTCCTCCGCCCGGTCCGCCAGCAGCGACAGCTCCCGCTCCAGCGAGTCCGCCCGCTCCTGGAGGCTCTCCATCAGCCGCCGCCGGGCCCCCAGGTACAGGCCGAACAGCACCGGCGGCACGGTCAGGGCCACCGCCATGAACACCGACAGCACGACGACGAGGAACCCCTCGCCCTCGACGTCCCCGCGCGTGCGCACATAGGTGACGACGAAGGTCCCCGCCAGCGACATCGACCCCAGTACGACGGTCACCCGGCGCGGCGCCTCGGAGGCCGCCAGCGTGTACAGGCCCACCACGCCCAACAGGAACCCCATCGCCGCCGGTGTGATCGCGATCGCGAGCACCACCACGGCCACGGGCCAGCGCCGGCGCGCCACCAGCGCGCCACCGACCAGGACCCCCAGCAGCACCCCGAGCACCGGGGGCGTCCCGGTCTCGCGCGCGAAGGCGATCCCCTCGAACCCGCACTCGGCGGCGGACAGCACGCCGAGCCCCACGTCCAGCGCGGCCTCCCGTGGCCGCTCCCACCACCACAACGGCCCGTCCCGCCCGGCGCCGCCCCGCTCTTCCCCCGTCAAGGTCATGCGGCCAGCCTACGCACGGGCCCCCGCGCGCACCCGCGCAAATCCCTTCGGGCCCTCCCCGCCGGGTCAGGGGCTCGGGCCCCGGTGCGAACCGGGCTCGAAGTGCTGCCATTTACCGTCGCACGCAGGGCGTCCGGTGCGGCATAGTGGGGGCGGCGCAGATCGGGGCCAAAGCAGGAATGTCCAGGTTTGGGTTGATTAACCATCCCCTGTGGTGTAATTGGCAGCACTGAGGCTTTTGGTGCCTTATGTCCGGGTTCGAGTCCTGGCGGGGGAGCCGCACACGTACGGGTCCTGACCTCCTCGGTCGGGACCCGCGTTCGTTTGGGGCCTCCCACCCCCCGCTATCCTTCGTCGGGTCCAGCACCCGAAGCCGAAGGGCCCATCCGTGAGCGCCAATCGCCCGGCAGCCGTCGTCGTACTCGCAGCGGGGGAAGGCACCCGCATGAAGTCCGCGACCCCCAAGGTTCTGCACGAGATCTGCGGGCGGACCCTCGTCGGTCACGTCGTCGCCGCCTCGCGCGAGCTGGACCCCGCGCACCTGGTCGTGGTCGTCGGCCACGCCCGCGAGCAGGTCACCGCCCACCTCGCCACCGTCGACGCCGCCGTCCGCACCGCCGTCCAGCACGAGCAGAACGGCACCGGGCACGCCGTCCGCATGGGCCTCGAAGAGCTCGGCGGCGAGATCACCGGCACGGTCGTCGTCGTCTGCGGCGACACCCCGCTGCTGACCGGCGAGACCCTGGCCCGGCTGACCGCCACGCACGAGGCCGACGGCAACGCCGTCACCGTGCTGACGGCCGAGGTCCCCGACTCCACCGGCTACGGGCGGATCATCCGCGACGCGGCCACCGGCGCCGTCACCGCCATCGTCGAGCACAAGGACGCCACCGACGCCCAGCGCGCGATCCTGGAGATCAACTCCGGGGTCTTCGCCTTCGACGGGGCGCTGCTCAGCGACGCGCTCGGCAAGGTCCGCACGGACAACAGCCAGGGCGAGGAGTACCTCACCGACGTCCTGGAGATCCTGCGCACGGGCGGGCACCGCGTCGGCGCGGCCATCGGCCCGGACCACCGCGAGATCCTCGGGATCAACAACCGGGTCCAGCTGGCCGAGGCCCGCGCCCTGCTCAACGCACGCCTGCTGGAGCGGGCCATGCTCGCGGGCGTGACGGTGATCGACCCGACCTCCACCTTCGTCGACGTGACCGTGAGCTTCGGCCAGGACGCGATCGTGCACCCGGGAACCCAGCTCCTCGGTGCCACGCACCTCGCGGAGGGCGCCGAGGTCGGCCCGAACACCCGCCTGAAGGACACCACGGTGGGCGCGGGCGCCCGCGTGGACAACACGGTGGCGGACACGGCCGTGATCGGGGCCGCCGCCTCGGTGGGGCCGTTCGCGTACCTGCGTCCGGGCACGAACCTCGGGTTCAAGTCCAAGGCCGGCACGTACGTCGAGATGAAGAACGCCACGATCGGCGAGGGCACCAAGGTGCCGCACCTCTCCTACGTCGGCGACGCGACCATCGGCGAGTACACGAACATCGGCGCCGCGAGCGTCTTCGTGAACTACGACGGCGAACACAAGCACCACACGGTCGTCGGCTCACACTGCAAGACGGGCTCCGACAACATGTTTGTGGCTCCCGTCACCATCGGGGACGGCGCCTACACGGCGGCCGGATCGGTGATCACGAAGGACGTTCCGCCCGGCGCACTGGCCGTGGCCCGTGGCCAGCAGCGGAATATCGAGGGCTGGGTGGCCCGCAAGCGTCCGGGAAGCGCCGCGGCTCAGGCGGCAACGTCGGGGGCCCAGGAGGGCTCCGACAAGGCCTGAGGGTGAACTGACCGGAAACAGGTGCGCCCGTG
Organism: Streptomyces sp. NPDC098789; assembly: GCF_044759975.1. NCBI lineage: Bacteria > Bacillati > Actinomycetota > Actinomycetes > Kitasatosporales > Streptomycetaceae > Streptomyces > Streptomyces sp. NPDC098789. The sequence continues at coordinate 132,838 of NZ_JBIWAJ010000024.1, forward strand.
ACGGCGTACCGTGATAGGTGCACGCAATTCGGCTGGCTCACCGTGTGCGGGACGGACGCACATGGGGGCGAGCAGCTTTCAACACGTCTGAGGAGACTGTGCTGTGACCGGGATCAAGACGACCGGCGAGAAGAAGCTGATGCTCTTCTCCGGCCGCGCCCACCCCGAGCTGGCCGAGGAGGTCGCGCACCAGCTCGGTGTCGGTCTCGTGCCGACCAAGGCTTTCGACTTCGCGAACGGCGAGATCTACGTCCGCTTCCAGGAGTCGGCTCGTGGCGCGGACTGCTTCCTGATCCAGAGCCACACGGCTCCGATCAACAAGTGGATCATGGAGCAGCTGATCATGATCGACGCGCTGAAGCGCGCGTCGGCCCGCTCGATCACCGTGATCGTGCCGTCCTACGGCTACGCCCGTCAGGACAAGAAGCACAAGGGCCGCGAGCCGATCTCGGCCCGCCTGGTCGCGGACCTGCTGAAGACCGCGGGCGCCGACCGGATCCTCACGGTCGACCTGCACACCGACCAGATCCAGGGCTTCTTCGACGGCCCGGTCGACCATCTCTCCGCCCTGTCGGTCCTCGCGGACTACGTCGGCGCCAAGGTGGACCGTTCCAAGCTGACGATCGTCTCGCCGGACGCCGGCCGCGTGCGCGTCGCCGACCGCTGGTGCGACCGCCTCGACGCGCCGCTGGCGATCGTGCACAAGCGCCGCGACAAGGACGTCGCCAACCAGGTGACCGTCCACGAGGTCGTCGGTGAGGTCAAGGGCCGCGTCTGCGTCCTGGTCGACGACATGATCGACACCGGTGGCACCATCTGCGCCGCCGCCGACGCGCTCTTCGCGCACGGCGCGGAGGACGTCATCGTGACGGCCACGCACGGCATCCTGTCGGGCCCGGCCGCGGACCGTCTGAAGAACTCGAAGGTCAGCGAGTTCGTGTTCACGAACACGCTGCCGGACCCCTCGGACCTGGAGCTGGACAAGATCACGGTGCTGTCCATCGCCCCGATGATCGCCCGCGCCGTGCGCGAGGTCTTCGAGGACGGCTCGGTCACCAGCCTGTTCGAAGAGCAGCAGTAAGCAGCAGCGGTACGGAGCAGCGGTAGGCGGCAACAGTCGCCGCAGCTGATCCTTTTGGGTCACGGCCTCCCCGCCGGGTACACTCTCCGAGTTGCTCGGCGAGGGAGGCCGTACCTGTTTCCGAACGGGTTCCGGTGCTCCGTTATCGACGCGCTCTTCGTAGCAGGCCGTGTTTCGGCCGGGTGACGTTCGAGTCCAATTCCGTCATCCCACGAGGAGTGAACATGGCTGAGATCAAGCTTGCCGCCAAGACCCGTACCGACTTCGGCAAGGGTGCTTCCCGCCAGGCCCGTCGCGACGGCTTCGTCCCCGGCGTCATCTACGGCCACGGCACCGAGCCGAAGCACGTCGACGTCGAGGCGCACAGCCTGCAGCTGGCGCTGCGCACCGCGAACGTCCTGCTCTCCCTGGACATCGCGGGCGGCGGCTCCGAGCTGGTCATCCCGAAGGCCGTGCAGAAGCACCCGCTGAAGCGCTCGATCTCCCACGTCGACTACCTGATCGTCAAGAAGGGCGAGAAGGTCACCGTCGACGTCGCGATCGTGACCGAGGGCGACCTGGCCGCCGGTGGCAACATGCTGGAGACCCTCCAGAACACCATCTCGGTCGAGGCCGAGGCCACCCACATCCCGACCGAGGTCACCGTCTCCATCGCGGGCCTCGAGGCCGGCGCCACCATCCACGCCAAGGACCTCGTCCTGCCGGCCGGCACCACGCTGGCCGTCGACGGTGACATCGCCGTCCTGCAGGTCGTCGCCCCGCAGGCCGAGGAGCCGGCCGCCGGCGCCGAGGCCTGAGCCTCACCGCACATCAGTTGCTGACCGACCGCCGTCCGGCTCCACTGGAGCGGGACGGCGGTCGTTTCGTTGCGGGACCCCTGTAACCCCCTGTAGGACCCTGTAGGACCTCGAAGGAGCTTTTGATGTCGGACGACACGGCGCCCTGGCTGATCGTGGGTCTGGGCAACCCGGGCGCCGAGTACGCGGGCAACCGGCACAACATCGGGTTCATGGTGGTCGACCTGCTCGCGGAGCGGATGCGCGGCAAGTTCAAGGCGCACAAGGCGCGGGCGCAGGTCGTGGAGGGCCGGATCGGCCCGCCGGGGCCGCTGAACCGGCGCGTGGTGCTGGCGAAGCCGATGTCCTTCATGAACCTGTCGGGCGGGCCGGTGACGGCGCTGCGCGACTTCTACAAGGTGCCGCTGGACCGGATCGTGGCGGTCCACGACGAGCTGGACATCGACTACCCGACGCTGCGGCTCAAGCTGGGCGGCGGGGACAACGGGCACAACGGCCTGAAGTCGATGACGAAGTCGATGGGCCCGGACTACCACCGGGTGCGCTGCGGCATCGGTCGTCCGCCGGGCCGGATGCAGGTGGCCGACTTCGTGCTGAAGGACTTCTCCTCCACCGAGCGCAAGGAGCTGGACTGGTTCGTGGACCGGTCGGCGGACGCGGTGGAGTGCCTGCTCCAGGAGGGCCTGGAGCGCGCGCAGTCGACGTACAACTCCTGACGCCAGGACGCGTACGGGCAGAGCCCCCCGCCGGACCGGGTCCGGCGGGGGGCTCTGTCGTGCGTACGGGCGTGCTCAGCCGGTGTTGCGCAGGCCGGCGGCGACGCCGTTGACCGTGAGCAGCAGGGCCCGGGCGAGCAGCGGGTCGGCTTCCTCGCCGCGCTCGGCCGCCGCGCGCTGGCGGGCCAGCAGCGAGACCTGGAGGTAGGAGATCGGGTCCAGGTAGGCGTCGCGGACCTCGAAGGTCTGCTGGAGCACCGGCTGGGAGGCGAGCAGCGTGTCGCCGCCGGTGACCCGCAGGACCTCGCGGACGGTCAGCTCGTGCTCGGCCTCGATGCGGGCGAAGACGTGCTTGAGGTGCTCGGGGACGAGCGTGTCGACGTAGTGGCGGGCGATCCGCAGGTCCGTCTTGGCCAGCGTCATCTCGACGTTGGAGAGGAAGTTGCGGAAGAAGTGCCACTTCTGGCCCATCTCCGCGAGCACGTCGTCCTGGCCGGCCTCGCGCAGCGCCTTGAGGCCGGAGCCGACGCCGTACCAACCGGGGACGATCTGGCGGGACTGGGTCCAGCCGAAGACCCACGGGATGGCGCGCAGCCCGTCCAGGCCCGCTCCGGAGTCGGGGCGGCGCGAGGGCCGGGAGCCGAGGTGGAGGTCGGCGAGCTGGTCGACGGGGGTGGCCGCGAAGAAGTACGACGGCAGGTCGGGGTCCTCGACCAGGGCGCGGTAGGCGCCGTGGGCGGCGTCGGAGACCGTGTCCATGGCCGCGTCCCAGCGGGCGAGGGCCTCGTCGGACTGGCGCGGCGCGGTGTGCAGGGCGGAGGCCTGCAGGGTCGCGGCGACGGTCAGTTCGAGGTTCTCGCGGGCCAGCGAGGGGACGAGGTACTTGTCGGAGATGACCTCGCCCTGCTCGGTCACCTTGATCTCGCCCTCCAGCGTGCCCCAGGGCTGGGCCAGGATCGCGTCGTGCGAGGGGCCGCCGCCACGGCCGACGGTGCCGCCGCGGCCGTGGAAGAGGCGCAGCCGGACGCCGTAGCGGTGGGCGACGTCGCGCAGCCGGCGCTGGGCGCGGTGGATCTCCCACTGGCTGGTGGTGATGCCGCCGAACTTGGAGGAGTCGGAGTAGCCGAGCATGACCTCCTGGACCTCGCCGCGCAGCGAGACGAGCCGCCGGTAGGAGGGGTCGGCGAGCATCTCGTCGAGGATGACGTCGGCGGCGCGCAGCTCGTCGGTGGTCTCCAGCAGCGGGACGATGCCGATCTTGGCCCAGCCCGCGTGCAGGTCGATGAGGCCGGCTTCGCGGGCCAGGACGGCCGCGGCGAAGACGTCGTCGGCGCCCTGGCACATCGAGATGATGTAGGACTCGATGACCTCGGGGCCGAACTTCTCGAAGGCGTCCTTGATCGCGCCGAAGACCCCGAGGGTCTTGTGCCCGGCGGCGTCCAGGGGCGCCGGGGTGGGCGCCAGCGGGCGCCGCGAGCGGAGCTCCTTGGCGAGGAGCTTCTGCCGGTAGTCGCGGGGCATGTCCGCGTAGCGCCACGACTCCTCGCCGAGGCGGTCGAAGAGCTGACCGAGGGCGTGGTGGTGGGCGTCGGCGTGCTCGCGCACGTCCATGGTGGCCAGCTGGAGCCCGAAGGCGGCCAGCGTGCGGATCGTGCGGTCCATGCGGCCGTCGGCGAAGAGCGCCCCGCGGTGCTGGCGCAGCGAGGTCTGGATCAGCGTGAGGTCGGTGAGCAGCTCGGCGGTGCCGAGGTAGTCGCGGCCGTCCTCGTGCGCGGTGCCCTTGGCGAGGCGCTCGCGGGTGTTGACCAGCTTCTGCCGGATGCAGGTGGCCTTGAGCCGGTAGGGCTCCTCGGCGTTGAGGCGCTTGTAGCGGGGGCTGATCTCCGGCAGGCGTTCGAGGTCGGCCTGGAGCGAGGTCAGCAGTTCCTCGGTGGCTCCGGTGTAGCGGATGGAGTTGGAGAGGAGACCGCGCAGGAAGTCGACCAGTTCGAGGGCGTCGGTGATGCCGTGCTCGTGCTGGAGGATCAGCACGTCGCGGGTGACCTCGGGGGTGACGTTGGGGTTGCCGTCGCGGTCACCGCCGATCCAGGTGCCGAAGGTGAGCGGCCGGGTGCCCGGGGGGAGCTCGACGCCGACGCGGTCGAGTTCGGCGGCGAGGTCCTCCAGGACGTCACCGACGGCTCCGGCGTGGAGTTCGTCGAGGTAGTAGATCGCGTTGCGGGCCTCGTCGGCGGGCTCGGGGCGCACCACGCGCAGCTCGTCGGTCTGCCAGACGAGGTCGATGTTCTCGGCGAGGCGCAGGTCGTGGCGGCGCCGGTCACCGGCGCCGGTGACGGGCTCCTCCAGCAGGGCGGCGATGCGGCGCAGCTTGTTGAGGACGCTGCGGCGCGCGGCTTCGGTGGGGTGCGCGGTGAAGACGGGGCGCACGTTGAGGTTCTTGACCGTCTCGCGCAGGTGCTCGGGGTCGGCGTCCTTGAGCATGTCCGCGGTACGGGCCAGGAGGCTGCCCTCGGCGGCGCGGTGGGCGCGCAGTTCCTTGCCGCGGTGCACCTGCTCGGTGACGTTGGCGAGGTGGAAGTAGGTGGAGAAGGCGCGCACCAGCTTGGCGGCGGTCTCCAGGTCGATGTCGCCGAGGAGGGAGGCGGCGGCTTCGCCGTCCGTGCGGGTGAGGGCACGGACGCGTTCGACCAGGTCGAGGAGGTCCTGACCCTCCTGGCGTACGAGGGTTTCGCCGAGGAGGTCGCCGAGGCGGCGGATGTCCGCGCGCAGCTCCGCGTTGGCCATGTCTGCTGTTGTAACCGTGGCCGGGGTGACGGGGGCCTGGTCAGCACTGCTCACAGGTGCGGCTCCTTGCAGTGTTTCGAGCGCTACTGGGGCGGGGGCCGCCGGAGTGCGCACGGCGGCGCGTGCCCGGACGGCAGTCCGGGGGTACCCCTGCCTGTCGCGCAGCTCGGCTGCCCGTGCGGACCGCGCTGTCCGACGACACCAGGATAGGTGTCCGGGCCAGGTGTCCGGCGCGCCGCTCGACTCCGTCTCGCGATCCGGTCCCGTCGCGGGGGGCCGCTGGGGCGCCGCTCTTGCCGCGGGGCGGAGCTTTGCCATACTTACGTTGCCGTAGGTTACGGGTCCGTAGCCGGGCTCCTGCCGACTCCTTCACCCCCCAGGGGACCCCATGACCGTAAGCCCCGATCTGATCGAGGACGCCTCGGCGGACTCCGGATCACCCCGTCCTTCCGCCACGCTCGGCGGCGAGAGCAAGAGGTCCGTCGAACAGATCGCGCTGCTGCTCTTCATCGCCGTGCCCTTCGTGGCGGTGCTGGCGGCGATCCCGCTGGCCTTCGCCTGGGGCGGGGTGAGCTGGTTGGACCTGGGCCTGATGGTGTTCATGTACTTCCTGGCCTGCCACGGGATCACCATCGGTTTCCACCGCTACTTCACGCACGGTTCCTTCAAGGCGAAGCGACCGCTGCGGATCGCGCTGGCCGTCATGGGCTCGATGGCGGTGGAGGGGCCGCTGGTGCGCTGGGTGGCCGACCACCGCAAGCACCACAAGTACTCCGACCACGAGGGCGACCCGCACTCGCCGTGGCGCTTCGGCGAGACGCTCCCGGCCCTGATGAAGGGCCTGTGGTGGGCCCACATCGGCTGGCTCTTCGACGAGGAGCAGACCAACCAGGAGAAGTACGCACCGGACCTGATCAAGGACCCGGCGATCCGGCGGATCTCGCGCGACTTCATCTACTGGACGATGTTCTCGCTGGCGATCCCGCCGCTGGTGGGCGGCCTGGTCACGATGTCCTGGTGGGGCGCCTTCACCGCGTTCTTCTGGGGCTCGCTGGTCCGGGTGGCGCTGCTGCACCACGTGACGTGGTCCATCAACTCGATCTGCCACGCGGTGGGCAAGCGCCCCTTCAAGTCCCGCGACCGTTCGGGCAACGTCTGGTGGCTGGCCGTCCTGTCCTGCGGCGAGTCCTGGCACAACCTGCACCACGCCGACCCGACGTCGGCGCGGCACGGCGTGCTGCGCGGGCAGGTCGACTCCAGCGCCCGGCTGATCCGTTGGTTCGAGCTGGCCGGCTGGGCGAGTGACGTCCGCTGGCCGTCGGCGTCCCGCATCGATGGTCGGCGCAAGGAAAAGGCGTCGAGCGCGGCATGATGGGTGACGTGGCGATCGACGGCGGTACCCCCAGCAGCGACAAACCCCGGCGGAGCCGTCGGGTCCGGATGACGGGCGCCGAGCGGCGTCAGCAACTGCTGGAAATCGGTCGCACGCTGTTCGCGGAGAAGGGCTTCGAAGGCACGTCGGTGGAGGAGATCGCGGCCAAGGCCGGGGTGTCCAAGCCGGTGGTCTACGAGCACTTCGGCGGCAAGGAGGGCCTGTACGCGGTCGTCGTGGACCGCGAGATGCGCCAGCTGCTGGACGGGGTGACGGGCGCGCTGACGGCCGGGCACCCGCGGGAGCTGCTGGAGCAGGCCGCCTTCGCGCTGCTGGACTACATCGAGTCGTACACGGACGGCTTCCGGATCCTGGTCCGCGATTCGCCGGTGGCCCAGTCGACGGGCACCTTCGCCTCGCTGATCAGCGACATCGCGACGCAGGTCGAGGACATCCTGGGCCTGGAGTTCAAGGCGCGCGGCTTCGATCCCAAGCTGGCGCCGCTGTACGCGCAGGCGCTGGTCGGGATGGTCGCGCTGACCGGGCAGTGGTGGCTGGACGTCCGCAAGCCGAAGAAGGCGGAGGTCGCGGCGCACCTGGTGAACCTGGCCTGGCACGGCCTGGACCGGCTGGAGTCGAAGCCGCGCCTGGTGGGCCACCGCAAGAGCTGACGACCCGCGACGCACGCGAGGCGGCGCCCCGCCACCGGGATCACCGGTGGCGGGGCGCCGCTGCGTGTCGTGGGGGCCTTACGGGCGTCCGCGCGGGCCCGGGGCGGTCAGTGCGCCGGGTCGGGCTCCAGGAACTCCAGCCGGTTGCCGACGGGGTCCTCGGAGTAGAAGCGCCGGTGCCCGGGCAGGTCGTCGTCCCAGACGACGGTGGCGCCGCGGTCGGCGAGCTGCTGCGCGTAGGCCGCTATGCCGGTGACGCGCAGTCCCGGATGGGCCTTGCGGGCCGGGCGGAAGTCCTCCTCGACGCCCAGGTGGAGCTGGACGGGGCCGGCTGCGAACCAGCAGCCGCCGCGCGCCGCGAGGACGGGCGGCTTGGGGATCTCGGTCATGCCGAGCACGTGCCCGTAGTACGCGCGCAGCGCGTCCTCGGAGCCGGGCGGTGCGGCGAGCTGGACGTGGTCGACGGCGCTGAGCACGGGGTCAGTTCTCCTTGCGGGCGATGGCGAAGATGCGGCGGAACGGGAAGACGGTGCCGCGCGGACCGGCCGGGTAGGCCGCGCGCAGCAGGTCGCGGTAGGCGGCGAGGAACTCCTCCACGGCCACCCGGTCGTCGCCCAGCGCGGTCAGGACGGGCCGCAGCGCGGTCCCCTTGACCCAGTCGAGGACCGGGTCGGGGCCGGTGAGGAGCTGGTAGTACGTGGTCTCCCAGACGTCGACGGCGCAGCCGAGCCCGGTGAAGCGCTCCAGGTACTCGGCGGGTTCGAGGACGTGGCTGTGGCCGGCGCCGAGCCCGGAGAGCCGGGAGCGCCAGCGCGGGGTGTCGCACAGGGCGTGCAGCAGGGCGTGGCTGGGCGCGGTGAAGTTGCCGGGGACCTGGAAGGCGAAGGTGCCGCCGGGGCGCAGTCCGTTGATCCAGGCGGCGAGCGAGCCGGGGTGGCCGGGCACCCATTGCAGGGCGGCGTTGGAGACGATTAGGTCGTACGCCTGTTCGGGGAGCCAGTCCGTCAGGTCGGCGGGGGCGAAGTCGAGGGAGCCGCCGCCGGGGGTGGGGCCCGCGTACTCCTCGGTGGCGCGCCGGAGCATCTCCGGGGAGAGGTCGAAGCCGGTGATCGCGGCGTCGGGCCAGCGATCGGCGAGCAGGGCGGTGACGTTGCCGGGGCCGCAGCCGAGGTCGGCGATGCGGGCGGGTGCGGTGGGGAGCGCCTGGATGCGGCCGAGCAGGTCCAGGAAGGGGCGGGCGCGGTGGTCCGCGTGGCGCAGGTACTGCTGCGGATCCCACGTCGGGGCGGGTGCGGCGCCCTTGGCCGCGGTGTCGGAATGCATGTTCGAGCCTCCCTGCGGATGGTGCGGGTGGAAGCATCTGGGTTCCGGCCGCTCCCTTCCCCATGGTCACGCCGAATATATCTTGATGTCAAGAGACTTGATGACGAGAAACTCCTCATCGAGAGACTTAATGTCAAGAGACTTCACGTCGACATACCCCTTACACTGATCGGCATGGAGGACGAGGTCGACCGATTGGTCGCGGCATGGCGGCGCGAACGCCCTGACCTCGACGTGGAACCGCTCGAAGTGCTCAGCCGCGTGAGCCGGCTCGCGCGCCACCTGGACCGGGCCCGCAGGCTCGCCTTCGCCGAGCACAGCCTGGAGCCGTGGGAGTTCGACGTCCTGACGTCGCTGCGCCGGGCCGGCGCGCCCTACCAGCTCTCCCCCGGGCAGCTGCTGACGCAGACCCTGGTCACCTCGGGCACCATGACCAACCGGATCGACCGGCTCGCGAAGAAGGGCCTGGTCGAGCGACTGCCCGACCCCAACGACCGGCGCGGCGTCCTGGTCCGACTGACCCCCGAGGGGCGCGACCGCGCCGACCAGGCACTCGCCGGGCTGCTCGCCCAGGAGCGGGCGATCCTGGCCCAGCTGTCCCGGTCCGAGCGCGGCGACCTGGCCTCGCTGCTACGCCAGTTGACCGCTCCGTTCGACAACATCCCCGGCTAGGTCCGCGGGACGCACGCCCGCGCGCCGGGCCAGCGCCACGGCCGCCAGCGTGGAGTGCACCCCGAGCTTGCCCAGCACGTTCTGCATGTGGGTGCGCACCGTGTGCGGGGACAGGAACAGCCGCGCCGCGACGTCCTTGCGGCCCAGGCCGGCCACCATGCAGCGCAGCACCTCGTGTTCGCGCGGGGTCAAGGACTCCACCAGGCGCTCGCTGTCGGTGCGGTGCTTGCGGGCCTGGGTCAACTCCCGCAGCACGCCGGTGAGCAGGGCGGGCGGCAGGTGGGTCTCCTCGCGCAGGACACCCCGGACCACGGCGAGCAGCCGCGACAGCGAGCAGTCCTTCGCCACCCAGCCGGACGCCCCGGCCTGCAGGGCGTGGGCGGCCCGGCGCGGTTCGTCGCGCTCGGCGAGTACGACCGTACGGACCCCCGGATGCGCCGTGCGCACGGCCGCGACCAGCGCGAGCCCGTCGCCCGGCGGCGCACCGGAGCCGTGCTCCCGCTGCGCGGGGAACGCCCCGGTGGCGCCGGCCGGGCCGCCGGTGGCCCCACTGAGATCGGCGTCGACGAGCAACACGTCGAAGCGGCGCCCCTCGCTGACGCCCCGTTCGAGGCAGCGCAGCGCGGCGGGGCCGCTACCGGCCGCGGACACGTCCACGTCCGGCTCGGCCGCGAGCGCGGCGGCGAGCGACTCGGCGAAGATGCGGTGATCGTCCACCACGAGAACCCGGATACGAACCACAGAACCCCCAAGGGTCGGGGAACGGACAACTGCGGGTACGGCGCCCGGACCGGGTGATCCGCAGCTGCCGCGGCCGCCGCCGTGACACCTCTGCACTACCCCGGAGCGGACGTCGTACCCGACTCGTCTCGACCCCTGAATCAACACCGGCCCCCACCGGTGTCACGCATCAGCGTAGGGCCGGGGGCCGCTCGTGGTTGGCCGAATAGCAGAAGTTTTTCGAGGCATTTTCCGGTGCGGCGGCCTGTGGAGAGCCTGTGCATGGCTTGATATCGCCCGTCGCTCCGGGCCGGAATCCCGTTTCCGCTTCTGCCCTTGCCACGGGCAGGTGCACGGGGGCATTTCACGCAGCGCGCGCACGCCGGGCGCCCGCGCACAGCGCCCCACCCCGGCGCGCGGCGCCACCCTCCGCGCCCCCGCGCTCCCGGGCCGCGCCGGAGCCGAAGCCCGCCCCGCCGGGGCCGAAGCTCGCCTCACCGGAGCCGAAGCCCGCCCCGCCGGGGCCAAACCCAGCCCGGCCGGGGCCGAAGTCCGCCTCGCCGGAGCCAAACCCAGCCTCGCCGGCGTTTGAGGCGCGGGTCCGGGCGGAGCCCCCGGGCCCCTTCCAGTCGGGCCTGGCCCACTCCAGCCCCGCCGGCGTTTGAGGCTTCGGCCCGGCGGAGCCACTCCAGCCTCGCCGGCGTTTGAGGCGTGGGGTCTGGGGCGGAGCCCCAGGAGCCCCGCAGGGGACAACGGCCCTGGCGGGCCGCCCCGGGCTCCGCCC
>NZ_JBIWAJ010000025.1:0-129685 GCF_044759975.1 Streptomyces sp. NPDC098789
GCGGCGCGGGTCCGGGCGGAGCCCGGGGCGGCCCGCCAGGGCCGTTGTCCCCTGCGGGGCTCCCGGGGCTCCGCCCCGGACCCCGCGCCTCAAACTCCCCCAGCTACCGCTGGGAGGGGCCCCCGGGCGAGGCTGGGTTCGGCTCCGCCCGGGCCAGCGCCTCAAACTCCCCCGGCGAGGCTGGAATGGCTCCGCCGGCTGGAGCGGGCCCGGGCAAGGTGTGACGGAATCCTGACGGCGGGCCGCCGACTCTGGTGCCCGGCGGGCGACGGTGGTCGAATCGCCGGGTGAGCACTGAACAGCACGCACGGGACCCCGAGCGCCCGGACCCCGAGGGCCCCGATCCGCAGGGCCCCGATCCGGACGGCCAGGGCTCCCCCGTCGGCCGCCGCGTGGTCCTGGGGATGGTCGGCCTCGGGGCCGTGGGCCTGGCCGCCGCCCCCTACCTCCAGCGCGGCTTCGAATCGGTCCTGGGGGCCACCGCCGACAAGGACCCCACCGGGATCACCTCCCTGCTGCCCAACGGCGGCGGCTTCCGCTACTACTCGGTGGCCTCCTCCGTCCCCCGGCGCGGCCCGCAGGACTACCGGCTCACCGTGGACGGCATGGTCGAGCGCCCGGCCACGTACACCCTGGACGATCTCGGTCGACTCCCGCAGACCCGGGTCGTGCGCGACGTGCAGTGCGTGACGGGCTGGCGGGTCCCGCACACCCCCTTCGAAGGGGTGCCGCTGTACCGGCTGCTGGACGCGGCCGGCGTCAGCCCGCAGGCCCGGGCCATCCGCTTCACCTGCTTCGACGGCGCGTACACCGAGAGCCTGACCCTGCCGCAGGCCCGGCGCGACGACGTACTGGTGGCCCTGCGCATGCAGGACCAGCCCCTCGGCCACACCCACGGCGGTCCGGTCAGGCTCTACGCCGCCCCCATGTACTTCTACAAGTCGGCGAAGTGGCTCTCCGGCATCACGGTGACCCGGGACGTGGAACCGGGTTACTGGGAACGCCTCGGCTACGACGTCGACGCCTGGGTCGGAAAGTCGAACGGACGCGACGATGCCCCTACCGTCTGAGACCGCCGCGGCGACCGCCGCCCCACGGGTGCGCCGGTTCGGCCGCTCCCAGCGCCTGGTGCACCGGGCCACCGGCGTCCTGATGGGCCTGTGCGTGGCCTCGGCCGCCTGCCTGTACCTCTCCCCGCTCGCCGAACTGGTCGGCCGCCGTCACCTCGTCGTCACCGTGCACGAGTGGTCCGGGCTGCTGCTCCCGGCGCCCTTCCTGCTGGGGCTGGCCTCGCGGGCCTTCCGCGGCGATCTGCGCCGGCTGGGCCGCTTCGGCCCGCACGACGGGACGTGGCTGCGGGCGGCGCTGCGCCGGGACCGGCGCAGCCCCCGGCCCGCCGGGAAGTTCAACGCCGGCCAGAAGGTGTACGCGAGCTGGCTGGCCGGAGCGGTCCTGGTGATGCTGGGGACCGGACTGCTCATGTGGGTGACGGGCTTCGCCCCGCTGCGCTGGCGGACGGCGGCCACCTTCGTCCACGACTGGCTGGCGCTCGCCCTGGGCGTGGTGCTCGCCGCTCACGTGGGCAAGGCGCTGGCCGATCCGGAGGCCCGGCGCGGCATGCGGACCGGATCGGTGGACCGGGACTGGGCCCGGCAGGAACACCCGCTGTGGCGGATCCCGAACGGCCGGGAGGACTGAGCGGGGGCGCGCCGCCGCCCCCCGCTCATCCCCTCAGCCGCCGTCGCGGACGGCCACGATGCCGTTGAAGACGCCGACGTACGCCGTGCCGTCGGGGCCGATGGTGATGGGCGCCCAGTTGTTGTCGTACAGCGGTCCGGTGCCGGTCAGTCGCCTCCAGCGGCGCTGGCCGGTGCGGAAGTCGACGGCGCTGAGGTACCAGGCGTCGATCCCCCAGGCGTTGGGTTCCTTCTCGTAGAAGTAGAGCAGGCCGTTGGCCGTGGAGAGCTTGGGCACGGTCGAGGGCGAGCGGATCCCGCTCTCCCACACGGTGTCGCAGCCGCTGCCGTCGGGCCGGACGTCTACCCGGCTCGCGCCGCCGACGACGCTCTTGCCGAGCAGCAGGGTGGTGAGGTTCTCGTAGCCGTAGTTGTTCTCGACGACGAGGCTGTTGCCCCAGCTGATCAGGGAGTTGTCGGTGGTGGAGGCGCCGGAGCGGAAGACCGGGACCGTGCAGACGAGCCGCCGGTCGGCCGGGACGTCGACGCCCCGCCGGTAGACGAGGACGTTCATCCGGTCGTCGGCGTTGTCGGTGATGGCGACGTAGCCGTCGCCGAAGAGGTCCGGGGTGGTGCCCGAACCCTGGTTCACGGAACCGGGTTTGGTGCCCGAGCCGCGGTCGTAGGTCTGGCGCCACTGCACCTGCGGGGTGCCGTCGGCCGTGGCGCGGAAGCTGTAGAGCGCGTGGTCGGAGACGATCGACACGCCGTCCTCGGCGACGGAGAAGGAGTTCTGGATCTCCTCGCCCGCCAGCCGGACGGAGCGCAGGGCCCCGGTCGCCGGGTCGAGGGTGCCGACGCGGCCCTGCCGGGTGACCCACCAGATGCGGCCCTGCCAGTCGGGCATCACCGAGGTGAGCGGATCGCAGGTGCCGCTGGGCCGCAGGTTGGTCCAGCTCGCGCAGTCGTGCGGGACCTGACCGGTGAGGTCCCAGTCGTCGTCGACGGTGAACTTCCAGCTGCCGTCCGGGCTCTGGCGGTGCGCGAGGCGCAGGACGTGCTGGCGGGAGTCGGCCAGCACCGCCCGGTCCTGGTCGTCCAGGTAGAAGTACGCGCCGCCCGAGGTGTCCTTGAATATCTTCGAGAAGTCGAGCGAGGTGATCGCCTCGACCGTCGAGGAGCGCTGCGGGAGCGGGTACTCGGCGAGCGTGGCGAGGGAGCGGGGGTCGAGCAGTTTGACCTTGAAGCCGGAGAAGGTGCCGCAGACCGTGACCAGGCGACCGCCCGCGTCGAAGGTGGCGGTGGCGCACTCGCCGCCGAGCGCGGCGATCTTCTCACTGGTGACCCTGGGGTTCCTGCCGAGCGGACCGGACCAGGGATAGGTGGCGCTGCCCGCCGCGTCGGCGTGCATCCCGCTGCGCCCGTTGGGCGCGAGGAAGGGGTGCTGGGGCGGGGCCTGGCCGGGCACCGGTTCGGCCGTCGCGGGGCTGCCGTCGTAGTGGCTGACCAGTCGGTGGCCGGGTGCCTGGGGTATCGCGTCGGCTCGCGCCGGGGAGATCCCGTACATCGCCACGACGACGGCGACGGCCGGAATCACCGCGCAGTTCAGCGCTCTTCGCACCATCCGGGCCTCCTCCTCTCTCCTGCGTCTGTCTTCCGTCCTGTTGACGGTGTGCCTGATATCGCGCCGCGGCCAGACAGTAGATCGGGCGACCGGAGGAGTCCATGCACGGGCGGGACGATTCGCACCGCGCGACGCCCGTCAGGGCCTGAGGTCGCCGACCACCTGCGCCGTGGCCGCGAGGCCGTTGTGGATGGTCGCGGCCATGCTGCTGCTCGCCAGGTAGAAGCCGAGCAGGACGCAGACCAGCGCGTGCGAGAACTTGAGGCCGCCACTGCGTACGAAGATCGACGCGAGGACGACGAGCAGGACGACCACGGAAAGCGAAATCACCATCGGGCACCTCCTTGTGCGCGGCGCCATGGTGGCGCAGCGAGCGGTGCCTTCGGGTGAAACGCGTGTCCGCCATACGGGTGTTGACCGTGTGTGACAGCGGTGGATCAGTGGTCGGCGTGCGTGCGGCCCGCGTCCGCGGATCGCCAAGCGGCTCCGGCGCCCGGGGTCTTGCCGCGGGGGCGCGGGGCGTGCCATATATGTCTAGACCTTTGCGGCGCCGATCGCGGCCCCCACCCGCCCCGGCCCCACCCGGACGGCGCCGCACCGACACCCCGTGAGGACGCCCCCTTGCGCCGCCCCGCCTCCCCCACCAGAACGACCTCCCCCGCCGGAACGGCCGCCCGCTGCCTGGCCGTCGCCGCCCTCGCCGCGCTCACCGCCTGCGGCTCCCCCGACACGCGGCCACCCGCGTCGCCCGCCGGGCTCACCGCCCAGGCGGGCAGCGCCACTTCCGTGCACGTGATGTGGCAATCCGCCGACGCGCGGGACGGTGTGACGCGGTATCAGATACTCCAGGCAGGGGCCGTGGTCCGGGAGGTCCCGGCGGAGAAGACGATGGTGGACCTCACCGGCCTGACTCCGACGACGGCGTACTCCTTCACCGTGCGGGCCGGGGACGCCGCCGGGAACCTCTCCGCCCCCAGCGCCGCGGCCACCGTCACCACAGGCGCCGCCAAGGCCGAGGACCACCGGCCGCCGACGACCCCGACGCGCGCGTCCGGCCACCCGGACGGCGCCCGCGCCGCCGTCCTGACCTGGGCCCCCGCCACCGACGACACGGGCGTGACGGCCTACGACGTCTACCAGGGCGGGGTGCGCATCCACACCGCCGGCGCCACGGAGACCAGCACCCGGCTGACGGGCCTGCAGCCGGACACCGTCTACACCTTCACCGTGCGCGCCCGCGACGGCGCCGACAACTCCTCGCCCGACAGCCCGCCGGTGGACGTCACCACCGCCACCGCCACGGGCAAGGGCCCGAGCACGGCGCCCGCCGACTTCACCGCGACCGCTTCGCCCGGTTCCGTCGCCCTGTCCTGGAACCCGCCCGACACCGGGCGGCCCACCGCCGAGTACCAGCTGTACGTCAACGAACAGCCCACGACCATCATCCAGTTCGGTACGGGCGCGGTGCCCGCGGGACGGGCCGAGTACCGGCTCAGCGTCGCCGAACCGGCCGGTACGGTCTGGTCCCTGAAGCTGCGCGCACGGCTGCCCGACGGCAACTGGGGGTCCTTCTCGGCGGAGCGCCGGGTGCCGCTCGGCTGAGCCCCCGCGGCCGCGCGGGCCCCCACGGCCGCACGTGATCTTCCGCGATCTTCACCGAACGGCACTGCCACGAACGCGGATCGCGCACAATACTTCCGTGTTCGGTGAGTACTCGATCAACAGCGGTCAGTCCGGTCCGTCGGGCGGCGACCCTCGGCCAGACTCTGCCTCCGTGCCGGGGAACCTGCCGCCGGAGACGGCGGCGCTCGTGGGCCGGGGGCCCGAACTCGACCTCATAAAGGCGCTGTTGCGCGAGCGCAGATTGACCACCCTGACCGGCGTCGGAGGCGTCGGCAAGTCCCGGCTGGCCCTGCGCGCCCTGCACGCGCTGCCCCCGGGACACCGCGACGGCGTCTGGTGGGTGGAGCTGTCGCCCCTGCGCGATCCGGAGCTGCTCACCTCCACCGTCGCCCACGCCCTGGGGCTCTCCGACCACTCCGCGCGCTCCCCCGACGAGGAGCTCTGCGCCTGGATGGCGGACAAGGAGCTGCTCCTGGTCCTCGACACCGCCGAACACCTGGTGGCCGCCTGCCGCCACCTGGTGGGCGAACTCCTCCAGTCCGCCCCGGGCCTGACCGTGCTGGTCACCTCCCGCGAACCACTGGGGTCCCCCGGCGAGATGCTGGTCGAGGTCCGCCCGCTGCCCGCCGAGGGACCCGACAGCGACGCCCTCGCGCTCTTTCGCCAACGCGCCCTGGCCGCCGCGCCGGAGACCGCGGCCGTCTTCGCCGATCCCCGGCGGGCCGCCATCGCCGCCGAGGTCTGCCGCCGCCTGGACGGGATTCCGCTCGCCCTGGAACTCGCCGGCGCCCGGCTGCGGTTGTGGAGCCTGGAGGAGATGGCCCAGCGCCTGGACGCGCGGTTCGACGTGCTGTCCGACCCCCTGACCGCACTCCAACCGCGGCACCGGACCATGCGGACGGCGATCGGCTGGAGCCACGAGCTGTGCGCGCCGGTGGAGCGGCTGCTGTGGGCACGGCTGTCGGTCTTCGCCGGGGACTTCGACCTGACGGCCGCCCGGGCGGTGTGCTCGGGCGGGCCGCTGCCGCCGGCCCGGGTCGAGCGGGTGCTGGCCGCGCTGGTCGCGAAGTCGGTGGTGCGGCGCACCGAGGAGCGGGGCAGCGGGGCCCGCTACCGGATGCTGGACACGATCCGCGAGTACGGGCACGACTGGCTGATCGAGCTCGACGAGGTGCGTACGCTCGCCGACCGGCACGCCCACTGGTACGCGGCCCTCGCCCGGGCCGCCGACGCCGGCTGGCTCGGCCCGGGCCAGGTCGACTGGTACCGCAGGATGACCGCCGAACACGCACAGCTGCGCACCGCCCTGGAGCACCTGCTGGGCACCGACCGGGCGACGGCCCTGGAGATGGCCGGGGCGCTGTGGTTCTTCTGGTTCTCCTGCGGGCACACGCACGAGGGCCGCGGCTTCCTGGAGCGGGCGCTCCAGGGGACCCCGAGGGCCGGGACGGCGCACTTCCAGGCGCTCTGGGCGCTCGGGCTCACCGCCATGCTGCAGGGCGAGATGCCGGCCGCCCAGGCGCTGGGCGCGCAGTGCGTCGAGGCGGCCGTCCACCTGGCGGACCCCGAACCGGAGCTGCGGGCCGCGTACCTGCTGTCGGTGTCCCTGCTGATGCCCGGGGATCCGCAGCGGGCGCTGGAGCTGGCCGGTCCGCGGGCCCGGGCCGGGCACGGCGGGCGCACCAGCGGCCCGGGCTGGCTGCTGTGCCGGCTGTCGGCCTCGTACGCGCTGTGCGACCTGGGCAGGTTCGAGGAGGCGGCCGAGGAGGCCCGGGGGCTGGGCGAGGCCTGTGCGGAGCTGGGCGACCGCTGGCTGCGCGCCTACGCCGATTACGTCCTGGCGGTGGCGGCGCTCGGGCTCGGCCACCACGGGGAGGCGGCCCGGCACGTGCGGGCGATGCTCTCGGGCAAACGGCTGCTGGGCGACCGGCTGGGGATCGCGCTGGGCCTGGACGTGCTGGCCGCCGCGGTCGCGGGGCTGGGCGACGGGGAACTGGCGGCGCGGCTGCTGGGCACCGGCCAGGCGTGGTGGCGGACGGTCGGCCACCCCCAGATGGGCGGCTCGCCCTCGCTGCTGGCCCTGCGGGACGAGGGCGAGCGGCGCGCGCGGGCGGCGATCGGGGACGAGGCCTACGAGGACGCCTTCCGCGGCGGCGCGGCGGCGCCCACCGGCTGAGCGCCGACGCCCCCCGAGCGGGCATCGGCGGCCCGGCGGCGGGCGCGGGCGGCTCGCACGGGCGTCAGTACGGCAGGGGCCGGCCGGACGGGGTGCGCAGGTCGAGGTCGCGGGGGGCGGGCTTCGGGACGGGCTTGCGGATCAGCTGCTGGCGCATGCTGCCTCCTCGCTCAGACCAGGGCCGGTCGGCGGGGAGCCACCGTACGGCCGTCGGGGAGCAGTTCACCGGTGTCGTCGAAGACCACGGCGCCATTGCACAGCAGGCTCCAGCCCTGTTCGGGATGGAAGGCGACCGTGCGTGCGGCGTCGTGATCGGCGCTGTCAGCGGTCGGGCAGGGGGGCTGGTGGGAGCACATGGCGCACCTCATCGCAGGGTGGGGCGGGAGGGCCGATGGTCAACCGGTCGATTCCGCGATCCACGGTGGCGAGGAGTATTACCGATCACCGCCCCCGGACGGAACCCATATTCGAGGTCCAGTTCAGGATGTGTATGCCCGATTACGATGCGCTCATGCCCGTTATCCGGATCCTGCGCCGCACGCCGCTGCCCGCCGCCGAGGCGTGGCGCAGGCTCACCGACTGGGAACGCCATGGTGCGCGGGTGCCGCTGACCCGGACCGTGATCACGACGGCGCCGCCGACGGGCGTCGGAACCCGTTTCACGGCCCGTACGGGTGTGGCCGGGGTCACATTCGACGACCCCATGGAAGTGACCCTCTGGCGGCCCCCCACGGAGGGCGGCGCGGGCACCGTCCGACTGGAGAAGCTCGGGGGCGTGGTGCGGGGCTGGGCGGAGATCGAGGTCCGCCCGCTGCCGACGGGCGGCGCGGAGGTCCGTTGGCACGAGGAACTGCGCCTGCGGGCCGCGCCCCGCCTGCTCGATGCGGCGGTCGCCGCGGCCGGCCGCCACCTCTTCGGGCGCGTGATCGATTCCCTGCTGCGGGACGGGTCCCGCAGCAGGGGCGACAGCGGCGCGGAACGGAACCGCTAGCGGATCGGCATGTCCGAGAGGGTCCGCGCGATCACCAGGCGCTGGATCTCGCTCGTGCCCTCGAAGATCGTGTAGATCGCGCTGTCCCGGTGCATCCGCTCCACCGGGTACTCGCGGGTGAAGCCGTTGCCGCCGAGGATCTGCACGGCCTGTGCGGTGACCTTCTTGGCGACCTCGCTCGCGAAGAGCTTCGACATCGAGCCCTCCGCCGAGGTGAAGGGCTTGCCGGCGACCGCCATCCACGACGCCCGCCACACCAGCAGCCGGGCCGCGTCGATGGAGGTGCGCATGTCGGCGAGCTGGAAGGCCACGCCCTGGTTGTCGATGATCGGGCGGCCGAACTGGGTGCGGGTCTTCGCGTAGTCCAGGGCCACCTCGTACGCCGCCCGCGCCGTGCCGACCGCCATCGCGCCGACGGCGGGCCGGGAGGCCTCGAAGGTGGCCATGGCCGCGTTCTTCACGCGCTCCCCGCCGCCGCTGCGGGCCCGCTCGTGGGCCCGGGCGAGCCGCTCGTCCAGCTTCTCCTTGCCGCCGAGCAGGCAGGAACCGGGGATCCGGACGTCCTCCAGCACCACCTCGGCGGTGTGCGAGGCGCGGATGCCGTGCTTCTTGAACTTCTGGCCCTGGGACAGGCCCGGGGTGTTCGGCGGCACGATGAAGGAGGCGTGCCCCTTGGTGCCGAGCTCCGGGTCGACCACGGCGACGACGATGTGGACGTTGGCGATGCCGCCGTTGGTCGCCCAGGTCTTGGTGCCGTTCAGCACCCACTCGTCCTTGGCCTGGTCGTAGACGGCCCGGGTGCGCATCGAGCCGACGTCGGAGCCGGCGTCCGGCTCGGAGGAGCAGAAGGCGGCGACCTTCACGTCGTCCGGGGTGCCGTACATCTGGGGTATCCAGGTGCCGATCTGCTCCTCGGTGCCGTTGGCCACGACGCCGATGGCGGCGAGCCCGGTGCCGACGATCGACAGGGCGATGCCCGCGTCGCCCCAGAACAGCTCCTCCATGGCCATCGGGATGCCGAGGCCGGTCGGGTCGAAGAACTGCTGCGCGTAGAAGTCGAGGGAGTAGATGCCGACCTTCGCGGCCTCCTGGATGACGGGCCAGGGAGTCTCTTCGCGCTCGTCCCATTCCGCGGCGGCGGGCCGGATCACGTCGGCGGCGAAGCCGTGGATCCAGTCGCGCACCTGCTTCTGGTCCTCGCTCAGATCCATGGTGAACTCCGCCATGTCGTCCCCTCCAGCTGCGCTTGTCGAGCCCATGACGTTACTCGCGGTAACATCGAACAGTGAGCACAGTGTGTTACTGACGGGTAGCCACTGTCAACCAGCAGCCTCCGTCCACCACCGCCGCCGATTCGACCGACCGGGTGTGCGGGGTGTTACGTTGCGTGGGCGTCGAGCACATCGCAAGGGCGGGGAGAGAAACACGTCATGGAGACCACGCGGCAGGCCGGCCCGGCGGGCGGCCAACAAGGATCGTCCGAACACCGGCGGCGGGAGCTGCTCGAAGCGGCCGACCGCGTCGTCCTGAGGGACGGCCCCCGGGCCTCCATGAACGCCATCGCGGCCGAGGCGGGCATCACCAAGCCCATCCTCTACCGGCACTTCGGCGACAAGGCGGGCCTCTACCAGGCCCTCGCCGTCCGCCACACCGACGCGCTCCTGGAATCCCTGCGCGCCGCGCTGGACGCACCGGCCGAGCGTCGGCGCCGGGTCGAGGCCACCCTCGACACCTACCTCGCCGCCATCGAGGCGCGCCCGCAGGTATACCGGTTCCTGATGCACCCGGCCGAGGACCCGCAGACCGCCGAGCGCGGTTTCGACGTCGGCCTGCACTCGGCGCCGCTGCTGCGCCGCCTCGGCGAGGAGCTGGCCGAGGTCATCGCGGAGCGGGTGGACCTGGGCCCCGGCGGGGACCGGCTGGCGCGGGTGTGGGGCCACGGGATCGTCGGCATGATGCACGCGGCCGGCGACTGGTGGCTCGGCGAGCGCCCCTGCGACCGCGCCGAGTTGGTCAGCGACCTGGTCGACCTGCTCTGGGGCCGGCTGGCGACCGCGGGCAACCGCCCGGACGGCCCCGGCTTCTGACCAACCCGCGGCGCGGGGGCCCGTACCCCCGGCGGGCGCGGGGGCGCTCAGGAGGCGGGAGCGGACCAGGGCGCCCGGCGGATCGCGCGGCGCAGGCGGCGCAGGCGCAGGCCGGTCACCCGGTCCGCGTACACGCCGCCCTCCAGGTGGTCGCACTCGTGCTGGAGACAGCGGGCGAAGAACCCGGTGCCGGAGATCCGCACCGGCGCGCCGTCCGAGGTGACCCCTTCGACCACCGCGTGGTCGAAGCGGACCGTCCCGGCCTCCAGGCCGGGCAGCGACAGGCAGCCCTCGGGGCCGACCAGCTCCAGGCCGTCGGCCTCGACGAGGCGCGGGTTCACCACGTGGCCGACGTGGCGCACGTCCTCGTCGTCGGGGCAGTCGTAGACGAAGACCCGCAGGTTCACGCCGATCTGGTTCGCGGCCAGGCCCACGCCCTCCGCCGCGTACATCGTGGCGAACATGTCCTCGATGAGCCGGTCGAGGGCCGGACCGAAGTCGGTGACCTCCGCGCAGGCGGAGTGGAGCACCGGATCGCCGAGCAGGCTCATGGTGCGGACGAGGCCTGAATTGCCGGGGATCGGACGCTGTCGCATGGCGATAAGGGTACGCGGAGCGACTATATGAGCGATTCAGTGGGCGCCGCGGTCAGGGCTCCCACCGGTTCTGGATAGGCTGGGGCCGACCGACGCAAGGAGGACGAGGGACGATGGCAGGCAACACAGAGCCGCTTTCGCCGCGGGCCAAGCTGGCCGTGACGGCGGGCAAGGCCGCGGCGGCGGTGTCGCGGGCCGCGGGACGCGGAAGCGGATCGGTGATCGGAGGCAAGGTCGCGCTCAGGCTCGATCCCGATCTTCTCGGCGCGCTGGCACAGCATCTCGATGTCGTCCTCGTGTCGGCAACGAACGGCAAGACGACGACGACCCGGCTGATCGCGGAGGCCCTGCGCGCCAGCGGGCCCGTGGTGTCCAACGCGCTGGGCGCCAACATGCCCGCGGGCATCACGTCGGCGCTGGCCGGCGGCAGCGACGCCAAGTACGGCGTGATCGAGGTCGACGAGAAGTACCTCGCGGGCGTGGCCCGGGACGTGACGCCGAAGGTGATCGCGCTCCTGAACCTCAGCCGCGACCAGCTGGACCGCGCCGCGGAGACCCGCATGCTCGCGGAGAAGTGGCGCGAGGGGCTCCAGGGCTCCAAGGCGGTCATCATCGCGAACTGCGACGACCCGCTGATCGTGTGGTCCGCGTCCTCGTCGCAGAACGTGGTGTGGGTCGCGGCCGGCCAGGAGTGGAAGGACGACGCCTGGTCGTGCCCCTCCTGCGGCGGCGTCATGCAGCGCCCGGGCGACGACTGGTTCTGCGGCGAGTGCGGCTTCCGCCGCCCCAGCCCGACCTGGGTGCTCAGCGGCGACCACGTGATCGACCCGCACGGCAGCGCCTGGCCGATCCACCTCCAGCTGCCGGGCCGCGCCAACAAGGCGAACGCCGCCACCTCTGCCGCCGTCGCCGCCGTCTTCGGGGTTCCCCCGCAGGTGGCCCTGGAGCGCATGTACCAGGTGCAGGCCGTGGCCGGCCGCTACGACGTGGTCTCCTTCCAGGGCCGCGAGCTGCGCCTGCTGCTCGCGAAGAACCCCGCGGGCTGGCTCGAAACGTTTTCTCTGATCGACCCGCCGCCCACGCCGGTGATCCTTTCGGTCAACGCGCGCGGCGCCGACGGCACCGACACCTCCTGGCTGTGGGACGTGGACTACCCGCGCCTCGCCGGTCACCCGATCTTCGTGATCGGTGACCGCAAGCTCGACCTCGCGGTCCGCCTGGAGGTCGCGGGTCTGGACTTCCGCGTCTGCGAGACCCTCGACGAGGCCGTCCAGTTGGCACCGCCCGGCCAGATCGAGCTGATCGCCAACTACACCGCCTTCCAGGACGTGCGCCGCCGCGTCGGCAACTAGTACCCATAAAGGACAAGAGCATGAGCGACAACAGCCTGCGTCTGGTGTGGGTCTACCCCGACCTGCTCAGCACGTACGGAGACCAGGGCAACGCCCTGGTCGTGGAGCGCCGGGCGCGCCTGCGCGGTCTGGACGTCCAGCGCGTCGACGTCCGCAGCGACCAGCCGATCCCGACCTCGGGCGACATCTACCTCATCGGCGGCGGCGAGGACCGGCCCCAGCGACTGGCCGCGGAGCGGCTGGTGCGCGACGGCGGCCTGGAGCGCGCCGTCTCGAACGGGGCGATCGTCTTCTCCGTCTGCGCCGGCTACCAGATCCTCGGCCAGGAGTTCGTCAACGACATGGGCGAGCGCCAGCAGGGCCTCGGCCTGCTGGACGTGGTCACCGTGCGCGGCGAGGGCGAGCGCTGCGTGGGCGACGTCCTCGGCGACATCGACCCGCGGCTCGGCCTGCCGCAGCTGACGGGCTTCGAGAACCATCAGGGCGTCACGCACCTCGGTCCGACCGCCCGCCCGTTCGCCCGCGTCAGCATGGGCCGCGGCAACGGCACGGGCGACGGCACGGAGGGCGCGTACAACGACACCGTGTTCGGCACCTACATGCACGGCCCGGTGATGGCCCGCAACCCGCTGATCGCGGACCTGCTGCTGAAGCTGGCCCTCGACGTGAACGCGCTGCCGCCGGTCGACGACCGGTGGTACGAGGCGCTGCGCGCGGAGCGCATCGCCTCGGCGACGCAGCCCGCCTAGGCCCTCCGACCCGGAGCGCCACCACCCCGTCCGGCCCGGATTCCCCTTGGGGGATCCGGGCCGACGTGCGTTCGTACGACTGATCTGACCAGCATGTGGAGGATGGTTCAGTCCGGCCGGGATCCGCTTGTAGGGTGGCGGTAGTTCCAACCGGACGACGTGGTCCGGTCATCGGCCCACGTTGCAAAGGTCCTGCCTGCCATGCGCATTGGTGTGCTCACTTCCGGAGGCGACTGCCCCGGCCTGAATGCCGTCATCCGCTCCGTCGTACACCGCGCCGTCGTCGACCACGGCGACGAGGTCATCGGTTTCCTCGACGGCTGGAAGGGCCTCCTGGAGGGCGACTACCGCAAGCTGGACCTGGACGCCGTGAGCGGCATCCTGGCCCGCGGCGGCACCATCCTCGGCTCCTCCCGGGTCCAGCCCGCGCACCTGCGCGGCGGGGTCGAGACGGCCCGCGGCCACGTCGCGGACCTCGGACTCGACGCGATCATCCCGATCGGCGGCGAGGGCACGCTGAAGGCGGCCCACCTGCTCTCGGAGGCCGGACTGCCGATCGTCGGCGTGCCGAAGACCATCGACAACGACATCTCCTCGACCGACGTCACCTTCGGCTTCGACACGGCCGTGGGGGTGGCCACCGAGGCCCTCGACCGGCTCAAGACCACCGCCGAATCGCACCAGCGCGTGATGGTCGTCGAGGTCATGGGCCGGCACACCGGCTGGATCGCGCTGCACTCGGGCATGGCCGCGGGCGCCCACGCGATCGTCGTGCCGGAGCGGCCCTTCGACATCGACGAGCTGACGGCCATCGTCGGCGAGCGGTTCTCGGCGGGCAAGCGGTTCGCGATCGTCGTGGTCGCCGAGGGCGCCAAGCCCGCGGAGGGCTCCTCCATGTCCTTCGAGCAGGGCGGCACCGACATCTACGGCCACGAGCGCTTCGCCGGGATCGGCAACCGGCTCGCGGTCGAGCTGGAGGACCGCCTCGGCAAGGAGGCCCGTCCGGTGATCCTGGGCCACGTCCAGCGCGGCGGCACGCCGACGGCGTACGACCGGGTGCTCGCCACCCGCTTCGGCTGGCACGCGGTGGAGGCCGCCCACCGGGGCGAGTTCGGCATGCTGACGGCCCTGCGCGGCACCGACATCGTGATGGTCCCGCTGGGCGAGGCCACCCAGACGCTCAAGACGGTCCCGGCCGAGCGGTACGCGGAGGCGGAGACCGTTCTGTGATCTTTCCCCCCTTCTGACCCCGCCCCCGGACGCAGCCGCGACCGGGGGCGGCACTACTGTGGTGGGGCACCACAGGTCAAGGGAGTACACGCATGAACTTTCTCGCGCACGACGGCATGGATATGGGTGGCCTGCCGCCGTTCACCCTCGGGCGCGGGCTGGAGTTCTCGTTCGACGCGTTCTTCCTGTTCGGCTCCCTGATCGGGCTCGGCCTCTACCTGTGGGGCGTGTTGCGCCTGCGCGGGCGCGGCGACGCCTGGCCCGTGGGCCGGACGGTGGCCTTCACCATCGGCGTGCTCACCGTGATGCTGATGATGTGCACCAAGCTGAACGACTACGGCATGGTCATGTTCAGCGTGCACATGGTCCAGCACATGGTCATCAGCATGCTGACCCCGATCCTGCTGCTGCTCGGTGCGCCGGTCACGCTGGCCCTGCGCGCGCTGGCGCCCGCGGCCCGCGGCCACAAGGGCCCGCGCGAGCTGCTGCTGATGCTCCTGCACAGCCGCTACATGAAGGTGATCACCCACCCGGTCTTCACCATCCCCATGTTCATCGCCAGCCTCTACGGCCTGTACTTCACCCCGCTCTTCGACTTCCTGATGGAGTCCAAGGCCGGGCACATCGCGATGATGGTGCACTTCCTCGCCGTCGGCCTGATCTTCTTCTGGCCGATCATGGGCGTGGACCCGGGCCCGCACCGCCCCGGCTACGTGATGCGGATGCTGGAACTCTTCGCCGGCATGCCCTTCCACGCCTTCTTCGGCATCGCGCTGATGATGGCGAGCGAGCCGATGATCAAGACGTACTCCAGCCCGTCCGCGAGCCTCGGCATCGACCCGCTGCTCGACCAGCAGTGGGGCGGCGGCATCGCCTGGGCGTTCAGCGAGATCCCCTCCGTGCTGGTCCTGATCGCGCTGGTCTTCCAGTGGTACCACTCCGAGCAGCGGGCCGCGAAGCGCTCCGACCGGGCGGCCGACCGGGACGGCGACAAGGAGCTGGCGGCGTACAACGCATATCTGGCCTCCCTCCAAGCGCGTGGACAGTAGCGCCGGGGCCCCCGGGCGCGCCACCATGGGGCATGACCGGATCTGTGAAGGCGATGGCCGTCATGACCTGTGCCGCGCTGGTGGCGGTGGCGGGGTACTCGGTGGCCCTCGGCAGTAATGGGTGGCTGTGGTTCGGGTGGGTCCTCCTGGGACTGCTCACGGCCGCGATGGCCGTCTCGCGCAACACCTGAGCCGTCCCGTCAGCGGGCTGCCCCGCACCCGCCTCTGCCGTCCGGCAGCTGACTGTCCGTAGGATGGCGGTCACCGCAGGACGTCGACGGGAGCGGCCGCATGTTCTACCACCTGCTCAAACACGTGCTCCTCGGACCCCTGCTGCGCCTGTTGTTCCGGCCGCGGATCGAGGGCATGGAACACATTCCGTCCGAGGGCGCCGCCATCGTGGCGGGCAACCACCTGTCCTTCTCGGACCATTTCCTGATGCCCGCCGTCCTGGGGCGCCGGATCACCTTCCTCGCGAAGGCCGAGTACTTCACCGGACCCGGCCTCAAGGGGCGGCTCACCGCCGCCTTCTTCCGCAGCGCGGGCCAGATCCCGGTCGACCGCACCGGCAAGGACGCGGGCCGGGCGGCCCTGCGCGAGGGGCTGGGGGTACTGGCCAAGGGCGAGCTGCTGGGCATCTACCCGGAGGGCACCCGTTCGCACGACGGGCGGCTCTACAAGGGGAAGGTGGGCGTGGCCGCGATGGCGCTCGGCGCGGGGGTGCCCGTCGTCCCCTGCGCGATGGTCGGCACCTTCGAGATCCAGCCGCCGGGACAGAAGATCCCCAAGATCCGACGGGTGACGATCCGCTTCGGCGCGCCGCTGGAGTTCAGCCGGTACGCCGGGATGGAGAACGAGCGCGTCGTGCTGCGCGCCGTCACCGACGAGATCATGTACGCCGTCCTCGGCCTGTCCGGTCAGGAGTACGTCGACCGGTACGCCGCCGAGGTCAAGGCCGAGGCGGAGGAGACGCGGAAGAAGGCCCGGCGCACGGGGCGCTGAGCCTTCTCCACGGATCACCGTCCGTCCGGTCAGCCCGGGGGCGGACCGGACGGACCGCTCGTCCCTATCGGACGGCCGGGAGCTCCTCCAGCGCAGGCAGGTCGGACGCCGCGCTCTTGGCGAGCGACTTCGCGGCGGCCGGGGCCGGGGCGACGGGAGTGGCGTGCGGACCGCACTTCACGTCCTTGGCGTCGACCTTGCCGGTGAGCAGGTAGGTGTCCACCCGGGTGTTGATGCAGGGGTTCACCAGGCTGGTCACACCGTGCGAGCCCGCGCTCTGCTCGGTGATCAGGCGCGAGCCGGCGAGCCGCTTGTGCAGCGAGACCGCGCCCTCGTACGGCGTGGCCGCGTCCCGCTCGGACTGGACGATCAGCACCGGCGGCAGACCGCGCTTGGCACCGACCTCGATCGGAGTGGACTGCTTGGCCTTCCAGGTCGCGCACGGGAGGTTCATCCACGCGTTGGACCAGGTCAGGAAGGGGTACTTCTCGTGCAGCTTGCTGTTGTCGCGGTCCCACTTGGCCCAGCTGGTGGGCCACTTGGCGTCCGCGCACTCGACGGCGGTGTAGACGGCGTTGCCGTTCTCCGCCGTCGCGTTGCCCTTGGTGTCGGACATGTCCGGGGCGATCGCGTCGACGAGCGCCTGCGTGTCACCGGCGACGTACGCGGCGAAGGTCGTCGCGACCGGCACCCACGAGGAGTCGTAGTACGGGGCGCTCTGGAAGAAGCCGATCAGCTCCGCGGGACCGACGACCCCACCGATCGGGTTGGCCTTGGCCTTGGCGCGCAGCGCCTCGTACTGGGCCTGGACCTTGGCGCGGGTGTCACCGAGGTGGAAGGACGCGTCGTTCTTGGCGACCCAGTCCTGCCAGTCGTTCCAGCGGCCCTGGAAGGCCACGTCCTGGCCGAGGTTGGCCTCGTACCAGATGTTGTCCTGGTCCGGGTTGACCACGGAGTCGACGATCATGCGGCGCACGTGGGTCGGGAAGAGGGTCGCGTAGACCCCGCCCAGGTAGGTGCCGTAGGAGACGCCGAGGTAGTTCAGCTTCTTCTCGCCGAGGGCGGCGCGGATGACGTCGAGGTCGCGCGCGGTGTTCGGCGTGGTCATCTGCGGCAGCATCTCGCCGCTGCGCGCCTTGCAGCCGTCCGCGTACTCGGCGGCCAGCTTGCGCTGCGCGTTCTTGTCGGCGACCGAGTCGGGGACCGGGTCGGCCTTGGGGGCCTTGACGAACTCCTGCGGGTCGATGCAGGAGATCGGCGCGGAGTGGCCGACGCCGCGGGGGTCGAAGCCCACGAAGTCGTACGCCTTGGAGGTGTTGACCCACAGCGGGCTCTTGGTCGTGACACGGCGCGGGAAGCGCATGCCGGAGCCGCCGGGACCACCGGGGTTGTAGATCAGGGCGCCCTGGCGCTCCTGCGGGGTGCCCGTGCTGCCGATCCGGTCGACCGCGAGGTCGATGGTCTTGCCGAACGGCTTGGCGTAGTCGAGCGGGACCTTGACGTAGCCGCACTGGATCGGGGCTTCGAAGCCCCAGTCGGCCGGACAGGCCTTCCAGTCGATCCCGGCGTGCGCCGCGCGGGCGGCGGCGATCTCGACGCCCACCGACTCCGGGACCCCGTAGGACCGGTTGTCGGAGGCGGCGGCGGGTGTGGCCATGACGAGGCCGGCCGTGAGCGTACCGGCGATCAGAGCGGCAGCGCTCCCCAGCGCTGCGTTGCGTATCACGTGGTTGTTCCCCCTGCGTCAGGTGCCGCCGTGGGCGGCCGACTTCGGACGACGTGCAGGGGGATCTTCGCGCCTGACCTATACGCGACAACAGAGCGCGGTCGGGTTCTTTGCCAACCCGATATCCGGATTGAGGTGTACCGCTGAGCGGGGTCCCGCTCCGTCCCGGCTTCGACGCACGGGATCCGCGCTCACGGGGCGTAGGCGCGCAGCGCCCCGTCCAACACCCCGCGCAGCGCCAGCGCGTCCGCCGCCAGGGCCGTGACCAGCACCGCAGGGCCGGCCAGCGGGGTGACGGCGGCCAGCTCGCCGAGCATCGCGGCGGCGGGCGGGTCCGCCGCGAAGGCCGGGTCGACGATCAGGAGTTGGCCGAGGGCCCGGTGGCCGGCGAGCCCGGCCGGGCCGTCCCAGCCGTCGGGGGCGCCGGGGCCGCAGCCGAGTTCCTGGTCCAGCAGGGGCCGCCCGCAGCGGTGGACGGTGAGCCGGCTGCGCAGCAGGCCCGGCGCCTCGCCGGCGCGCCCGAGCACCTGTTCCTCGCGCAGCACCAGCCGCGCGGTGGACGCCAGTTCGACCCGGGTGCGCACCCACAGGTCACTGCCCGCGACCGAGACCAGCTGTTCGGGCAGCCAGCGCACGGCCGCGCCCTCCTCCAGCGTCAGCGAGGTCTCGTACAGCGCTGGCGCCCCGCCGCGGCCGGGCAGGGCCAGGGTGGCCGCGGCCGATCCGAGGGCGAGCCGGGCGCCGGGGCCCGCGCTCGCCTCGACGGTGAGGTGGTCGCCGCCCAGCGGCGCGCTCATCGCGCCGACGAGGGTGACCCGCGCCTCCCCGGGGTCGCTCCCCCGGGTCCGGCGCAGCGCGAAGGGCCCCTCCCCGTGGAGCAGCGGCAGGGCGGTGCCACCGCGGCCGTCGGCCTCGGCGCGGATGCGGGCGGTGGCCCGCAGCCCCGAGGCCGGTACGGGCGGAGCCGCGGCGGCTGTGGTGGGGGCCGCGGCGGTGACCGTGGCTGTGGTCACCGGGCCGCCCAGGCCGCGACGTGCCCGCGCACCCACGCGGCGACCGGGCCCACGCCCTGCGGTTCGCGCAGCGACTGGAAGGCGACCGGGAGTTCACCGCGCTGGGCGGCGGCGTCGCGCGCCATCCGGTCCAGGTCGGATCCGACGTAGGGGGCCAGGTCGGTCTTGTTGACGATGAGCAGGTCGGCGGTGGTCACGCCGGGGCCGCCCTTGCGCGGGATGTCGTCGCCGCCCGCCACGTCGATCACGAAGATCTGCGCGTCGACCAGCCCGCGCGAGAAGGTGGCGGTGAGGTTGTCGCCGCCGGACTCGACGAGCACCAGGTCGAGCGGACCGATCGCGTCCTCCAGCTCCTCCACCGCCTCCAGGTTGGCGGAGATGTCGTCGCGGATGGCGGTGTGCGGGCAGGCGCCGGTCTCGACGGCGGCGATCCGCTCGGGCGGCAGCACCGCCTCGCGGAGCAGGAACTCGGCGTCCTCGCGGGTGTAGATGTCGTTGGTCACGACGGCCATCGAGAACTCCGTGCGCAGCGCCCGGCAGAGCGCCGCGACCGTGGCGGTCTTGCCGGAGCCGACGGGACCGCCGAGTCCGATGCGCAGCGCCCGGCGCGAGCCGTCGGCGCGCAGCGGAGCGGCGCTGTGGCTGTGCCGGTGCGGGAAGGTGCCGGCGTGGTCGAGGTGCATGGAGGACTCCTTGGGAGGGTGGTGTTCAGGAGGCGAAGAGGCGTACGGGCCAGGCCGCGTGCGCCTCGGCGGCGATGTCCAGCAGGGGCGAGGAGGCGGCGGGCAGCGCCCCCGCCCCGGCCGAGAGCGCGAGGCGCGCGGCGTCCGCCGCCCGGTCGGCGACCTCGTCCATCGCCGGGGCCAGCCGGGCCAGCACCCCGCTCGCCTCGAAGGGGTCCAGGCCCAGCAGCCGCACGGTCGCGGTGGCCGGACCCCCGACGGCCTCGTACGCCGCCACGTGCGCGGCATCGAGCGGCCCGAGCCCGGCGGCCCGCGCGGTGACGCCGAGCACCACGGGCTGGTGCGCCCCGCGCGGGAAGGCGGCGGCCACCGCTTCGAGTTCCGCCGAGGGCCAGGTGGCCCGGGCGGCCCGCAGCAGCTGCCGACCGAGCCGGCGCGCGGCGGCCCGCAGGGCGGGCGACGGCGTCCGGGCGTCGGCGGCGGCGTCCAGTACGGCCGGATCCATGCCGAGGGCGGCCGCGGCGGCCAGGCCCGCCGCGACCAGGCCGGCGGTGTGCAACCGGCCCCGGCAGAAGGCCTCCAGGGTGCGGTCGTCGTGGATCCGGCCCGCCTTGACGGCGGCCTCGGCCCCGCCGGAGTGCGCGTGGCCACCGGCGGGGAAGCGTCCGTCCGCGAGGACCAGCAGGGCGGCCCGGCTCATCGCACCGGTCCGCTCTCGAAGGCCCGCATCAGAAGAGGAAGTAGCGCTGCGCCATGGGGAGTTCCGCGGCGGGCGCGGGCTCCACGACGTCGCCGTCGATGGTCACGGTGAAGGTGTCCGCGTCCACCTCGACGTGGGGGCGCGCGTCGTTGTTGCGCATGTCCTCCTTGGTGACCTTGCGAGTGCTCTCGATCGCCACGAACGACTTCCCCAGGCCCAGGCGTTCGGGCAGGCCGTCGTCGAGCGCGGGCTGGGAGGTGAAGTTGAGCGAGTTGTGGCCGGCGGAGCGACCGGTGGCGCCGAACATCGGCCGGGGCAGCACGGGCTGCGGGGTGGGGATGGAGCCGTTGGCGTCGCCCATCTGCGCGTAGGCGATCTGCCCGCCCTTGACCACGACTTCGGGCTTGACACCGAAGAAGGCGGGCCGCCAGATGACCAGGTCGGCGAGCTTTCCGGTCTCCACGGAGCCGATCTCGCGGGCGAGGCCCTGGGCGACGGCCGGATTGATCGTGTACTTGGCGACGTAGCGCCGGGCCCGGTGGTTGTCGGCGGGCCCGTCGCCCGGCAGGAAGCCGCGCCGCTTCTTCATCACGTGCGCGGTCTGCCAGGTCCGCATGACGACCTCGCCGATCCGGCCCATCGCCTGGGCGTCGGAGGAGATGATCGAGATGGCTCCGAGGTCGTGCAGGACGTCCTCGGCGGCGATGGTGGAGGGGCGGATCCGGGACTCGGCGAAGGCGAGGTCCTCGGGGACCGCGGGGTTGAGGTGGTGGCAGACCATCAGCATGTCGAGGTGTTCCTCGATGGTGTTGACGGTGTGCGGCCGGGTCGGGTTGGTCGAGCTGGGCAGGATATTCGACTCGGAGACCACGGTGATGATGTCGGGCGCGTGCCCGCCGCCCGCCCCCTCGGTGTGGTAGCTGTGGATGGTCCGCCCGCCGATGGCCGCGAGGGTGTCGGCGACGAACCCGGCCTCGTTGAGGGTGTCGGTGTGGATGGCAACCTGCGCGCCCGTCTCGTCGCAGACGCCCAGACAGGCATCGATGACGGCGGGGGTGGCGCCCCAGTCCTCGTGGATCTTGAACCCGAGCGCGCCGCCGCGCAGTTGGGAGTACATGGCGTCGCGGGACATCGTGGTGCCCTTGCCCAACAGCCCGATGTTGACCGGGGAGTCCTCCAGCGCCGCGAACATCCGGGCGAGGTGCCAGGGTCCGGGGGTGACGGTGGTCGCCTTGGAGCCCTCGGCGGGGCCGGTGCCGCCGCCGACGAGGGTGGTGATCCCGGAGGCGAGGGCCTCGTCGATGATCGTCGGCGAGATGAAGTGGACGTGGGTGTCGATGCCGCCCGCCGTGACGATCTTCCCGTTGCCCGCGATGACCTCGGTCTCGGGGCCGATGACCAGGGCCGGGTGCACCCCGTCCATGGTGTCGGGGTTGCCCGCCTTGCCGATGCCGCAGATCCGGCCGTCGCGGATGCCGATGTCGGCCTTCACGACGCCCCAGTGGTCCAGCACGACCGCGCCGGTGATCACGGTGTCGGGTGCGCCCTCGGCGCGCGTGGTGCGGGCCTGGCCCATCGACTCCCGGATCACCTTGCCGCCACCGAAGACCGCCTCGTCGCCGGAGCGTCCGGGGCCGCCGCTGAGGTCCTGCTCGATCTCGACGAAGAGGTCGGTGTCGGCCAGCCGGATCCGGTCACCGGTGGTCGGCCCGAAGAGGTCGGCGTACTGCTGCCGGGTCAGCTCAGCCATCGAGCGGCCCCCCGGTCTCCCCGCGCAGGCCCGGCACGACGCGCAGCCCGGCGAGCGGTACGAGCTCCACCGCGACCGGGATGCCCGGCTCGAAGCGGACGGCCGTACCGGCGGCGATGTTCAGCCGGAGCCCGTGGGCGGCCGGCCGGTCGAAGTCGAGGCCGGGGTTGACCTCGGCGAAGTGGTAGTGGGAGCCGACCTGGACGGGCCGGTCGGCAGCGTTGAGCACGGTGAGACGGGTGACGGCGCGGCCTTCGTTGAGGCGCACTGGACCGTCCCCGAAGCGGATTTCGCCGGGGATCATGGGGGGGTGCCTCTCAGACGATGGGGTCGTGGACGGTGACGAGCTTGGTCCCGTCGGGGAAGGTCGCCTCGACCTGGACGTCGTGGATCATCTCGGGAACGCCCTCCATGACCTCCGCCCGGGTCAGCACGGTCCGCCCCGAGGCCATCAGTTCGGCCACCGTGCGGCCGTCGCGGGCCCCTTCGAGGATGTGGGTGGTGATCAGCGCGATCACCTCGGGGTGGTTGAGGAGCACCCCGCGCGCCCTTCGCTTCTCGGCCACGTCGGCTGCCACGTGGATCAGGAGTCTTTCCTGTTCATGCGGTGTGAGTTGCACCCTTATCACCCGGTTTCTCGACGTCTTCGACTGCGCGCCGTGCGAGACCTTATCCACCTTCAACACTTTGTTGACATGCCCATATGCAGCCCAAGCAGTTCTTGCCCAAGGAGGGGGAAGACTTTTCGGGTCGCACACCGCGGCTTTGCCATGTCTTGGCTGGATGCAGACGTTGGAGCCCAGACCTGACCCCCTGTCCGGCGCCAGGCCGACGTCACGTTAGGGTGCGGGCTTTTCCGTCGTGTTAACCCACGTTTCCGCCGGGGACCGCGTTCAACGACCGCGCCCCGTCCGGGCTCCGCGCCGTATACGGCGGTAGGTTGGGCCCGGGCGACCCCGCCCCCGACGAGGGAGACGCGTGTACTACAACCCGGTCCGGCACATCACCTTCGACGCCCTCGACCCCTACAAGGTGGCCGAGTTCTGGGCGTCGGTGACCGGCTACACCATGCAGGAGGACGACGTCGAGGGCGACCCGGAGATCCTGCTGACCACCGACCAGCCCGGCGTGCCGGGGCTGCTGTTCGTCCGGGTGCCGGACGCCAAGAGCGTCAAGAACCGCGTACACCTGGACATTTCGCCGCCGACCGGAACCCGCGACGAGACGGTCGCACACCTCGTGGGCCTCGGCGCGCGCGTCCTGGACGACCAGCGGCGCCCGGACGGCCGGGGCTGGGTGGTCCTGGCCGATCCCGAGGGCAACGAGCTCTGCATAGAGCGCAGCGCCCCCGAGCGCGGGCAGGGCTGACGGCGCTCGCGGGCCCGACGGCGCTCAGCCGCGGCGCGCGGCCGGGACGGTCCAGGGCAGGGCGATCCAGACCGTCTTGCCGCCGTCCTCGGTGGGGCTGACCGAGAGCCGACCGCCCGATTCCGCGGTCAGCCAGCGGATGATGACCATGCCCCGGCCGTTGTCCTGCTGGACCGCGGCCGGGAGTCGCTGGGGCCACCGCGGGTGACTGTCCGTCACGCCCACCCGGAGCACCTCCTCGCGCTCCAGGCGGACGTCCACGGTGAAGGTGGGCGACTGACCGAAGGTGTGTTGCACCGCGTTGGTGGCGAGTTCCGAGACGATCAGTCGGACGGTGTCCGCGGTATCCGCGTCATCGGGCAGTCCCCATCCGCTGAGCACGTCCGCCACGTAGCGCCGGGCGGTGGAGACCGAGGCGGGATCGCTCGGCAGGGTGACGGATGCTTCCTGGTGATCTGCCATGGCGCGGTCCCTTTCCCACCGGAGCGCAACGCCCCGGATCTGTGCTGAGCGCCAGAGTGCCACTCATTGTCCCGGCCCGGCTGCCGTTCACCCAAGATCTGCATATATCTGTCCCTCGTTGCGGTGAACTCTGCTACGGAAGACCGTATTTGGACGGCAGACTGGTGCGAGCTGTGCCGGTGGAAGGAGGCGGTTGTGCAGCACGGTCCCTCGGTACGTCGGCGCAAGCTCGGCGAGGAACTGCGTGCGCTCCGTGACCGGTCCGGACTCACCAGCGGTGAGGCGGCCCGGATCGTGGGGTGGCACCAATCGAAGATCAGCCGGATCGAGACCGGCCGCAGCGGGGTCAAGCCCGAGGACGTGCGGCTGCTCCTCGACGCCTACGGCGGCGTGGGCGCCCAGCAGCGCGCCCTGCTGGAGGCGCTCTCCGCCTCCGCCGCCGGCCCCGGGGCCGAGACCGGTCGGGGCCCCCAGTGGTGGCACGACTACCGCGGCCTGCTGCCGCAGGAGTACCGGGACTTCATCAGCCTGGAGGCGGGGGCCCGGTCCGCGCGCACGGTGGAGCTGTCGGTGGTCCCCGGCCTGTTGCAGACCCCCGCGTACGCGCGCGCCGTCACCCGCGCCGCGCTGGGCGGGCTGCCGGAGCCGAAGGTGGACGCGCTGGTCGACGTACGGCTCGCCCGGCAGTCGGTGCTGCGCACGGATCCGCCGCTGGAGCTGAGCGCGGTGCTCGACGAGGCGGTGCTGCGGCGCCAGATCGGTGGTCCGGGGGTGATGGCGGAGCAGCTGCGGTCCCTGGTGGACGTGGCCCGGTTGCCCCAAGTGCGGCTCCAGGTACTGCCGTTCAGCGTAGGGGGGCATCTCGGCCTGACCGGACCGTTCGTAATTTTCTCATTTCCGAACATCGCCGATCTGGATGTGGTCGTACTCGACCATTTGACGAGTAGCCTCTATCTGGAGCGGAAGGAAGACCTAGAGGCGTACAGCGCCGCGTTCCGCACCATTCAGGCGCACGCCCTCCCGCCCCAGGACTCGTCGGATCTGATCAGCGCACTCGCTGACGACGCGTAAGGAGGCACCCCCGTGTCCGCAACCCCCTTATCCACCCGCGGACTTCTGATCAGCGCGCGGTGGCGGCGCAGCAGCCGCAGCACCGGAATGAACAACTGTGTGGAGACCGCCGTCCTCAGCGGCGGCCTACTGGCCGTCCGCGACTCCAAGCGGGCGGACGGCCCGGCCGTGCTCTTCACCGGGCCGGCCTGGGACGGTTTCCTGACCCTGGTACGGGCGGACCTCGCCCGGTAGGCCGGGGCCGTACCCGTACCTAGTCCGTGGCTCCGGCCGGCGCGGTCGCGAGGATCGTGTCCACGGCCCGGGTGATCTCCTCCCCCGTGAGATCTCCCCGGGCGGTCAGCCGCAGTCGGGAGATCCCGTCCGGCACGGACGGCGGCCGGAAGCACCCCACGGACAGACCTGCCTCGCGGCAATCGGCGGCCCAGCGCAGTGCCGCCGCGGCCGACGGGGCCCGTACCGACACCACGGCCGCGTCCGGCCGGGCCGCGGTCAGGCCGGACGCGGTGAGCCGCCCGTACAGCCGGTCGGCCACCTCCCGGGCCCGCGCCGCGCGCTCCGGTTCGCGCTGGAGCAGGCGCAGGCTCGCGAGGGCGGCGCCCGCGGCGGCCGGAGCCAGCCCGGTGTCGAAGATGAAGGTCCGGGCCGTGTTGATCAGGTGCCGGATCACCCGGGCCGGTCCGAGCACCGCTCCGCCCTGGCTGCCCAGGGACTTCGAGAGGGTCAGCGTCGCCACCACGTCGGGAGCGCCCGCGAGCCCGGCGGCGTGCAGCGCGCCGCGGCCGCCCTCACCCAGCACGCCGAGCCCGTGCGCGTCGTCCACGACCAGGGCCGCGCCGGACTCCCGGCACACGGCCGCGTAGGCGGCGAGCGGCGCGGCGTCCCCGTCCACGGAGAAGACCGAGTCGCTGACCAGCAGCGCCCTGCCCGGGTGCCCGGCCAGCGCCTTGCGCGCCGCGTCCGGATCCGCGTGCGGGACGACCTCGGTGCGGGCCCGCGAGAGACGGCAGCCGTCGACGATCGAAGCGTGGTTCCCGGCGTCCGAGACGACCAGGGTCTCCCGGTCGCTGAGCGCGGTGACGGCGGCGAGGTTGGCGGCGTACCCGGAGGACAGCACGAGGGCGGCCTCGAAACCGCAGAAGGCGGCCAGCTCCCGTTCCAGCTCGGCGTGCAGCTCGGTGGTCCCGGTGACCAGTCGCGATCCGGTGGCCCCGGCGCCCCAACGCTCGGCCGCCGCCCGCGCGCCCTCGACGGTCTCGGGGTGCCGGGTCAGCCCGAGGTAGTCGTTGCTGGCCAGGTCGAGGAGCGGCGAGGAGGCCGGGCGGGGGCGCAGCGTGCGGACCAGTCCTGCCCGCTCCCGGGCCCGCTCCGCGTCGTCCGTCCAGGCGAAGACATCGGCGGGGTCGGGGGTGTGCTGGGGCATCGGCGGGTCCTCGTTTTTGTCGGCAGTCCACAGACCTGCCCGACCCTAGCCGCCGTGACTCCAGCGCCAGGTGTGGCGATACACACACTCTGATCCGGCCATGTTGTGCGATCTCTCCTTGGCCGGGAGTGGTCGTGTGGTCCAGGATCGGCCTCATGGACCTGCTGAACACCCTGGTGGACAAGGGGCTGCGGCGCGAGCTGCCGACCCGCGAAGAGGCGCTCGCCGTACTGGCGACCTCTGACGACGAACTGCTCGACGTGGTGGCCGCTGCCGGCAAGGTGCGCCGCCAGTGGTTCGGGCGTCGGGTCAAGCTGAACTACCTGGTCAACCTGAAATCGGGCCTGTGCCCCGAGGACTGCTCCTACTGTTCCCAGCGCCTGGGTTCGAAGGCCGAGATCCTCAAGTACACCTGGCTGAAGCCGGAGGAGGCCTCGCAGGCCGCCGCGGCCGGGGTCGCGGGCGGCGCGAAGCGGGTCTGCCTGGTGGCGAGCGGCCGCGGTCCGACGGACCGGGACGTGGAGCGGGTCGGCAAGACCATCGCCGCGATCAAGGAGCAGAACGAGGGCGTCGAGGTCTGCGCCTGCCTGGGTCTGCTGTCGGACGGTCAGGCGGAGCGGCTGCGCGACGCCGGCGCCGACGCCTACAACCACAACCTCAACACGTCCGAGGCGACGTACGGGGCGATCACCAAGACGCACACCTACGCGGACCGCGTGGACACCGTGCAGAAGGCGCACGCGGCGGGCCTCTCCGCCTGCTCCGGCCTGATCGCGGGCATGGGCGAGAGCGACGAGGACCTCGTCGACGTCGTCTACTCGCTGCGCGAGCTGGACCCGGACTCGGTACCGGTCAACTTCCTGATCCCGTTCGAGGGCACCCCGCTCGCCAAGGAGTGGAACCTCACCCCGCAGCGCGCGCTGCGGATCCTCGCGATGGTCCGCTTCGTCTGCCCCGACGTCGAGGTCCGCCTCGCCGGCGGCCGCGAGGTGCACCTGCGCTCGATGCAGCCGCTCGCGCTGCACCTGGTCAACTCGATCTTCCTCGGCGACTACCTGACCAGCGAGGGCCAGGCCGGCCAGACCGACCTCGACATGATCGCGGACGCCGGCTTCGAGGTCGAGGGCGCCGGTACGTCGACCCTCCCCGCGCACCGCTCCGACGCGCTGGCCGGCGGCTGCGGCTCGCACGGCGGGGGCGCGGGCGCGTCCGTGTGCGGTTCGGCTGCGTCTTCGGCGGCCTCCGCGTCCTCCGCCGACGCGGGTGCGGCGGGCTGCGGCTCGGCGTGCGGCGGCTGCTCCGGCCACGGCGAGGAAGCGGCGGCGACCGCGGCGGCCCCGGCTGCCGTACCGGCCCCGGCCCCCTCGGGCCAGGCCGGGGCCGGCGAGGTGCGCTCGGACCTGGTGGCCGTGCGCCGCCGCGGCGCGGGAACGGAACTCGCGCCCAATGCCTGACCGGTACCACCCGCACGACCCGCTGCCGGCCGATGCGCTCCTCGCACTGGACCGGCAGCACGTCTGGCACCCGTACGGACCCATGCCCGGGCGGCAGGAGCCGCTGGTCGTCTCCTCCGCCTCGGGCGTCCGACTCCGGCTCGGCCGGCCCGCCGAGGGCCGGGACGAGCTGGTCGACGGGATGTCGTCCTGGTGGTCGGCCATCCACGGCTACAACCACCCGGTGCTCAACGACGCCGTGCGGGACCAGCTCGGCCGGATGTCACACGTGATGTTCGGCGGGCTCACCCATGAGCCCGCCGTCCGGCTCGCCGCGAAGCTGGTCGAGATCTCCCCGGCCGGCCTGGAGCACGTCTTCCTCGCCGACTCCGGCTCGGTCTCGGTCGAGGTCGCGGTCAAGATGTGCCTCCAGTACTGGACCTCGGTGGGCCGCCCGGGCAAGCACCGCCTGCTCACCTGGCGCGGCGGCTACCACGGGGACACCTGGCAGCCGATGGCCGTGTGCGACCCCGAGGGCGGCATGCACGAGCTGTGGCAGGGCATGCTCCCGCGCCAGCTCTTCGCGCAGGAGCCGCCCGCCGGCTTCGACGCCCCCGTCGACCCGACCTACGTCGACCACCTGCGCTCCCTGGTCTCCGCGCACGCGGACGAACTGGCCGCGGTGATCGTGGAGCCGGTGGTGCAGGGCGCCGGCGGCATGCGCTTCCACTCCCCGGGCTACCTGCGGGTGCTGCGCGAGCTGTGCGACGAGTACGACGTGCTCCTGATCCTGGACGAGATCGCGACCGGATTCGGGCGCAGCGGCGCCCTGTTCGCCGCCGACCACGCGGGGATCACCCCGGACGTGATGTGCCTCGGCAAGGCGCTGACCGGCGGGTACGTGACGCTCTCGGCGACGCTCTGCACGGCGCGGGTGGCGGACGGGATCTCCCGGGGCGAGGTGCCGGTGCTGGCCCACGGGCCGACCTTCATGGGCAATCCGCTGGCCTGCGCGGTGGCGCTGGCCTCGCTCGACCTGCTGCTGTCCCAGGACTGGGCGCGGGAGGTCAAGCGGATCGAGGCCGGGCTGCTGGAGGGCCTGGCTCCGGCGGCCGACCTGCCCGGGGTGAAGGACGTACGGGTGCTCGGGGCGATCGGCGTGGTGCAGCTGGACCACCCCGTCGACATGGCCGCGGCGACCCGGGCGGCCGTCCGGGAGGGCGTGTGGCTGCGGCCGTTCCGGGACTTGATCTACACGATGCCGCCGTTCGTGACGGGTGACGGCGATGTCGCGCGGATCGCCCGTGCGGTGTGCGCGGCGGCGCGGGAAGGCTGAGCGGTTCGATGGGTGCGGGTATGGGTGGTGCTGGTGGCGTGGGTCGTACCAGTGGTGCGGAAGGTGCGGAGGGTGCGGTCGCGGTGAGTTCCCTTCCGACGGGCGTGGTGGTGGTGTCCGGTACGGGCACCGAGATCGGCAAGACCGTGGTCACGTCGGCGATCGCCGCCGCGGCCCTGGCCGCCGGGCGTTCGGTGGCGGTGCTCAAGCCCGCGCAGACCGGGGTCGCCCCGGGCGGGGACGGTGACGCGGCCGAGGTGCGGCGGCTCGCGGGTTCCGGCGTGACCACGCTGGAGCTGGCCCGCTACCCGGAGCCCCTGGCTCCGGACACCGCGGCCCGGCGCTCCGGGCTGGCCACGGTCGGGCCCGCCGCGGTCGCGGGGGCCGCGGCCGAGCTGGCCGCGGAGCACGACCTGGTCCTCGTCGAGGGCGCGGGCGGGCTGCTCGTGCGCTTCGACGAGGCCGGGCACACCCTCGCCGATGCGGCCCGACTGCTAAGGGCCCCGGTACTGATCGTGGCTCCCGCGGGGCTCGGCACCCTGAACTCGGCGGCGCTGACGGGCGAGGCGCTGCGGGCCCGCGGGCTGACGGGCCTGGGCATCGTGGTCGGCAGCTGGCCCGGCGTCCCCGACCTGGCGTCGCGCTGCAATCTGGCCGACCTCCCGGTGGTGTCCGGGATGCCGCTGCTCGGGGCGGTGCCGCAAGGATCGGGGGCCCTGGCGCCCGAGGCCTTCCGTGCGTCCGCGCCCGGCTGGCTGGCCCCCGACCTGGGCGGCGCGTGGTCCGCGACCGCGTTCCTGCGGGCCTGGTCCTGAAGCACCGGACGGGCCGGATCCGGCCCGTCCGGTCCGGTCCCGCCCGGTCCCTCGCCGCGTGCGTCCTGGTGAACCCCCGCACCGGGAGGGGTGACGCCCCGTGGCGCGGGGAGACTGAAGACATGCGTACGTCCGCCCGCACCGGGAGGTCCGTCATGTCACCGCGCCCCCGTCCGGCCCTGCCCCGGGACGCCGTCCACCACCCCGTCTTCGCCCGCTTCTACGCCCGGATGAGCGTCCAGGCCGACGCCCACGGCGGGCTCGCCGCGCTGCGCGGGGAGCTGCTGCACGGCCTCTCCGGCCGGATCATCGAGATCGGCGCGGGCAACGGGCTGAACTTCGCCCACTACCCGCGCGCCGTCTGCGAAGTCGTCGCGGTCGAACCGGAGCGCACCCTGCGCCGCCTCGCCACCGCCGCCGCGCGGCGGGCCGAGGTCCCGGTGGACGTCGTACCCGGCGCCGCCGAGGCGCTCCCGGTCAAGAGCGAGGCCTTCGACGCGGCCGTGGCCTCCCTGGTGCTGTGCACCGTGCGGGACCTGCCGCGCTCCCTCGCCGAGCTGCACCGCGTCATCCGGCCGGGCGGTGAGCTGCGCTTCTTCGAGCACGGGCTGGCGCCGGGACCGACCATGGCAGGGGTGCAGCGCGCGCTGGACCGCACGGTGTGGCCCCGGTTGTTCGGCGGCTGCCACACCGCGCGGGACACCCTGGCCGCGATCGAGGCCGCCGGGTTCCGGATCGTCGAGCAGCGCGGGGTGCGCGTACCGGAGCGCGGGCCCGCGCTGCCGACCTCGTACTGCGTGATCGGATCGGCCCGGCGCAGCGACGACTGACCGGCGCCGGTTTCGTACCGACGACCGTTGCGCGCGTGGACCATCGCGCGCGGACCATTCCGCTCGGAGCATTGCGCGCGTGGACCATTGCGCGCGGGCGAGGGCACGTGTTTGGCTCGCCGCCATGATCGATCTGCGCATACGGACCGCCGACCCGGCCGACGCCGAGGACGTGCTCGCCTTCTGGAAGGAAGCGGCGGAGGGCACCTCCATCACGGACGACGTGGACGGGGTGACCCGCCTCGTCCGGCGCGACCCGCAGGCCCTGATCCTGGCCGAGTCCGACGGGATCCTGGTGGGCTCCATCATCGCCGGATACGACGGTTGGCGCTGCTCGCTCTACCGGTTGGCGGTGCTCCCCTCCCACCGCCGACGCGGCATCGGGACGGCGCTGCTGGACGCGGCCGAGCGGCGGTTCCTGGCGGTGGGCGGACGCCGCGGGGACGCCATGGTGCTGGAGGAGAACGAGCGGGGCCGGCGGGCGTGGGCCGCGGCGGGCTACGCGCGCGAGGACCACTGGCGCCGCTGGGTCAAGCCGTTCGGCCCCGCGTAACGCGGATGCGGACGCTTTGCCGATCCTTTACCCTATGGAGAACCGTTCTCCTCGAATCGAAAGGTGTGAGCGTCCGCCCATGGGCGAGCCTCCCAGTACCCGACATCGTGCGATACCCCTCCTCCTGTCTGATCATGGGACGGAGGTGAACCGATGACCGAAGTGCTTCTGCTCGTCGTCGCGCTGCTGCTCTGCCTCGCGTGCGGGGTCTTCGTCGCGGCCGAGTTCTCGCTGACGACCATCGAGCGCAGCGAGCTCGAAGAGGCCGTCGAGCGGGGCGAGCGCGGGGCCGACAGCGCCCTGGCCGCCGTCCGCAGCCTGACGTTCCAGCTCTCCGGCGCCCAGCTCGGCATCACCGTGACCGGCCTGGTCATCGGCATGATCTCCAAGCCCTCGATCTCCGCGCTGCTCACGGGCCCGTTCGAGGCCATGGGGCTGCCCGCCGGAGCCGCTTCCTCCACCGCCCTGATCCTGGGCACCGCCGTGTCGACCGTCGTCCTGATGGTCGTCGGCGAGCTGGTCCCCAAGAACTGGGCGATCTCCTCCCCGCTGGCCGTGGCCAAGCGGGTGGCGACCATGCAGCGGATGTTCAGCCGGGCCTTCAAGCCGCTCATCGGCCACTTGAACACCACGGCCAACCACATGGTCCGGCGCTTCGGCCTGGAGCCGGCCGAGGAGCTGGCCTCGGCGCGCAGCCCGCAGGAGCTGGTGGCCCTGGCGCGGCACTCCGCGAAGGCGGGCGCGCTGGAGAAGGACACCGCCGAACTCTTCGTGCGCACCCTGAACCTGGCCGACCTGACCGCGGAGAACGTCATGACCCCGCGCGTCCAGGTCACCGCCCTGGACGTGCAGGCGACGGCGGAGGACGTGGCGAACGCGACCATGGCCACCGGCCTGTCGCGCTTCCCCGTCTACCGCGGCAGCCTCGACAGCGTCGTCGGCACCGTCCACATCAAGGACGTCCTGGCGCTGCCCGCCGCGGACCGCCGCCGCCACCCGGTCTCGCAGCTGCTGCGCGAGCCGCTGCTCGTCCCCGAGTCGCTGACCGTGGACCGGCTGCTGGACCGGCTGTCCGGCAGGCAGACGATGGCCGTGGTCATCGACGAGTACGGCGGCACGGCCGGCGTGGCCACGCTGGAGGACATCGTCGAGGAGGTCGTGGGCGAGGTGCGCGACGAGCACGACCCGCACGAGACCGCGGACCTGGCCCCGGCCGGTACGGACGCCTCCGGCCGCGGGCTCTTCTCCGCGGACGGCGCGGCCCGCACCGACCAGCTGGAGCGGATCGGACTGCGGGTGCCGGACGGCCCGTACGAGACCCTGGCCGGGCTGATGGCCACGGAGCTGGGCCGCATACCGGTGGTCGGCGACAGCCTGGAGCTGGGCGGCTGGCAGCTGGACGTGGTGGACGACAGCGGGCGCCGGGCCGCCCGCGTCCTGCTGCACGCCCCCGTCGCGGCGCCCGCCGAGGCACCGCGGGACGGCGCGCGCCGCAAGCAGGGCAAGAAGAGCGCCGACACGAAGCCGGAGGAGGGCCGATGACCGCGATCCAGTTGTTGATCGGCCTGGCGACCCTGGTCGTCAACGCCTTCTTCGTCGGCGCGGAATTCGCGCTGATCTCGGTCCGGCGCAGCCAGATCGAGCCGTACGCCGAGCAGGGCGACCGCCGGGCCCGGGCCGTGCTGTGGGGCCTGGAGCACGTATCGGCCCTGATGGCGGCGGCCCAGCTGGGCATCACCCTGTGCACCCTGGTGCTCGGCGTGGTCGCCGAGCCCGCCATCGCCCACCTGCTGACCCCGCTCCTCGACCTGGTCGGAGTACCGGCCGGGGTGACCCACGCCATCTCCTTCGTGGTGGCCCTGGCGCTGGCGACGTACCTGCACATGCTCTTCGGTGAAATGCTGCCGAAGAACGTGGCGCTGGCCGAGCCGGTCCGTACCGCGCTGCTGCTCGGACCGCCGCTGGTGGCGCTGACGCGGGGGCTGAAGCCGGTGATCTTCGCGATCAACGCCTTCGCCAACACGTTGCTGCGGATGCTGCGGGTCGAGGTGAAGGACGAGGTCGCCGCGACCTTCTCGGACGACGAGCTGGCGCGCATCGTCAAGGACTCCAGCGCGGCCGGCCTGATCGACGGCCGGGCGAGCGAGCGCCTGCACGACGCCCTGGAACTGGGCCGCAGGCCCGTCATCGACGTGGCGCTGCCCGTGGACCGGGTGGTCTCCGCCGACGAGGGCATCACGCCCGAGGGCTTGGAGCGCCTCTCCGCCGCGTCCCGGTACTCCCGGTTCCCGGTGCTCGACGGCCAGCAGAAGATCCTGGGCTACCTGCACGTCAAGGACGCCCTCGACGTGACCGCGCGCGACGAGGCCTTCCCGGTCTCCGCCCTGCGGCCGATCGCCCAGGTCCGGGCCGAGACCCCGCTGGACGACGTACTGACCGCCATGCGGCGCAGCCGTACGCACCTGGCGGCGGTCCTCGCGGCGGACGGGTCCATGACCGGTCTGGTCACGATGGAGGACGTACTGCGCGAACTGTTCGGCAACCAGACGGCCGCATAGGGGACGCGCGGTTCCCCGGCACCCCTCGCGCTCGCGCTCGCGGGACCGGGGAACCGCGCGGTAACATCGCTCCGCCATGGAGATGAATGCGTCTTACACGAGTCTGGTCGCGGTCGGCGACTCCTTCACCGAGGGCATGTCCGA
Source organism: Streptomyces sp. NPDC098789 (assembly GCF_044759975.1). NCBI lineage: Bacteria > Bacillati > Actinomycetota > Actinomycetes > Kitasatosporales > Streptomycetaceae > Streptomyces > Streptomyces sp. NPDC098789. Next base: position 34,021 of record NZ_JBIWAJ010000025.1, read on the forward strand.
CGCACTGCCGGACGGGTCCTACCGGGGTTGGGCGGATCTGCTCGCCGCCCGGCTCGCGGCCCGCGAGCCCGGGTTCCGCTACGCGAACCTGGCGGTGCGCGGGAAGCTGATCGGCCAGATCGCCACCGAGCAGGCACCCCTCGCCGCCTCCATGGGCGCGGACCTGGTCACCCTGGTCGGCGGCCTGAACGACACCCTGCGCCCCAAGGTCGACATGGGACGGGTCCGCGGCCACCTGGAGGCCGCCGTGGAGACACTGGCACCCGCGTGCGGACAGCTCGTGCTGATGCGATCGCCCGGCCGCCAGGGGCCCGTGATGGAACGTTTCCGCCCGCGCATGGAAGAGCTCTTCGCCCTCATCGAGGAACTGGCGGCGCGGCACGGCGCGCTGGTCGTCGACCTGTACGGCGCCCCCGTACTGGCCGATCAGCGCCTCTGGCACGCCGACCGGCTGCACCTCACCGACGAGGGCCACCGGCGGGTCGCCGAGGCCGTGTGGCAGGCCCTGGGGCTGCCCGCGGAGGAGGACTGGCGCGCCCCGCTGTCCGCTTCCCGGCCGCCTGGCTGGGCCGTCCGGCGCGTCGACGACGCCCGCTTCGCCCGCGAACACCTGCTCCCGTGGATCGGCCGACGCCTGACGGGCCGCTCCTCCGGGGACGGCCGCCCGGCGAAGCGGCCGGAGCTGCTGCCGTACGCCACCGGAACGGGCGAGCGGCTCTCGTAGCAAGCCACAACCAGAGGCGGGGCACCCACCTGCGTAAACGCACAGCCGAAGCGCAAGTAGAATCCCTACACGTGACTGCCAAGCCCCGCATCCCCAATGTCCTGGCCGGCCGCTACGCCTCCGCGGAGCTCGCCGTCCTGTGGTCCCCCGAGTACAAGGTGACGCTGGAGCGGCGGCTGTGGCTCGCCGTGCTGCGCGCCCAGAAGGACCTCGGTATCGAGGTGCCCGACGCGGCCCTCGCCGACTACGAGCGCGTCCTGGACCAAGTCGACCTGGCCTCCATCGCCGAGCGCGAGAAGGTCACCCGGCACGACGTGAAGGCCCGGATCGAGGAGTTCAACGCCCTCGCCGGTCACGAGCACGTGCACAAGGGCATGACCTCGCGCGACCTCACCGAGAACGTCGAGCAGCTCCAGATCCGGCTCTCCCTGGAACTGGCCCGTGACCGCACGGTCGCGGTGCTGGCCCGCCTGGGCAAGCTGTCCGCCGAGCACGCCGAGCTGGTCATGGCCGGGCGCTCCCACAACGTCGCGGCGCAGGCCACGACCCTGGGCAAGCGCTTCGCGACCGCCGCCGACGAGCTGCTCGTCGCCTACGGCCGCCTGGAGGACCTGCTGGAGCGCTACCCGCTGCGCGGGATCAAGGGCCCGGTCGGCACCTCCCAGGACATGCTCGACCTGCTCGGCGGCGACACCGCCAAGCTCGCCGACCTGGAGCAGCGCATCGCGGGCCACCTCGGCTTCGCGCACGCCTTCACCTCGGTGGGCCAGGTCTACCCCCGCTCGCTCGACTACGACGTGGTCACCGCCCTGGTGCAGCTCGCCGCCGCCCCGTCCTCGATCGCCAAGACCATCCGTCTCATGGCCGGGCACGAGCTGGTCACCGAGGGCTTCAAGCCCGGCCAGGTCGGCTCCTCCGCGATGCCGCACAAGATGAACACCCGCTCCTGCGAGCGCGTGAACGGCCTGATGGTCATCCTGCGCGGCTACGCCTCGATGACCGGCGAGCTCGCCGGTGACACCTGGAACGAGGGCGACGTCTCCTGCTCCGTGGTCCGCCGGATCGCGCTGCCGGACGCCTTCTTCGCCTTCGACGGTCTGCTGGAGACCTTCCTGACCGTCCTGGACGAGTTCGGCGCCTTCCCCGCGGTCGTCGCCCGCGAGCTGGACCGCTACCTCCCCTTCCTGGCCACCACCAAGGTCCTGATGGGCGCGGTCCGCGCCGGCGTCGGCCGTGAGGCCGCCCACGAGGTCATCAAGGAGCACGCGGTGGCCTCCGCCCTCGCGATGCGCGAGCAGGGCGCCGAGCGCAACGAGCTGCTCGACAAGCTGGCCGCGGACGAGCGGATGCCGCTGGACCGCGCGCAGCTCGACGCCCTGATGGCCGACAAGCTGTCCTTCACCGGCGCGGCGGGCGACCAGGTCGCCGTGGTGGTCTCCCGCATCGAGGAGATCACCAAGCAGCACCCGGAGGCCGCGGGCTACACCCCGGGGTCGATCCTCTGACGCCCGACGAGCTGGCCGCCGCCCGCGACCGCATCCTCCCGGATGTGGTCGCGGGCGGTTTGCGCGTGCTGTTCTGCGGCATCAACCCGGGCCTGCTGTCGGCCGCGACGGGCCACCACTTCGCCCGCCCCGGAAACCGCTTCTGGCCCGTCCTGCACCTGTCGGGCTTCACCCCGCGCCGCCTGGCACCCGCGGAGCAGGAGGAGTTGCTGACCTACCGGTTGGGCATCACCAACGTCGTGGCCCGGGCCACCGCCCGCGCCGACGAGCTCGACGCCGAGGAGTTCCGCGAGGGCGGCCGCCTCCTGACGGCCAAGGTGGAACTCCTGCGCCCCCAGTGGCTGGCGGTGGTCGGCGTCACCGCATACCGCACGGCCTTCGGGGAGAAGAAGGCCCAGATCGGCCCCCAGGAGCGGACCATCGGCGCCACCCGGATCTGGGCCCTGCCCAACCCGAGCGGTCTCAACGCCCACTGGACCGCCGACACCATGGCCGAGGAGTACGCCCGCCTCCGCCTGGCCGCCGAGGCGGACCACTGACCGCGCCCGACGCCCCGAGCCGCACGGCCGCCGCCGGGGCCGTGGCCACCTCGGCCCCCACCTCGGCCACTCCGCTGCTCTTCCTCGACGTGGACGGCCCGCTCATCCCGTTCGGCGGACCGTCGCACGCGTACCCGACCCACCCGGCATGGCCCGGAGCCCCGGGAGAGGTCGCCAACCACCCTCTCCTTCACCGGCTCGACCAGCGCCACGGCCCCCGGTTGTCGGTGCTCCCGTGCACCCTGGTCTGGGCCACGACCTGGATGAGCGACGCCAACACCCACATCGCACCACGGCTCGGCCTACCGCCCCTGGAAGTGATGCACTGGCCGGAACCGTCCACCATGGACGGACCGGACGGACCGACCGAGCAGGACGAGCGGGACGAGCGGGACGAGCGCTTCGGCCTCCACTGGAAGACCCGCGGGCTGGTGTCCCGGGCAGCGGGTGGGCCGTTCATCTGGGTCGATGACGAGATCACGGACGCGGACCGAACCTGGGTGTTCGCACACCACCCGGGCCCCGCCCTGCTCCACCGGGTAGACCCCCGCCGCGGCCTGGCCGACACGGACTACGCCGCCCTGACCGACTGGCTCGCCGCCCCCTCGCGCCAGCCGTCCCCTTGGGATCCAGGATCGCTGGTGCTGTGACCGGAAGGGTTCACCGTGTCACGGCGCCCGGCACGGCACCTCCCGGCATTGTCGGACCACGACGGTACGTCCAGTACGAGCCGCGGCCCTCCGCCTTGCGATCCACCGCACCGGACACCGCGACCGACCCGGCAAGCCTTCCCGGCCCCAGCACTAGGGAGGATCGATCACCGTGACGGCGGCCATCAGCTGTGGTGAGTGATCGGCTCCCCACTCGGCGACGTACACGACCACCCAGTGCTCCTCGACCCGCCACACGTGTACGTGGTCGGTCGTACCGCACATCTCCCCCCAGGGCTCCTGGACCTCCCCCTCTCTTCCTCCCTCTCCCGAGATCACCCTCGCCAGCAGGCTTCCCAGGTGGAACACCTGCTCCTCCCCCCAGCGCTCCGTCAACCTCTGGGTGAGCGCTCCGTACTCGGCCGAGATCTGCTCGACCCCGGCTATCCGGTCGGCCGCGTCCTCATCGCCGTACCAGCGGCTCTCCCCCAGCTCCACGAGGTGGTAGCCCGGGCCGCTCCGCTCGGTCACCGATCTGCTCCGCGCCGCGGGGAACCCGCGCGTCCGGAGCCGGTCGATTGCCTCGAGGTGCGCTGCCGTCGTCATGTCGTCAGTATCCCCACGACCACTGACAAGTGGCCCGGCGTCACGCGTCCCGTCGGCGTACGGCGATCCCGCCGGCCACCAAGGCGGCCACCGCCCACAAGGCCGTGACGCCCAACCCGACCCACGGGCCGAGGTCTCCTTGCGGGTGGGTGCTCAGCACGAGCTGCCCCGCACGGTCCGGCAGGTACTGCCCCAGGCCACCCACGTGGTCACCGATGACGAACGAGACCAGCAGGACGAAGGGTATGAGCACGCTCAACACAGCCGTCCCGCTGCGCAGTATCGCGGTCAAGCCGGCTGCGAAGAGCATCATCAGGGCGAGGTAGAGCCCGCTCCCGACAACCGCCCGGACCACACCCGGCGATCCCGCACCCAAGGCCCGCTCTCCCATGAGGACCTGACCCGCTACGAAGGTGACGATTCCGCTGAGTTGTCCTGCCACCAGCGCGAGTGCGCCGACGACCACGATCTTGGAAAGATAGAACCGGGTCCGCTGCGGCACCGCGCCCAAGCTCGTCCGCAGCGCCCCGTTGTGGAACTCGCAGGCAACGGCCTTCGTACCGAAGGTGATGGCCGCTATCTGCCCGAAGCCGACACCGTAGAAGGCCAACCGGAGCGGATCGCTCCCGGGTCTCGCCACCTCGGACGGGCCGATCATCACAGCCATGAGCACCTGGATGCCGACGGTTGCGGCGAGTATCGCGACGAGCGCCCCGAGGGTGCCGGGCAGCGACCGTATCTTGATCCATTCCGAGTGCAGGACGGGGACGGTGGGCAAGGCGCGGGCGGTCATGGCTGGTTCTCCAGTCAGGTCGTCTCGGGTACATGCGCGTGTCCGGCGGTTCGGGAAGTCAGGCCAGTACTGGTCGCGACGGCAGCACCGGTGGTGGTGCTGGTGGTGCCGTTGCAGCAGTTGGAGCCGTTGGAGCCAGAGGTACTGCTCCAGGTCGGCGCCGCGCCGGAGCGGGAGGCGAAAGGGGTCGCGTTCGCCGTGAGATCGAGGTAGGCCTGCTCCAACGAGGCACGCCCGTCGGCCAGCTCCAGGAGGGGTATGCCCTCGCGGGCCGCGAGAGCGCCGATCCGCTCGGCCTGCGCGCCGTCGACCCGCCACCGTCCCCCCTCGGCCTCCTCCATGGAGAGCCCGTCGGCGGCGAGGACCTCTCGCATGCGTCTGGGCTCCGAGATGCGCAGCCGTACTCTCGGGGCGCTCCGCGCGTCGATGAACGCCTTCATCGACGTGTCGGCGAGCAGCCTGCCCTGGCCCAGGACGACCAAGTGGTCCACGAACGTCGCACTCTCCGACATCAGATGGCTGGAGACCAGGACCGTCCGCCCCTCAGCCGCGAGCTGCCGGAGCAGTTCCCGGATCCAGATGATGCCTTCGGGGTCGAGCCCGTTCGTCGGCTCGTCCAGGAGCACCACCCCGGGGTCGCCCAACAGCGCCGCGGCTATGCCCAGGCGCTGGCGCATCCCCAAGGAGAAGGTCTTGATCCGCCGCCCGGCCGCGGCGGCCACCCCGACCTCTTCGAGGACGTCGTCGACCCGACGGGCAGGGATGTGGTTGCTGACTGCGAGGGCGAGCAGATGATCACGGGCCGTCCGCCCGCCGTGGGCCGCCTGAGGATCCAGAAGCGCCCCGACGTGGTGCAACGGGTCGTGGAATTCGGTGAAGAGCCGGCCGCCGATGGTGGCGGTGCCGGAGGTGGGCCGGTCCAGGCCCAGCAGGAGCCGCATCGCGGTCGACTTGCCTGCACCGTTGGGTCCGAGGAAGCCCGTGACTCGTCCGGGCCACACCTCGAAGCTGAGGTGGTCCACGGCCCGAGTAGCGCCGTACTCCTTGGTCAGTTCGCGGATCTCGATGTTCTTCATGTCTCAAGATTCGGCGTCGTGCCGTGGCCGATCCTCCCCCATCAGGGGGGAACCCCTCCCCCGTGCGGGGGAGATGACCCGCTGCCTACACTCACCGCGTGAACACCATCAAGTGCACCCAGTGCGGTGTCGTAGGGCTTGAGCAGGGCTTCGTCGAGGACTCCGGAGAGGGCTCACGGGGGTACGCCCGCTGGATAGCCGGTGCGTTGGAACGCGGGGTCTTCGGCGGGGCGAAGCGGCTGGGCCGGCAGCGGTGGCAGATCGATGCGTTCCGGTGTCCGCAGTGCGGCCACCTCGAGCTGTTCGCACGCAACCGCGTCTGACCCCCCGCACGGGCTCGCCGTCTCCTCCGCCTCCCGCACGGGGCGGTTTCAGCTCGCCCCCGTCTCCCCCGTGCAGGGGTGCCCGTCTCCCCCGTGCGGGGGTGCCGGGCCTGATGGGGCGGCTGCCACGATGACGGCATGTACCGAATGCTCCGTGCACCGTTGAAGGCGGTGACCTATACCCGCTGGTTACATCTGTGCGTGCCCACTCTCGTCGTGGCCGTGTGGATGTTCATCTACCCTGCCGCGCCGCTGATGCCCCTGCTCCTGGTGGCGCCGTTCGGCTTGGTGCCCTGGGTCCGCCTGGCCGAGGGCCTCCAAGCACGGTTCTTGCTCGCTCCGCATGACGAAGGAGGCCTCGGCAGCACGATCAGCGCGTCTCCTTCGGCTCATTGGGGCGATCGCTGGCGGACGGTGCTGTGGCTCGAAATACGGCTGGTGGTCTCGTCGGCGGCGCTGTTCTCGACCGTGTTCCTGCTGTCGGCCTCGGTCGAGCTGGGATGCGCCGCCTTCGGCCACCCTTCGGCGGATCCGTGGGTGCCGCTGGAGGTGCCCCGCTGGGTGTCAGCCGTCCTCGCCCCGGTGCCGCTGGTCCTGCTCGCCTCGGCGGTCGTCCTGCTCGGCGAGATGATCACATCGATCGCCGGCCGCCTGCTCGGACCGTCGGCCGCCGAGCGGCTCTCCGCGCTGGAGGAGCGGACCGAGCGATTGCTGGAGCGCAACCGGATCGCCCGCGAGCTGCACGACTCGATCGGTCATGCGCTGACCGTCGCGGTGATGCAGGCCGGGGCGGCCCGCACGGCGGGCAGCCCGGAGTTCACGGAGCGGGCCTTGTGCGCGATCGAGGAGACCGGGCGGGCCGCGCTGGAGGATCTGGAGCGGGTGCTGTTGGTGCTGCGGGAGTCCGCGCAGCCGCCCTCGCAGCGGCCGACCCTCGCGGAGGCGGACCGGCTGCTGGAGTCGGCCCGGGCCTCGGGGGCGAGGGTGGAGAGCGAAGTCACCGGGCCTCTGGACCAGCTGCCCGGGCCGGTCACTCGTGAGGGGTACCGGATCCTGCAGGAAGCACTGACCAATGTGCTGCGGCACTGCGGGCCGGTACCGGTCCGGGTACGGGTGGAGGTGGCTGTCGGGCAGCTCGACCTGGAGGTGACCAACCCGCTTCCGAAGGGGCCGACCCTGATCTCGGGCAGCGGCAGCGGGCTGCGCGGGATGCGGGAGCGGGCCGCGCTGCTGGGCGGTGCGGCCGAAACCGGTCCGCACGAGGGCACTTGGAGGGTGCGCGCCCGGCTCCCGCTGGAGCGAATACGCTGACGGGATGCCCGTCACCGTGCTCCTCGTCGACGATGAACCCCTGGTGCGTGCGGGACTGCGCGCCGTCCTGGACTCCCAGCCCGACATCGAGGTCGTCGGCGAGGCCGCCGACGGGGCCGCCGTGATCCCGCTGGTCCGCCGGCTGCGCCCGGATGTGGTCGCGATGGACGTCAGGATGCCGCTGCTCGACGGGATCGAGGCCACCCGGGCCGTGCTCAAGAGCATCGACGATCCGCCGAAGATCCTTGTGGTCACGACCTTCGAGAACGACGAGTACGTCTACCGGGCCCTGCGCGCCGGGGCCGACGGGTTCCTCTTGAAGCGGGCCCGGCCCTCGGAGATCGTCCACGCGGTGCGGCTCGTGGCGGAGGGCGAGACCCTGCTCTTCCCGGCGGCGGTGCGCGCACTGGCCGCCGAGTACGGGAACCGGGCCGCTCGGAGCACGCTGGAGCGGGCGGCGCTGACCGAACGGGAGGAGTCGGTGTTGCGGCTGATGGCACGGGGGTTGACGAACGCGGAGATCGCCGGAGAGCTGTTCGTCGGCACGGAGACCGTGAAGTCCCATGTGAGTGCGGTGCTGGCGAAGCTGGGGGCGCGGGACCGGACCCAGGCAGTGATCATGGCGTACGAATCGGGGTTCGTCAGCCCGGCCTGAGAGCGAAGAGAGGAGGCATCGATTCCGGCCGATGGGGGGCCGCTTCTCGCCGTCACCCAGTGTGCGCAGTACGATCCGGCTGAACAAGCTCGCTAGCTGGGAGGACACACGTTGGGGCAGCTGACCGGCGGGGACCCCTCGCTGCTTCGGCGGATCAATTCCGCCGTGGTCCTGCGGGCGCTTCGCGCGGCCGAATCACCGACGCTCACCGATCTCACCCGACTGACCGGGCTCTCGCGACCTACGGTCGAGGGAGTCGTCGAGGGACTCATCGGCACCGGGCTCGTCGTGGAGGCCGAGGCGGAGGAGGGTGCCCGCAGACAAGGACGGCCGGCCAGGCGGTTCCGGTTCCGTGCGGAGGCAGGCCATCTGCTCGGGATCGAGATCGGCTCGCACCGGGTCGCGGCGCTGCTCTCCGGGCTGGACGGACGGGTGATCGGGGCCGGTACCAAGGAGGTCGACGAGTCGGCTTCGGCCGACGAGCGGCTCGACCGAGTCCGGGCCACGGTCGCCGACCTGCTCCGGCGCGCCGGAGTACCGAGGGACTCCTTGCGCGCGGTCGGTGTCGGCAGCCCGGGCATCGTGGAGGCGGACGGCACGGTCCGCCTGTGCACCGCCCTTCCGGGCTGGACCGGGCTCCCGCTCGGCGAGCGGTTGCAGCGGTCCTTCCGCTGCCCGGTCCAGGTGGAGAACGACGCCAATGCGGCGGCGGTCGCCGAACACTGGAAGGGCACGGGGCGGGACACGGACGACCTGGTGTTCGTCATGGCGGGCCTCAGCCCGGGTGCCGGTTCGCTGATCAACGGGCGGCTGCACCGCGGCTTCGGCGGCGCGGCGGGCGAGATCGGTGCGCTGCACCTGCTGGGCCGCGACGTGACGCCGGAAAGGTTGCTGTCGACCAACGGGGAACCTCTGCACCCGCTGGACGAGCAGGCCGTCGCCGCCGTGTTCGCGCTGGCCAAGCGGGGTGACGAGGGGGCGATGGCCGCGGTGGAGCGGTTCATCCAGCGCCTGGTGCACGACGTCGCCGCGCTGGTCCTGGCGATGGATCCGGAGCTGGTCGTGGTCGGCGGCTGGGCCGCCGGGCTCGACGGGGTCCTGGATCCGCTGCGGCGGGAGCTGGAGCGGTACTGCCTGCGCCCGCCGCGCGTGGCCCTGTCCCTGCTCGGGGAGGCGGCGGTGGCGACCGGAGCCCTGCGGCTGGCGCTGGACCAGGCGGAGGAAGAGCTCTTCGCGGTGGAGAAGCCGGCCGCGGCGCGCGGCCGCGCCTGATACCGCACCGGCTACGCCGCGAGGCGGCCCCTCGGAAGGGGCCGCCTCGGGTGGTGCGCAGAGCGGGGTGGACCTGCGGGCGGGCGCCCGCCGGTCAGGAGGCGACGAGCGTCTCCGCGTGGTGGCTTATCCGGACGTCGCCCGAGTCGTCGAAGGTCAGCCGGCAGGTGTCCGCGCGGTAGGTCGCGACGGAGACGGCCGCAGTGCCCTCGGCCGTGAAGTAGCGGGTGGTGACCAGCAGCACCGGGGCTCCCGGCAGCCGGTCGAGCTCCTTGGCGTCGTCGGCGCGGGCCGAGCCGAGTTCCACGGACCGGTCCTGCCCCTCCAGCGCCAGGCGCTGCAGCTCACGCAGCACGGCGCGGGCGCGGGCGGGTCCGGCGGGAGCGTCTATGCCGGAGAGACCCGGCACCGAGGAGCCGGGGACGTACAGCAGCTCGGCCGCGACGGCCTGGCCCTGGGTGACCCGGGTCCGGCGCACGGTGTGCACGGTGTGCACGGTCTGGTCGGTGCCGAAGGGGACGGCGGAGGCGGTGCCGAGGAGCTTGGCGACCGCGGCGCTGGGCAGGGTCTCGGCCGCGTCCACGAGCTGCCACCCGTCGACGGCCTCGCCGGGCCAGGCGTGCTGGGTGGTGCCGACGGCGACGCCCACCCGCGGCGGGGCCACGGTGGTGCCGACACCGCGTCGGCGCTGGAGCCTGCCTTCGAGTTCCAGCTGTTCGAGGGCCTGGCGCAGGGTCGCGCGGGCGACGCCGAAGCGGGCGGCCAGGTCACGCTCGTTGGGCAGCACCTCGCCCACGGCGAAGTCCTGGTCGAGCGCCTCGCTGAGCACGGTCTTGAGGTGCCAGTACTTCGGCTCCGGCACCGATTCGAGCTGCGTGGTCCCCACCCTGACTCCTCCTGCCATCGCTGCAATCGCCGTGTTCCAGCGGCAGTTCCGCGCCTTTGTTTATTAAAGGTCCTTGCACTATCCCTGCGACGATAGGACGGCTCCCGGACTTGGTCAAGACCAATCCTCATCCCTATGCCGGGCATAACGGGTATTCGTATCAAGCCGTTCACAGGATGTTCTCGGCGCTCCCGGAGGCTTGTAGTCGGGTGCTACCGGGCGGTAATCATTACTGACAGCGAGTCTCACAGCCCTCACCGCCGCACCGGTCCACCACCGCACCCGAGGAGCAGCATGACCAGCACCGCCTCCTTCACCATCGACTCCCCGATCGGCCCCCGCACGATGACCGTCGCCTACGAGCGCAAGGGAGCGGGCGAACCGATCCTGCTGCTCCACGGCATCGGCCACCACTTCCAGGCGTGGCGCCCGGTCACCGACGTCCTGGCCGCCGACCACGACGTCATCGCGGTCGACCTGCCCGGCTTCGGCGCCTCCGCCCCGCTGCCGGAGGGGGTCCCCTACGACCTCGACACCGTCGCCCCCGCCCTCGGCGCCCTCTGCACGGCCCTCGGCGTCGAGCGCCCCCACGTGGCGGGCAACTCCCTCGGGGGTCTGCTCGCCCTGGCCATGGGGCGCGCCGGACTGGCCCGCTCCGTGACCGCCCTCTCCCCCGCCGGATTCTGGAGCGAGACCGAGCGCCGCTACGCCTTCGGGGCGCTCCGTGCGATGCGGGCCGGGGCCCACGCCCTCCCGCTGCCCGCCGTGGAGCGGCTCTCCCGCAGCGCCGTGGGCCGCGCCGCCCTCACCGGCACCATCTACGCCCGTCCCGGCCGGCGCTCCCCCGAAGCCGTGGTCGCGGAGACCCTCGCCCTGCGCGGAGCCACCGGCTTCGACTCCACGCTGGCCGCCGGGGGGTCCGTACGGTTCACCGACGACGTGCCCGGGGTGCCGGTCACCATCGCCTGGGGCGAACGGGACCGGCTGCTGCTGCGCCGTCAGGGCGTACGCGCCAAGCACACGATCCCCGGCGCGCGGTTGGTCCGGCTGCCGGGTTGCGGTCACGTCCCGATGAACGACGACCCCGCGCTCGTCGCCCGGGTCATCCTCGACACGGTCCGCGCCGAGCTCCCGACCCCGACCGTCGGCTGACGGCTGTTCATCCACGGTTCGCGTGCGCGACGCGGGCGGGCCGGTGTGCCGGCGGCACACTGGTCCGGCCCGTGCGAGCCCGACCGGAACCCTGGAGACGCACCGATGCCGCACACCCGCCGGACCCTGCTCACCGGTTCGCTCGCGGCCTCCGCCGCGCTCGCCCTCCCGCTCGGCCCGGCGGCTCCGGCCTTCGCCCGGTCCGGTCGCCCGAGCGCGTCGTGGGGCGCCCAGTCCGGTGAGGTCACGGAGGGGTCCGCGCTCGTCTGGACCCGGTCCGACCGCCCCGCGCGCATGTACGTCGAGACCTCGCCCACCGAATCGTTCCGCCGCGGGGTGCGCCGGCACCCCGGGCCCCTGCTCGGACCGGCCACGGACTTCACCGGCACCACCCCCCTGCGCGGCCTCCCGCCGGGCGCGGAGGTCCACTACCGCGTGGTGGTGGCCGATCCGGACGACCCGCGGCGCAGCGGCGAGCCCGTCTACGGCAGCCTGCGCACGACGCCCGTCTCGCGCCGCTCCGACGTCCGCTTCCTGTGGTCCGGTGACCTCGCGGGCCAGGGCTGGGGCATCAATCCGGACCTCGGCGGCTACCGCGTCTTCGACGAGATGCGCCTGCGCGACCCCGACTTCTTCCTCTTCAGCGGGGACACCATCTACGCGGACGGTCCGCTCCAGCCGAGCGTGACGCTGCCGGACGGTCGGATCTGGCGCAACGTGACCACCGAGGAGAAGTCGAAGGTCGCCGAGACCCTGGCGGAGTTCCGCGGGAACTTCCGCTACAACCTGCTCGATCGCCACCTCACCGCCTTCAACGCCCGGGTCCCGGTGATCGCCCAGTGGGACGATCACGAGGTGTGCAACAACTGGTACCCCGGTCAACTGCTGGAGGACCCGCGCTACACGGTCAAGCAGGTCGACGTGCTGGCCGAGCGGGCCCGCCGGGCCTTCGGCGAGTACTTCCCGGGCCTCGCGATCGACCCCTCCACCCGCGCCGAGGGCCGGGTGCACCGGGTCGTGCGCCGGGGCCCGCTGCTCGACGTGTTCGTCCTCGACATGCGCACCTACCGCAACGCCAACTCCCCGGACCGCCAGGACGCCGACCCCGTCGGCATCCTGGGCGCGGAGCAGTTGGCCTGGCTGAAGCGGGAACTTTCCCGGTCCCGCGCCACCTGGAAGGTGATCGCGGCCGACATGCCGCTCGGCATCGTCGTCGCCGACGGCGCGACCGACTTCGAGGCGGTCGCCCAGGGTGACCCCGGTGCCCCGCTGGGCCGGGAACTCCAGATCGCCGAGCTGCTGCGCCACATCAAGCACCAGCGCATCACCGGCACCCTGTGGCTCACCGCGGACGTCCACTACACGGCGGCCAACCACTACGCCCCCGAGCGGGCGGCCTTCCGCGACTTCGCTCCCTTCTGGGAGTTCGTGTCCGGACCCGTCGGCGCGGGCGGCTTCCCGCACGGACGGCTCGACGCGACCTTCGGCCCCGAGACGGCCTTCGTGCAGTCGGCGCCGGTGGCCAACATGTCCCCGGCCGAGAACCCGCCGTACTACGGAGAAGTGGAGATCGACGGGGCGAGCGGGGAGCTGACCGTTCGACTGCGCCGCCAGGGCGGCGACGTACTCTTCACCAAGACGCTCCGGCCGGGTCGGGTGGGCCAGTAGTCATGGGAGCGACGAACCGGAAAACCGGACGAAATCGAGCGGATCGACACTTAACCAGTCGGTCACAAACCGTTCGTGATCACGCAACACCCCCGCGTCACAGTGGTGTGCATGACTGACCGCAGCCCCGCCACCGCCCACCCTGCCCACCGCCCCCAGCGCGCCCACCACTGGCGCCACGACCTCGTGGAGCTGGCCGCACTGTTCTGCGCCGTGGCGGTCGCCGACGCCTTGGCCAATCTCGTGGTGCACGGTCCGAGCGGGCCCGTGATGCTGGTGGCCTCGGCGGTCGCGCTCCTGGTCACCGCCGGGTTCCACACCTGGTGGGCCCGCCGCCACAGCCACGCGCCTCCCCCGGGCCAGGCGGCCCCCTCCGATACCGGCGCCCCGACCGAGGGCCGGGCCGGGGGCCTGGCCACGTCGTCGGAGCCCGCGCGTTCAGGCGCCGGTGCGCCGGACGCGGCGTCCGACCCGACGACCGCCGGCTCCACCGCGCTGTGGCGGATGCGCACGACCGTACGGGACGAACCCGGCAGCCTCGCCGCGCTGTGCACCGCGCTGGCCCACCACGCCGTCGACATCCTGACGCTCCAGACGCACCCGCTCCCCGAGGGCGGCACGGTCGACGAATTCCTGCTGCGCGCCCCCCAGGAGCTGGCCTCCGCCGAGCTGACCCGCGCCGTCGCCCGGGCGGGCGGTCACAGCACCTGGATCGAGCGCGCGGACGCCCACGACCTCGTCGACACGCCGACCCGGGTGCTGGGGCTGGCCACCCGGACCGCCCTCGACGCCGCCGAACTGCCGCTCGCGCTGCGCCAGCTCCTCGGCCGTTGCACGATCCACTCGATCCCGGCCACCACCCTCACCGGCCGCCCCAACGCGGCCGCCCACGCCCCGGTCGAAGGCGTGTTGGAGTCCACCACGATGCGGCTGCGCGACCCCTCGGGCGGAGCGATCACCGTCGACCGCCCCCACCTGCCCTTCACCCCGACCGAGTTCGCCCGCGCTCGCGCCCTGGTCGAGCTGGACGCCCGGCTCGGCCCGCGCGTCCCGCGCAGCCAGGACGTGCTGACCCTGCCCGAGGGCAACGAGATCACCGTGCGCCGCGCCGACGGCTCCGACCTGCCGGCCGCGCGCGCGATGCACGACCGCTGCTCCGAGCGGACGCTGGGCCTGCGCTACCACGGTCCGGTCGCCGACGCGGACCGCTACCTCGGCCACCTGCTGAGCCCGCGCTTCGGCCGCACCCTGGCCGCCACCACGGCCTCCGGCAAGCTGGTCGCCCTCGGTCACCTGCTGTGGGACGGGGACGAGACCGAGGTGGCACTGCTCATCGAGGACGACTGGCAGCGCCGCGGCATCGGCTCCGAGCTGCTCGGCAGGCTCGTCTCGATGGCGGTCGAGGCCCGCTGCGACAGCGTGTACGCCGTCACGCAGGCCTCGAACACAGGCATGGTGGCGGCCATGCGCGGTCTCGGGCTCCCGCTCGACTACCAGATCGAGGAGGGCACCCTGGTGATCACGGCCCGCCTGGACACCACCACGGTCGGCTCCGGGGCGACGTTCCGGCAGCAGGCCGAGCAGCGCCCGTACGAGAGCCCGCGCCACCAGAACTGACGCGCGCGCCGGACGTCCGGCCCCCGCGCCGACCCCGGGTGGTGCATCCGCTCCCCCGGGGCCGGCGGCGTACCCGGCAGACACGGCGCGACACGGCGCGACACGGCGCCGGTGCCGGTACCGGTACCGGCACCGGCACCGGCACGACACCGCACCCCGTGGCGCGAAATCGCCCGTGCCGGCCGCGGATGCCCTTTCATGGAGGCGGACGCAGCACTCCGTTCCGGCCCGCGTCAGGCTGCTGACAGCGAACGGTAGTGACGCGGACGGGTCTCCCGTATGAAGATGTCCGCATGTCAGACACCCTCCACAGCGGCAACCAGCTGCCCCGCCAGGTCGCGGACGCGTACGTCGACGACCTCATCGCACTCGACCCGATCACCGGCACCTACCTCGGTGTCGCCGCGAGTTCCACCAAACTCCCGGACTTCTCCCCCGCCGGGCGCGAGGCCTCCGCCGAACTCGCCCGCACCACCCTCGCCAAGCTCGACGCCGCCGAACAGCTCCCCGGCGGCGACAGCGACGCCGAGCGCCGCTGCGCCCGTCTGCTGCGCGAGCGGCTGACCGCCGAACTCGCCGTGCACGAAGCGGACGAGGACCTGCGCGCGGTCAGCAACATCCACTCCCCGGTGCACAGCGTCCGCGAGGTCTTCACCCTGACCCCCGCCGACACGGACGAGGACTGGGCCGCGATCGCCGAGCGGCTGCGCGGAGTTCCCGCCGCCCTCGCCGGCTACCGCGAGTGTCTCCAGCTCGGCCTCGACCGCGGTCTGCACGGCAGCCCGCGCCCCACCGCCACCTTCATCGGCCAGCTCGGCACCTGGGTCGGCGAGGGCGGCGAGGGCCCCGGCTTCTTCGCCGACTTCGCCGCGGCCGGCCCCGAGTCGCTGCGGAGCGAGCTCGACGCGGCCGTCGAGGGTGCGAACGCCGCCGTCGTCTCGCTGCGCGACTGGATGCGCGACGTGTACGCCCCCGCCGTCAAGGGCGCCCCGGACCCGGTGGGCCGCGAGCGCTACGCCCGCTGGTCGCGCTACTTCAACGGCACGGACCTCGACCTGGACGAGGCGTACGCCTACGGCTGGTCGGAGTACCACCGGCTGCTCGCCGAGATGAAGACCGAGGCGGCCAAGATCCTTCCCGGCGCCGGTCCCTGGGACGCGCTGCGCCACCTCGACGAGCACGGCACCCACATCGAGGGCGTCGACGAGGTCCAGGCGTGGCTGCAGGGCATCATGGACGAGGCCATCGAGAACCTCGACGGCACCCACTTCGAACTCGCCGAGCGGGTCCGCAAGGTGGAGTCCCGGATCGCCCCGGCGGGCGGCGCCGCGGCGCCGTACTACACCTCGCCCTCGGAGGACTTCTCGCGGCCGGGCCGCACCTGGCTGCCGACCATGGGCCAGACCCGCTTCCCCGTCTACGACCTGGTCTCGACCTGGTACCACGAGGGCGTTCCGGGCCACCACCTCCAGCTCGCGCAGTGGACGCACGTGGCGGACCAGCTCTCCCGCTACCAGGCCACCGTGGGCATCGTCAGCGCCAACGCCGAGGGCTGGGCGCTGTACGCGGAGCGCCTGATGGACGAGCTGGGCTACCTCAAGGACGCCGAGCAGCGCTTGGGCTACCTGGACTGCCAGATGATGCGCGCCGCACGGGTCATCGTGGACATCGGCATGCACCTGGGCCTGGAGATCCCGGCGGACTCGCCGTTCCACCCGGGCGAGACGTGGACCGTGGACCTGGCGCAGGAGTTCTTCGGGCTGCACAGCGGCCGCCCGGCCGACTTCATCGAGAGCGAGCTGACCCGCTACGTCTCGATGCCGGGCCAGGCGATCGGCTACAAGCTGGGCGAGCGCGCCTGGCTGCTGGGCCGGGACAACGCCCGCGCCGCGCACGGCGAGTCCTTCGACCTGAAGGCCTGGCACATGGCGGCCCTCTCGCAGGGTTCGCTGGGCCTGGACGACCTGGTGGACGAGCTGTCGAAGCTCTGATCGCATGTCGACCGCGAGTCGACCGCGCGCTGACCGCACTCCGGTCGGCCCATGACGACGGGCCGTTCGCCCCCGGCGGGGGGGGGGGCGAACGGCCCGTCGTCGTGCGCGGCCCGCGGGGCGGGTGTCAGCAGCCGCAGTCGTCGGAGTCGGTGGGGGCGGTCAGCGGGTCGGCCTCGGCGCGCTGCTCGCTGCCCTGCCAGGTCTCGACCTCGAAGCCCTCGCGGATCCAGTACTCGATGCCGCCGAGCATCTCCTTGACCTGGAAGCCGAGCTGGGCGAGGGCGAGGGCGGAGCGGGTGGCGCCGTTGCAGCCCGGACCCCAGCAGTAGGTGACCACGGGCACGTTCTTGTCGAGGAGCCGCTCGGCCTGTTCGGGGACGAGGGCCGTGGGCAGGTGGATCGCCCCGGGGACGTGCGCCTGGTCCCAGGAGGGGGTGGAGCGCGAGTCGATGATCTGGAAGCCGAGCTCGACGCCCTGCTCGCGGTGGGCCTTGAGGGCGCCGGCGACGTCGGAGACGTCGGCGTGGAAGGCGAGGCTGGCGGCGAAGTAGGCGGCGGCCACGGCCGGGGCGGCCGGGGGCACCCGCAGGACGGAGTTGGTGGCGGGCACGGTGGTGGCGGGCACGGTGGTGGGCTGCTGCGTCGTCGTCATGGCTCAAAATCTACGATCGACTGATCATTTTCGGAAGTGGAATTCCACTGCCATCACCTTGTCCAACCGTGATTTCCCCTGCTAGACCTGGCACATGACCGACTATTCCCCCGACGCCACCGACTGGCGCATCCTGGAAGCCCTCCAGCAGGACGGCCGCGCCAGCTTCGCCGAGCTGGCGCGCGCGGTCTCGATGTCCCCGAGCGCCGTCACCGAGCGGGTGCGCCGGCTGGAGGAGGCGGGCGTGATCACCGGGTACACCGCGGTGGTCGCCCCGGAGAAGCTCGGCAAGTCCATCATGGCGCTGGTCCGGCTGCGCTACCCGCACGGGAACTACAAGCCGTTCCACGCCCTGCTGGAGAGCACCCCGGAGATCCTGGAGGCCCACCACGTGACGGGGGACGACTGCTTCGTCCTCAAGGTCGTGACCCGCTCGATGGCACATCTGGAAGAGATCACGGGCAAGATCGCCGGACTCGGATCGGTGACGACGAGCGTCATCTACTCCTCGCCGCTGTCCCGCCGCCCCCTCAGTCCGTGACGGAGCGCGAGGGCCGACTACAGGTAGTGACGGTATGGTGACGCCCGCCCTGGCATCCTCGATTACGAGGCGTCGCCCGTGTGGTGGCGCACCACGGAACCACCCCGCTGCTTGACAATCTCCAACTGGGTCTGGACCCGCGTACGCAGGTCCGCGACGTGACTGACGATCCCGACACTGCGGTCTCGCTCCCGCAGCGAGTCGAGTACGTCGAGCACCTCGTCCAGGGCCTGTTCGTCGAGGCTCCCGAAGCCCTCGTCGATGAAGAGGGTGTCCAGGCGCATCCCGCCCGCCTCGTCGGTCACCACGTCGGCGAGTCCGAGCGCCAAGGCGAGCGAGGCGAAGAAGGTCTCGCCGCCCGAGAGCGTGGCGGTGTCCCGCTCGCTGCCGGTCCAGGCGTCCACGACGTGCAGGCCCAGGCCCGACCGGCCCCGCCCGGTCGCCCTGGCGTCCGAGTGGACCAGCGTGTACCGGCCGCCGGACATGCGCAGCAGCCGTACCGTCGCGGCCGCGGCGACCTGTTCCAGCCGTGCGGCCAGCACGTAGGCCTCCAGGCGCATCTTGCGCTCGTTGTCGGCGGAGGTACCGGCGGTGAGAGCGGCCAGTGCGGCCACCCGGTCGTAGCTCTCGCGGAGCGGGCCGAGCGCGCGCAGCTCGCTCTCGATCTGCCGGGACAGCCGGTCCAGTTCGGTGCAGCGCAGCCGCGCCGCGTCGGCGGCCGAACCGGCGGTGCGCAGCCGGGCCGCGGCCCGCTCGGCGCGCTCCTCGGCGGCGCGCGGGTCCGCGGGCGGTTCTTCGGCCGCGCGGGCCGCGTCGGCCTCGGCGAACCGGTCGGCCAGCAGCGCTTCTTCGGCCTGCCAGGCGTCCGCACGCCGCTGCAGGGCGCTGCGTTCGTATTCGGCGAGGACCGCGTCGGCGGCGGCCTCCGTGGTGTCGAAGCCCGCTCGGAAGGCGGCGTCGGCGAGGCGTCCGTCGGCTTCCTTGAGGCGTTCGGCAGCGGCCTCGGCGCGGTGCAGCGCGCCTGCGGCGTCCGCCACCAGACGGACCCGGGTCTCCAGCAGCCTGGCCCGGTCGCCGACGCTGGCCGAGCCGGCTCGCACCCGGGCCAGTTCCTCCTCCAGCGCTCGTTGTTCCTCGTCCAGGACGTCGCGGCGCGAGGAGCGGGCGGCGATGCGGCGTTCGGCTTCGAGCCGGTCGGCGCTGCGGGAGGCGTGTTCGCGTTCGGCGTGGGCCAGGCGTTCGCGGGCTCCGTGCAGTCCTGCCGCCGCGGAGTGGGCCGCGGCGTGCCGATCGGTCAGTTCCCGGGTGCGGTCGAGGAGTTCGGCCGTGGTGGCGTCCCCGGCGGCGGCCGCCGCCTCGGTACGGGCTTCCCGTACGGCGGCCAGCCTGCGCTCGGTCGTCGCGCGGCCCTCCTCGGCCTGCTCGAAGCGGGCGTGGGCGGCGTCCTCGGCGGCGCGGTCCACGTGGCCGGGGGCGGGGCGGGCGGGTGCGGGGTGGTCGGCCGAGCCGCACACGGCGCACGGTTCCCCCGTGACGAGCGCCTCGGCGAGTTCGGCGGCGATCCCGCGCAGCCGGGTCTCCTTGAGCTCAAGCCAGCGCTCCCGGGCGCCTGCGGACTCCTCTCGTACGGAGAGCAGCTCGCCGGCGGTGGCCTCCGCTTCGGCGGCGAGCGCGTCCCGGCGGCGGGCCGCGGCCAGGTGCAGTCGGGCGGGCTCCAGCCGGCCGGCGAGGTGTTCGGCCTGGGTCGCGGCCTGTTGGGCGGTGTCCACGCGTTCGCGCAGCGCGGCCCGCAGGGGCTCCCAGCGGGCCAGCCAGTCGGCGGATTCCTGCTGCTGTTCCTCGGCGGCGCGGGATTCGCGCTCCAGGGCTGCGCGTTCGCGGGAGATGTCGGCGCTGCGCTGTTCGGCGCGCTGGGCGGCGCCGAGGGCGCCGAGCTCTCCGCGCAGCCGCTGTTCGAGGGCGGCGAGTTGTTCGGCGCTCGCCTCGACGAGGTCGGCGTGCAGGCGCCGCCGCGCGTCGTCGACGGCGTGCACGGCGGCCCGGTGGGCGCCGGCCGCGGCCTCGCGCAGGTCGAGGGCGGGGGCCACCAGGGCGCCCCGGCGGGCCCGGTCGAGGCGTTCGCGGAGCCGTTCCCGCTCGGGTGCGGCGTCGGCGAGGACCTCGGCGCGGTGGACGGCTTCGGCGTGCCGCCGTTGGAGCCGGTCGAGTTCCCGGGCCCCTTCGGCGGCCCGGCGGGCTGCCGCGTGCCGGGCTTCGACGGCGGTGAGGGCGTGTTCGCGCACGGTCAGCCGTTCCCGGGCCGAGCTGCGCGCCACGGCCGCCCAGGCCCGTACGGCCTCGGCGAGCCCGGGGTCGCCGGGCTGGTGGCCGGGCAGCGGCCAGGCGCGCAGGTCCGCGCTGTCCCCAGCGGCCTGGGCCAGCCGCTGGGCCGTGCCGAGCACCTTCTCGTCGCCCGCGCGCACCTTGGCCTCGGCGGCCCGGCGCTGTTCGGCGAGCAGGGCTTCGACGGCGGCGAAGCGGCGGGTGTCGAAGAGCCGTCCCAGCAAACGACCGCGGGCTTCGGCGTCGGCCCGCAGGAAGCGTGCGAAATCGCCCTGGGGCAGCAGCACGACCTGGCAGAACTGTTCGCGGCTCATGCCGAGGAGCTGCTCGATCTCTTCGCCGATCTCCTGGTGGGAGCGGCTGAGTCCCTGCCAGCCGGTGTCGCCGAGGTGTTCGCGGAGCCAGCTCTGGGCCTTGTCCTTGGTGGTGCCGGTGCCGCGCTTCTTGGGGCGGGGCTGTTCGGGGCGCCGGGTGATCTCCAGGCGGCGGCCGCCCGCGGTGAGTTCGAGGGTGACCTCGGTGGCCTCCTCGGGGGCGGCGTGGTCGCTGCGCAAGCTGGTGCCGGGCGCCTGGCGGGGGCCGGGCACGGAGCCGTACAGGGCGTAGCAGACCGCGTCGAGCACCGAGGTCTTGCCCGCGCCGGTGGGGCCGTGCAGGAGGAAGATCCCGGCGCCGGAGAGCGTGTCGAAGTCGATCTCCTGAGCTTCGGCGAAGGGCCCGAAGGCGGTGACCTTGAGTCGGTGCAGCCTCATCGGTCCCGCCCTTGACGTCCGGTTTCGAGCAGTGCGGTTTCGACGCGGACGTCGTCGAAGGCGGCCCTCAGCACGGCCCGTTCGCCCTCGTCGGCGGCGCCCCCGCCGCGGACGTGGGTGACGAAGTCCTCGGCGATCTCCTGGTCGCTGCGGCCCTTGAGGCGCTGCGCGTAGGAGGCGCCGTCGTCCTCCTCGCGGCCCTGGGGGTCGAAGGCGAGGCTGAGGGTGTGGGGGAAACGGGCGACGAGGCGGGCCATCGGGTCCTCGGGCCGGACCGGGTCGGTGAGGGTCGCCTCCACCCACGCCTGCTCGTGTCCGGCGAGCGCGGGGTCCTCCAGCAGCTCGTCGATGGGGCCCCGGATGCGGGCGAGCGGGCGCGGCACGGGGGTGTCGATCCGCTCGGCCACCGGGCTCGTGCCCGGGGCGCCGAGTTCGATCAGCCACATCGTCTTGCGGTGGTGGACCTCGGAAAAGGAGTAGGCGAGCGGGGAACCGGAGTAACGGACCCGTTCGTTGATCGTCTGACAGCCGTGCAGGTGGCCGAGGGCGGCGTAGTCGACTCCGTCGAAGACGGCGACGGGCACCGAGTCGACCCCGCCGACCGCGATGTCGCGCTCACTGTCGCTGGCCTGCCCGCCGGTGACGAAGGCGTGCGCGAGGACGACCGAGCGGATGCCGGGGCCGCGGGTGGCGAGGTCGTCGCGGATCCGGTCCATGGCGGCGCCGAGCACCGCCTCGTGGCTGACCTTCGGCGCGTCGAACGCGTCCTTGACCAGGGCCGGTTCGAGGTACGGCAGTCCGTAGAACGCCACGTCGCCGTGGACATCGGTGAGCACGACGGGGTCGGCGCAGCCCTCGGGGTCGGTCCGCAGGTGGATCCCGGCGCGGCCGATCAGTGCGGCCCCCACGCCGAGACGGCGGGCGGAGTCGTGGTTCCCGGAGATCATCACGGTGGGCACGTCGAGCTCGGCGAGCCGGTGCAGGACCTGGTCGAAGAGCTCGACGGCGGGCAACGGCGGCACGGCGCGGTCATAGATGTCGCCCGCGACGAGCACGGCGTCCACCTCGCGCTCCCGCACGGTCTCGACGAGGTGATCGACGAAGGTCGCCTGCGCCCCGAGCAGGTTGACCCGGTGGAAGGCCCGGCCGAGATGCCAGTCGGAGGTGTGGAGGATCCTCACAATGCCACTCCGACCTGCACTTTACCGTTCCTCCAGCTCCGGGACCAGCACGGACCCCCTACGGGCGCCGCGGCAGGCACCCACCACGCTAACGCGAATCGGCGTCCGGTCCGTCTCGGTTCTCAGTTTGCCACCGGCGCCCGGGGGTGGACGACCAGTCGGCCGGGCCCCGCGGGGCGTGGGTGCGACGGCCACGACCGCGCCCCCACGACCGCGCCCCCACGGCGTCGGATCCACGGCGTCGGATCCACGGCCTCGGCGTCACGTCCTCAGCGCCACGGGTCGAGGGCGTGCTTGCCGGTCGTCCGGCGGGATTCGAGTTCCCGCAGGACGGCGGGGCCTTCGTCCAGCGGGTGGACCCGGGGGGTGCCCGGCGGGTAGACGCCCCGCTCGACGAGCTCCGCCAGCTCGGCGATCAGCGACCGGTAGAGGGCCGGGGCCTTCGAGGCCAGGGCGCCGATGTGCAGGCCCTTCAGCTGTACGTGGTGGGTGAAGACGAGGTCGTGGGTGCTCAGGCCGGCGTCTCCGGAGGACGCGCCGAAGACGACGATCCGCCCGGTGAAGGGGCGGGTGACGCGGAGGCTGGTGTCGAAGGTAGCCCGCCCCACGGACTCCAGGACGAGGTCGACGCCTCCCGTCAGCCCGGTGATCGCCTCGGCGAGGTCGGGCCGGGAGCCGTCGAGGATTTCCTCGACCCCGAGCGCCCTGACCGTGTCGTGCTTGGCCGGCGAGGCGGTGGCGATGACGCGCGCCCCGTAGTGCCGGGCCAGGCGGACGGCCGCCTGCCCCACGCCTCCTGCCGCCGCGTGGACGAGGACCACCTCGCCGCGCGCGAGCCGGCCCAACGGTTTCAGCGCCGCCAGCGCGGTCGCCCAGTTCAGCACCATGCCGAGGGCTTCGGCGTCGCTCCAGCCCGCCGGCACCGGCAGGACGCCGGCGGCCGGCATGACCGCGTACGGGGCGAAGGCGCCCGCGCCGGCCCCGACGATCCGGGTGCCCACCGGAAGGGGGTCCTCGGTGTCCGGGCCGACGGCTCCGATCGTGCCGGCGGCTTCGAAGCCGGCGATGTAGGGCGCCCGCGGACCACCGTCGTAGGTGCCGTACGCCTGCATGACGTCGGCGTAGTTGATTCCGGCCGCCCCGACGCGGATCAGGTACTCGCCCGGCCCCGGCGCGGGACGGGGGCGGTCGCTGACGAGGACCAGGTCCCGCGGCCCGGCCTGGGACGGCTGGACCAGCGCCCGCATCGTGGGTACGTCACTGTCCTGCTGCTGAAGGATCTCCATGCCGAGGACCGTAGGAGCCTCACGCACACGTCAAGGTCAAGGGCGAAGGGCGAGAGGTGAGGGGTGAAGGACGAAGGGTGAAGCCGAGGTGAGGGTCAGGGTCGAGCGCCCGCGGCGGCCGGCGGCCGCGCGGTGCCCAGGAAGGACTCCAGCGCCGCCCGTTGGGCGGTGAGCGCGGCGATCCGTTCGGTGAGCCGACCGTGGTAGTCCCGCACCTCGTCGAGGAACTCCCCGCACAGGGCGGCCGCCCCGCCGATCGGATGCTCGGCGAGGAAGGGCAGGACCTCCTTGATCAGCCGCACCGGGAGCCCGGATTCCAGCAGCGAGCGGATGACCCGGACCCGTTCGACGGTGACGGCGCAGTAGTCGCGGTACCCGTTGTCGTGCCGGCCCGGGACGATCAGGCCCTCGTCCTCGTAGAAGCGCAACGACCGCACGCTCACGCCACTGGCCCTGGATGCCTCGCCGATCCTCATGCACGACCCCAACGCCCGACCGGCCCGTGGTCTTCCGGCGGCGCCGCATTACACTGCCGTAGACGGTCTACACCACCGTAGACGGAAGAAGCGTGAGGAGCGCCCCATGGGTGAGGCCAACCCGGACCGGCTGCCGGCCGGCGAGCTGGAGGCGTCGGTACTGGCGGCCCTGTGGGCGGCCGGCACCCCGCTGACCCCCGGCCAGGTCCAGGAGGCACTGGGCACGTCGCACGCGCGGACGACGGTGACGACGATCCTGACCCGGTTGCACGAGAAGGGCGCGGTGTCCCGCACCCGCTCCGGTCGCGGGTTCGCCTACCTGCCGACGGAGGACGCCTCCGGACTCACGGCCCGTCGCATGCACTCGGAGCTGCAGAAGACCGAGGACCGGGGCGCGGTGCTGACCCGCTTCGTCTCGCAGTTGAGCGACGACGACGAGCAGCTGCTGCGGTCCCTGCTCGACGGGGGCGGTGCATGATCTACGCGGTCTGGCTGCCGCTGCTGGTCCCCTTCCTCGCCGGGCCCGTGGGCCGACGGCTGGCGGCCTGCCTGCCCCCGCGGCACGCCGTGTGGCTGTTGGCCTCCGCCGCGGCGGGGCTGGCCCTCGCCAGCACGGTCTCCCTCGCCCTGCTCGTGGTCCCGGGCGCCACGCATCTGCGCACCGTCGCCGCGCTGGGCAAGCTGCTCACCCCACTGCGGACCGGTTCGCCCGATGCCGTGGTGGCGGTGGCCGTCGTGGCCGCGGCCCTGCTGGGCTGGTCCGTCGCGCTGCTGGTGCGGGCCGCGAACCGGCGCTGGACCCAGCTGCGCCGCGCCGGCCGGCTCGCGGCGCACGCCGGCGGAGAGCTGGTCGTCCTGGACGAACCGGGGCCGGACGCCTACGCGCTCCCGGGGCGCCCCGGTCGGATCGTGGTGACCACCGGCATGCTGGGCGCGCTGACGGCCGCCGAGCGCGAGGCGCTGTTCGCCCACGAACGCGCCCACCTGCGCGAGCGTCACCACCTCTTCGCCGCCGTGACCGATCTGGCGGCCCTGTGCCATCCGGCCCTGCGCGCCCTGCGCGAGCCGCTGGCCTACGCCCTGGAGCGCAGCGCCGACGAGGCCGCCGCGCGCGCCACGGGTGACCGCGGGCTGACCGCCCGGGCCATCGGCCGGGCCGCGCTCGCCACCCGTGCGGCCCGGGCGTCCGGCCCGGCGCGGCCGGCCTTCGCGCTGGCCGCGACGGCCGGTCCGCTGCCGCGCCGGGTGGCGGCCCTGTTGGGCCGACCGGTGGAGGCCTCGGCCGCGGCACGCTCCCGTACCGCACGGCACCTCACCGCCGCGGCCCTGGTGACCTGCCTGGCCCTGTCCGGCGCCGCCGCCCTGGACGCCGCGGTGGACCTGCACGCGGGCATCGAGGCGGCGCAGGGCGAGTCGGCGGGACGGTGACCCGGGGCGGCGGACCCGCCCCGGTCGCTCACCCGACCTCACCGCTCAGGAGCCTGGGGGGCGTAGGTCTCGCCGCTCAGGGGGCGTAGGTCTCCCCGCCCAGGGTGAGGGTCGCGCTGCCCGCCGTGCTGTCGGCGAGCCACGCCTCGAAGGCGGGCAGGTCGGCCTCGGGCAGGGCGATCTCGATCTCCACGGCGGCGCCGTAGCGCAGGTCGACCACGGTCCGGCCGGTCGAGCGGAGGTCGTTCTGGGTCTTGCCGGCGCGCTGGTGGTCGACGGTGACGGTGGCCAGCCGGTAGCGGCGGCGGGTGACCGTGCCCAGCGTGTCGAGGGCCTCGCCGACCACGCCCCCGTAGGCCCGGATCAGCCCGCCCGCGCCGAGTTTCACACCGCCGTAGTAGCGGGTGACCACGGCGACGACGTAGCGGATGTCGCGCCGCATCAGCATCTGGAGCATCGGCACTCCGGCCGTACCACCCGGTTCGCCGTCGTCACTGGCCTTCTGGACGGAGGCGTCCGCCCCGACGACGTAGGCGTAGCAGTTGTGCGAGGCGGTGGGGTGCTCCTTGCGGATGCGGGCGACGAAGTCCTGCGCCTCGCGCTCGGTCGCGGCGGGCGCCAGCGCGCAGAGGAAGCGCGAGCGGTTGATCTCGGACTCGTGGACGCCCTCGCGGGCCACCGTGACGTACTGGTCTGCCTTCACCCGCTCCACCCTAAAGGGAATCGGACGGGGGAATCGGACAGGTGTCCTCCCTGTTGAAGCCGGGTGCGGGCGGCACCCGGTCGGCCCGCGAGAGCAGGAGGCGGCACGCGTGTACGGCGACCCGGCAACCATCCGCAGGATCCTCACCCAGCACGGCGACACCTGGGCCGTGGTGGGCCTGTCCAACAACAGCGACCGCGCCGCCTACGGCGTGGCGCGGGTGCTCCAGCGCTTCGGCAAGCGCGTGGTGCCGGTGCACCCGAAGGCGGAGACGGTCCACGGCGAGCAGGGTTACGCCTCGCTGGCCGCGATTCCCTTCCCGGTGGACGTGGTGGACGTCTTCGTGAACAGCGCGCTGGCCGGTCCGGTCGCCGACGAGGCCGCGGCGGCCGGTGCCCGCGCCGTCTGGTTCCAGCTCGGCGTGGTCGACGAGGACGCCTTCGAGCGGACCACCTCCGCCGGGCTGGACATGGTCATGGACCGCTGCCCGGCCATCGAGATCCCGGCCCTGTGACCCGGGCCCACCAGGGCTGACCCGGGCTCCCCCGACCCGGGCACCCCTGACGTGGGCTCCCCGACCCGGGCTACGGGCGGCCCACGGGCGGGATGGACACCGCCATCGTCATCTCCATCGGCACGGGGCCGTCGTTGCGGTAGGCGTGGGGTGCGTTCGCCTCGAAGGAGACGGCCCCGCCCGCCGGAACGGCGTACTGCTCCCCGTCGACCAGGAGCGTGAGCTCCCCCGTGGTGACGTGCATCATCTCGACGGTGCCGGCCGGATGGGGGTCGGAGTCGGTGCCCTCGCCCGGCTCCAGCCGGTAGGTCCACATCTCCAGCGGTCCGCGCCGGTCGTCGCCGAGCAGCATCTCGCTGGCGCTGCCGCCGTCCGTCGACCACATGCGCACGCCCTGCCCCGGGAGCACCACGTGCACCTGGGGGCCGGGTTCGTGGTCGAGCAGGGTGGTGATGCTGACGCCGAGGGCGTCGGCCAGTTTGACCGTGGTGCCGACGCTGGGGTTCGTACGGTCCTGCTCGATCTGGATGATCATCCCCCGGCTCACTCCCGCGCGGGCCGCCAGCGCGTCCAGGGTGAAACCGCGCTCACCTCGGCACTTCTTGAGGTTCCGGGCGAGTGCCTGGGTGAGCTGTTCGAGATCCGACACCATACCGTCCAATATTTTGGATGACAGAGTTCAATGGGCTGAACTATCGTGCATTGCACTCACTGGCTCAATGCACTGTACTGCGAGGTCCTGCCATGACCGCCCTGTTCGCCCTGGCCACAGCCATTCTGTGGGGTCTCGCCGATTTCGGGGGCGGATTGCTGACGCGCAGGCTCCCGGCGCTCACCGTGGTCGTCGCGTCGCAGGCCGTCGCCGTCGTCGTGCTCGGCTCGATCGTGCTCGGGACCGGCGCCTGGCGGGGGGCCGGACCGCAGCTGTGGTTCGCGGTCGCCGCGGGTCTGGTGGGCCCCCTCGCCATGCTGAGCTTCTACAAGGCGCTCGCGCTGGGCCCGATGGGCGTGGTCTCGCCGCTCGGTTCGCTGGGCGTCGTCGTACCGGTCGGGGTCGGACTGACGCTCGGCGAACGGCCCGGCTTCGGCCAGGTCGCGGGCATCGCGGTGGCCCTGGTCGGGATCCTGCTGGCGGGTGGGCCCGAGCTGCGCGGGGCGCCCGTACAGCGGCAGGCGGTGCTCCTCACCCTGGGCGCGGCCTTCGGCTTCGGCGCGGTCATGGCGCTCATCTCGGAGGCGTCCAGTGGACTCACCAGCCTGTTCCTGGCCCTCTTCGTGCAGCGCGTGACGAACGTGACGGCGGGCGGGACCGCGCTCTGGGCCTCTGCCCGGCGCGGGAACCGGGTGCTCCCGGCGGGCAGCGGCCCCGCGCTGCTGTGGACCCTGCTGCCCGCGCTGGCCTTCGTCGGGCTGGCGGACGTCGCGGCCAACGGCACCTATTCCGTCGCCGCGCAGAACGGTCCGGTGACGGTGGCCGCCGTACTGTCCTCGCTGTACCCCGTCGTCACCGCGTTCGCCGCCTTCGCCCTCCTGAAGGAACGGCTGCGCACGGTCCAGGCGGCCGGGGCCGGCCTCGCCCTGGCCGGCACCGTCCTGCTGGCAGCGGGGTAGCCGGCCCGGGGACGGCCGGTGGAGGTCATTCGATGGCGGGGGCGGCGGCCCCGGCGATCGGGTTGCCCGCCCAGCGGGTCGCCGGTGGGACCGTCTCACCGCGCATCACCAGGGAGGAGGCACCGACCGAAGCGTGGGCGCCGACCGCGCTGCCCGGCAGCACGATGCTGTGCGGGCCGAGCGAGGCGCCCTCGGCGAGATCGACCGTGTCCATCCGCATGATCCGGTCGTGGAACAGGTGCGTCTGGAGCACACAGCCGCGGTTGACGGTCGCCCCCGCCCCGAGCGCGATCAGATCCGTCTCCGGAAGCCAGTGCGTGTCGCACCACACGCCCCGGCCGATCCGGGCCCCCAGGCTGCGCAGCCACCAGTTGAGGACGGGCGTCCCCGTGAAGGGGCCGGCCAACCACGGCACGGCGAGGGATTCCACGAAGGTGTCGTAGAGCTCGTTGCGCCAGACGAAGGAACTCCACAACGGGTGCTCCGTCGCCCGGAAGCGGCCCACGAGCATCCACTTCGCGGCGGTCGCCGTCAGGGCAGCGGCCACCCCCGCGGCCAGCAGCAGGGGCGCGCCGACCACGGCGGCGAGCCAGAGGCCGCCCGAGTCGAGGGCGTCCTGTTGGGCGAGCAGCACCCCTTCGGCCAGCGCCAGTCCGCACATCAGCGGGATCAGCCGGCACAGCTCGACCAGCCCGCGGGCCAGCACCAGGTGCGGTGCCGGCTCGAAGGTGCGCCCCGCGTCCGGCGTGGCCGCCACCCTCGGCAGCGGCATCGTCGGCCGGCCCAGCCAGGATGTCCCGGGCCCGCTGTGCGCCGGGGCGTCGGAGAGGACCCCGATCAGCGCGTGGTCGGGCACGGTGCGCCCGGGGCCGACGATGCCGGAGTTCCCGACGAAGGCGCGCCGCCCGACGCGGACCGCGCCCAGCCGCATCCGGCCGTCGCGCAGCTCGTACGGCGCGGCGAGCACGTCGTCGGCGAGGAAGGCGCCGTCCTCGACGGTGAGCAGCGAGGGCAGGGTCAGCACGGTGGAGATCTCGGTCCGTCGGCCGACCCCGGCGCCGAGCAGCCGGAGCCACAGGGGCGTGGCGAGGCTCGCGTACAGCGGGAAGAGGGAGGCCCGCGCGCCGCCGAGGAGCCGGTGCACCAGCCAGACCCGCCAGGCGACGCCGCCGTCGGCGGGGTGGGTGCCGGGGGTGATGGCGCGGCCGAGGAGGCGGACGACGGCGGCCACGGTGAGGATCCAGCACAGGGTGGTGACGCAGGTGGCGACGGGAACGGTGAGCAGGAGCCACAGGGCGACGGCGCCGAGGGTCACGCAGTCCTTGACCAGGTAGTACGTCCCGACGAGTGCGGGCGCGCCGGCGAGGAGCGGGAGCAGCGGGAGCAGGCCGAGGGTCGCGGCGTAGCAGGCCTTCCACCGGCCGGGGCGGGACCGCTCGCCGGATGCGCGGCCCGCGGGCCGCTGCGCCGCGGTCGGCTGCGGTCGGGGGGTCGGCCGGGCCGGTGAGCCCTCCCAGCTGGCGCCGGCGGGGATCTCGCCCGACAGGCAGCCGCCGCCGGTCAGTTCGGCACCGGGTCCGACCACCGCTCCGGGCATGAGCATCGACCGGTGCCCCACCCGGGCTCCGGCGCCGACCCGCACCGCCCCCACCCGCAGGGTCCCGCCGTCCACCCACCACCCGGACAGGTCGGCCTCGGGCTCGACGGCGCAGCCGTCGCCCAGCTCGGCGAGCCCCGTCACCGGCGGCATCGCGTGCAGCGCGACCCCCTGTCCGGTGGCGCAGCCGAGCGCTCGCGCGTACCGGGCGGCCCACGGGGTACCGAGCAGCGCCGGGACGCCGAAGGAGGCCACGGCGCGTTCCGCGGCCCACAGCCGCAGGTGGACCCCGCCCCCGCGCGGGTAGGCGCCGGGGACGATCCCCCGGGTCAGCAGCCGCGCCGCGGCGGTGCCCAGGGCGAACCGGGACGGGGCGCTGAACAGCACCACCCAGCCGGCCAGCACCAACCACCACGAGGTGTACGGGGCCCAGGCCTTGGGGGCCAGCACGGCGAGGACGTTGTCGATGACCGCCAGGGCGACCAGCCCGCGCAGCCCGGTCACGCCGAACAGGGCGCACTGGACGAGGATCTGGGCCGCGCCGGTACGCCGCCGCAGCGGCGGCGTCGGGGCCACGGCCCCGATCGACCCCAGCGGGGGCGCCGACGACGCCGAGGACGCGGACGCGGACCGGGGGGCGGCTGCGGCCGGGCCCGACGCCGCCCCCTTCGCCCCGCCGCCCGGGGCGAGGCCCTCCAGGTGTGCGGCCATGTCCCGCAGCACCGGGTTCCGGTAGAGGTCCGCGACCGACACTCCGGGGTAGCGCTCGCGCAGCCGCGAGGCCATCCGCGCGGCCGTCAGGCTGGTGCCGCCCAGTGCGACGAAGTCGGATCCCGGCCCGGGGCGGCTGCCGAGCAGGTGCGCCCACAGGTCGGCGAGCTCCGCGGCGACCGCCCCGAGCGGCTCCGGACCCGCCGCCTCCGACGCCCCCGAGGCGCCCGAGGCGGCTGCGCGGTCCAACGGCTCGGCCCCACCGGCCCAGCCGGACCCGCCGGACCCGTCCGCCCGATGCGCGGATTCCGGCAGCGGCCACGGCAGGGCCTCGCGGTCGACCTTGCCGGAGGTGCGGGTGGGCAGTTCGACGAGCTCGGCCAGTACGGGCACCAGCGCCGCGGGCAGCGCCCGGGCCAGGGCCTCCCTGGCCCGGGTGCGGTCGTAGCCGGGCGCGGGGACGACGTACCCGGCGAGCACCTGGCCGCCGGCCGGGGTCGCGTGCACGGCCGCGGCGGCGCCGAGCACCCCGGGCAGGGCGCTCAGGGCGGCGTCGATCTCGCCGAGTTCCACCCGGCGGCCGCCGAGCTTGATCTGGTCGTCGGCCCGCCCGGTGAAGACCAGCCCCGCGGGGTCCGCCAGCACGAGGTCGCCGGTGCGGTAGGCACGGGCGGCGCCCAGTGCCGCGCAGGGCCGGAAGCGCTCCGCGTCCTTGACCGGGTCGAGGTAGCGGGCGACGCCGGCGCCGGCGATGACCAGCTCGCCCTCGGCGCCGGGCGCGACGGGCTCCCCCGCCTCGTCGACGACGGCCAGGTCCCAGCCGTCCAGGGGCAGTCCGATGCGTACGGGTTCGCCGGGCCGCAGCCGGGCGGCGCAGGCCACGACGGTGGTCTCGGTGGGTCCGTAGGTGTTCCACATCTCCCGCCCGCCGATCGCGAAGCGGTCGACGAGCTCGGCCGGGCAGGCTTCACCGCCGACGATGAGCAGCCGGACCCGGTCCAGGCAGTCGGCGGGCCAGAGCGCGGCGAGCGTGGGCACGGTCGAGACCACGGTGACGGCCCGGTCGACGAGCCAGGGGCCCAGCTCGTGCCCGGCGCGCACGAGCGCCCGCGGGGCCGGGACCAGGCAGGCGCCGTGGCGCCAGGCCAGCCACATCTCCTCGCAGGAGGCGTCGAAGGCCACCGAGAGCCCCGCGAGCACCCGGTCACCGGGGCCCAGCGGGCGCTCCCGCAGGAACAGCCCGGCCTCGGCGTCGACGAACGCGGCGGCGCTGCGGTGGCTGACGGCCACGCCCTTGGGGGCGCCCGTGGAGCCCGAGGTGAAGATGATCCACGCGTCGTCCTGCGGGCGGGCCGCCCGGCGCGCACCCCCGGCGGCACCGGCGGGCGGCACGGCGCCGGGCGCCACCTCGCCGTCCGCGCCGAGGACCAGGCAGACGCCCGCCTCGCGGAAGACGGTCGCGGCCCGCTCGTCGGGGTCGTCCGCGTCCACCGGGACGTAGGCGGCCCCGCAGCGCAGCACGGCCAGGACCGCCAGGTAGAGCTCCGCGGTGCCGGAGGGCACGCGGATCCCGATCCGGTCCCCCGCCCCGGCCCCGGCGCGGCGCAGCCGTTCGGCCCGGGCGGCGACCTCGGCGGTCAGCCGCCGGTAGTCGAGGCGTTCGGCGCCGGTGTCCAGGGCGAGGGCCCCGGGGTGGGCGGCCGCGGTGGCGTCGAGGACGTCGAGGAGCGTGCGCGCGGGGGCGGGGGGCGCACCGAGGTGACACGCGCCCCGCGCCGCGTCAGCGGAGGCCGGGCGGGGTGGGGGGCCGGACGGGTGGGATGGCATCGGCGCGCCTCTATTCGGCTGTGTGACGTGCGTATTCTGCACGGCCGAACGCCTGCCTCCGGCGCCGCCCGCACGCATCCACAGATACCGGCCAGGGGTGCCCGGTTCACCGACCGGAGGCTACTGTTCCGCAAATCGAACAGGGCGTCCGGAACCCCAACGGCACGTCAAAACCCTTGTCGTGGCCGGGATCGCGCCGCGCGCCGCGCGCTCCCGGCACCGTCCCGCATCGGCGACCCGTGGGGAGGATTTGGACAATCGCTGGGCTGACGTTCGGTATCGGACTCACCCGTTCCGCCCGCATCGCGCCCGATCAGGGGGCCGTGGGCGATCCGATCCCGCGGGACTCGGCGATACGTTCGGCTTCCTCCAGCGCGCGCAGTTGCGCGGGAGTCACCCCTTCCGGTATCGGCACCGGGGCCGGCGTGCGCAGCGGCGGCTGCCAGCCCGTCTCCGGCTCCCAGCGCCGCACGATCCGGGCCGGCGCGCCGGCGACGACGGCGTGGTCGGGCACCTCGCCGCGGACGACGGCCCCCGCGGCCACCACCACGTTGCGGCCGAGCCGGGCGCCGGGGAGGACCACCGCGCCGGTGCCCAACCAGCAGCCCGGGCCGATCTCCACCGGCGCGCTGCGCGGCCACTGCTTGCCGACGGGCTCGTGCGGGTCGTCGTAACTGTGGTTGGTGGAGGTGATGTAGACCCCGGGACCGCAGAAGGTGTCCGATCCGATGGTGATCCGGGTGTCCGCGATGACGTGGCTCCCCCGGCCGAGCACCACGCCGTTGCCGAGGACCAGCACCGGGTCCCGGCCGAGGTCGAGGTCCGGCATCATCCCGGCGGTCAGGGTGACCTGCTCGGCGATGATGCAGTGCTCGCCCAGGTGGATCCAGCGTTCGCCGAAGACGGTGCCCTGGGGGAAGGC
The DNA here is from genome assembly GCF_044759975.1 of Streptomyces sp. NPDC098789. Lineage (NCBI taxonomy): Bacteria > Bacillati > Actinomycetota > Actinomycetes > Kitasatosporales > Streptomycetaceae > Streptomyces > Streptomyces sp. NPDC098789. Next base: position 67,315 of record NZ_JBIWAJ010000025.1, read on the forward strand.
CAGCCGGGTGCCCTCGCCGATGGCGCCGAAGCGCAGCCGCCCGGGCGCCTGCGCGGTGACCGCGCCCGCCTGCTGCGCCCAACGCCAGCCCGCGTGGACGATCCGGCTCGCGGCCCGGCGGCGCAGGGCGGTCACGGCCGCCAGGACCTCCGCGGGCGAGACGGATGAGAACGTGTTTCTGTTCTTCGGCACCCGGCCACGGTAGTGGGCCGCGCCCCGGGCGTCCGGACGGCCCTCCTGTGATCTTCACCCCATCGGCCGGTCGGCCGGAGGCGTGGCCTACGGTGCAAGGAGCGCGGCATCCGGAAGCAGAGGAAGAGAACATGACGTTTCAGGCGGACCAGGCATTCGTCGCCGGTGTCGGCGGGAAGAAGCCGGCCATCCACCCGGAGGCGTTCACCGCGCCGACGTCGGTCGTCGTCGGCGACGTCAGCCTCGCCGCCGGGGCGAGCATCTGGTATTCCGCGGTGCTGCGGGCCGACTGCGGGCCGATCGTGCTCGGCGCCGACAGCAACGTCCAGGACAACTGCACGGTCCACGTCGACCCGGGCTTCCCGGTGACCATCGGCGCGCGCGTCTCCATCGGCCACAACGCGGTGGTGCACGGCTGCACCGTCGAGGACGACTGCCTGATCGGCATGGGCGCCACCGTCCTCAACGGCGCGGTGATCGGCGCGGGTTCGCTGGTCGCCGCCCAGGCCCTGGTGCCGCAGGGCATGGTCGTCCCGCCGGGCTCCCTCGTCGCGGGCGTGCCGGCTAAGGTCCGGCGCCCGCTGACGGACGAGGAGCGGGCGGGCATCAGCCTGAACGCGACGATGTACGTCGAGCTGGCGAAGCAGCACCGCGCGGCGGTCGAGGACCTCGCGTAGCGGAGCCGTGGTGTCCCGGGCGGGCGCGGCGGCCGCGCCCGCCCCGGGGCCCCCGGTTCAGTCGACCGCCACCGTGGTCTCGGGCGCCACCCTCGCCTCGGCCTCGGCCGCCGACTTCTTGGCCCGGTTGCGCAGCACCAGCATGGAGGTGAGCCCGATCAGCACGGCCGCCACCAGCCCCAGCCAGGAGAACCGCTTCAGCCAGGCCTCCGCGACGATCCCGATGTAGTAGATGACCGCCGTCGTACCGCCCGCCCAGATGATCCCGCCGAGCACGTTGGCGATCAGGAACTTCCAGTACGGCATCCGCAGCACGCCCGCCAGCGGCCCCGCGAAGATCCGCAGCAGCGCCACGAACCGCCCGAAGAAGACGGCCCACATGCCCCACTTCTCGAAGGACCGCTCGGCCATCGCGACGTGGTGCTCCCCGAAGTGCCGGGGGAAGCGCCGCCCGAGCCGGGCCAGCAGGGGTTTGCCGCCCTTGCGGCCGATCGCGTAGCCGATCGAGTCCCCGATGATCGCGCCCGCGCTCGCGCAGGCGCCCAGCACCACCGGGTCGATGCCGCCGTTCTGCGAGGCGAGCAGGGCCGCGCTGACCAGGACGATCTCCCCGGGAAGCGGGATGCCCACGCTCTCCAACCCGATGACGAGGCCGACCAGCAGATAGACACTCACCGCCGGGATGGTCTCCAGCCATTCCTGGATGTGCACCGGTACGTCCTCCCGCAGCGTGGTCGGCGCGCCCCCTGTGGCGCACCGACCCGCCAGCCTACCGGCCCGCCGCGCGCACCACCGCGGCCGCCCTCAGGGGCAGTTCCCGCGAGGAGCGCCCCACCCACACCTCCCGCCGTCCGGTGCCCACCACCCAGGCGTGCGGACCGGGGTCCCAGGAGGACAGCGTGCGGGCGTCGAGGTCGACGGCGATCCGCTGGGAGCGGCCGGGGGCGAGGCTGATCCGCCGGTAGCCGGCCAGGGCGCGGACGGGCTGGTCGAGCGTGAGGTCCGGCGAGGGGCCGAGGTACACCTGCGCCACGTCCGTGCCCGCGCGGCGGCCGGTGTTGCGCACGGTGAACTCCACCCGCAGCCCGGTGCCCCGGGGCCGCACGGTCAGCTTCTCGTACTGCCAGGTGGTGTACGAGAGGCCGTGGCCGAAGGGGAAGAGCGGGGCCACCCGCTCCGCGTCGTACCAGCGGTGGCCCACGTGGACGCCCTCGCTGTACTCCTGGCGCCCGCCGACCCCCGGGTAGCGCACCGGGTCCGCGCCGACCGGGGTGGCGCGCTCGTCGGCGGGGAAGGTCTGGGTGAGCCGCCCGCCGGGGTCGGCGTCGCCGAAGAGCACGGCGGCGGTGGCGCCCGCGCCCTCCTGGCCCGGGTAGTACATCTGCAGCACGGCCGCGGTCCGCGCGAGCCAGGGCATGGCGGTCGAGGAGGACGTGTTGAGGACCACGGTGGTGCGCGGGTTGGCCGCGGCGACCGCCTCGATGAGCCGTGCCTGGCCGCCGGGCAGGCCCAGGCCGGTCCGGTCGCCGCCCTCGGTGGCGTCCTCGTAGGCGAACAGGACCACGCTGTGGGCCGCCGCGGCCACCCGTACCGCCTCGGCCACGTCGGCGGCCCGGGTCGCCCGGGTGGTGTGGCGCAGCCGGAAGCGCGCGCCCCGGTCGCCGCCGTGGGCGCCGACGGTGAGCTTGTGGGTCCCGGGCGCGAGGGCGAGCGTACGGCGGCGCACGGTGAGCCCGTCGGGGGCGGCGCCGAGCAGACCGCCCACGAAGTACTCGGCCACGCCCTGCTGGACGGGGAAGACCTCCTCGCCGTCGAGCCGCACGTCGGGCCGCTTGCCGGTGTAGTGGACGAGCAGGGTCCACTCGTCGGCCTCGCGGAGCGTGAAGGCGCCCTCGTAGTGGTGCTCCTTGCCCGCGTCCACGACCTGGTCGTCCAGGGCGGGCGCCGGGGTCAACAGGCCCGCGGGCAGCGGGCGCCCGTACAGGTCCTCGCCGAGGGCGTGGCGGACCTCGGCCCCCTTGCCGGCGCGGGTGCGGATCGCGGCCAGCGGGCTCGCGGCCCGGTCCCGGTCGGGGACGACGTGGGCGCTGCCGCCGCCGCTGACGAAGGGCACCTGGCCGGTGGGCCCGATGACGGCGAGGGAGCGGGCGGCGGCCCCGGTGAGCGGCAGGGCCGCCTTCTCGTTGCGCAGCAGGACCGCGCCGGCGACCGCGACCTGACGGGCGACCGCGGCGCCGGCGGCGGGATCGCGGGCCGGGCGGGGCGCGGGGGACGCCTCCAGCAGGCCGAAGCGGTCCATGGTGCTGAGCACCCGGCGCACCGCGAGGTCCACGGCGTGCTCGGGCACGGATCCGGCGCGCACGGCCTCGCGCAGCGGCTCGCCGAAGTGGGTACCGGCGGGCATCTCCATGTCGAGGCCCGCGGTGACGGCCGCGACGGTGCTGTGAGTGGCCTGCCAGTCGGACATCACCCAGCCGTCGAACCCCCAGCGCCCGCGCAGCAGTTCGTTGAGCAGCGGCTTGTTCTCGCAGGCGTAGGTGCCGTTGACCTTGTTGTACGCGCCCATCACCGAGCCCGCGCCGGCCGCGACGGCGGCCTCGAAGCCGCGCAGCTCCGTCTCGTGCAGGGTCTGTTCGGTGGCGACCGCGTCGACGGTGTCGCGGCCCTTCTCCTGGTTGTTGAGGGCGAAGTGCTTGACGGTGGCGATCAGCCCTTCGTCCTGGATGCCGCGGACCACCTCCGCGACCAGGTCGGCGGTCAGCCGCGGGTCTTCGGAGTAGGTCTCGAAGTTGCGGCCGGCGTAGGGGGTGCGGATGAGGTTGACCATGGGCGACAGCAGCACGTCCTGGCCCAGCGCGCGGCCCTCGCGGCCGATGACGCGGCCGTAGGCGCGGGCGAGGGCGGGGTCGAAGGCGCTCGCCAGCATGACGGGCGCGGGCAGCGCGGTCGCCGGGCGGGCCACCCGTACTCCGGCCGGTCCGTCGGCGAGCCGCAGCGGCGGGATGCCCAGGCGCGGTACGCCGGGCACGTAGCCCGCCTGACCGAGCGGGGCGGGGTCCACGGCGCCGTGCAGCAGCGTGGTCTTCTCCTCCAGGGTCAGCCGCTCCAGCAGCGCGTCCACCCGCGCGCCGGCGCCGGGCCGGGCGGTGGCGCCGGCCGCGCTCGCCCGGGCGGCCGTGCGGGCCCCCGCGCGCGGGGGCACCTGGGGGACGCAGCCGCCCGCACCGAGGGCGGCGCCCGCCGCGCCCAGCAGCCGGATGGCGGTACGGCGGGACACGGCCTCGCTCATGGGGGCTCCCTGGAAGCGGCAGTGGGCGGGGCGGCCCGCGCCGGACCGCCCCGGCCCACTGTGCGCCACGCGTCCCCCGGCCCCGCCGGGACGCGCCCTCGGCGGGGCGGCCTTCCACTGATGGGACGCACCCGGGGTGCGCGTGGGGCCCGGGACTCAGGCGTTGGGGCGCAGCGTCCAGACGACCGTCATCTCGCCGGTCACGGCCTCGTCCTCGCGCTGGATGGCGATGGTCACGGGGAACTCGGGGCGGCCGCCCGCGTCGAGTTCGGCGATCACGTCGGCCGCCGGGCGGCCGAGGGTGGCGGTGGCCGTGACGACGCCCTTGGCCAGCTTCTTGTAGCCGATCTCGGCCCGGACGGCGAGCGGGACGGCGCGGGAGAGCTGCTCCCCGAAGGCCGCCAGCACGATCGCGCCGCTCGCGGACTCGGCGAGGGTGAACATGGCACCGGCGTGCGGGCCGCCGACGTGGTTGTGGAAGTCGCTCTGGTCGGGCAGGCGGACGACCGCGCGCTCGGGGGTGCTCTCCAGGAACTGGAGGTTCAGGGTCCGGGCCATCGGCACCGTCGCGGCGAGCAGTTCGCCCACGTTCATCTGTTCTGCGCTCATGACGAGCGATGTTACCCACGAGTAGATGGGCTTGACCAGAGCCGTAACGGGACCGGACGTGGTTCCCGCGTCCCGCTCCCACTATCGTTACCGGCCATGTGGCCAGGACAGCAGCAGCCGCCCGGGGGCGAGCAGAACGCGCAGGACGCGCAGAACAACCCGTACCAGCAACAGCCGGGACAGCCGAATCCGTACCAGCAGCCGGGGTACGCGGAGCAGCAGCCCGGCTACGGGTACCCGCAGCCGGGCTACCAACAGCCCCCGCCGACCCAGCCGTGGGGGCAGGCACCGCCCCACCCGCAGGAGCCCGCGCGAGGGGGCAAGGGGTCGAGCCCCTTCGCGACGAAGACCGTCGCCATCGTGGCCGCCTCCGCGGTCGTGGTGGCCGCGGCCGTCACCGGAGCCTTCGTGCTGACGAGGGACGACAACGCCAAGAAGGACGTGGCCGACGACAAGCCCGCCGCCAGCTCCCCCGCCCCGGTCCCGCCGGCCGCGCCGACCGGCAACCCGCGCGCGGGCGGCGACGTCGCCCCCGTGATCCCGGGCTGGAAGGTGGTCGTCAACCCGAAGTACGGGACCGCCTTCGACGTCCCGGCGGACTGGAAGGTCGACGGCTCGGGCATGACCTACGGCATCACCGACGACTCCAAGAACGACGGCTCGCCGCTCCTGAGCATGTCCGCGCCCGCGGAGTACAAGGGCGAGTGGTGCAAGGTCGACTCCGACAAGAACGGCAAGGAGGAGTCCACCGCCCTGGCCACCACCGGCACCAAGGGCGGCCAGGGCGCCAAGGACACCGCCGAGGCGGCCTACAACGAGGCCGGCAACTGGGTCTTCGCCGCCTACGCGCAGAAGGCGCCCAAGGGCACCGTCAAGGTGGGCACGGCCAAGGAGTACACGACCCTCTCCGGCCTCAAGGGGCACATGGACACCGCGACCGTCAGCGGCCTGCCCAAGAAGGACAAGTGCGACACCGACGGCAAGTCCATCGCCTTCAGCTTCAAGACCACCAACGGCGACTTCTCCAGCTGGGTGCTCTACGGCCCGGCGAACGTCCCCGACGAGGTCAAGCCCGAGGTCTACGAGAAGATCCTCAGCTCGGTCCGGCTCACCACGGGATGACCTCCCGCTCCCCCGTCCCCGGACCGTTAATCCGTTTGGATTCCCGGTCCGGGGCGGGGATAGTCCGGGGGTGAGCTCCCGCCCCGCCCCCGGCCCCCCGTCCGCGCGCCGTCGCCGCCCCGCCTGGGCGGGACGCAACTACACGTTGCTGACCGGCGCGGCGGTGGTGACCAACCTCGGCAGCAACGGCGCGCTCATCGCGTCCGCCTTCGCCGTGCTGGAGGCGGGCGGCTCCAGCGGGGACGTCGGTCTGGTGACCGCCGCCCGTACGCTCCCCCTGGTCCTCTTCCTGCTCATCGGCGGCGCCATCGCCGACCGGATACCGCGCCACCGGGTGATGGTGGCGGCCAACGCCCTCAACTGCGTCTCGCAGGGCGCCTTCGCCGTGCTCGTCCTCTCCGGGGACCCGCAGCTGTGGCAGATGATGCTGCTCACCGCGCTGTGCGGCACCGGAACCGCCTTCTTCAGCCCGGCCGCCGAGGGCATGCTGCTCTCCAGCGTCTCGGGCGAGCACGCGAACCGGGCCTTCGCGCTCTTCCGGATGGCGGTGAACGGCGCGGGCATCGGCGGCGCCGCCCTCGGCGGGGCCATGATCGCCGCGATGGGCCCCGGCTGGGTCCTCGCGGTCGACGCGGTCGCCTTCGCGCTGGCGGGAGCCCTGCGCGCCTTCCTCGACGTCCGTCACATCGCCCCCAGGGAACCCGGCGGCAGCCTGGTGGGCGACCTGCGCGACGGCTGGGTGGAGTTCCGCAGCCGCCCCTGGCTGTGGAGCATCGTGCTCCAGTTCTCCGTCGTCGTCGCCGTCGTCGGCGCGGCCGAGGCGGTCTACGGGCCGCTGGTCGCCCGGGAGCACCTGGGCGGTCCGGCCCCCTGGGGGTTGGCCCTGGCCGCCTTCGGGGTCGGCACGCTGGGCGGAGCCGTCCTGATGATGATGTGGAAGCCGCGCCGGCTGCTGCTGGTGGGCACGCTCTGCGTGTTCCCGCTGGCGCTGCCGTCGGCGGGGTTGGCGGTCCCGCTGCCGACCTGGGGGCTGTGCGTGGTGATGCTGGTCAGCGGGCTGGCCATCGAGGTGTTCGGCGTCAACTGGATGACCACGATGCACCAGGAGATCCCGGAGGAGAAGTTCTCCCGGGTCTCCGCCTACGACTGGTTCGGCTCGATCTCGATGCTGCCCGTCGCCACCGCCCTCGCGGGTCCGGTCGAATCGGCCGTCGGGCGCACCAACGCGCTCTGGGGCTGTGCGGCCCTGGTCGTCATCGTGACGGCCGCCGTCCTCACCGTCCCCGACGTCCGCCGGCTGACCCGCAAAACGGTGCCCGCGCTCCCGGGCGGGCCCGCCGAGCCGGTGGGCGGGAGCACCCCCCTGGTCAAGGCTCCGGTCGACGCCCCCTAGGGCCTCGGGATCAGCCGATGCTGAAGGCTCCCTCGGGCGGTTCCGGCGAGGCCACCGCATCGGCGTCCCGCACGACCGCGGCCCGTCCGGCCAGCTTCGCCACCCCCGCCCCGTACTCCACCCGGGCCGGGAACGCGTCCGCCGCGCACGCCCGCGCCAGGGCCGCCACCGGCAGCTCCCGGGCGGAGCCCACCAGCACGGCGTTGCCGAAGCGGCGTCCGCGCAGCACCCCCGGTTCCGCGATCAGCGCCAGCTGCGGGAAGACCGTGGCGAAGTTCGCCAGCTGCCCGCGCAGGAACGCGAAGGGCGCCCCGTCGGCCAGATTGGCCACGTAGGTACCGCCGGGCCGCAGTACCCGGGCCGCCTCGCGCGCGTACTCCACCGAGGTCAGCTGGGCCGGCACCCGCGAGCCCCCGAACACGTCGGCCACCAGTACGTCCGCGCTGGCCGCGGGCGCGGCTTCCAGCCAGGCCCGCGCGTCGGCCGCGTGCAGCTCGATGCCGGCCCGCGCGGGCAGCGGCAGGTGCTCGGCGACCAGCTCCAGCAGCTCCCGGTCGAAGTCGACGACCTGCTGCCGGGAGCCCGGCCGGGTGGCGGCGGCGTAGCGGGGCAGCGTCAGCGCGCCGCCGCCGAGGTGCAGCACGTCCAGCGGCTCGCCCGGGCCGGCCGCGCAGTCCAGCACGTGCGCGAGCCGGCGCACGTACTCGAATTCCAGGTGGTGCGGATCGTCGAGGTCCACGTACGACTGCGGGGCCCCGTCCACCGTCAGCAGCCAGGCCCGCCGCCGGTCCACGTCCGGCATCAACCTGGCGGTGCCCTGGCCCACGTCCCGGATCACCGGGATCTGTTCGTCGTCCACCCCACCATTGTCGGGCAGCTCAGTGGGTCCAGACGGCCGCGGCCTCGGCCGCGTGCGCGGCGGCCTGCGCAAGGCCCGCCCGGGCCGCCGGGGCCCGCCGGGCCGGGTCCAGCACGTTGCGCCCGAAGACCTTGCGGGCCTCGGCGGACGGGGTGATCAGCAGCACCTTGGACCCGTCCGCGCGCAGCCGTTCGACCTGCGTGCCGGGCGAGGGCGAGACCCCGGTGCCCATGGCCATGGGCGCGAGGACCACCACGCGCCGGTAGCCCGTCGCCACGTCCGCGTTGGCGGCCGACCGCACGCCCCCGTCGACGTAGCGCCGCTCCCCGACGCTCACCGGGGGCCACACCCCCGGCACCGCGCAGCTCGCCGAGACGGCGTCGACGAGGCCGACCCCGCTGTGCCGGTCGAAGTCGGCGGCGGCCCCGGTCCGTGCGTCCACCGCGGTGACCACGAACCGCCGCTCGGGCCACTGGTGGGAGACCAGCCGCGCTTCCAGCACCTTGCGCCGGGCCCGCTCGTCCCCGGTGTCGGCGGCCAGCGCGATCTCGCCGACCCGGCGCCGGTAGGCCGTGGCGTCCCTGGCCCGCATCATGGCGACGGCGTAGCGGGCGACGAGCCCGGCGCCCATCTTGGCCGGGATCTCGCCGCCCGCTCCGGCGAGCTGGCGCTCGTACAGCTCGCGCGGGGTCAGCAGGCCCGAGGTCAGCTGGGCGCCGACGACGGAGCCCGCGGAGGTGCCGACGACGAGTTCCGCGGCGGACAGGTCGATGCCCGCCTCGGCGAGCCCGTAGATGATCCCGGCTTCCCAGCCGACCCCGGTCAGGCCCCCGCCGCCGAGCACCAGCGCCGTCTCGCCGCTCATCGCAGCCCCCGCTCATCCGTGTGTGGTGACGGCAGTCTGCCGCAGGCGGGCCGCCGTCACCACGGTGACCTTCGGGTCAGCCGAGAACGGACGTCACCGTTCCGGCGCCGACCGTCCGCCCGCCCTCACGGATGGCGAAGCCGAGCCCCGCCTCCAGCGGCACGTCCCGGCCCAGCTCGACGGTCATGGCGACCGTCTCCCCCGGCCGGGCGAGCGCCGCCTCGCCCAGGTCCACGTCCCCCACCACGTCGGCGGTGCGGACGTAGAACTGTGGCCGGTATCCGCTGGCCAGTGGCGTGGTCCGGCCGCCCTCCCGGGCGGACAGGACGTACACCTGCGCGGTGAAGCGCCGGCGCGGCACCACGCTGCCCGGGGCGGCGACCACGTCACCGCGGCGGATCCCGTCGCGGTGCACGCCGCGCAGCAGCAGGGCGACGTTGTCCCCGGCCTCGGCGGAGTCCATCGGCTTGCCGAAGGTCTCCAGGCCGGTGACCACCGTCTCGACCGGCTCCCCGGCGGCGCCGAGCAGCGCGACCCGGTCGCCCGTGCGGACGGTGCCGCGCTCGATGGCGCCGGTGACGACCGTGCCCCGCCCGGTGATGGTCAGGACGTTCTCCACCGGCAGCAGGAACGGCGCGTCCGTGTAGCGCACCGGCATCGGTACGTAGGTGTCCACGGCGTCCAGCAGCGCCAGCACCGCCCCGGTCCATCGCGGGTCGCCCTCCAGCGCCCCCAGTCCGGAGACCCGGACCACGGGGGCGGTGTCGCCCCCGTACCCGTTGGCGCTCAGCAGCTCCCGGACCTCCAGCTCGACCAGGTCGATCAGCTCGGGGTCCCCGGCGTCGGCCTTGTTGAGGGCGACGACGATGTGGTCGACGCCGACCTGGCGGGCGAGCAGTACGTGCTCGGCGGTCTGCGGCATGACCCCGTCCAGCGCGGAGACGACGAGGATCGCGCCGTCGAGCTGGGCCGCGCCGGTCACCATGTTCTTCACGTAGTCGGCGTGACCGGGCATGTCGACGTGGGCGTAGTGGCGGGTGTCCGTCTCGTACTCGACGTGCGAGAGGTTGATGGTGATCCCGCGCCGCGCCTCCTCCGGCGCCCGGTCGATCCGGTCGAAGGGCACGTAGGACGCTCCCCCGCGCTCGGCGAGGACCTTGGTGATGGCGGCGGTGAGGGTGGTCTTGCCGTGGTCGACGTGACCCATGGTGCCGATGTTGAGGTGCGGCTTGGTCCGCACGAAGGCCGTCTTGGCCATGACTGTTTCCCGTTTTCGCGTTGTCCGGTGACCGAAGGTGACCGGAAGCCTGAACGGGACCCCTGGATCCTGCCGACCCTCCCCCTGCGGGGTCCGCCGGACGATCCGGGAAGGGTCAGCTTCGTGCGCCGCCGAAGGGCGCCGGGAGTGCGGATGCGACGTCCGCTGCGGGGGGTGCGATGTCCACGACGGCAGCCTTCGGCGCGTCCGCGACTGCGGACGGCGCTGCGGGGAAGGGGTGCCGGAACATGGGACCGATCCTGTCGCAGCGCCGCCACCGCGTCGAACGAATTAACGGTCCCGCGACAACGGGGCGCCGCGTCGAACGGCCCCGCGCTCCGGCGGGGCGTCCGCGAGCGCGCCGCGCGCGATGCCCGGGGGCCCGGGTCGCTCCGCCGCATGAGGTCCGGATCACGGCGCCCCGACGGGCCCGTCGGTTAGTCTCGGCGGATGTCCCCCCTGCTTCTGGCGCCCTGGTTCCGGCTGGCCCTGCTCGTCGTGCTGCTGGTGGCGGCCGGCGTGTGCGTGCTGCTGTTCGAGCCCCAGCGGATGCTGTCGCAGGGCTGGACCGGTTCGCTCCCGCTGGGCACGGCGGTCCTGTTGTTCGCGGTGGTGTACGGACTGTGCACAGCGGCGTTCGTGCCGCGCCCGCTGCTGAACCTGGCCGCGGGAGCGGTCTTCGGCGCGCAGTTCGGCCTGGTGGCCGCCGTGGGCGGCACGGTGCTCGGCGCCGCCGTGGCATTCGGGCTGGGCCGTGCCATGGGACAGCGGGCGCTGCGGCCGCTGCTGCGCGGGCGCTGGCTGCTGGCGGCGGACGGGCAGCTCAGCAGGCACGGGTTCCGCTCGATGCTGGCGGTGCGGATCTTCCCCGGGGTGCCCTTCGCGGCCGCCAACTACATCGCCGCGATCTCGCGCTGCGGCTGGGTTCCGTTCCTGCTGGCGACGGCGCTCGGCACCGTCCCGAACACGGCGGCCTACGTGATCGCCGGGGGCAGCGCCTCCTCGCCCACCTCGCCCGTCTTCCTGGCCTCGCTGGGCTTCATCACCGTCTCCGGAGCGCTCGCCGCGGCCGTCGCGTGGCGCAAGAGGCACAAGCTGGCTGCGCCCCCTACGAGCGGCCTGACGCCACAGCAGACCCCAGTGGTCGGCGGGGTCACCCGGACGCCCTAGCATCGGACGCGAACTTCCCGACGATCACAAGGACGAGCGCACCCCGACATGAGCTGGTTCGAATCCCTAATCCTCGGTCTCGTCCAGGGCCTCACGGAGTTCCTCCCGATCTCCTCCAGTGCCCACCTGCGGCTGACCGCGGCGTTCGCCGGCTGGCACGATCCCGGAGCGGCGTTCACCGCCATCACCCAGATCGGCACCGAGACCGCCGTGCTGATCTACTTCCGCAAGGACATCGCGCGGATCATCTCCGCCTGGTTCCGTTCCCTGACGAACAAGGCGCTGCGCTCGGACCACGACGCCCAGATGGGCTGGCTGGTCATCGTGGGCTCGATCCCGATCGGCGTCCTCGGCATCTCGCTGAAGGACCAGATCGAAGGCCCGTTCCGTGATCTGCGGCTGATCGCCACGACCTTGATCGTGATGGGCATCGTCCTCGGCTTCGCCGACTGGCTGGCCTCGCGCGACGAGAAGGGCGGCAAGCACCGGGTCGTCAAGCAGCGCAAGTCGCTCAAGGAACTGGGCGTCAAGGACGGTCTGATCTTCGGTGTCGCGCAGGCGATGGCGCTGATCCCGGGCGTCTCCCGCTCCGGTGCGACCATCTCCGGCGGTCTGCTGATGGGCTACACCCGCGAGGCGGCGGCCCGTTACTCCTTCCTCCTCGCCATCCCGGCCGTACTGGCCTCGGGCGGCATGGAGTTGAAGGACCTCGGCGAGGGGCACGTCTCCTGGGGTCCGACGATCTTCGCGACGGTCATCGCCTTCGTGGTCGGCTACGCCGTGATCGCCTGGTTCATGAAGTTCATCACGACGAAGAGCTTCATGCCCTTCGTGATCTACCGGATCCTGCTGGGCATCGTGCTGTTCGTGCTGATCGGCATGGGTGTGCTGAGCCCGCACGCGGGCGAGTCCGCCGGCTGACGCACCGCGCACCCGCACGCGGGGGCCGCACGGGAACGTTCCCGTGCGGCCCCCGCGTCGTTGTGCCTGGAGGAACGGTGACACAGCAGGGGGTGCGCAGCCATGAAGCGAGTGGTGCTGGAGCGTTTTCCGGCCGGAAGTCCGTGGGGAAGCTGGCCGGCCGAGGAGTACGCCGCCCAGCGCAAGCACGAGGGGATCGCGGCCGAGGTCGTCATGGACCTCGCCAGCGACGCGTTCCTCGTCGTGGTCAGGCAGCGGGAGGCGCGCTCCGGTCACTGAGCGGCCCGCCCGCGGATCCGGGGCGTGTTCCGAAAGTAGTGCCGGGCGCCTTGGACTCGCGGGCCCGCTGTCCCACACTGACCCGATGACGCAGCGTGTGGAACTCGCGACGGTGATGGACCGGCTGGCGATCGATGCCGTGGTGACCGGGTACGCGGTGGCGGTGGACGACGGCGACTGGGCGGCGTACCGGGCCCTGTTCACCGCGGCGGGGCGGGCGGACTACAGCTCGGCGGGCGGGATCGAGGGGCCGGTCCACGAGGTCGCGGCGTGGCTGGAGGAGACGATGCGGCTCTTCCCCGTGCGCCAGCACCTGATCGTCAACCGGCGGATCGACCTGGAGACCCTGGACGGCTCGGCCGGTGACCGCGCCGAAGTGAAGGCGGACTTCCTGAATCCGATGCGGCTGGCCGGGGAAGACTCCGATGCCGGCAGCACGGCGCCGAACTTCGTGGCCGCCGGGCGCTACACCTTCGTGCTCGCCCGCACCCGCGACGGGTGGCGCCTGACCGGCGTCACGGTCCACGAGAAGTGGCGCCACCTGTCCGCCTGATACGGCGGCCCGCCTGTCCACCCGGGACCGGCGGCCGCACACTGGAAGCGGAGGCGCGCCATGCTGACCGACCGGCCCCGGTGGTGGCACGCGGTGGCCGCCGTACCGGCCGGGGCACTGCCCGCCCTGTCCTTCCCCGCGCCCGCGCTCTGGTGGTTCGCGTACGTGGCCCTGGTGCCCTGGATGCTGTTGCTGCGCGCGGCGCCGACCGGGCGGCGGGCCGCCCTGGTGGGGTGGCTCGGGGGCGCCGGCTTCATCCTGGCGGTCCACCACTGGCTGCTGCCCAGCCTGCACGTGTTCCTCTTCCCGCTGGCCGCGCTGCTCGGCGTGCTGTGGATCCCCTGGGGGCTGCTGGTACGGCGGTTGCTCGGCGGAGCCGTGGCCGCGGGGCGGGCGAGCGCCGCGCTGGTGCTCGTACCGGCGGGCTGGTTGCTGTCGGAGCTGCTGCGGTCGTGGCAGGGGCTCGGCGGGCCGTGGGGGCTGCTCGGGGCGAGCCAGTGGCAGGTGGCGCCGGCGCTGCGGCTGGCCTCCGTGGGCGGGGTGTGGCTGCTCAGCCTGCTGATCGTCGCGGTGAACTGCGCGCTGGTGCTGCTGGTCGCGGCGCCCGCCGCGCGGATCCCGGCGGCGGCCGGGGTGAGCGGATGCGCGCTGCTCACCGGCGCGGTGTGGCTGTGGCTGCCCGGGCCGACCCCCGCCGGTCAGCTGCGGGTGGCGGTCGTGCAGATCGGCCCGCAGGGGGCCGCCGCGGGCATCGAGCAGCGGTTCGCCACCGGCGAGCGGCTGACCCGGCAACTGGTCGGGCGGCGCCTCGACCTGGTGGTGTGGGGCGAGAGCAGCGTCGGCGCCGACCTGGCCGCGCGGCCCGACCTGGCCCGGCGGCTCGCGGACCTGTCGGCGCGGGTCGGGGCGCCCCTGCTGGTCAATGTGGACGCGCGGCGCACCGCCGACGGGAGCGGCGGCGCGCCCGGCATCTACAAGAGCGCGGTGCTGGTGGGTCCGCGGGGGCCGACCGGTGAGCGCTACGACAAGATGCGGCTGGTCCCCTTCGGCGAGTACATACCGGCGCGGGCGCTGCTCGGCTGGGCGACCTCGGCGGGCAAGGCCGCCACGGAGGACCGGCGTCCGGGCAACGCCCCGGTGGTGATGGAGCTGCCCGGCGCGGCCGCGGGGGCGGGGGTCCGGATCGGGCCGCTGGTCTGCTTCGAGTCGGCGTTCCCCGACATGAGCCGCCACCTCACCCGCGAGGGCGCGGCCCTGCTGGTCGACCAGTCCTCGACCGCCACCTTCCAGGGCAGCTGGGCCCCGGCGCAGCACGCGTCGCTGGGGGCGCTGCGCGCCGCCGAGAACGGCAGGCCGACGGTGCACGCCACCCTCACCGGCATCAGCGAGGTGCACGGCCCGTCGGGCGAGCTCGTCGGGCCGCCGCTGCCCGGCTCCGCCTCCGCGGCGCAGGTGTACGAGGTGCCGCTGGCCCGGGGCACCACCCTCTACGTGCGCTTCGGCGACTGGCCGGTGGCCGCGGCCCTCGGCGCGCTGGCGGTGTACTGCGCGGGCGAGGGCGTGCGCGCGCTGCGCGGCGGCTCGCTCAGGAGGCCTGTTCCAGAGCCGAGAGCACCACGCGCTCGCACAGCTCGTGGGTGAGCAGGGCGTCCCGGGCGCTGAGCGTGCGGCCCGCCGCGACGGCTTCCAGGAAGGAGTCCACGACCTGCTCGATGCCGCGCTGGCGGGCGACCGTCACCCAGTCCCCGCGCCGCCGCGTGGTGGGCTGGCCCTTGTGGTCGATGATCTCGGCCAGATTGACCACCTGCCGCTTGGTGTCCTGCCCGGAGACCTCCAGGACCTCCTCGGTGGAGCCGGAGAGCCGGTTCATGATGCCGAGCGCGGTGAAGCCGGCGCCGGAGAGCTGGAGCACCACCTGGTGCATGAGGCCCTCGCGGACCACGGCCCGTACGTCGACGTGGTCGGCCTCGCCCGGCAGCAGGAAGCGCAGGGTGTCCACGACGTGGATGAAGTCGTCGAGGACCAGGGTGCGGGGGTCCTCGGGCAGGCCGACCCGGTTCTTCTGCATCAGGATCAGCTCGCGCGGGTGGTCGGCGCACTGCACGTAGCCGGGCGCGTGCCGGCGGTTGAAGCCGACGGCCAGCGAGACGCCGCGTTCCTCGGCGAGCTCGACCAGGTGCCGGGAGGCGGCCAACTCGTAGGCGAGCGGCTTGTCCACGTACGTCGCGACCCCGGCCTCCAGGAGCCGCGCGACGATCTCGGGGTGGACCGCGGTCGGGGCGTGCACGAAGGCGGCGTCGAGGCCCTGCGCGAGCAGGTCGTCGAGGTCGGTGTGGCGGCGCGCCGCCGGGACGTGGTGCAGGGCCCCGATCCGCTCCAAGGTGGCCGGCGTGCGGGTCTGGAGGTGGAGTTCGACCTCCGGGCGTGCGGTGAGGACGGGCAGGTACGCCTTCTGGGCGATGTCACCGAGTCCGATGCATGCGACCTTCACGGGGTTCCTCCTCGTTCGTTCCGTCCAGTACCGCCCGCAGCTTAATACCTGGTGGGAGGGGCCTCCGTCGGCCAGTATCGGATCATGAGCACTCCTACGACCGACCGCACCGAACCCTCCACCACCGCCAACGAGCGGGACATGCTGGACGGGTGGCTCGACTTCCACCGGGCCACCCTGGCCTGGAAGTGCGCGGGCCTGACCGACGAGCAGTTGCGGCGGACCCCGCTGGAGCCGTCCGGGCTGAGCCTGCTGGGGCTCGTACGGCACATGTCGGAGGTGGAGCGGTACTGGTTCCGGGAGATCACCCTGGGCGAGGACCTGGAGGACCTCTACTGCACGGAGGAGGACCCGGACGCCGAGTTCCACCTCACCGAGGAGGACACCTGGGACGAGGCCGAGCAGATCTGGCGCGAGGAGATCGAGCGCGCCCGGCAGGCGGCGGCGGGCCGTTCGCTCGACGCGGTGTCGATCGGACGCAGCAGCCGCAGCGGCGAGCAGTTCAACCTGCGCTGGGTCTACACCCACATGATCGAGGAGTACGCGCGCCACAACGGGCACGCGGACCTGTTGCGGGAGCACATCGACGGGGCGACGGGCGAGTGACGCGGCCGCGCGGCCGAGTGGCAACCGGCCAGTAGCTGTCACCCGTGCGGGGTGAATATCGCCCGCGGGTTTTCGCAACCGGGTGTTCACACAGCAGAGTTGCGCGGGTGCATCCAACCCGAACCACGACAAAACTGCTCCTCGGAGTCGCCTGTGCGGTCTCGGCCGTCTCCGGCTGCGTGAGCGTGAGTCCCCACGCGCCGCAGCCCGCCGGGGCCGCGTCCGCCGAGCCGCCGCCCCCGCACCAGCAGCACGATCCGCACGGCGGCCCGGGGGCCGCGCCGGTGGTCGTCATGGCCCCCGCCCTGGAGGCGCTGAAGGCCGTCCCGGCCGGGCGCGGGCAGCCGCAGGCCGCGGCGGGCGGCGCGGCGCAGCGGAGCACGCCGGGCGGTGCGGCCCGGCCGGAGCGGGGGCCCGCGGAGGCGGCGCCCCCGGTGCCGGACATTCCGGAGCCCGCCCGCCCGCCGTCCGGGCCCGCCGTGCGCCACCACGGGCGCGGGCACGGCCACGGCGGCGCGGAGCAGGGGCCGCAGGCGGAGTTGGAGCGGCAGCTGATGCCCGCCCTTCCGGTGCGGCCCGCCGACGTGTGCGCGCTGGGCCGCAGGCACGGCGGTTGGCAGCCGGACAGTCCGGAGGCCAGGATCTGCGGGGGCGTCCACGGCGGTTGATCCGCTGCGGGAGCGACCCGTGTCGCTCCGCCGCGGGCGCGAGCCGTGCGGGCGCCGCGGGCGGCGCTGCCCCTACTGCTGGCCGGGGAAGGGGGTGGCGCGGGGACCCGCGTCCGGTCCCGTCCCGAGGCGCAGTTCGAGCCGCGAGATGGCCGCCCGTACGCCGTCCCCGTACCCGTCGTCGGCGAGCGCGCCGGTGGCCGCCCTGGCCCGGGCCAGGTGGATCCGGGCCGCCTCGGGGCGGCTCAGCTTGACGTAGTCGGCCGCCAGGTTCAGGTGCAGGGACGGGTAGAAGACCCGCACGGCCGAGTGCGGCTGCGGCAGGGGCAGGGGGATGGGTTCCTGCCGCAGCCCGTCGGCGGCGTTCAGCGCCCGCAGGTCCCAGGCGAGTTCGTCGGCCGGGTCGTCCTGGGCGTCGGCCATGTAGTGCGCGAGGGTGCAGCGGTGGAGGGCGGGGCCCTCCTCGCCGATCTCGTTCCAGATGTCACCGAGACGGTTGCGCGCCTCTTCCCGGTCTCCGGCGTGCAGCAGGATGATCGCCTGGCCGATCCTGGTCATGACGGCGTCCTCCGACGCCTCCTGCTGCTGCTCGGTCAATGCGGCCTCCGGCTTCCTGGTCGGACCCGCTGCGGTCCGATCATCCAGAAGCTAGCCGGAGCGGGCCGCAATGGCGCCGAGGCGCGGTCGGGCGTCAGCCCAGGTTCGGGATCCGCCAGTCGATCGGCTCATGGCCCTGGGCGGCGACGGCCTCGTCGATCTGCGTGAAGGGGCGGGAGCCGAAGAACTTCTTCGCCGACAGCGGCGAGGGGTGGGCGCCCTTGACGACCGCGTGGCGCTCCTCGTCGATCAGCGGGAGCTTCTTCTGCGCGTAGGCCCCCCACAGGACGAAGACGGCCGGGTCGGGCCGGGCGGCGACCGCGCGGATCACCGCGTCGGTGAACTTCTCCCAGCCCTTGCCCTTGTGCGAGTTGGGCTCGGCCTCGCGGACGGTCAGCACCGCGTTGAGCAGCAGGACGCCCTGCTCGGCCCACGGCATCAGGTAGCCGTTGTCCGGGACGGGCAGGCCCAGCTCCTCCTTCATCTCCTTGTAGATGTTGCGCAGGGAGGGCGGGGTCCGCACGCCGGGCTGTACCGAGAAGCACAGCCCGTGGCCCTGGCCGGCGCCGTGGTAGGGGTCCTGGCCGAGCACCAGCACCTTCACCTGGTCGAACGGCGTGGCCTCCAGCGCCGCGAAGACCTGCTCGCGCGGCGGGTAGACCGGTCCGTCGGCCCGCTCCTTCTCCACGAACTCCAGGAGTTCGCTGAAGTAGGGCTTGTCCAGTTCCTCACCGAGGACGGGCAGCCAGGACTCGGGCAGCAGCTGGGTCACGTCGACAACCTCCGGTACGCGTTCGTGCAACTGCTCCAGAACCTACCGGCACCCACTGACAACGGACCCGGCCGCCCCGTTCCCGCGCTACCAGCTGGTCTTGCGGGACAGTTCCCACATCTGCATGGCGGTCTGCGGGTCCAGCGCCCGCTCCCCGCCGGCGATGTCGTCGCGCGCGGCGACGTACAGCTTGCCCTGCCACAGGGGCAGCAGTCGGACGTCCTCGGAGAAGATCTGCTGCGCCCGCTCGAACTCGCGCGTGACCGCCGAGCGGTCGCTCTCGCGCCGGGACTTGGGGAGCAGGTCGGTGAGGATCTCGGGGTTCTCGTAGGGCGTGCCGACCGCGTTCTCCTTGCCGACGAACGGCGCGATGAAGTTGTCGGGGTCCGGGAAGTCGGGGAACCAGCCGCGGCCGAAGACCGGGTACTCGCCGCCCTTGTAGCCCTCCTGGAACTCCTTCCAGGGCTTGCCGCGCAGGGTGATGTTGAAGAGGCCGCTCGCGTCCAGCTGCCGCTTGAGCTCGGCGAACTCCGGCGCGGTGGAGGAGCCGTAGCGGTCGGTGGTGTACCAGAAGGTGAGCGGCACCGGCGTCGCGATCTCCGCCTTCTGGAGGAGCTTCTTGGCCTTGTCGACGTCCGGCTGGCCGAAGCGGTCGTAGAAGGGCGTCTTGTGGCCCACGACGCCCTTGGGGACCATCGAGTACAGCGGTTCCGCGGTGCCCTGGTAGACCTTGGCGACGAGCGCTCCGCGGTCGACGACCTGGGCGATGGCCTCGCGGACGGGGAGCTTGGCGACCGCCGGGTCCTTCGGGTTGAAGACCAGGTAGCGGATCTCGGCGCCGACGTTGTCGACGACCTGGATGCCCGCGGCGTGCGAGGCGGGGCTCTGCAGGTCCTTGATCTCGTCCGCGGAGAGGCCGCGGTAGGTCGCGTCGATCTGCTTGTCCTTGAGCGCCGCGACCATCTTCTTGGAGTCCGGGAAGTAGCGGATGGTCACGCCGTTGTTCTTGCTCTGCGCGAAGCCCTGGTAGTTGCCGTAGCTCGTCAGGACCGCCTCGGAGCCCTCCTTGTAGGAGTCGAGGACGTAGGGCCCGGAGCCGGTGACCTTGCCGTCCTTGCGGACCTTGTCGGCCGGGTACTCGTTGGGGGCCACGAGCGAGGCGGCGGGCGAGCCGAGCACGAAGGGGAAGGTCGCGTCGGGGGTCTTCAGCTGGAAGACGACCGTCAGCGGGTCCGGGGTCTCGATCCGGTCGAGGCTGCCGAAGAGGTCCTTGGGGCCGACCTTGGAGCCGATCTTGCGGATCCGGTCGAGGGAGTGCTTGACGGCCTTGGCGTCGAGCGCCTCGCCGTCGGAGAACTTCAGGCCCTTGCGCAGGGTGCAGCGGTAGGCCTCGTTGGCGGAGTCGGTGAACTCGCAGCTCTGCGCGGCGTCGGGCTGCGGTTTGGTACTTCCCGTGGGAAATGCCAGGAGTGTCTGATAGACGTTCCGGTAAAGCTCCCATGAGCCGTCCCAGGCCGCCGCGGGATCAAGGTTGCTCGGCGCGCTCGTCGTACCCACGACGATTCTTTTTGTCTGATCTGCGCTCGAATCCGAAATCAGCCCGCAGCCGGCGAGCAGGGATATGGACGCAAGGGCCGCAGTGATCTGCAGGCATCTGGTCCGGTTGAACACGTGCACGCTCCTCGATCGGCCAGGGGTGCGGCAGACCCTACCGCAGTGCCCCACGGATCCAATAAGGAGGTTCCGTGGGGCACTTGACCGGTTCCATGCATATTCGATATGCATTTACCACCCGGCCGGGAGCGCATCCGTCCGGTTATCGGTCAGCCGACACCGGCATTCAGAAAAATTCCTCCGTCGACGACCAGAGTCTGCCCGGTAATCCATTCCGCTTGCGCCGAGGTGAGGAATGCGGCGGCGCCGCCGATGTCCGAGGGCACGCCGAGCCGGCCGAGCGGATAGGCCGCCGCCGCCTCCTGCTCGCGCCCCTCGTAGAGGGCCTGCGCGAACTTCGTCTTGACCACCGCGGGCGCGATGGCGTTCACCCGGACCCCGGGGGCCATCTCGTGGGCGAGCTGGAGGGTCAGGTTGATCATCGCGGCCTTGCTCATCCCGTACGCCCCGATGAAGGGCGAGGCGGACACGCCGGCGATGGAGGCGATGTTCACGATCGCGCCGCCGTGGTCCTTCTGCCAGGCGTGCCAGGTCCGCTGGGCGAAGCCGAGCGCCGAGATCACGTTCGTCTCGAAGACCTTGCGGGCGACCCCGAGGTCCAGGTCCGCGATCGGGCCGAAGACCGGATTGGTGCCCGCGTTGTTCACGAGGAAGTCGACCCGCCCGAAGGCCTCCATCGTGCGCTCGACGGCGACCGCCTGGTGCTCCTCGTCGTGCGCCTTGCCCGCGACCCCGATCACCCGGTCCGCGCCGAGCCGCTCGACGGCCTCCTTGAGGGTGTCCTCGTTGCGGCCGGTGATGCAGACCCGGTCGCCGCGGGCGACCAGGGCCTCCGCGACGCCGTAGCCGATGCCCCGGCTGGCTCCGGTGATCAGCGCGACCTTGCCGCTGTCGATGCCGTTGTACGTCATGACGTACGCCCTGCCTCTCGTCAGTTGAGGGGGCCGCCGGCCACGTACATGACCTGGCCCGAGACGAAGCCCGCGGCCTCGCCGGTGAAGAAGGCGATGGCGTTGGCGATGTCCTGCGGACGGCCGACGCGCTGCACGGGGATCTGGGTGGCGGCGGCGGCCTGGAACTCCTCGAAGCCCATGCCGATGCGGGCGGCCGTCTGCGCGGTCATCTCGGTGACGATGAACCCGGGGGCCACGGCGTTGGCCGTGACGCCGAACTTGCCGAGCTCGAAGGCCAGCGTCTTGGTGAAGCCCTGGAGGCCCGCCTTGGCCGCCGCGTAGTTGGCCTGGCCTCGGTTGCCCAGGGCCGAGCTGCTGGAGAGGTTGACGATGCGGCCGAACTTGGCCTCCACCATGTACTTCTGACAGGCGCGGGCCATCAGGAACGCACCGCGCAGGTGCACGTTCATGACGGTGTCCCAGTCGGTGTCGCTCATCTTGAAGAGCAGGTTGTCGCGGAGCACGCCCGCGTTGTTGACCAGGACGGTCGGCGCGCCGAGCGTGCTCGCGATCCGCTCCACCGCCGCCTCCACCTGGGCGCTGTCCGACACGTCGCAGCCGATCGCGACGGCCTTGCCGCCCGCGGCCGTGATCGCCTCCACGGTGTCCTTGCAGGAGTCCTCGTCGAGGTCGAGGACGGCGACGGCCCGGCCCTCGGCGGCCAGGCGCACGGCGGTGGCCGCGCCGATGCCCCGGGCCGCCCCGGTGACGATGGCGACGCGCTGCTCGGTGGTGGACATGCTGGTTCTCCTCGCGCTGGGGATGCCCTGTCGGCGGCGCCCCCCTGGGTGAGCAACCGCTTAGTAGCTTCGGCTGAAGAGACGCTAGGAGCCCCGGCACCCGGTGTCAACGCCACCGGGCGCCGGGGCTCCTGGTGCCGTGACCGGAAACCCACCGGGCGCGGTCAGTACACCAGCAGCTCCAGCAGCCGGGCCAGCTCCGCCTCCGGGTCGGCCGTCAGCCCGGTGTGCACCGGACCGGGCTGTACGACGGTGCTGCGCGGGGCGATCAGCCAGCGGAAGCGCCGCCCGGCGTCGTCGCCCGCGGCCTGCCCGGCGGCGTCCCCGCCCGCGCACACGCCCGCGACCCCGCGCAGGGCGGCCCGCACCCCGGCCACGTCGGCCTCGGGGTCCAGGGCGAGGAGCTTCGCCTCGTCCAGGTGGACGCGCGCGGCGACGTACGAGTGCGCCCGGCAGTAGAGGATGACCCCGGCGTTGAAGCACTCCCCGCGCTCCATCCGGGGCACCACGCGCACCAGCGCGTATTCGAACACGTACCGCTCGGTCACCGGCTGTCGCTCTTCTTGTCGTGGGGCAGGGGGGCAAGGCGTTCGGCGAGCCAGCCGGGAGGCCCGCTGCGGACCTTCACCTCGGCCTCCATGGTGATCCGCTCGTGGATCGTCGCGGCGCGCGGCAGCAGGGCGTCCACGTAGGCGCGGCGCACGGCGTCGGTGGACTCGAAGCCCGGCTCGTCGACCAGCCACTCGTCCGGGACGTCGGCCGCGACCTCGGTGAGCAGCTCCCGCGTGACGAGGGGGGCCAGCTCGGCGGCGGCGGCAGCGATGTCCGGGCCGACCGGGGCCAGGACGTGGTCGGAGGCGTTGTACGGCTTGGCCGCCGCGGCGGTCGCGGTCGGCCAGTTGTGGTGCCAGATCATCGTGGCGCCGTGGTCGATGAGCCACAGGTCCCCGTGCCAGACCAGCATGTTCGGGTTGCGCCAGGACCGGTCGACGTTGTTGATCAGGGCGTCGAACCAGACGACGCGGCCCGCCTCGGCCGGATCCACCTGGTAGGCCAGCGGGTCGAAGCCGATCGACCCGGGCAGGTAGTCCATCCCGAGATTGAGTCCGCCGCTGGCCTTGAGCAGCTCCTGGACCTCCTGGTCGGGCTCGCCGAGCCCGATGACGGGGTCGAGCTGCATCTGCACGAGCGGTGGGACGCGCAGCCCCAGCCGCTGGGCGAGGCGCCCGCAGACGACTTCGGCGACCAGGGTCTTGCGGCCCTGGCCGGCTCCGGTGAACTTCATGACGTAGGTGCCGAGATCGTCGGCTTCGACGATCCCCGGCAGCGAGCCGCCCTCGCGCAAGGGCGTGACGTAGCGGGTCGCGATCACTTCGGACAGCATCCGCCCAGGCTATCGGGCGCGCGCACCGCCGGGCTCCCCGCCGGTCGGCGGGGAGCCCGGGGCGTGGTCCGGGGTCGGATCAGCCCTTGCGGTGCTTGCCCTGGAGGGCGTCCTTGGCATCGGACATGGTCTTCTTCGCCTCGCCCTTGGCCTGGTCGATCTTGCCTTCGGCGGTCAGCCGTTCATTGCCGGTGACCTTGCCGGCGGCCTCCTTGGCCTTGCCCTTCGCCTTGTCCGCGGTTCCCTTGTCGGCCATGGTGGCCTCCTTCACGTTTGGTGTGGATCGTGCGCCGCCCGGAGCTCCGGGCCGCCGCATCCGTACCTCTCACTGCGCCCCTGCCCCGTGCTTCCCGTCCCATTCGTCCGGGCGGCCGTCCGTCACGGTGCGTCGGAGGGGGTCCCGCCCTCCGGCTTCGAGCCGAAGTTCCCGTACCCCTTCATCTCGTGCGCGGTACGACGGCTGCCGTCGGGCGGCGAACGCGGCGCGTCACCGGTCGCCCTTGCCCCTCCTGCGCAGGAGCAGGAACGGCAGCAGCAGCCAGCAGATGACGAACCAGCCCGTGACGAAGCCGGTCAGCGGCCAGGCGATCCAGTGCGTGGTGGCGACGCGGAGCAGCAGGAGCACGGCCGAGGTGACGGTCAGCGCGAGCAGCACGATGCCCACGGAGACCAAATGGCCCGCCGCGTCGACGAGTTGCGGCTTGAGGTGCTGGCCGGCCAGCATCCGGTGGTAGGCGACGGGAGCGATCAGGGTTCCGGTCGCCAGGGCGCCCAGCGTGACCGTGACGACGTACAGCGTCCGGTCGAAGGCGGCCAGCTCGTGGAAAGCCGGCATGAAGGCGACGCTCAGCAGGAAGCCGAAGAGGATCTGCGCCCCGGTCTGTGCGACCCGTACCTCTTGGAGCGTCTCGTTCCAGCGGCGGTCGGCCCGCTCCGCCTCCGTCTCCTTACGATCGGCCGCCATGACGGCGTCCTCCTTCGCACCCGGGACCGCGGCCCGCCGGCGGTCCCCGTGCGCGCCTGCCCGCTCCGGCTGCCGCTACACCGGCCCGGTCGGATCGGGACGCGGGGGGACGTAGATCTCCAGGACGCAGATGTCGTCGCGGTGCCCGTGGCGCAGGCCCGCGAGGGCCGTGGCCAGGGCGCCGCTGCGCCCTTCCCGCACGAGCCGCAGGGCCGTCTCGGCGAGCTGGGCGAGGCCCGCCCCGATGTCCTCGCCCGGCTCCTCCACCAGGCCGTCCGTGTAGAAGAGCAGGTGGTCGCCGGGTAGCAGGTCCGTCACCTCCTGCCCGTACGAGGAGCCGAACGCGGCGCCGAGGAGGGTGCCCTGCGGCTGCGGCAGGAAGGTGGCCGTGCCGTCGCGGATCAGCAGCGGCGGGAGGTGGCCCGCCCGCACCCAGGTCAGCCGGTGGTCCCAGGGCTGGTAGCGCCCCATGACCATGGTGGCGGTGGCGCTGTGGGTGTCCGTGGCGGTGTGGAGCAGCAGGGCGTTGAGTCGGGCGAGCGCGTCGGGCAGGGGCGATCCGGTGATGGTCATGCCCTTGGCGGTGAAGCGCAGTTGGGCCATCGTGCCCACGGCCGCCAGACCGTGGCCCGCGACGTCTCCGACGACGAACAGCGCGCTCTTGTCCGGTAGTTCGATCGCCGAGTACCAGTCGCCACCGACGTTCAGACCGCTGTCGGCGGGCAGGTAGGCCACGTCGACGCGCAGACCGGCCAGTTCCAGCGACTGCTCGGGGATCGGCAGCAGGGTGTCCTGGAGGCTTGCCCCCAGCGCCCGTTCGGCCTTGAGGGTGCCGCGCTGGACGAGGTTGGCGCGTTCGCTCTCGCGCAGGGCCATTTCGGCGCCCCGTAGCGCGGTCAGGTCCTGGAAGAAGCCGTGCACCTCCAACGGGCTTCCGTCCGCGTCCCGTTGGGCCTCCGCGACGATCCGCAGGTACCGCAGGCCGTCCGGCGCGGCGATCCGGAAGTACTGGTCGATGGCCGTGCCGTCGCCCAGCAGCCGCTGCACGGCCGCGCCCAGCGCGGGCAGGTCCTCCGGGAGCAGATGCTCGGGCAGCTCCTCCAACCGCATGGGCCCCAGGGCGGGATCGCGGCCGAAGACGGCGTAGACCTGGTCGGACCAGGCGATGGTGTCGGTCAGCAGGTTCCAGCTCGCCCAGCCGAGGTTGCCGAGTCGCTGGAGGTCGTCCAGCCGGCGCGTCTCGCGGTCGGTGGTGTCGTGCCGGATCCAGGTCACCACCAGGCGCTCGCCCAGTCTGGTGGCGCGCACCGAGTAGGTGGACCGCTGGGGGACTCCGGCGCTCACGTCCTCGTACAGGAAGGGCTCGCCCTCGTAGGCCGTGCCCAGGGTCAGCGCGTCCAGGTACCCCTCCCACAGCGCGGTGCCCGCGACGGTGGGGTAGGTCTCCAGCACCCGCCGGCCGACCAACTCCTTGCCGTGGCGCCCCGCGACGTCCACCGACTGCGGCGAGGCGGCGTCGATCCGGTAGTCCTCCACCTCCCCCGTCCGCCCGCGCAGCGGGCTGAGCAGGACGACCGGTCCGGACATGGCGTCGAAGATCGTCTGGATCGCTTCGACGTCCGCGTGGAGCGGCAGGCTCCCCCGGACCGCCTCGCCCTCGTGCAGGAGTCCGCCGCACAGTCGGACGGCCCGCCTGAGCAGGGTCCGGGTACCGGCGGTGAAGGGGCCCCGCCGGGTGCGGAAGAACCCGACGACCGCCGTCCCCGCTCCGTACCCGGGTACGGGCAACCAGGCGCGCGAGGGCCACCGCTCGGGCGGCTCCCCGATCAGCAGGTACCGGGCCGCGTCCAGATCCGGATCTTCGAGCCACACCGCTTCCCGGGCCTCGATGGCCTCCATCGCGGCGATCCCGCTGAGCGGCGGGACGTGGCTCCACTGCTCGGCCATCGCGTCGTCGACCCCCGCGTGCCCGATCAGCTTCAGGCTGCCGGCGGTGGTCACGGTGTAGATCATCACCGCGCCGACGTCCTCGGCGTCCGCCAGCGCCTCGTACAACCGCCGGGCGGTCTCGATCGGGGTGCGGGCGCCGGCCAGGGACCGGGCCAGGGCCGCGAGGACCGTGCGGCGCCCGGTCGGACGGCCGCCGTCGGCGACGACGTAGCGGCCGGTGTCGAAGGGTGAGGGGCCCGGCTCCTGCGGGAGGGTGGGCACGGCCCCGGCGCCCGGTACCGCCTGCGCCGGCGGCGCCGCCGGGCCCGCGCCGGTCGCGCGACCCAGGGTGAGCCAGCACTCTTCCAGGAGGGTGCGGCGGTGCTCCGCGGCGCGCTCCAGCAGCAGCCGGTTCGCGGTGTCGGCCGTGACGCCTTCCTGGGCCATGAGCACGCCCTTGGCCCGCTCCACGACGGCCGTCATCGAGGCCAGTCCCTCCAGGTCCACCACCTCGGCGCGCAGCCTGGAGACGACCTTGGCCAGCGCCAACACCTCCGGTGTCGCACTCGCGCCGCCGTCGGGAACCCCGGATTCACCCGCCATGTGTCGAGCATGGCACGCCACGGGGCCGGTGGACGCCGTTCTCGCCGGTCACCCCCCATGACCGGACCGGCAGCGGCCACCGTCAAAAGGGGCGACGAGCGGCCCGCGCCGTGGCCGCCACCCCCGCGATGATGCCCAGCACTCCCGCGAGGGTGCCCGTGTACGCGTGCACCTGTTCCCGGGCCCGCGCCTCCGCTCCCTCGGGAACCGCGAAGAACCCGGGGGTCGTGCCCTCGGGCTGCTCCCGGCCGCGTGCCGTCTCGTACCGCGCCCAGTCGGTCCGGTGCACGCTGCGCGCGCGCAGCAGGTCCTCCTCCTGGACCTGCTCGGCACCGAGCCGGGCCCTGAGCCGCTCGGCGGCCACCTTGAGCACGATCGAATCGGTCACCGTCAGCGGCGCGTCCGGGCGGCCGATGCCGCGCTCCAGCAGGGGCACGCCCGCGGTCGGCCACGGCGAGCAGACGGCGGTGAGCGCGGAGTGCAGCCGCGCCCAGTCGGGCCTGCCGCTCTTCTCCCCCTCCTCGACCAGCAGTTGGACCGTACGGCGCTGCTGGTGGGTGGCCGAGGGATGGGCGAACTGTTCGACGACGCGGCGGGCGGTGTCCCGCCGTCGGGTGGCGTTCGCCTTGCCGGTGGTCCGGGCGTACGTGCGCAGCGCCCGGCGCGCCTGCGCCACCGGCACGACGGTGTCGGAGTTCAACCAGACGAAGAGCGCCACCGGGATCAGGGCGTGGTGCGGGATCCGGGCGAGGGGCGAGCGCCTGCGCACGTCGAGCAGCTCGGAGAAGAGCCGGCGCTGGACGGCGGGGAAGAGTCCGAGGTCGCTGCCGTGCCGGGTGGACTTCCGGAACTCGGGGGCGGCCAGCAGCCCGACCTCCACCCAGTCCGTGACCATGCGCGCCGAGACCCGCTCGACTCCGAGGGCTTCGGCGTCGCCCACGAGGTCTGCGGCCGTGCCCGGCTCCCACTCCCTGACCTGGCCTTTTTTCATGCCGTGGAAGTTACACCGAGATCGGAGGCCCGTGCGGAGCCCGCCGATTCCTCTCCCGGCAGGGTGATCCGCGTGATATCGGAAGCCCTCGCGCCGCACCGGACGGACAGACCGGCGGACGCGGGGGCACGTACCTCCGGAGGAAACCGTGAGCCGCCGCAAACACCGTCGCCACCACCCCCGATCCCGCACCCACACGCGGCCGAGTCCGGCCCGCGCCGCCCGGCGCCCCGAGCCGCGCGGCCCGGGCCTGCTCCACCGGACGATCGGCGCGCTCGTGAGCGGCCTCGCCGCCGTGCTCGTCAAGGAGGTCATGGGCCTGCTGCACCGCGACTGATCCGGGATCCGGCGAAGCTCAAGGGCCGTCGGCCCGGCCGGCCCCCGTCCAGTGGAGCCGCCCCGCGTGGATCAGCCGGAGCTGACGGCGGGCCGTGTCGGTGACGTCGGCCCACGCGTTGCCCTCCAGGGACGCCGCCAGGTAGGCGGACGCCGTCATCACCATGTGGTCGACGTAGAGGCGGGCGAGCATCAGCAGGTCCTCGGGACTCCACCCGGCGCCGAGCGGGTCGGCGGCGAGGTTTTCGGCCAAGTCCCGGGCGAAGCCGTCCAGCCGTCCGGCGACCGCCTCGCGCACCCTGCGGACCCCTCCGTGGCGTTCCCGGACGATGAATCGCAGGTGTGCCGGGTACGCGCGGACGAGTCCGGCCATCAAATCCACTGCCTGGTCGATGCGTCGGGCCGCGATCCCGGCGCCGTCGAAGAAGACCGCGGCGATCCCCTCCTCCAGGTTCCCCAGCGCCTCGTCCACCAGGGCGACCCCCAGTTCTTCGATGCCGGTGAAGTGCCGGTAGAAGGCCGTCGGCGCCACTCCCGCCGCGCGGGTCACCTCGCGCAGACCGAGGCTGCCCAGGCTCTGCTCCTCCAGGAGCGAGAGCGCGGCGTCCAGCAAGGCCCGGCGCGTACGGAGGCGTTGGGCCTGGCGGGCCCCGACGGTCTGGTTCATGACGGAAAGTAAACCCCCATCCCGCGGCGACCGCATGCCATCATTTAGACTGACCAGTCAGTGAACAACTGTTACCGATTCTAGGAATCCGAAGGAGGAAGCACGATGCTCTTCCTCGTAGCGGCCCTTTTGCTCTTGGGCATCCTGCTGGGAACCGTGGCCCACGTTCCGGCGGCGGTCTCGCTCGTCGCGACGGCCGTGATCGCCATCTGGCTCACGGTCTTCGCCGTACGGGAGCGGACCGGGCGCCACCACCGCGTCGACCGTCAGGGGAGTTCCTCATGACCACGCACCGACCCGCCGTCCGGGAGCGCCGCTCCACCACCCCCGCCCCGGAGCTCCGCGCCGGGGCCCCGACGACCGGCACCGGCCCCGACGGCCCGACTCCCGGGGCCCGTTCGGCCGGCGTGACGGACACGGCCGGCACGACTGACATGACCGGCACGACCGGTTCCGCCCACGACGCGCGTTCGGCCCGCGACGCACGTTCCCCCGGCGACGCGCGTTCGGCCGGCGATGCCGACACCATGGCCGTCCTTTCCTTCGTGTCCGGCCTGGTCGGGCTCCTGGCCATGAACCTCGTCCTCGGACCCGTCGCGATCGCCCTCGCCGCCCTCGCCCTGATCCGCGGAACGACCCGCCCCGCCCGTGCCCGCCTCGGGCTGGCCCTCGGGGTCGCGGACCTCGTCGTCCTGGCCTGCCTCATCGGCGCGGACCACACCTGGTCCTGGAGCCTCGGCTGACGCTCGAAGGACCGGGCACAGGGTGTGAGCTATGTTGGGTGACGAGTGACATGAGAGGGAGGCCCGTCGGTGTCATCCGGGCAGCAGGCACGCGCCCAAGCAGCCGCCATCACGCCGGGCGGTCGCTCGCCTGAACCCGAACGCGCCCCCGGCGAGCGGGTCCGCGCACTGTTCGACGGCCACCGGCTCTCCCCGGGACAGCGGCGGATCGCCCAGTACCTGATCGACCACCTCACCGAGGCCGCCTTCCTCTCGATCACCGAGTTGGCGGACCGGGTCGGGGTCAGCCAACCGTCCGTGACCCGCTTCGCCGTGTCCCTCGGATTCAGCGGCTACCCCGCCCTGCGGGACGCGCTCCAACCGATCGCCCTGAGCGCGGTCGCGGGCGCCCCCGGGGCCGGCGGGCAGTTCCGCCGCAACGAGTTGCAGGCGGCCGTGGACGCCGAGATCGAGAACCTGCAGAACCTGCGCCACCTGCTCGCCGACACCGACCAGGTGCTGAACATCGGGCGCGAGCTCGCCGGTTCCGTGCCGTTGACGGTGCTCGGCCTGCGGATCTCGGTGTCACTGGCGGAGTACTTCGCCTACGCCGCCCGGCGCATCCACCCCGACGTCCGCCTGGTGACCCGCGGCGGCAGCGTGGCCTACGACGCCCTGCTCCAGTCGCGGGCCGCGGGCGGGACCTGGGTGCTGGCCTACGCCATGCCCCGGCACGCCAAGGAGACGCTGGGAGCGCTCCGGGCCGCGCGGAGCGTGGGGCTGCGCACCGCGCTGATCACCGATCCGACCCTGGGCCCCCTGACGGACGCCGCGGACGTGACGCTGACCGCGGGCACCGGAGCCAGGCTCGTCTTCGACTCCTACGCGGCACCCGGCATGCTGTCCGCGGCCCTGCTCCAGGCGATGGCCGACGCGGACCCCGAGCGGACCCAGGCACGCCTCGAAGGCTACGAGCAGGTCGCCGACCAGCACGGCTTCTTCCTCTAGGACCGAACCCACGCCCGGACCCGACCCGCACCCCCACACCCGCCCCACACCCGCACCCGCACCCGCACCCGCACCCGGCTCCACGACCGATTTCCGGGGCCGGGTTTCATCTTGCCGTCGTATGTAATTTTTCATTCCCTTGCTTACCCGACGGTATATATGTTTACTTGCCGAGCGCCCCCGATCCACCAGACGCCACGGAGAGCTCACCCCAAGCCCTCCCGGAGACGGGCACGCGGTGTGACGCCACTCCTCCTCACGTCCCACCCGTGCCCGATCCCGGCTTACGGATCCACCGGAGCGCTCACGGCGGTCCCGGCCAACCCCTGGGCCGGGGCCGCCGCAGCAACGTCTCGATCAGAGTTCGACACCACTCGGAAGCGACGAGCATGCGCCAGACTGCCTCCATCACGCTCAGCCCCGACTGGCCCTGCCAGGTCAAGGCTCCCGGCACCCAGGACTGGGAGCGCACCGCCGTGCACTGGCTACGGGACCTGCTCCCGGCCCGCTACGGCAGCTACCCGACGCTGACCCGCCATCCCGCCCTGCTCGCCCGGCACGCCCAGCTCCAACTGCGGCACGAGGTACGGACGATGCGGATCGCCCTGGAGACCAGCCGGGCGGAACTCCCCTCGATGGGCGTGGCCGCCTCCGTGATCGAGAACTCCATCAGGATGTACGCCGTCGAGCTCCAGCAGCTGGGCCGGCTGTCCCGCGGGGTCCGCCTCGTCGGCGACGCCCTCCTCTCCCAGGGCGCCGCCCGCCGCGGCTGACCTCAGTCCCGCGCCCAGGTGTCGATGACGTCCTCGGCCGTGGTGACGGTGGCGACCAGGGCCAGGGAATTGCGGATGAGCTGCGGGGTGTAGTCGGCCGGCACCCCGGCGATCGCGTCGGCCGGGACCACGACGGTGTAGCCGAGGTTGACCGCGTCGAAGACCGTGTTCGGGATCGCGACGTTGGCGGAGACCCCGGTGACGACGAGGGTGCGGCAACCGAGATTGCGCAGCAGGGCGTCCAGGTCGGTCCCGGCCATCGGGGACAGCCCGTGCAGGCGGCGTACGACGATGTCCTCCTCGGCGACCGCGATCGGCTCGGCGACCTCGACCGCGCGCGTGCCCGACAGTTGCTGCACCGGGAGCTTCCCGGCCGCCCGGAAGAGCCGCGCGTTGGAGTTGGCCGCCCGCCCGTCCGGCCGCCGCTCGGCCACCGCGTGCAGGACCTGTACGCCCGCCAGGTGCGCGGCGTCGACCAGTGCGGCCACCCGCCCCAACATGCCGGACGCCTGAGCCTCCTTGGCCAGCTCGGGCAGCGCGCTGTCCGCGCCGACGACCCCGTTCTGGCACTCGACGGTCAGCAGCGCGGTGGTGGCGGGGTCGAGTTGCGCCCTGAGCCGGTCGCGGCGGGCGGCGTCCTGGGACATGCATCCCCCTGGCGTGATGACGGAAGAGCCCTCATGATTCCTGACACATAGTCAGATGTGAAGGGGTGTGGGGCGGATGGACGACGCACAGCGGCGCGGCCGGCGGATCATGATGACCGGCGCGGAGGTGGACGAGTTCCTGCGCGCCGAGCGCACCTGCCGGGTCGCCACCGTCTCCGGCGACGGCCGCCCGCACGTCGGCGCCCTCTGGTTCGCCTGGGACGGCACCTCGCTGTGGTTGTACTCGATCACCCGCAGCCGCCGCTGGGCGGACCTGCGGAAGGACCCGCGGATCTCGGTGGTCGTGGACGCGGGCGAGGAGTACGACGAGCTGCGCGGCGTCGAGCTCTCCGGCAGCGCGGTCTTCGTCGGCGAAGCGCCCCGGACCGGCGAGCCCTGCCCGGAGCTGGAGGAGGCCGAACGGCTCTTCCCGGTGAAGAACTTCGGCATCACCGAGATGCCCCACGACGGGCGGCACGCGTGGATCCGCCTCACCCCGGACTCGGTGGTGTCCTGGGACTTCCGCAAGCGGTAGTGCTGCGACCCGGGCCCTGAGGCCGGGCGCCGGAAGCAGGGCGTCCACAGCCGGGCGCCGGCCGTCTCAGAGCAGGGCCGCGGCGTCCCGCAGCGCCGCCACCGCCGCCCGGATCGAAGGCCGCCGGTCGGCATCGGCCCGCCAGACGACGTACACGTGGCGGCGCAGGGTGTCGCACACCGGGAGCAGCCGCACCGCGGGCGGCACCGGCCCGCGCCCGAGCCGCGGCGCCACGCACACCCCGAGCCCGGCCTCGACGAACGCCAGCTGGGTGTGGTGCTCCTCGGCGATGTGCGCGATGCGCGGTTCCACGCCCAGGCCGCGCAGCGTGAAGACCAGCCACTCGTGGCAGAACTGGCCCTCGTTCCAGGAGATCCAGTCGTCGTCGGCGAAGTCGGCCAGGGAGATCCGGCTCCGCTCGGCCATCGGGTGCCCCGCGGGCATCGCGATGTCGACGGAGTCGTCGAGCAGGTGGGCGCGGGAGAGTTCGGCGGGCACCGGCATCCGCCGGTTGTGCCAGTCGATGGCCACCGCGAGGTCGAGGTCCCCGCGCACCACGGCGCGCATGCTCTGCTCCGGCTCCTGCTCGGTCACCCGGGCCCGCAGCTCGGGGTGTGCGGCGCGCAGCGCGCTGAGGGTGCGCGGCAGCAGCCCGCGCATCGCGGTGGGGAAGGCACCGATCCGCAGCTCGCCGACGACGCAGCCGCGCTGGGCCTCCACGTCGGACTGGGCCAGCTCCACCTGGGAGATGATCCGTGCGGCGTGGTCGGCGAGCAGGCGCCCCGCGTCGGTGAGCCGGACCCCGCGGCCGTACTTGGAGAGCAGGGGCTGGCCGACCTCGCGCTCCAGTTTGGCCATCTGCTGGGAGACGGCCGAGGTCGTGACGTGCAGGCCGTCGGCGGCCCCGCTGACCGAGCCGTGCCGGGCGAGGGCGTCGAGCGTGCGCAGGCGCTCCAAGTTCAACATGTAAGCAATGCTACGGCGTGAGTCGAAAGAACTCTCGCTTGTCCTAAGAGGTCGTACGGAGCAGAGTGATCTCCATGAGCGCATCCGCACCCGCCCGGCCGACCCTCCCCACCTCCTCCACCGCCGCCCCCACCCCCGCGGCCACCACGCCGACCACCATCGCGGCCACCATCCCGCCCACCGCCCCGGCCGCGGCCCGCCCGGGCCTCGACTGGCGGATCCGCTTCGCGATCCTCTCGGTGGTCTGGGGGTTCAGCTTCCTGTTCATCAAGGTGGGCACCGAGGCCTACGCCCCCTTCCACGTCTCCATGGGTCGGGTCTTCTTCGGCGCGCTCGCCCTCGTCACCGTCCTGCTCGTCCGGCGCGAGCCGCTCCCCCGGGGGCTGCGGACCTGGGGCCACCTGTCGGTGGCGGCGCTGCTGCTCAACAGCGCCCCCTTCTCCCTCTTCGCCTACGCCGAGCTGAGCATCCCCTCCAGCCTCGCGGGCATCTGCAACGCCACCTCCCCGCTGTGGGGCATGGCCCTGTCCCTGGTCGCCCTCTCCGAGGACCGGCCGACCCGGCGCCGCTTCGCGGGCCTCGGCCTCGGCTTCCTCGGGGTGCTGACGGTCCTCGGCGCCTGGCAGGGCTTCGCGGGCGTCGACGCGAAGGGCACGGCCTTCGCCCTGCTCGCGTCCCTCTGCTACCCGATCGGCTGGATCTACGTCCGCCGCACCCTGGCCGGCACCCCCGGCTCGCCGGTGGCGCTGACCGGAGCCCAACTGATCGTCTCCACCCTCCAGCTGGCGGTGGTGAGCGCCGCGTTCACCAGCGCGCCGACCTCCTTCCCGCTGTGGCCCACGCTGTCGGTGGTCGCGCTGGGCGCGCTGGGGACGGGCATGGCCCTACAGATGCAGTACGGCCTGGTGAGCGAGATCGGCCCGACCACGGCCCAGATGGTCACGTACTTCATCCCGGTGATCGCGACCGCGGCGGGCGTCCTGGTCCTGGGCGAGCAGTTGCACTGGAACACCCCGGTGGGCGCCGCGATCGTCCTCGCCGGCGCCGCCCTGACCCAGACCCGGTCCGGCCCGCGCAAGAAGGGCTGACCCCGCCGCGCCACCGCGCGCCGAGTGCCGTGACCGGAGGAGGTCACGGCACTCGGCGTTTCCCGAGCCGTCTCCCGAGCCGTTCCGCAATCCGCTCCCCGGGGCCGTTCCGCTAGTCGTACCGGACCCCCCGCGCCGGGCGGACCGCCTGCGCCACCGCGTCCGCCAGCGCCGGGATCTCGGCCGGGGCCACCGGCGACACGGTGATCCGTACGCCCGGACCGCTGTCCACCCGGAAGCGCGCGCCCGGCGCCACCGCCCAGCCGGCCGCGAGGAGCCGGGTCACCGCCCCCGTCTCGTCCGGCACGGGCACCCACACGTTCATCCCGCTGCGCCCGTGCGCGGCCACGCCCCGCTCGCGCAGCGCCGCCACCAGCGCGTCCCGCCGCTCCCCGTACGCCCGTGCCACCGCGGCCGCGTCCACGGCCCCCGAGGTCCACAGCTCGATGACGGCGTACTGGAGCAGCCGACTCACCCAACCCGGACCCAGCCGCTGGCGGCCGAGCACCCGGTCCACCGTGACCGCGTCCCCCGTCAGCACCGCGAGCCTCAGGTCCGGCCCGTACGCCTTGGCGGTGGACCGCACCAGCGCCCAGTGCCGGGTGACCCCGCCCAGGGGTTCCAGCGGCAGATCGACGATGCCGTGCCCGTGGTCGTCGTCGATGACGAGCACGTGCGGGTGGCGGGCCAGCAGCTCCCGCAGCACGGCCGCCCGCGCCGCGCTCACCACCGCGCCCGTGGGGTTCTGCGCCCGCGCGGTGACCACCAGCGCCCGCGCGCCCTCCGCGAGGGCCCGCTCGACGGCCTCGGGCACCGGCCCCTCGTCGTCGACGGCGACGGGCGCGATCCGCAGGCCGAGCGCGGGCACGAGGTCCAGCACGCTGCCCCACCCCGGATCCTCGACCGCCACGGCGTCCCCCGGGCGCAGGTGCGCCGACAGCACCCGCTCCAGCGCGTCGAGCGCGCCCGAGGTCAGCCCGACGGGCCCGGCGGGCACCCCGTCGGCGTCGAGCCCGGCCCGGGCGAGCCGGGCCAGTTCGGGGACGACGGGCTCGTCCCCGTACCGGGTGGGCGCCTGCGCGTAGCGCCGGGCCGCGGCCGCCAGCGCGCCGGACAGCTGGGGCAGTACGGCCGGATCGGGGTTGCCGCTGGCCACGTCCCGGCCGCCCGGCGGAACCGCCACCCGCAGACCGTCGCGCGGGGTGCTGGCGGGTCGGGCGCGCACCCGGCTGCCGCGCCGCCCGTCGGTTTCGATGACCCCGCGTTCGCGCAGCGTGCGGTAGGCGGCGGCGACGGTGTTCGGGTTGACCCCGAGCGCCCCCGCCAGCTCGCGCATCGGTGGCAGCAGGGCGCCGGGGGCCAGCTCCCCGGAGCCCACGCCCGCTTCGACACTGGCCGCGATCTCAGATGCACGGCTTCCGACGATTGTGTATTCTCCTAGCACAAACCACAGTATGCACTAGTGCAATGGAGTTCGCATCATGACCGTCGCGCCCGCCGCCGCCCACGACCCCGCGACCGACGCCTACGAGCCGACGGACCTCACCATCCCCTCCCGCTCCCGCGACCGCGCGCGCTACGACCGCGAGACGGTGCACGCGATACTCGACGAGGGTTACCTCTGCCACCTCGGCTTCATCCGCGACGGCGCCCCGGTGGTCCTGCCGACCCTCTACGGTCGGGTCGGCGAGGCGCTCTACCTCCACGGCTCCACCGGTTCGCGCCCGCTGCTCGCCGTGGGCAAGGCCGACCCCGGCCTCCCCGTGTGCGTCACGGTCACGCACCTCGACGGGCTGGTGCTGGCCAAGTCGGCCTTCCACCACTCGATGAACTACCGCTCGGTCGTGGTGCACGGCACGGCGTACGAGGTCACGGACGAGGCCGAGCGCCGGACGGCCCTCGACGCCCTCGTCGACCAGGTGGTGGCGGGCCGCTCGGCGGACTCCCGCCCGGCCGACGCCAAGGAACTGGCCGCCACCGCCGTCATCCGGCTCGACCTCGAACAGGTCTCCGCGAAGCTTCGCACCGGCGGCCCCAACGACGAGGCCCGGGACCTGGACCTGCCGTTCTGGTCGGGCGTGGTCCCCGTCGCGCGGACCTACGGCGCCCCGGTCCCGGCGGCCGACCTGGCCCCCGGGATCGAGGTACCGGACTACATCGCCGCGCTCTGAGCCGGAACGGGCCCCACCTCGGGCCCGTCCACCGCGCCACCCCGGGCTCCGTCCGCCCCGGCGGCGGCGCCCTCCAGCGCCGGACGGCGGCCCTCCGCGACGATCAGCGCGAGGACCGCCGCCAGCAGGAGCAGGATGCCGAGCACCACCGACCCGGTCAGCCGCTCCCCCAGGACCAGTACGGCGATCAGCGCCGCGCTCACCGGCTCGATCAGCATGATCACGGACACCGTGGCGGCC
Source organism: Streptomyces sp. NPDC098789 (assembly GCF_044759975.1). Classification (NCBI taxonomy): domain Bacteria; kingdom Bacillati; phylum Actinomycetota; class Actinomycetes; order Kitasatosporales; family Streptomycetaceae; genus Streptomyces; species Streptomyces sp. NPDC098789. The sequence continues at coordinate 104,027 of NZ_JBIWAJ010000025.1, forward strand.
CGCACCGCGGCCGCGCCGGTGAAGTAGAGGACGTACGCGAGCGCGGTGGGCACCGTCGCCACGTACACCAGCAGCCACAGCACCCGACCCGGCTGCGCGGTGTGCGGAACCAGCCCCTCCAGCACGGCCAGCGGCAGCAGGCACACGGTGCCGACCGCCAGTGACCACGCGGTCGTGACCAAGGGGTCCCCGCCCGCCCCGCGCCGCCCGAGGGCGCGCGTGCGCAGGGTCATCACCGCGTAGCCGGACGCCGACAGCAGCGCCCAGCCGACCCCGGCGGGCCGCACCTCGGCGCCCCCGCCGCCCAGCGTCAGCGCCACCAGCCCGGCCAGCGCACCGCAGACGGCGGCCGCCCCGCCCCGGCCGAGCCGCTCGCCCATCCAGTACCGCGCCCCGAGCGCGATCATCACCGGCCCGGCGCCCAGGGTGACCACCGTCCCGACCGCGAGCCCGGTCTCGCGCACGGCCCCGAAGTAGGCGGCCTGGAACAGGGTGAAGAGCAGCCCGGTGACGACCAACGAGGCCGCCGACGGCCGCGGCGCCGAGTGTCGTCGGCCGGCCCACGGGCGGCGCAGGGCCAGCGCCCCGAGGAGGAGCAGCAGGGCGCCCGCGCAGCGCCAGAAGGACAGGGCCAGCGGACCGAGGTCGCTCGCCAGGAAGAGGAGTGAGGCGGCCGCCCCGGCGGTGCCCCAGGCGGCTCCGGCGACGACGAGGTACAGATGCTTCGACTGCTTCGACACGTGTGCTCCGCGTGACGTGAAGGATGAGGGGAATGGTCATCTCTTCGCGGGCAGCACGGACCGGCCCGGTGACTCCGGGCGGGGTTCGTCGGCGCAGTGGCGAGGCCGCCCGCGTCAGGCGGCGGGAGGCGGCAGCACGTTCATCAGCATGGTCGTGACCCTAGGCCGTCGCGGCCGTCCGGTCCAGCGCCCCGGGTTCGACGGCTCCCCGGTCCACGGCTTCCCGATCGACGGCTTCCCGATCGACGACTTCGCGGCCGGCTCCCAGGACCGCCTGGTCCATGGCTCCCGGCCCCAGGGCGGCCGGGTCCGGGGCGCTCCGCCCGTCCCCCGCGCCCGACCCCGGGCCCGGCTTCGGCGCCGCGGGCCGCGAGGTCTGCGCGATGAAGGCCCCGCCCAGCACCAGCGCACCGCCGATGATCTGCGGGGTCGAGAGGTGTTCCTTGAGGAGCACCCAGGCCAGCACGGTGGCGACGACCGCTTCCAGGCAGGCGACCACGCCCGCCACCTGCGGCGAGAGCATGCGCACCGACACCACACCGGTCAGGTAGGCCGCGACCGTCGCGATGAGCACGATCCAGCCGACGAGCACCAGCGCGGGCACGGCCGTCCCGCCGACGTCCGCGTCCCGTCCCAGGACCGCCCATCGCGTCTCCCAGGGCCGCGCGATCACGGTCATCACCAGCGCACCGATGACCATGCCGTACGCGATCACCCCGAACGGGTCGGGCGCGTCCTCCCCGTCCGCACCCTGGTCGGCCAGGACGAAGTAGCAGGCCTGGCAGCAGGCGGCGGCCACGCCGAGCAGCACCCCGAGCGGGTCCAGCCGCAGCCCGGCCCAGATCTCGACCACGCAGGCCAGGCCGACGACGGCCACCGCGGCCCCGGCGGCGGCCGCCCGGGTCACCGGCTTGCGCTGGACGAAGCAGATGTAGCCGAGCAGCAGCGCGGGGCCGAGGTACTCCAGCAGCAGGGCCACGCCGACCGGTATTCGGGACAGGGAGGCGAAGTAGAAGGCCTGCACCCCGGCCACGGCGACCAGGCCGAAGCCGGCGAGCAGCGCGGGTTTGCGGAACAACAGTCCACGGTGGCGCCAGGCCAACGGGGACATCACCAGCGCCGCCCCGGCCACCCGCAGCCAGACCACGTGCAACGGGTCCAGACCCGCCTCGATCAGCGGCTTCGCCGCCACCCCGGAACCACCGAACGCACACGCCGAAACGAGGGCGAGGCCCAGTCCGGCATTTCTCCCTGACGCTTGCATCGGCACATCATGACAGCCCTCGTCAGGAGCGTCACCGGGGTGACGCCTGTTGAGATTTCCTGACAGGTCGTCAGTCTTGAATGTTCCGCCGACCGGGACTACGTTCCGCCGGACACAGCCGACGAGAAGGGGCGGTCCCATGGCCGAAGTCACCGCGGAATCACGCATCGAGGCCTCCGCCTCCGCGCTCTGGTCGCAGCTCACGGACTGGGACGCGTACGGCCAGTGGAGCATGACCCACACCGGCTTCCCCAAGGGCGGCCCGGAGACCCTGGCCGTCGGCTCCACCTTCGCCGAGAACATGAAGATGATGGGCTTCCCGGCCGAGGTCGTGTGGACCATCGAGGAGCTGGAGACCGAGCGCGTCTTCGCCATCCGCGGCAAGGGCCCGATGGGCGTGGTCGTGGGCACCCGCTACACCCTGATCCCGGACGGGGAGGCGACGACCGTGCGCATCGACGGGGACTTCCAGGGCGCGGCCGTCTCCCTCATGGCGGGCAAGCTGAAGGACTCGGCCAGCGCCGCGCTGAACGAGTCCCTGCGCAAGCTGGCCGGCCTGGTCGCCTGACCGGTCGCCCGCCCACCACCGGCCCACGCCGGAGCGCCCCGCGCGTCATGACGCGCGGGGCGCTCGGCCGTACCTCTCGCCGGACGGTCAGTGCTCGTCGGCGAGGATCAGGTAGAGCTTCTTACGGGCCTCGTTGATGACCGCGACGGCCTTCTCCCGCTGCTCGGACGAGCCGGTCTTCCAGACCTGGCCGAAGGCCTCCATCAGGCCGAAGCCGGCCGTACGGATCTCGTTCATCGCCTCGCGGTCGAACCCGCGCCCGGCCTCTTCCCAGGGAGCCGCGGAGCCCGCCTCGGCCTCGGTGCGGCCGGCGTCGGTCAGCGTGAACAGCTTCTTGCCGCCCTCGCTCGCGCTGCTGATGAGCCCCTCGTCCTCCAGCATCTGCAGGGTCGGGTAGACCGACCCCGGGCTGGGCTTCCAGGCCCCTCCGCTGCGCTCGCCGATCTCCTGGATCATCTCGTAGCCGTGCATCGGCCGGTCCGCGAGCAGCGCCAGGATCGAGGCCCTGACGTCCCCCCGCCGAGCCCGCCGGTGCGGTCCGCCACGCCCGCCGCGCCCGCCGAAGGGCCCACCGAAGGGCGGCCCGAACGGGCCGAAGGCGGCGCGCCGACCCTCGAAGTCACCCTGACGGTCCGGCCCGCAGTGCCCGTGCCCACGACCGTGCTCGTGTCCGTGCTCATGTCCGTGTGAACGCATGACTGCGCTCCTTTCGTCATTGTTCCTACTGATTCGTTCATGTCGTTGTCCGACATCCCAACCATCGCCGACCGCTCGCGATGTGTCAACGATATATCGGGAGTGTTCTTAACGAGCCTCGCGATCCCGATGTGTCGCGGACCGGGCACGAGCCCCGGATCGCCACCGAAGTCGGACCCCACCCGATGCGTGCCCGTACCCGCCCGTGCCCGGCGGGTCGCGGGGACCGTTGAGCAGATCATGGAATCCCTCGCTCCCACCCGACGGCGGCCGCGCCTGGCGCTGGCGGCCGTCCTGCTGGCCCTCGCGTACAGCGCCGTCACCAGCGTGACCCAGCCTCAACCCGCCGCCGCGGCCTCTACGTTCTCCCAGCCCGTCACCGGTGTCGTCTGGCAGGCCGGCCGGGCCCACTCCATCGTCTGGACCGGCGGCGCACCCGGCAGGCAGCCGCTCACATTGATGCGCGGCTCGTCCACCGCGCGCCAGCAGGTGCTCCAGATCGCCGTGGTGGAGGGCTCCTCCGGCACGTACGACTGGACGCCCCCCGCCGACCTGCCCACCGACGACACGTACGCGATCGCCCTGGGGAGGCCGCCCGAGGTCGGCTACACCGGCCGGTTCACCATCACCCACCAGGGCGAGGACGCACCGGCTCCGCCCGCGAAACCGCACCGGGCCCCGGCCCCGGCCCCGGCACCCAGGAAGCCCTGACCAGGGAACGTATCCGCACGTGCGCTCCACACGTGACGGGAATCCCGCAGTGAGTCGATACCGGTCATGGCGGCCTCCGCGCGGGCCGTGACGCCCGAGGGGCTCCGGCGCCGGGACGCGCCGTTACGGTGGGCCGATGTCATCGATCAAGAAGTTCCAAGTCACCTTCGACTGCGCGGAACCGGAGCGCCTCGCCCTCTTCTGGTGCGAGGTGTTGGGGTACGTCGCGGCGCCCCCACCGGCGGGGTTCGCCACCTGGGACGACTTCAGGGCTTCGCAGCCGGCCGAGGAGCGGGACGCCTGGTTCGCCTGTAGCGACCCCTCGGGCGTCGGCCCGCGGCTGTACTTCCAGCGCGTCCCCGAGGGGAAGGCCGCCAAGAACCGGCTGCACCTCGACATCCGGGTCGGCACCGGACTCGTGGGCGAGGAGCGCCTCGCCGCGCTGGAAGCCGAGTGCGCACGCCTGGTCCCCCTCGGCGCGGTGCACGTGCGGACGTTGTACGACGGCAACGACGCGTGCATACCCATGCTGGACATCGAGGGCAACGAGTTCTGCGTCGACTGAGGACCGCGCCCCTTCCCCGGAGAACCGGACACACCGACACCCGGACACCTGGACACCTGGACACCCGGGCAACCGGACACCCGGACACCCGGACACACCGCCCCGCGGACACGAGGAGACCGAAGCCAGTGATCACCACAGACCGCCTCCGGCTGCGCCCGCTCACCGAAGCCGACACCGACTGGTGGGTGCGCCTCCACACGGACGACGAGGTCAACCGGTTCGTCGGCGGCTACCACCGGGAGCAGGCCGCCGCACGCCTGCACGCGATACAGGACCAGTGGACCCGGCGCGGCCACGGCCTGTGCGCCGTCGAACTGCGCAGCACCGGCGAGGCGATCGGACGCTCCGGCCTGAACTGGTGGGAAGAGTTCGACGAGACCGAGATCGGCTGGACCTTCGCCCGCGCCCACTGGGGCCACGGCTACGCCACCGAGGCCGCCCGCGCCGTGCTCGCGTGGGGCTTCGGACCACTGGGCCTCCAGCAGATCACCGCCATGATCCACCACGGCAACACGGCCTCCGCAGCCGTCGCCCGGCGCCTCGGCTTCACCCCGCTGCGCGAGGACTCGGTCCTCGGCCGCCCCTGCACCGTCCACGCCCTGACCAGGGAAGGCCACGCGGCCGGCTGACGGTGAACGCCGCCCGACGACACGAGCGCGCCGAGGGTGTAGTGTCCGCATCGATTGAACACGTTCAATTCGTGCCCGAGGGGGGCCTCGCCGTGTACCACCATGTCGCCGCCGCGCAGCCGCGTCAGTCCAACGCCTTGACCGGCATCGCACCGGGCGCCGAGATCGTGGGAGGCGGCACGCTCCTCTGCGCGGCGCTGTACGCCCAAGTCGCCTCGCTCGGGGCCGAGCCCTACGGCCGCGGCTACGGCGGCGCCATCGCCCTGCTCTTCGGGCTGTTCGTGATGGCCGTCTTCGGCCCCCTCCTCGCCTACGCGGCGGGATGGCTGCACAGCCTGCTCTTCACCACCCCGGTGATGCTCGCGTCGAACGCCCTGGGCGTGCGCACCCGGATCTCCGCTCCGCGATGGGCCCTGCCCACGGCGGTCGTGTTCGCGGCCGGGTACGCCCTACCGCTCTCGGTGCTCACCGGCGCCGCGTACACCACCACGCTCGGCTGGACGGCCGCCGTCGGGTTCCCACCCGTGGCCGTCGCGGTGCTCGCCCGGATGCGGCAGATACCCAGCGGCAGGATCCGACTCTGGGCGATCGGGCCGATCGCGGTGGCGGTGCTCGCCGCCCTCGTCCTCGGAGCAGGCGCCCCCGGATACGAGGCGCCCGCCCTCGGGCACGCCGACTTCGTGGGCCGGTGGACGGGCGACGGAGTCAGCCTGACGCTCGGGGACCGGGGCGAGGCGGAGGCCCAGCAGCTACCCGTGCACAACGGCTTCGACGTCGTGGGCCACTGCACCGGGCACGGCACCTGGCGCTCCACGGCTGCGGGCGGGTCGGCGAACGAGGGCCGGGCGGGCGTGGTCCTCGCGCTCCCCGACTGCAAGACCGCGGAGCTGCGGTGGAGCGTGGCGGGGACCCGGGAGCGGCCCGAGCTGTTCGTGCTGATGGGTGATCCGGACGCGGGCGACGTGGTGGTCCTGCACCACCGGGCCACCTGACACCGGACCACGAGCAGCGCGGCACCGGACCACGAACGGCGCGGCACCAGGCCACGAGCAGCGCGGCACCAGGCCACGAACGGCGCGGCACCAGGCCGACCACCAGGCCACCGGCAAGGCCACCCACCCGGAATTGGCCTTTGTCCGCCGGTCACGGCCCGTCCTACGGTCGAAGGCATGCGCATCCGAATCGTCGACGCCTTCACCGACCGGCCCTTCCAGGGCAACCCCGCCGGAGTCCTGCTCCTGGACGGCGCCGCGGGCTTCCCGCCCGACACGTGGCTCCAGCAGGTCGCCGCCGAGGTCAACCTCTCCGAGACCGCCTTCGCGCACCCGCTGCCGCCCGGCGGGGAGGCCGACTGGGCGCTGCGCTGGTTCACCCCGACCGCCGAGGTCGACATGTGCGGCCACGCCACCCTCGCCACCGCGCACGTCCTGGCGAGCACCGGCCTGGCGGACGGACCGGTCCGGTTCGCCGCGCGCTGCGGCGTCCTCACCACCGAGGCCGCCGCCGACTCCACGGTGACCATGGACTTCCCGACCTCCACGCTCAGCCCGTACGAGCTCCCGGAGGCCCTCGCCCTGGCGCTGGGCGGGGTGGAGGTGCGCTCCGTCCACGACACCGCCACCCACATCGGCGACCTGTTGGTCGAGCTGGCCGACGAGCGCACCGTGCGCGAGCTGCGCCCCGACCTCGCGGTGGTCGCCGCCTACGCCAAGCGCGGGCTGATCGTCACCGCTGCGGCCGAGGACCCCGCCCGGGGGTACGACTTCGTCTCCCGCGGCTTCTTCCCCGCCGTCGGCGTCGACGAGGACCCGGTCACCGGCAGCGCGCACACCGCGCTCGCACCCTTCTGGGCCGCCCGCCTGGGCCGCACCGAGCTGACCGGCTTCCAGGGTTCGGCGCGCACCGGCCTGGTCGGGGTCCGGCTCGCGGGGGACCGTACGTTCCTGACCGGGCACGCCGTCACGGTCCTCGACGGGGAGCTGCTGACCGCCCCCTGAACCGGGCCGCCGCCGCCCGCGTACCGGCCCCTCAGGGCGTGGGCAGCCAGCCGACCTTGCCGGCGAGCAGCGCGTACCCGCCGAAGGCGACGATGTCGAGCAGTGCGTGCGCGACCACCAGCGGCCCGACCCGGCCCCAGCGCCGGTAGAGCAGGACGAAGACGACGCCCATGACGACGTTGCCCAGGAAGCCGCCGATGCCCTGGTAGAGGTGGTACGAGCCGCGCAGGACCGAACTGGCCAGCAGCGCGGCCATCGGCGACCAGCCCAGCCCGTCCAGCCTGCGCAGCAGGTAGGCCAGCACGATGACCTCCTCCACCACGGAGTTCTGCACCGCGGAGAGGATCAGTACGGGGAACTTCCACCACACGTCGGGCAGCGCTTCCGGCACCACCGTCAGGTTGAAGCCCGTGGCGCGCGCCGCCAGGTAGAAGGCGAGCCCGGCGCTGCCGATCCCGGCCGCGACGAGCGCCCCGCGCCCCAGGTCCGCGCGGGGCCGGGTGCGGTCGAAACCGAGCACCCGCAGGCCGGGCGCACCCTCGCGGGTGAGCAGGTGGGCCACGAGGAGTACGGGGACCAGGGCGGTCGCGATCCCGAAGAGCTGCCAGGACAGGTCCAGCCAGGGGCGACCCGGCGCGTAGGAGCCGTTGAGCGTGGCGGCCTGGTCCTTCAGCCCGCCCGGTTTGGTGAGCGAGCCGATGAAGCTGATGAGCGCCGAGACCGCGCTCGCACCCAGCGACAGGGCGAGCACCAGCAGCGTCTCGGTCCGCAGGACCCGCCGCCCGTCCTCGCGCAAGGTCCCGACCACCGGCTCCGGATCCGCCCGCACGCCTGACTCCGTCCCGCTCCGACCCACCGTCCCGCTCCGACCACCCCATACTGCCCGCTCGACGGCGGAACGGGATCACCGGGCAAGGCACGGCGCCGTACGGGACGCGGCGCCGGACGGAACCCGGGCACCGGAAGGGACCCGTGCGTCGGACGGAACGGTTCCGCCCGACGGCCCCGGCCGTCCAACCGCCCCCGCCGCCCAACCGCCCCCACCGTCCGACCGCCCCCACCGCCCTACCGCCCAGCGGTCAGGGCCGCGCTCACCTCCTCCTCCGGCAGCCCGGCGGGCCAAGTGTGCACGGGGTCCCCCTTGTACATGAGCTCGGTGTAGCGGCGGGTGGTCGCCGCGAGCGCCGCGTCCCGTTCCAGCCCGGCGGCCAGCGCCCGGTGGTAGGTCTCGACCTGCCAGGTCGCACCGTTGGCGCGCCTGCGACAGCGCTCCTCGATGATCCCGAGGTAGTGGTCCCGGTCCGCGGGCTCGATGCCCCAGGCGTCGAGCCCGGCCGCCGCCATCGGCAGCAGCTCGTCCAGCACGAGCCGGACCGCGGGCACGCTCGCCAGTCCCCCGCCCCGGCCCCGGCGCGGCCAGCGCAGCCGCGCGTCGATCCCGTACCGGCAGGCCGCGTCGAAGTTGGCCTCCGCCTCCGCGAAGGGCAGCCGGTTCCACACCGGGCGCTGTTCGTCGGCGAGGGTGCGCACGAGCCCGTAGTAGAAGGCGGCGTTGGCGACCACGTCGGTGACGGTGGGTCCGGCCGGCAGCACCCGGTTCTCCACCCGCAGGTGCGGCACCCCGTCGGCGACCCCGTACACGGGCCGGTTCCAGCGGTAGACGGTGCCGTTGTGCAGGACGAGTTCCTGGAGGCCGGGCACCCCGCCCTCGCCGAGCACCCGCAGTGGCTCCTCCTCGTCGCAGATCGGCAGCAGCGCCGGGAAGTAGCGGACGTTCTCCGCGAAGAGTTCGTACGCCGAGTCCACCCAGCGCTCGCCGAACCAGGTCCGCGGCCGCACCCCCTGGGCCTGGAGCTCGGGCGGCCGGGTGTCGGTGGCCTGCTGGAAGAGCGGGGGCCGCGACTCCCGCCACAGCTCGCGCCCGAAGAGGAAGGGGGAGTTGGCGCCCACGGCTATCTGTACCGCCGCCACCGCCTGCGCCGCGTTCCACACGTCCGCGAACCGGGCGGGGGTGACCTGGAGGTGCAGCTGGACCGAGGTACAGGCAGCCTCCGGGACGATCGACCCCGAGGTCCAGGTCAGCCGCTCCACCCCGTCGATGTCGAGGACGAAGTCCTCGCCCCGCATCATCAGGATCTGCTCGTTCAGCAGCGAGTAGCGGTCCACCGCCGAGAGGTTCGCGGAGACGAGGTCGCCGCGGGAGATCGTCGGCAGGATGCCGATCATCACCACCCCGGCGTCTATCTCCGCGGCCTGCCGATTGGCATATGCGAGACTCGCACTGAGCTCTTCCGCGAGCTGGTCGAAAACCCGGCCGTCGAGCCGGTGCGGAAGTATGTTGACCTCCAGGTTGAACATTCCGAGTTCGGTCTGGAAATCGGGGCTCGCAATGCGCTCCAGTACCTGGGCATTCACCATTCTCGGCAATCCGTCGGAACCCGCGAGATTCAACTCGATCTCCAGCCCCATCATGTTCTTGGGGCGATCGAACCTCTTCTCCGCCAGAAGCCGCTCCAGTCCCTCCAGGCACTCGTGAAGCTTCCTCCGATACCGTTGCCGATCGGACAGGTCGAATCCGCCTGCCACGACCTTCTCCCCCATCGAAGCGTCCCTCCACGAGTGGGCCCGGCCCGGTCCGTCCGGGCGCACGTTACGGTCGATGATGCCCCGGCCGAGTGATCGATAACGCGGCGGGGGCACGACTGGCGGACAGCGCGCGCCGGTTTGGCCGACAGGCGCTACGGCACATTCATCTGGCAAGGGGCATCCTGCAATGCCCCCGTCGACTTTTCCGTGTACGCAATACCGGCGCTTTCCAGCCGAGCACCCTTCGGGTAACCTCCGAGGTCAGCGTGAGATGTCCGCGCTCGTGCAGCTACGAATCCTCCGCAGCAGGACCGGTATGCGCCTTGTCGGCAATGGGCGGGACAGCTAGCCGAAACACTGCGTGAACACATGTCGTATAAACTCCGCAAACGAGGCAGAGAGTTGGCGCGCGGCCATTGCCCCTCAGCCCCCCTCTGGCCCCAGAATGCGACAGCGCCGTCCGCACCTGCCCCCGTTCTCCCAGGTCTCCCAAGTGAGAGGCGACCCACCATGCCGCTGCATGTCCCTCCGGCCCCCGCGCCCGCCCTGCGCAGCGTCCTCGCGGCACTCGGTTCCCCCACCGCGGTCCACGAGGCGCTCACGCCGGCGCTGCGCTCCCTCCAGGGACCGCTGACCGCCGAACTGCCCCTGCCCGTCCACGTACTGGACCGGCTCCAGTTCCTGCCCTCGACGGCGGGCCGGCCGCCCCGCACCCGGCTCACCGGCTGGAGGTTCCTGATCCGCGGCGGCGACCGGTTCGTGGCCGCGGCGGACACCCGGCTGACGGCTGACGGCTGGGCCTTCTCCCACTTCTTCGAGGGGCCCTACGTCGCCGCCACCGAACGCGCCCTGCGCCAGGCGGAATCCCTCGGCAAGAACTACCAGCCCCGGCTGCTGTCCGTACCGGAGCTGTACATGCTCACCCTGTGGCTGCACGAGGGGGTCGGCGCCGCCGCTTCGGCCGGCCTGCCCGCCGCCGCCGACCTGCTGGTGCCGTTGGCGCCCGCCCCGCCGGGCATCGCCGCCTACCGCCCGCACCCCGTGTCGGAGTTGCTGCCGGTGCTGACCCACCGCCTCACCCCCCAGAGCCCGCCGAGTCCCCAGGGCCCGCCGGTGCCGCCCTCGCTGGCGGCTCCGGCCGCCTGATCCGGGCCGCCGCGGCCCGATCCGACCCGACTCCGGCGGCCCCCTGGCCCACTGTGCCCATTCGGCCTAGCCCGCTCGGGCCAGTGTCGAACCATCCGAAATGACAGGGGAGTTGAGATGAACCGCCCGCACGGGTGATGCGTCATCAATCTATGAGGACAGCTACCGGAAATCCCTGCGGACGCCAGTCCGTAGGGCAACACTGGACCCTGACCACACCTAGATTGATACGGGGGGCGGCCATGAACGACGCATCGAGCCGCAGCACACAGACCACACCGCAGCGAAAGAACGTATCCATGTGCCAGCACCAGCCTGCCTGCCCTAGCGCCGACTCCGCCGACCGGGAGGCCGCACATCCCGTGGCCAACCACCCGGAACAGGGCTGGAGCCTGCTGTGCAACGGCGTCCTGCTCTTCGAGGACACCGGTGAGCTGCTGCCGGACGGCCGGATCATCGCTCCGCACCGCCCGCTCGCGGCGGCGCAGGTGATGAAGGCGGCGTAGCGAACCGCCCGAGGAACGCGCACGAGGACCACGTACGAAGAACGCGCACCAGGAACCGCGCACCGAGAGCGCGAAAGGGGCCGGCCCGGGAGGAATGCTCCCGGACCGGCCCCTTTCACTTCTCAGCGATGGGCACGCGCGACCATCAGTTGTCGTACTCGTCCAGCGGCGGGCAGGAGCAGACCAGGTTCCGGTCGCCGAACGCGCCGTCGATCCGGCGGACCGGCGGCCAGTACTTCTCGGCGGCGGTCAGCCCGCCCGGGAAGACGGCCTCGTCACGGGTGTACGGGTGGTTCCACTCGCCGCCCAGCGCCGCCGCGGTGTGCGGGGCGTTGGCCAGCGGGTTGTCCTCCAGCGGCCACTCGCCCGCCGCGACCTTCTCGATCTCCGCGCGAATGGCGATCATCGCGTCGCAGAAGCGGTCGATCTCGGCGAGGTCCTCGGACTCCGTCGGCTCGATCATCAGGGTGCCGGCCACCGGGAAGGACATCGTCGGCGCGTGGAACCCGTAGTCGATCAGGCGCTTGGCGATGTCGTCGATGCTGACGCCCGTGGCCTTGGACAGCGGGCGCATGTCGATGATGCACTCGTGCGCGACCAGGTTGCCCGGACCGGTGTAGAGCACCGGGAAGTGCGGCTCCAGGCGCTTGGCGATGTAGTTGGCACCGAGCACCGCCACCTGGGTGGCGCGCTTGAGGCCCTCGCCGCCCATCAGGCGCACGTACGACCACGAGATCGGCAGGATGCCCGCCGAACCCCACGGCGCGGCCGAGATCGGACCGACGCCCGTCGCGGGACCGGCGGTCGGCTGCAGCGGGTGGTTGGGCAGGTACGGGGCCAGGTGCGCCCGGACACCGACCGGGCCGACGCCCGGGCCGCCGCCGCCGTGCGGGATGCAGAAGGTCTTGTGCAGGTTCAGGTGCGAGACGTCGCCGCCGAAGTGACCCGGCTTGGCGAGGCCCACCAGGGCGTTGAGGTTGGCGCCGTCCACGTAGACCTGGCCGCCCGCGTCGTGCACCTGCGCGCAGATGTCGGCGACGTGCTCCTCGAACACGCCGTGCGTGGACGGGTAGGTGATCATCAGCACGGCGAGCTCGTCGCGGTACTGCTCGATCTTGGCGCGCAGGTCGGCGGCGTCGACCTCGCCGTCGTCCGCCGTCTTGACGACGACGACCTTCATGCCGGCCATCACGGCGCTGGCGGCGTTGGTGCCGTGCGCGGAGGACGGGATCAGGCAGATGGTGCGCTGCTCGTCGCCGTTCGCCCGGTGGTACGCCCGTACCGCGAGCAGACCGGCCAGCTCGCCCTGGGATCCGGCGTTGGGCTGGATGGACACCTTGTCGTAACCGGTGACCTCGCAGAGTCGTTCCTCCAGCTCGGTGATGAGCGTGAGGTAACCCGCGGCCTGCTCGACCGGGGCGAAGGGGTGCAGCTGGCCGAATTCGGGCCAGGTCACCGACTCCATCTCGGTGGTCGCGTTGAGCTTCATCGTGCAGGAGCCCAGCGGGATCATGCCGCGGTCCAGCGCGTAGTCCTTGTCCGACAGCTTGCGCAGGTAGCGCAGCATCGCGGTCTCGGAGCGGTGCTGGTGGAAGACCGGGTGGCTCAGGTAGGCGTCCGAGCGCAGCAGCCCCTCGGGCAGCGTGTCGGCGGTGACCTCGTCCAGCGCCTCGATGTCCGCGGTGACGCCGAAGGCGGCCCACACGGCGTCGATGTCGGCGCGCAGGGTGGTCTCGTCACAGGAGACGGAGACGTGGTCGGCGTCGACCCGGTAGAGGTTGACCCCGGCCTCGCGGGCGGCGGCCACGACCCCGTCGGCCTTGCCGGGCACCCGCGCGGTGACCGTGTCGAAGTACGAGCCGTGCACCAGCTCCACGCCGCCGGCCGTCAGACCCGCGGCGAGCAGGGTGGCGTAGCGGTGGGTGCGGCGGGCGATCGTCCGCAGGCCGTCGGGGCCGTGGTAGACGGCGTACATGGCGGCCATGACGGCGAGCAGCACCTGCGCGGTACAGATGTTGCTGGTGGCCTTCTCGCGGCGGATGTGCTGCTCGCGGGTCTGCAGGGCCAGGCGGTAGGCCTTGTTGCCGTCGGCGTCGACGGAGACGCCCACCAGGCGGCCGGGCAGCGAGCGGGCGTGCTTCTCCTGGACGGCCATGTAACCGGCGTGCGGACCGCCGAAGCCCATCGGGACGCCGAAGCGCTGGGTGGTGCCGATGGCGATGTCCGCGCCGAGCGCACCCGGGGAGGTGAGCAGGGTCAGGGCGAGCAGGTCGGCCGCGACGGAGACGATCGCGCCGAGGTCGTGCGCCTGGTCGATGACCGGCTTGATCTCGCGGACCGCACCGGAGGCACCCGGGTACTGGAGGAGCACGCCGAAGACGCCGCGCTCGGCGATCTCGGCCGGGATGCCCTCGGACAGGTCCGCGACCACGACCTCGACCCCGGTGGGCTCGGCGCGCGTCTGGATGACCGCGATGGTCTGCGGCAGCGTGTCCGCGTCGATGAGGAAGACCCCGCCCTTGACCTTGCCCACGCGGCGGGCGAGCTGCATGGCCTCGGCTGCAGCGGTGCCCTCGTCGAGCAGGGAGGCGCCGGAGGTCGGCAGCCCGGTCAGGTCGGCGACGACCGTCTGGAAGTTCAGCAGCGCTTCGAGGCGCCCCTGCGAGATCTCGGGCTGGTACGGCGTGTACGCCGTGTACCAGGCCGGGTTCTCCATGACGTTGCGCAGGATCACCGGCGGCGTGAAGGTGCCGTAGTAACCGAGGCCGATCATCGGGGTCAGGACCTGGTTGCGGTCGGCCAGCGAACGCAGCTCGGCGAGCACCTCGGCCTCGGTGCGGGCACCCGGCAGGTTCAGCGCCTCGGCGCTCTTGATGACGTCCGGCACCGCGGCGGCGGTCAGGTCGTCCAGGGAGCCGTAGCCCACCTGGGCGAGCATCTTCGCCTGCGCCTCGGCATCCGGGCCGATGTGGCGCTGCTCGAAGGGGATGCCTCGCTCCAGCTGGGAGAGCGGAATGCGGTTGGCGGTCATGTACGGAGGCCTCCTGGTCGTACGACCTGCGAGGGGTACCACGGCGCGGGCACCCGGACGGCCTCCCCCTCTGTCATCTCAACCTGAGAGCTTCACCGGGCCTCCTGGGGATCGCCCGTGGAGGTCCGGCTTTCACCGTCGGTGAGGAAGGGCACCGGAACTGCGATCCGTCGCCCGTCCTGCTTTCCAGAGTGGCCTCGTCCGTGCGGTACGTCTGCCTGAGAGATTCCGGGGAGGAGTTGCTCCTTCGGCGCCTCCGACGAACTCGATCGGAGGACTCTCCCGCACAGGGTCAGCAGCCGTTCCCCAGCCTACCAGCGAGGATCTGGGCACTCCCTCGAGTGGCCCCCTCCCCGGAAATGCACTTTTGTAGTCATTACGGAGGAGTTGCGACCAAATGGAGGCGACCGTGCAGACCGACATCGATCCGCGCAGCCTGATCGGCCGCAAGGCGTTCGACCGCAATGGAACCAAGATCGGCACCGTCGACGAGGTCTACCTCGACGATGCCACGGGCGTCCCGGAATGGGCCGCCGTACGGACCGGACTCTTCAGCCGGGACGCCTTCGTCCCGCTGGAACCGAGCGAGGTGGTGGGCGACACCCTGCGGGTTCCCTTCGAACGCGCCCTGATCAAGGACGCCCCCGATTTCGGGGTGGGTCGCCACCTCTCCCCCGAACAGGAGCTCCAGCTCTACCACCACTACGGCCTGGACGTGACCCTGCCGAGTGACTTCCACCACGGCGACCGCGACTTCGGCCGCCTCGCGGGCGGCGAGGCCTAGGCCGGGCCGGCGGCGAGGCCTAAGCCGGGCCACCCGCCCGCAGGTCCGTCATCCGGCCGTTCCTTCTTTGGCATGTTCCCCGTCACGTTCGGCATGTTCGCCGTCCCGCTCCCCGACCAGGGGCAGCGGAACGGACGGTTCCAGGTCGGGGTCGTCCATCCGGAAGGTGCGCACCCGGCCCGGCGGCGATCCCGGCTGCTCGAAGCGGACGGTCACCCTCCCCACCCCGCTGCCCTGCACCCAGCCGGGCCCGTACTCCTCGTGGCGCACATCGGTCCCCGCCGGCCACCTCCGTTCCTGCGGGGGATCCCCCACGGGCGCGTCCGCGACCCCGGCCCCGGCCGCCGCCTGCGCGCCTACGGGCGCCCCCGCGCCCCCGTCGGCCCCGTCACCCCCGTCCTCCCCCCGCGCCCCCGCGCCCGCCCCCGCGGCGGAGTCCGGCACACCGGAATCCCGCCCCCCGGCCGCCGCCTCCGCTTCCGCCCGGGCCGCTGCCCGGGCCGCCGCCTCGGCCTCCGCCTGGGCGAACAGGTCCTCCTGCGTGTAGTCGGCCAACCCCGACACCCCCACGCCCAGCAGCCGCACCCCGCCCGTGGTGTCGATCCCCTCCAGCAGCCGCGCCGCCGCCTCCCGGACCACCGCCGGATCGTCCGTCGGCCCCCGCAGGGTCTCCGACCGGGTCAGCGTGGAGAAGTCGTAGCGGCGCACCTTGAGCACGATCGTCCGACCCGAGTGCCCCGACGCGCGCAGCCGCCCCACGCACCGCTCCGCGAGCCGCTGCACCTCGCCCCGGATCCGGACCCGGTCGTGCAGGTCCACGTCGAAGGTGTCCTCGACCGAGACGGACTTCGCGTCCCGTTCGGCGACCACGGGCCGGTCGTCCAGCCCCAGCGCCATCCGGTACAGCGCCACGCCGTGCGCCCGCCCGGTCATCCGGACCAGCTCGTCCTCGCCGGCGTCGGCCAGCTCCCCCACCGTGGTGATCCCGGCCCGCCGCAGGTGCTCCCCGGTGGCCGGCCCCACCCCGGGCAGGGTCCGCACCGACATGGGCGCCAGCAGGTCCCGCTCGGTCCCCGGCTCGATCAGCAACAACCCGTCCGGCTTGGCGCCCTCCGAGGCCACCTTGGCCAGCATCTTGGACCCGGCCAGCCCCACCGAGGCGCTGAGCCCCGTCGCCGCCCGGATGTCCGCCCGCAGCCGCTCGGCCGTGACCCGGGCCCCGGCCGCGTCGAAGGCCGCGCCGCCCGCCTCCAGGTCCACGAAGGCCTCGTCCAGGCTGAGCGGCTCCACCAGCGGCGACAGTGCGCGCAGCCGCGCCATCACGAGGTCGCTGACCGCTCGGTACAGGGTGAAGCGCGGGATCAGGTAGGCCCCGTTCGGGCAGAGCCGCCGGGCCTGGGCGGTGGGCATCGCCGAATGGACCCCGAAGCGCCGCGCCTCGTACGAGGCCGTCGCGACCACCCCGCGCGGGCCGAGCCCACCGACGATCACGGCCTTCCCGCGCAGGCTCGGCTTCGCCGCCTGCTCCACGGAGGCGTAGAAGGCGTCCATGTCCAGATGCAGGATGGTCGGCGCGGCTCTCACGCCACCGATGCTGCCCTACGCCACTGACAACGCCCCCGACGCACGTCCGGCGCGCCCCGCGAGGAGCCTCCGGCGCGCCCCGGGGGCGGTCTGGGAGGGGTCCGGACGGACCGGCCGCGGCCCGTCCGACCCGGGGGCCTCAGCCCGCCCGGTTGCGGCGCGCGGCCAGCTCGTCGGCCGGGTTGTGCCCGACCAGCGTCTCGCCCGTCTCCACGCGCTCCCCGTGCAGCTGCGACAGCGCCTTCTCGACGTCCCGCCACACCACTCCGACGGCGATCCCGAAGATCCCCTGCCCGCCCTGGAGCAGGCCCACGACCTCGTCCGGTGAGGTGCACTCGTAGACGGTCGCGCCGTCGCTCATGAGCGTCATCCGCTCCAGGTCGCGAAAGCCCCGGTCGCGCAGGTGCTGGACGGTGGTGCGGATGTTCTGCAGCGCCACCCCGGTGTCCAGGAAGCGTTTGACGATCTTGAGGACGACCACGTCCCGGAAGCTGTAGAGCCGCTGGGTACCGGATCCGCCGGCCGCGCGCACGCTGGGCTCGACGAGCCCGGTCCGCGCCCAGTAGTCGAGCTGCCGGTAGGTGATGCCCGCGGCGGCGCAGGCCGTGGGCCCGCGATAGCCGATCTCCCCGGTGGCCTGCTCGCCGTCCTCCGGGCCGTGTGGCACGGATTCCGGCTGACGGCGCGCGGCACCCACCGCCCCGCCGTGCAGCGCGTACGGTCCGCCCTCACTCCGTGCGGGGATGCCCCCGGTCGTACCGTCGCCCGTGATCCTCACGCCGACCCTCCGTCCTTGACCTGCCACCTTGAAGGTAGGCAGTCACCCGGGGTGCGTCAACGATCGCCACACTCGGCACGCCGAGTGATAATCACCCTGAGAGTGGTTTCCCGTATCCCTTAGCGGGGAAAGGCTACTCGAATGGGCTGACTTTCCCTTGAGGACGACTCGGTCGACACCTCACTGATTGCTGCTACCGAAGTCCTCCGGCGAGATCTGGTCGAGGAACTCGCGGAACTTCTCCACCTCGTCCTCCTGCTCGTCCGGAATCGCAATTCCGGCATCGTCCAGCACCCCGTCGCTCCCGTAGATCGGCGTCCCGGTGCGCAGGGCCAGCGCTATGGCGTCGGACGGCCTCGCGCTCACCTCGACCCCGCTGGCGAAGACGAGCTCCGCGTAGAAGACGCCCTCCCGCAGATCCGTGATCCGGACCTCGGTGAGTTCCTCGCCGATCGCCTCCAGCACGTCCTTGAACAGGTCGTGCGTCAGCGGCCGGGCAGGGGCCATCCCCTGCTGGGCGAAGGCAATGGCAGTAGCCTCCCCAGGACCGATCCAGATGGGGAGGTACCGATCGCCTCCCACTTCACGCAGGAGCACGATCGGTTGGTTGGAGGGCATTTCAACCCGGACACCCACAACGTCGAGCTCGTTCACACAGCAACCCTAGGACCTGCCCGGCCGGTTTGGGTAGTCGGGGCCCCGCGAGTCAGTGCAGTCGGACCCCGAGAGCGGTCTGTACGAGCGCCTCGTGGAGCCGTACGGAGATGCCCGCGAGCTCTTTCAGGGTGGCCTCGGCGTGGGCCCTGGTCTGGGGATTGCGGTGCCGCCGCAGCGGTGCGACCACCTGTTCCACGAGCCCGGCCTCCCGGTCCGCCGCCGCCTTCATGGCGCGCAGATGGCGCGGCTCCAGACCGAAGCGGCCCAGTTCCGCCACCAGCCGGGCCACGGTGACGGCCTCGGCATCGAATCCGCCCTCCGGTGCCTCCGTGAGGAGCCCGTACGACTCCCACTCGACCAGCTGCACCTCGTCCACCTCGGCGGCGGCCAGCAGCTCGGCCCGGCCGATGCGGGCCACGGTGGGCCGGTTCCGGCTGATCTCGCCCAGCACGGCGGCCACCACCGCCGCCCCGGCGGCGTCGCCGTCAGCGGGTGCGGCGGGGGCGGGGATACGGATCTGCTCGCCCCGTTCGAGCGCGTCGAGCTGGTCCTTGATGACCTTCAGCGGCAGGTAGTGGTCGCGCTGCAACCGCAGGATCCTGGCCAGCCGCTCGACGTCGTCGGGGCTGAACTTGCGATATCCGGAAGGTGTGCGCCGGGGCTCGACCAGCCCCTCCGCTTCGAGGAACCGGATCTTGGAAATCGTGACTTCGGGAAACTCGTCGCGCAGCGTGGTGAGCACCGTGCCGATGCTCACCAGCCGCCCGCCCGAGCCGGCGGTGCCGTGTCCGGCACCGCCCGTCGAGGTACGCAGCATGGACCTTCCCTGTGGTCTCCCCGGGCGGGCCCGGGGAGACGGTCAGATGCCCCGCTGGCTCGCGTAGAAGACCAGCCGGTACTTGCCGATCTGGACCTCGTCGCCGTTGTGCAGGACGACCGATTCGATCGGCTCACGGTTCACGTACGTGCCGTTGAGGCTGCCCACGTCGGAGACGGTGAAGCCACCGTCCTGGCCCCTGCGGAAGTCGACGTGCCGCCGGGAGACGGTGACGTCGTCCAGGAAGATGTCGCTCTGCGGGTGGCGCCCCGCCGTGGTCAGTTCGCCGTCCAGCAGGAAGCGGCTGCCGGAGTTCGGGCCGCGCCGCACGATGAGCAGCGCGGAGCCCGGAGGCAGTGCTTCCACCGCGGCCTGGGCCTCGGGGGACAGCGAGGACGACACGTGCTGTCCGGACACCTCGGCCTCGTAGGCCTCCAGGCCCGAGATCGAGATGGTGGACGTGGTCTCCGAAGCACGCTCCGGCGTCAGGCCCGGCCGCAGCGGCGCCCCGCAGTTGGAGCAGAACCGGCTGGCCGCATCGCTGCGGTGGCCACACCTGCTGCAAACCTGCTCGGCCGACATGGACGGCTCCTCGCGCCGCGGGTGCCCCGCGGAGGCATTGGTGGCATACGGGTCGGGGTCAAACCCTCCACCCGTACTTGAGGTTGATGGTTCACCGAAACCTATGCGTCCGGAACCGGCAGGGTCAACAGCCGACGCGCCGTACGCGCCCGAATTGTCACCCGCCCCGGCGACCTCGTCGCGGAAGAGCGGCCGGTCGCCCTGCCCCTCCACATCACCGTGTCCCGCGCGGTGCTTGGGCGCACCGCTCTCCTCGCGGTTCTTCTTGCCGAACAACTTCTCAAACAACTTCACGGGCGATTCCCCTTGACCGAAACAGACCCGCCCGTGGGGCAGGACGAACTCCGAATACTCACACCTGCCGACCCGGACATTCTCACAACGTCCGTCACCACCAGACAGTTTCCACCACGCACCGCTTCTTCGGTGCGTCGACCCCCCGCAGGCATCCGCCCACGTGAGCCGCTCCACATCCCGCCCGGTCTCATGACGATGACGACCGAGCGTAGTCAGGCTGCTTCGCAGCCCGCAAGGCGTCCACAACGATCTTCGCCGATCGTACGACGGTGGCGTTGGCCTGTTCCTTCTCCAGCGTCTGGATGACGCCGCCGGGAATGTTGAGGGCCGGCTCCAGGTCCTGCGGCTTTCCGATCACCCTGAATTCATAGGGTTGTGTGATCTTCCTGCCGTCGATCGCGACCCCGCCGCCCTCGTCCGAGAAGTACGTGCTCGCGACGACGCGCACACCGTTGATCTGGATGGCCTCTGCTCCCGCCGCCCGCAGCTCCTGGATGGTGTCCAGCAGCTTGTCCGACTGCACCTGGCCCTTGGTGTCGGTGACCTTGAGCGTGATGCCCGGCCCCTGCGCCGCCACGGTACCCGCCAGGATCCCCAGTTGGCGTTCCTTCTCGACCGTCTGCTTGCGCGCCTCGTCGGCCTGGTTGGAGCTCGACTCCAGCTCCTTGCGCTGGTCCACCAACTTCTGCTTCTCGTCTTCCAGCCGCTTGGTGCGCCCGTCCAGCTCGTCGAGGATGCGCACCAGGTCCTCCTGGCGCGCCCCGCGCAGGGCACTGGAGTCGCTGTTGTGGCGCACCTGGATGGCGAGCCCCAGTCCGAGGACGAACAGCAACAGGGCGACGATCAGTTGGGCCCGGCTCACCCGCGGCGGCCAGAGCCCCGCGGCCAGCCGCTGGCGCCCCGTCTGTTCGGTAGACGTGGATGGGGCCCCTGGCGGTTCCACGGGCCCCGTGGGAGCTGCGGGCCGGGTGGGCTCGGGCGGAGTGTTCTCGTCCGTACTCATGGCCTCACGCCCGGAAGACGTGCCGACGGATGGCCGCGGCGTTGGAGAAGATCCGGATGCCGAGGACCACGACGACGCCGGTGGACAGCTGCGCGCCGACGCCGAGCTTGTCGCCGAGGAAGACGATGAGCGCCGCGACCACCACGTTGGACAGGAACGACACCACGAAGACCTTGTCCACGAAGATGCCGTCCAACATCGCGCGCAGCCCACCGAACACCGCGTCGAGCGCGGCCACGACGGCGATCGGCAGATATGGCTCGACGACGGCCGGCACCTCGGGCCGGACCAGAAGTCCGGCCACCACTCCGGCCACCAGGCCCAGTACCGCGATCACGATGCACCCTTCTTCGGATCTTCTGCTGTAGCTGTGGCTGTGGCTGTGCGTACGGTCAGGCTCGACGCGGCCGGCAGCCGTACCTCGTTCTCCGCGGACAGGGTGTACCGGATCCCGTAGCTCTCCTGGAGCACGTGCAGGTACTGCCCGTCCACGCTGTCCTGGAACTCCGTGTTCAGCCGCTTCTTGTCGCCGACCGCGAGGATCTCGTACGGCGGCACCAGCGGCTTGTTGTCGACCAGTATCGCGTCACCGGCGGCCCGGATCGCCGACAGCGCCGTCAGCCGCTGCCCGTTGATCGCCACGGCCTCCGCCCCGGCCTGCCAGAGGCCGTTGACGATCCGCTGCATGTCCCGGTCCCGCAAGCGTCCGGTGTCCGAGAAGCCGGCGCTCTCCCGCGGACCGTTGCCGTTGCCCGTGGAGGCGCCCTTCGCGTCGTCCACCGTCAGCTTGATGCCGGGTCCGCGGACCTCGGTCGCTCCGGAGAGCAGCGCCAACAGCTCGCCCTGGTCCCCACCGTGCTGCTTGAGGGCCGCACGCTGGCGGCCCGCGACGTCGTCGCGCAGCCGCTCGATGTCCTTCTCCACGCCGTCCGCGTGATCGTCGGCCCGCTCGACGCGGGAGATCAACTCCTCCCGCTCCTTGGCCAGCACCGGAGCGGCTATCCGTGCCTGCGCGGCACCCAGCGTCACGACCATGGCGGCGAGCACGAGCCCGGCCGCCAGCGCCAGTTTGGCCTTGAGGTTGCGCGGCAGACCCGACGTGCCCTCCGCCTCGCGCCGGGCCGCGGCTTCCGCATAGCCCTCGTCGAGACTGTGGTCCATCACGTGCGTCAGCAGCGACATGGACGCGTCCGGGCGCACCGGCGGTTTGGCCGAACTCCGGTTGTTGGGCGGCTGCGACATGCCGCACATCGTCGCATGTCGCACCGGCCGACACCGAATGCTGCCGTCCGCCGGGCCGGGAACCACGCTGCGTGGCCCCGGCCCGCGGACCCGGGTCAGTCCCCGGCACCGTCCAGGACGCCCGCCCACTCCTCCAGCAGGGCCTGCGCGGACGCGTCGTCGGGACCTTCGGCCCACAGGTGCGTCACGGCCTCCGCCGGGTCCGGCAGGACGAGCGCCCACCGCCCGTCGGCCTCGACCACGCGCACCCCGTCGGTCGTGTCCACCTGCCGGTCCCCCGCAGCCTCCACCACGCGCCGCATGACCAGGCCCTTGACCGCCCACGGGGTCGGCACGTCCCGCTTGAGGACGTGCGCCCGCGGGATCCGGGCGTCGATCTGGCTCAGCGTGAGCTGCGTGCGCGCCACCAGCCCGATCAGCTGGACGAAGGCGGCCGACCCGTCGAAGACGCTGCTGAACTCCGGGACGATGTACCCGCCCCGGCCGTCCCCGCCGAAGATCGTGGTCTCCGCCCGGCCCACCCGGGTCAGGTCGTCGGGCGAGGTCGTCGTCCACTCCACCTGCGTGCCGTGGTACGCCGCCACCTGCTCCGCGATCCGGGTCGTGGTCACCGGCAGCGCCACCCGACCGCTGCGACGCTCCGCCGCGACCAGGTCCAGCAGCACCAGCAGCGCCCGGTCGTCCTCGATGATCCGACCCCGCTCGTCCACGAGCGAGATCCGCTCGCCGACCGGGTCGAAGCGCACGCCGAAGGCCGCGCGCGAGGAGGCGACGATCTCCCCGAGGCGTACCAGGGCGGCCCGCCGGGACTCGGGGGTCTCGGTCGGCCTGGACTCGTCGAGCCCGGGATTGACCGTGAGGGCGTCCACCCCGAGCCGGCCCAGCAGGCTGGGCAGCACGAGCCCGGCGCTGCCGTTCGCCGCGTCCACGACCACCTTGAGCCCGGAGTCCGCGACGCCGGAGGTGTCCACGTGCCGCAGCAGCGAACCGGTGTAGGAGTCGAAGACGCTCGACGGGAACTGCAGGTCACCGATCTCACCGGGGAACGCGCGCCGGTACTCCTGGCGCGCGTACACGCGGTCGAGCTTGCGCTGCTGCCCCTGCGAGAGGTCCGCGCCGCGCTCGTCGAGGAAGATGATGTCGACCGAGTCCGGCACGCCGGGCGAGGTCCGCAGCATGATCCCGCCCGCACTGCCGCGCGCGGTCTGCTGCCGCGCGACCGGCAGCGGAACGTTCTCCAGGTCCCGTACGTCGATGGCGCTGGCCTGGAGCGCGGAGATCATCGCGCGCTTCAGCGCACGCGCGCCGCGCGAGTGGTCACGGGCGGTGGTGACCATCGCCCCCTTCTTCAGCGTGGTCGCGTAGGCACCGGCGAGCCGGACGCACAGCTCGGGGGTGATCTCCACGTTCAGGATGCCGGAGACCCCGCGCGCACCGAAGAGGTGCGCCTGGCCCCGCGACTCCCAGATGACCGAGGTGTTGACGAAGGCGCCCGCCTCGATCGTCTTGAAGGGGTAGACCCGCACGTTGCCCTGGACGATCGATTCCTCACCGATCAGGCACTCGTCACCGATGACCGCCCCGTCCTCGATCCGGGAGGCCCGCATGATGTCGGTGTTCTTGCCGATGACGCAGCCGCGGAGGTTGCTGTGCGGACCGATGTACACGTTGTCGTGGATCACGGCCTTGTGCAGGAAGGCGCCGGTCTTGACGACCACGTTCGAGCCGATGACCGTGTGCTCGCGGATCTCGACCCCGGCCTCGACCTTGGCGTAGTCCCCGATGTAGAGCGGCCCGCGCAGCACCGCGTCGGGGTGTACCTCGGCGCCTTCGGCGATCCACACCCCGGGGGAGATCTCGAAGCCGTCCATGTCGACCTGGACCTTGCCTTCGAGCACGTCGGCCTGGGCCTTGACGTAGCTCTCGTGGGTGCCGACGTCCTCCCAGTAGCCCTCGGCGACGTAGCCGTAGATCGGCCGGCCTTCCTTCATCAGCTGGGGGAAGACGTCACCGGACCAGTCGACCGGGACATCCGGGTCCACGTAGTTGAAGACCTCCGGCTCCATCACGTAGATGCCGGTGTTGACGGTGTCCGAGAAGACCTGCCCCCACGTCGGCTTCTCCAGGAAGCGCTCGACCTTCCCCTCCTCGTCCACGATCGTGATGCCGAATTCCAGCGGGTTCGGCACCCGGGTGAGGCACACCGTGACGAGTGCGCCCTTCTCCTTGTGGAAGTTGATGAGGTCGGTGAGGTTGAAGTCGGTGAGCGCGTCGCCGGAGATCACGACGAAGGCATCGTCCTTGAGGGCCTCCTCGGCGTTCTTCACGCTGCCGGCGGTCCCTAGGGGCTTCTCCTCGTTGGCATAGGTCAGCTCCATGCCCAGTTCCTCGCCGTCACCGAAATAGTTCTTGACGAGTGACGCCAGGAACTGCACGGTGACCACGGTCTCGCTGAGACCATGCCGCTTGAGCAGCCTCAGCACGTGCTCCATGATCGGCCGGTTGGCCACCGGCAGGAGCGGCTTGGGCATGCTCGAGGTCATGGGGCGAAGGCGCGTGCCCTCGCCACCGGCCATCACGACGGCCTTCATGTCGGAAGAGTCCTCCTTGAGAGACGGCGTTTCGCGCCGACCTCACCCGTCTCGGACGGTGGTGGCTACGCAACTCTTCCGCGTGACTACTCCGGCGAGCCGAACTCAGTCGGCCGTGGCGTCCGCCTTCACCAGACGACGGACCTGCACCACGTACAGGACTCCTGCCCACCAATAGAGGGTTGTACCCCAAACTGCGAACGCCCATCCGAAAACTGAACCCAACCAGGCGAGCCAGCCCGTCCCGTCGCTGAGCAGCAGCAAGGGGAAGGCGTACATCAGGTTGAAGGTGGCGGCCTTGCCCAGGAAGTTCACCTGCGGCGGCGGATAGCCGTGGCGGCGCAGGATCCACACCATGACCAGCAGCATCAGCTCACGGGCCAGGAGGGCGCCGGTGAGCCACAGCGGCAGGATCTCGCGCCAGGTGAGCCCGACGAGCGTGGACAGGATGTACAGCCGGTCAGCGGCCGGATCCAGCAGCCGGCCGAGGCTGCTGATCTGGTTCCAGCGCCGGGCGAGCTTCCCGTCCAGATAGTCGCTGACCCCGCTGAACATGAGCACCAGCAGCGCCCAACCGTCGGCCTTCGGGCCGCCGAACACCGGCATCAGGATGAGCCAGAGGAACACGGGGACGCCGACGAGGCGAGCCATGCTCAGAATGTTCGGGATGGTGAGGATTCGGTCCGTCTGAACCCGAGTCTCCTGGACCTCCACCCGAGGGCCTCCACTTTGAAACGTACGAACGATGCCTCCTGACCCTACAGGAGAACAACCCGGCCCTCCGGACCCGGAACGCAGAAAAGCCCCGCACCATAAGGTGCGGGGCTTTCCCGGAAAAATTGTTCGGCGGCGTCCTACTCTCCCACAGGGTCCCCCCTGCAG
>NZ_JBIWAJ010000026.1:0-129338 GCF_044759975.1 Streptomyces sp. NPDC098789
TGTCTGGGGCGGAGCCCCAGGAGCCCCGCAGGGGACAACGGCCCTGGCGGGCCGCCCCGGGCTCCGCCCGGACCCGCGCCTCAAACGCCGGCGAGGCTGGATGGGCTCCGGACGAGGCTGGGTTCGGGTCCGGACGAGGCTGGAATGGCTCCGAGCGAGGCTGGATGGGCTCCGGGCGAGGCTGGGATGGCCCCGCGGCGGGGCGGCCGGTCAGCGCTGGGCGAAGGCCCAGGCGTCCGCGACGATGCCCGCGAGGTCCGCACGGGAGGGGGTCCAGCCGAGCCGCTCCTTGGCATTGGCCGCGGAGGCCACCAGGACCGCCGGGTCACCGGCCCGACGCGGGGCCACGACCTCCGGGATCGGGTGCCCGGTCACCTTGCGGACGGTGTCGATGACCTCGCGCACCGAGAAGCCGCTGCCGTTGCCCAGGTTGCAGATCAGGTGCTCGCCCGAGGCGGGCACGGCCACCGCGGCCAGGTGCGCCTCGGCGAGGTCGGCGACGTGGATGTAGTCGCGCACGCAGGTGCCGTCCGGCGTCGGGTAGTCCTCGCCGAACACCGAGATCGACTCGCGCTGCCCGAGGGCGACCTGGAGCACCAGCGGGATCAGGTGGGTCTCGGGGTCGTGCCGCTCGCCGAACTCCTTGTAGGCACCGGCCACGTTGAAGTAGCGCAGCGAGACCGCGGTCAGCCCGTGCGCCGCGCACTCGCCGCTGATCATGTGGTCGACGGCCAGCTTGGAGGCGCCGTAGGGGTTGGTCGGCTTGGTCACCGACTCCTCCGTCAGCAGCCCCTCGGTGGGCTCGCCGTAGGTCGCGGCGGTGGAGGAGAAGACGAGCTTCTTCACCCCGGCCTCGCGCATCGCGGTGAGCAGCGCGAGCGTGCCGCCGACGTTGTTGTCCCAGTACTTGCCGGGGTTGACCACGGACTCGCCGACCTGCGAGAAGGCCGCGAAGTGCAGCACCGCGTCGAAGGAGGCGTCGAGGTGGCGGGCGGCGTCCTGGATCCGACCGTGGACGAGGGTGGCGCCCTGCGGCACGCCCGCCTCGAAGCCGGTCGAGAGGTCGTCGAGGATGGTGACCTCGTGTCCGGCCTCCAGCAGATGGGCCGCGACCACGCTGCCCACGTATCCGGCGCCACCGGTGACCAGGTACTTGCTCACTCGCCTACTACCTCTCGAAGTCGCACGGCCGCACGCGCGCGCGACCCGTTCCCCCCTGGCTTACCGCATGTCCGCACCCACGGGGAAATCGCGCGCCCGCGACGACGACGTCTACAGGCGGGCCGCCCGGTCCAAGAGGCCCGTACGGGCGGCCAGTGCGGCCGCCTCCAGCCGGGAGCCCACGCCGAGCTTCATCAGCACCCGCTGGACGTGCGTGCGCGCGGTGCTCGGCGCGATCGCCATGCCGGCCGCGATCAGCCGGGTGTCCTCGCCCTCGGCGACCCGGACCAGGACCTCCACCTCGCGCGGGGTGAGCAGCCCGAGCAGCCTGCTGCCCTCGTCGTCCGGCTGGGCGGTGGGGTTGAGGAGTTCCGCGAAGGCGCTCTGGAGCAGCTGCGGCGACACCGCCGCCTCCCCGGCCCGCGCCTTGGCCAGGGCCCGCTCGACGCCCTCGATCCGCTCGTCCTGGCGCACGTACCCGCAGGCACCGGCGGCGAAGGCGGCGGCGATCCCGCGCGGACTGGGCACCGGGCCCAGCACGACCACGGCGATCTGCGGTCTCTCGCGCCGGATCCGCACGATGGGCTCGAAGATCCCCGGCTCGGCGGGGGTGGCGGTGCCCAGCAGACAGACCTCCGGGGCGCGGCTGATCACCAACTCGGCCGCCCCGGCGGCCGGCGCGGCCGCGGCCAGCACCCGGTGCCCGCGCAGCTTCAACGCCGAGGCGAGCGCCTCGGCCAACAGCCGGTGATCGTCAACGACCATGACCCGTACGCCCATTGCGGCGCTCACCCCCGACCCTTCTGACCCGGCAAGCTACACGCTTGTTCGACGCCGCGAGGTGGATACGGAACAGAAGCCCCCGTCAGTGGGTGCTGGCCCTGTGGGCCTTGACATCGACCAGGGGGTCCGGTCCTCAGGCGACGCCCCGGCGCACTTCGTCG
The DNA here is from genome assembly GCF_044759975.1 of Streptomyces sp. NPDC098789. NCBI lineage: Bacteria > Bacillati > Actinomycetota > Actinomycetes > Kitasatosporales > Streptomycetaceae > Streptomyces > Streptomyces sp. NPDC098789. The sequence continues at coordinate 2,106 of NZ_JBIWAJ010000026.1, forward strand.
ATCAAGGCCACGGACTGCGCCTGCGAGAGAGCTTCGGCCTGGAGGTAGTGGAAGGCAGCCAGTACGGACAGCACCGAGGTGCTCTCCCGGTCCACCCACCCCCGGAAGTGGGACTCGGCATAGCCGACCACGGACCGGTCGGGCATGGTCAGCAAGACCACCGGCAGGTCGAAGGGTCGGAGCTCTCCCATATCGAACGGGGCCACTTGAAGCACCGTGTCAGGGCGGGCGGCGAACTCCCCCAACCGGTCGAGCTGGGCGGCCATGACCTCGGCGCCGCCGATGAACCGGCGGATGCGACTCTCGTCCATCACGATGACCACCATCGGCGGCCGGGCCCGCTCCAGCGCCGCCTGCCGCTCCGCAATGAACGCGACCCGCGCGGCCGCACGTTCGGCGGTAATGGCGCCTCGCCGCATCGTTCTCTCCGCCAGCACCCGCGCGTACTCCGGCGTCTGTAACAGCCCGGGGACGATCCCGATCCCGTACATCCGGATCTCCATCGCCCGGCGCTCATAGCCGACCTACTCCGGGAATCCCTCCAGCAGCGCACCGTGCCGCATCTCGCGCCACGCACGCTCGAACACGCCACCGGCCCGCACTGGGCCCTCATCGCCGACAACCAGGACGCGACCGCCCTATGGGCCCGCTGGCCGGAGGGCAGGTCGTGCCAGGCGGTCTTCGTCCGCCCCGACTGCCCGGTCGGCGACAGCGCAACGGGCGGCACCGGCGCCGGGTGCGCCGAGTTCCGCCACCATCCCGGCGGGCACACCTGGCAGCTCGGCGACCCCGCCCACGAGCGGTGGGCGGTCAGGCCGCGCCGGTGAAGACGTACGCCGTCATCGGGGCGACGACCGGGCCCGGGCCCAGTCGGGCCGTGGCCTCCTCGATGATGATCGCCCGGGCGGCCGGGCCGCCGCCGCGCTCCTCGAAGGCACCGCGCACCGGTGTCCCGGTGAGGAAGCCGGTGGCGACGTCGGCGGCCGACGCGGCCCGGCCCTCCAGCGTCAGCTCCCGCTCCTCCTCGACGACGAACCCGGCGGCCACGAGGTCGGCCGCCACGAGGGCGGGGTCGGCGTAGCCGTGCGGGACCGTGGGGAGGAACCGCGGCGGGTCGTCCGGGAAGGCCCGCTCCAGCCCGGCCTGCACCGCGTCGTCGAAGGCGTGCGCGGCGATCGGGCCCCAGGTGTTGAACAGGAACCGGCCGCCCGCGGCCAGCACCCGGCGGACCTCGCTGAAGGCCGCGACCCGGTCGGGGAAGAACATCACGCCGAACTGGCAGACCACCAGGTCGAAGCCCCCGTCCGGGAACGGCAGCCGCTGCGCGTCGGCCTGTCGCCACAGCGCCCCCGGCGCCCGGGACGAGCCGAAGCCGACCATGGCCTCGTTCAGGTCGGTGGCCGTCACCTCGGCCGACGGCGCCGCGGCGAGCAGCTCCGATGTCAGCACGCCGGTGCCCGCGGCCAGTTCGAGGATCCGTCCGGGTCGCAGCGCCGCCGCCCGGGCGGTGAGGTCCTCGGCGAAGGGCCGGAAGAGGACCGGCACGAGGTACCGCTCGTATGCCTCCGGCATGGAGCTGGACCACAGCCGGTCGGCGTCGATTCCCGTCACCCTCGCCACGGTAGCCCGGCCCCGGGACACCGGCATGCCGAAGCCCCCCGGAGGAGCACGACGTCCGGGGGGCTTCGGCGGTGGTGCCGGGTCAGCCCGTCGTGAAGGACACGAACAGGTACGACGGGTCGGCGGTCGCCGAGTAGGGCTTGCTGATCAGCGTCTGGGAGATGAAGAACCGCCCGTTGTGGTAGCGGAACTCGGCTCCGTTCGCGGACATGCTGGTCTCGGGACGCCGGATGTTCTTGTCCTCCGGCATCTCCATGAGCAGCGTTTCCTTCATCGTCGCGGTGTCGATGCTGACGACCTGGCCGCCCTTGTTGTAGGGGGGCAGCTTGTAGGCGATGACGTTCGGGCCGTCCATGCGCAGCGGCATGATCGTGTACTGCTCGCCCGCGTCGGCCCGGTCGGTGGTCTGCTTGCCGGTGGTCAGGTCGAAGGACAGCAGCTCGTTGGTCCGGCCGTACTGGTCCTTGCCCTGGTGCTCGACGGACGGCAGGTAGACCTTGCCGTTGCCGACGGCCATCTTCTTGCAGCCCTCGACCAGCAGCCCGTCGCAGCGCACCGAGTAGTTTCCGGAGGAGACCGGGATACGGGTCTTCAGCGCGCCCGCGTCGTCGACGACGAAGAGGTCGCTGACCCCGCTGCCGCCCTTGGCCGCGTCACCGACGTCGGCGGCGACGACCAGCGGCTTCGTGGAGACGATGCTCGCGTAGTCGATGCCCTGGGAGAGCTTGTACGAGGACTTGGGCGCCCCGGTCTTCGGGTCGAGGTTCTGCGCGAGCAGGTACTGGCTGCCGTACGGGCCGCACTTGCGGATGACCGCGAGGGCGGGGCCGCCGGCGTAGCCGAGGTCGTAGCAGCCTTCGCCGTCGACCTTGGCGGGCCACAGGTTCTTGCCGTCGGCGAGGTTCCAGCCCGCGCCGCCCTGGAGGCCGCCCGCGGCGACGGTGTCGCCGCTGAGGGTGATCTCCTTGAACTCCACCGGCTTGTCACCGCTGGTGGCGGCCTTGATGGTGGTCGACCAGACCAGCTTGCCCGCGTTCAGGTCGATGACGCCGATCTGGTTGCAGCGGGGGTACTTGTTGGCGTCGCTGGCCAGCGCTTCCTTGAAGAGGATCGCGCTCTTGCCGCCGCTGATGTGCGCGGTGGCCCCGCACAGCTCGGCCGGGAGCGCGATGGACCACTTCTGGGCGCCGGTGTTCAGGTCGTAGCCGACGACCTTGGCGACGTCGGACTTCGCGTAGAGCGTGTCGGTGACCCAGGAGCCCTCGACGTGCGCGAGGTCGGCGACCTGCGGCTGCGGGAGGTTGACCAGGGTCTTGGCCTTGGTGTTCGCCGGGGGCTTCTCGCTGGCGACCCCGCCACCGGGCTTGTCGCCCTCGCCGCCCGCGCCGGGGCTCTTGCCGTCGGTCGGGCCGTTGGCGACGTCCTTCTTGGCGCCGTCCTCGTCGCCGGAGACGTACCAGAAGCCGCCGCCCACGATCAGGGCGATGGCGACGAGCGCGGCGACCACGATGAGGAGCTGGTTGCGCAGGTCGTTGCTGCCGCCGCCACCGCTGCCGCCGCTCGCGGGCGGGGCGTAGGCGGGTGCGGCGGGCGCGGCCGGCGGCGCCTGCGGGTAGCCGTAACCGGGCTGCGGCTGCTGCTGCGGGTAGCCGTACGCCGGGCCCGGCGGCTGCTGCGGGGGCGCCGGCGGGGCGGGCGGCGCGGCCGGCGGCGGCGCGAAGCCGCCCGGCGGCGGGTCCTGGGGCGCGCCGAAGCCGCCCGACGGGGGCTGGTTCGGCGGGGGCGGCGGGGTACTCATCGGGTGCTACTGCCTCTCGTGGGCGGCCGGGTGGACGACGGAGCTGCGAACGCGCACAGGGTCACGGACACGGACACGGTCACTTGCCGAAGACCATCAGGAACTTCTCGTCCTTGCCCTCGCCGGTGATGTGCGTGGAGGACATGAAGAGCCGCCCGTCCGCGAAGGCGATCTGCGGGGTGTAGAAGGAGTTCTCCAGCGGCGCGGCGGGCCCGGACGGGTTGTGCAGCACCGTGGTGGGCTTGCCGCCGCCGAGCGGGAGCGAGATGACCTCGCCGCCGGTGGCCTTGTCCGCCGCGCTGTTGTAGGCGTAGAGCTTGCCGCCCTCGGCCTTCAGCGGGACCAGGACGCGCTTGTCGCCGGCCGGGGTGCGCCACTTGGGCTTGCCGGTGCCCATGTCGAAGGCGACCAGCTCGTTGGAGGCGCCCTCGGTCGGCAGGACGATCGTGTCGGAGCCCGCGTCGACGACGATGCCCCAGCAGTCCTGGAGCGGCCGGTCGAGGATCGGGTCGTCGCAGCGGGGCGTGAACTGGCCGTCGCCGCTGAGCTGCGAGCGCTGCTTGCCGTCGGGGCCGATGACCATGATGGAGCGCAGGCTCTTGTCGCGCTGCTTGACGTCGACGACGAGCGGGTTGACCGAGTAGACCTTGCTGACCCGCCAGCCCTCCGGGAAGCGGTACGTCCAGCTCTTCTGGCCGCTGACCGGGTCGGTGCCCTGGAGCTCCTCGATGCCGTCGGCGCAGGTGGCGACGGCGACGACCTTGCCCTGACCGGCCGCGTAGGAGCCGGGCGTGCAGCCCTCGGGGACGTTGGAGCCGAACAGCCGGTCCCCGGTGCTCACCTTGAAGGCGCTGGCGGCGCCGACGCGGCCGGCGGTGACGGTGTCACCGGTGATGGCGAGGCTGGGGGTGACCATGATGTCGAACATCCCCTCCTTGGGGATCTCCTTGGTCCAACCCTCCTTGCCCGTCTTGAGGTCGACCATCTTGAGCTGGTTGCAGCTCGCCTGCTCGGACTCGCCGTTCATGAAAGCCACGACGACCTTGCCGTCGGTGGTGGTCTGGTAGGGGGTGCTGCAGACCTTGGCGGGGAAGTCGAGCTTCCACTTCTGCTTGCCGTCCGCCACTCCGTAGCCGATGAGCGACTTGAAGAGGGACTTGACGACGGTGTCGCCCACGATCCACTGACCCGTGGCATCCCCGCCGCCGCCGGGCAGTTCGGTGGCGTTGGTCTTCAGCCACAGCACCTTGCCCTCGCCGGGCTTGCGGCCGGAGTTGAGGTCGACGTCGCTCATGCCGTTGCCGCCCTTGCCGTCTCCCTGGTCGACGGAGGGCGAGCCGGAGGGCTGGGTCACGGGCGCGGAGCTGCCGGCCGCGGCCGGCTTCTTGTCGTCGCCGTCATCGCCGGCGAAGGCGAAGTACGCGCCGGTGCCGAGCACCAGCGTGACCACCACGGAGGCGGTGACCAGGAGGTGCGTCCGGCCGCGGGGCCGGGTCGGCCCGGTGGGCGGCATCCCGATCGGCGTGGTCGGGGGCTGCGGATATCCGTATCCGGGCTGCGGCTGCTGGCCGAACGGGCCCTGCGGGGCCGGCGGCTGCTGGCCGGGCTGCTGCGGCGGCGCCTGCGCGTACGGGTTGTCGCCCTGCGGCGGGAAGCCGTACGCGGAGGGCGGCGGCGGGCCGGGCAGGTGTCCGTAACCGGGAGGTACAGCTGGCTGGTTCGGCGGCGTCGGCGGACTCGGCGGCTCGGTCATCAGCGGTACCTTCGGGGTCGGTCGGGCGTGGGGGATGCCCTTTCTATCACTGCGGGCGCACGCCGGACGGGCCGGTCCAGCCCCTGTGCCCAAGGGAGGACCGGCCCGTGACGTGGTCGTTATCCGGCCAGTTGGTGCCCGGCTGAGGCGGAACCTACGCGTCCTCGGCCAGCTCCAGCCAGCGCATTTCCAACTCGTCCCGGTCTGTGATGAGTTCGCGCAGCTCCGCGTCGAGCGTGGCGACCTTGTCGAAGTCGGTGGCGTTCTCCGCGATCTGCGCGTGCAGGTTCGTCTCGCGGTCCGACATCTTGTTGAGCTGACGCTCGATCTTCTGGAGCTCCTTCTTCGCGGCGCGCGCGTCGCCCGAGGAGGTCTTCTCCTTGACCGCGACCGGGGCGGGCGCGGGCCCCGCCTCGGCGATCATCCGCTTCCGGCGCTCCAGGTACTCGTCCAGGCCGCGCGGCAGCATCCGCAGGCTCTGGTCGCCGAGCAGCGCCATCACGGTGTCGGTGGTGCGCTCGATGAAGAACCGGTCGTGGGAGATCACGATCATCGACCCGGGCCAGCCGTCGAGGAGGTCCTCCAGCTGGGTCAGGGTCTCGATGTCGAGGTCGTTGGTGGGCTCGTCGAGGAAGAGGACGTTGGGCTCGTCCATCAGCAGGCGCAGGATCTGCAGCCGGCGGCGCTCGCCACCGGAGAGGTCGCCGACCGGCGTCCACTGCTTCTCCTTGGTGAAGCCGAACTGCTCGCACAGCTGGCCCGCGGTCATCTCGCGGCCCTGGCCGAGGTCGACCCGGTCGCGCACGCGCTGTACGGCCTCCAGGACGCGCAGGGACGGGTCGAGTTCGCCGACCTCCTGCGAGAGGTACGCGAGGCGGACCGTCTTGCCGACGGTCACCTTGCCGGCCGCGGGCTGCTCGTCGCCCTGGGTGCGGGCGGCCGTGGCGAGCGCGCGCAGCAGCGAGGTCTTGCCCGCGCCGTTGACGCCGACCAGGCCGACCCGGTCGCCGGGGCCGAGGTGCCAGGTCAGGTGCTGGAGCAGGGTCTTGGGGCCGGCCTGGACGGTGACGCCCTCCAGGTCGAAGACCGTCTTGCCCAGGCGCGCGTTGGCGAACTTCATCAGCGCGCTGGTGTCGCGCGGCGGCGGCACGTCGGCGATCAGTTCGTTGGCCGCCTCGATGCGGTAGCGCGGCTTGGAGGTGCGGGCGGGGGCGCCGCGGCGCAGCCAGGCCAGCTCCTTGCGCATCAGGTTCTGCCGCTTGGACTCCTCGGTGGCGGCGATCCGGTCGCGCTCGGCGCGGGCGAAGACGTAGTCGCTGTAGCCGCCCTCGTACTCGTGCACGTCACCGCGCTGCACGTCCCACATGCGGGTGCAGACCTGGTCGAGGAACCACCGGTCGTGGGTCACGCAGACGAGCGCGGAGCGGCGGGCCTGGAGGTGCTGGGCCAGCCAGGAGATGCCCTCGACGTCGAGGTGGTTGGTGGGCTCGTCGAGGACGAGCAGGTCCTGGTCGGCGATCAGGAGCTGCGCGAGCGCGATCCGGCGGCGCTCGCCACCGGAGAGCGGGCCGATGACGGTGTCCAGGCCGTGCTCGAAGCCGGGCAGGCCCAGGCCGCCGAAGAGGCCGGTCAGCACGTCGCGGATCTTCGCGTTGCCCGCCCACTCGTGGTCGGCCATGTCGCCGATGATCTCGTGGCGGATGGTGGCGGCGGGGTCCAGGGAGTCGTGCTGCGTGAGCACGCCCATCCGCAGTCCGCCGTTCTGGGTGACCCGACCGGTGTCGGGCTCCTCCAGCTTCGCGAGCATCCGGATGAGGGTGGTCTTGCCGTCGCCGTTGCGTCCGACGACGCCGATCCGGTCCCCCTCGGACACGCCGAGGGAGATGCCGTCGAGCAGGGCACGGGTTCCGTACACCTTGCTGACTGCCTCGACATTGACCAGATTGACGGCCATCAGACGCGCTCCAGGGAAAGGGGTGGATCAGCCCCCCACCCTAACCTTCCCGGCCGGACCCGACCGCTGCGCGAGCGCCCGCGCGGGTGCGCGGGGGCCGCGCGGGAGTCCGTACGGGCCCCCGCGCGGCCGGTCGTACGGGCCCCCGCGCGCCCGGTCGGGCTCAGTGCCGGGTGGCGCCCGGGGCCGGGGAGGTGGCCACGCGGGTGGTCCGGCAGGTGCCGGAGGCGGCCAGCGCCCCGGCGACCTTCGCCGCGGACTCGGGGTCCCGCACCAGGAAGGCGGTCGTCGGCCCGGAGCCCGAGACGAGGGCGGCCAGCGCCCCGGCCCCCAGACCCGCGTCCAGCGTCCGCCCCAGCTGCGGGCGCAGCGAGAGCGCCGCCGGCTGGAGGTCGTTGACCACGGTGGCGGCCAGCGCGTCCGGGTCCCCGGCGGCCAGCGCGGCCAGCAGCCGCGGCGAAGCCTCGGGCACGGGGATGTCCGTACCGGCCTCGGCCGCCAGCCGGTCGAACTCGCGGAACACCGCCGGGGTCGACAGGCCGCCGTCCGCCACGGCGAAGACCCAGTGGAAGATCCCGGACTCCAGCGGGGCGAGCTGCTCGCCGCGTCCGGTGCCGAGCGCGGCGCCGCCGACCAGGCTGAAGGGGACGTCGCTGCCGAGCTCGGCGCAGATCCCCAGCAGCTCGGCCGGCGTGCTCCGCAGGCCCCACAGCAGGTCGCAGGCGAGGAGCGCGCCCGCGCCGTCCGCGCTGCCGCCCGCCATGCCGCCCGCGACGGGGATGTTCTTCGCGATGTGGATGTGGACGGCCGGGTCCAGGCCGTGCCGGGCGGCGAGCAGCTCGGCGGCCCGCGCCGCCAGGTTCGTCCGGTCCAGGGGGACCTGGTCGGCGTCGGGACCGGAGCAGCTGACGGTGAGGGCGTCGGCCGGGGTGACCGTGACCTCGTCGTAGAGGGAGACGGCCAGGAAGACGTTGGCCAGGTCGTGGAAGCCGTCGGGGCGGGCCGCGCCCACCGCCAGCTGCACGTTGACCTTCGCGGGCACGCGGACCGTGACGCCGGCGGCCTCCGGCAGACCGGTCGCGGCACCGGTCGCGGCACCGGTCGCAGCACCGGTCCCGGCGCCGGTCACAACGCCGCCTGCTCGTGCACCGGCTTGTTCTCCGCGATCCGCGCGAACTCCTCGACCGTGAGGCCCTCGCCACGGGCCTGCGGCGAGATCCCGGCCGCGACCAGGGCGCTCTCGGCGCCCGCGGCGGAGCCGGCCCAGCCGGCCAGCGCGGCCCGCAGCGTCTTGCGGCGCTGCGCGAAGGCGGCGTCGACCACGGCGAAGACCTCGCGCTTGGTGGCGGTGGTCTTGACCGGCTCGGCCCGCCGGACCAGGGAGACCAGGCCGGAGTCGACGTTCGGCGCGGGCCAGAAGACGTTGCGCCCGATGGACCCGGCGCGCTTGACGTCGCAGTACCAGGCGGCCTTGACCGAAGGCACGCCGTAGACCTTGTTGCCGGGCTTGGCGGCCAGCCGGTCGGCGACCTCCGCCTGCACCATGACCAGCGTCCGCTCGATGGTCGGGAAGCGGTCGAGCATCGTCAGCAGCACCGGCACGGCCACGTTGTACGGCAGGTTGGCGACCAGCGCGGTCGGCGCCGGGCCGGGCAGTTCCTTCACGAGCATCGCGTCGGAGTGCACCAGCGCGAAGCGGTCCGCGCGCGCGGGCATCCGGGCCTCGATGGTCGCGGGCAGCGCGGCCGCCAGCACGTCGTCGATCTCGACGGCGGTGACCCGGTCCGCGGCCTCCAGCAGCGCCAGCGTCAGCGAGCCGAGGCCGGGACCGACCTCGACGACGACGTCGTCGGGCCGCACCTCGGCCGTGCGCACGATCCGGCGCACGGTGTTGGCGTCGATGACGAAGTTCTGCCCCTTCTGCTTCGTCGGCCGGACCCCGAGTACGCTCGCCAGCTCCCGGATGTCGGCCGCGCCGAACAGCGCGTCGCCCCCCTGCGCCGGGGTGACCTCCGGCGACTGCTCGCCGTCGTGCTTCTCGTTGCCGTGCTCTGCGGTGTCGTGCTCTGCGGTGCTCACCGGTAAAGCCTACGGCCGCAGTGCGGCCACGGACTCGCCCCCCGCTGCACGTAGAGCTTCTTGGCCCGGTAGGTCTGCTCCGCACCGGGCGCCTGCTGGGCGCTGCCGGTGCCGCCGAGGCTCTGCCAGGTCTGGACGTCGAACTGGTAGAGCCCGCCGTAGGTGCCGGACGCGTCGGTGGCCGCGGCCCGCCCGCCGGACTCGCACTGGGCCAACGCGCCCCAGTCCAGGCCGTCGGCCCCGGCGACCGAGTTCGGCAGCGGCCTGGTGCCGACCTTGACCAGCTGGGTCACCGGCTCGCGCAGGGTCTCCTCGGCGATCCGGCGCGGCTTCTGCCGGACCCCGTTGACGGTGCGCAGGCTGTAGGTGACCCGGCGGGCACCGGGCCGCCCGACGCGCTCGACGACCTCGGTCCCGGCGAACTGCTCCGGATCCTTCACCTTCTCGATCTCGAACGGGATGCGCTCCTCGCGGACCTCGCGGGTACCGGTGATGCGCAGCACGGTGACGGTCTGGCCGTCGCGGGGGAAGGAGGCGGCCGGCACGGAGGTGGTGTCCTGGGCGTGCAGGGTGATCCCGGCCTGGTCCAGGGCCTCCTGGACGGTGGCGGCGTTGGTGCGGATGGTGCGTTCGCGGCCGTCGGCCATGAAGGTGACGCTGCGTTCGGTGCGCACGTTCAGGGTGAGGCCGCGGCGCGGTACGGGGGCGGTGCGGGGTGCGGAGAGGTACGCGCCCTCCGCGCGGACGCCGAGCTGGCGCAGCGCGCCGTCCACGGTGGCGGCGGTGGTCCACACCTGGCGCCGCTGGCCGTCGAGGGTGAGCTGGAGGGGACGGCCGTAGCGGACGACGATCTCGTCGCCGTCGTCGAGGGCGGTGGTGCGGGCCGGGGCGACCAGGTCGTGGGCGCCGACGCCCAGGCCCTCCGCGTCGAGCAGCTCGTCGACGTCGTCGGCGAAGGTGTGCAGGGTGCGGGGCACGCCGTCCACGGTGAGGCGGACCGCCTTGTCGGCGGCGACGAAGGCGGAGGTGCCGCCGGCGAGGAAGGCGACGACCAGGGCCTGCGGGACGATCCGGCGCCAGCTGGCGGTGCCGCGCCCGGCTCTGGTGCCCCGGCGCGCCCGGGTGGCGGTGGCCCCGCCGCGTCCGGCCCGCCGGGATCCGCCGGGCTCGGGGCGGGGCGGGGTGCCCGTGCCCTCCGGCCGGGCGGGGGCGGGGAGCAACGGCTCGGGCCAGCCCCCGGGGGCGGGGGCGGGGGCCGGGTCGAAGCCGGGGCCGAGGTCCAGGCCGGGGCCGCGACCGAAGTCGGGGGCGCCGTCGTGGTCGGGGTCGTAGCCGGGGCCGGGGCCGGGGCCGGGGCCGTAGTCGGGGTCCCCGCCGTAGTCGAGGTCGAGGTCGCGTGCGAAGTCCCGGTCCAGGTCGCGTTCGAGCTCTACGAGGTCCAGCTCCAGGCCCAGTTCCAGGGCGAGGTCCGGGCCGAAGGAGCCGTCGCCGTCGGCTCCGGCACCGACGTCGGCGCCGGCACCGACGTCCGCGTCCGGCCAGGCCGTGCCGACGGCCGCTCCACCCGGCGGCGCCGCCGGGAGGGGGGACCGGCCGCGGGCCCGGCGCCCCGTGGGGCCGTCGGCCTTGCGCCGGCGCGCGGCCCGCCGCTCACCGGCGCGGGGGGCCGGGACGGCCGCGTCCCGCTCGTCCGGGGCGGGAGGCGGGTCGGCGGACAGCGCCGAGTCCAGCCAGCCCGCGGGTGCCGCTGCGTCCGGCTCGTCCCGGCCGCCACGGCGGTGGCCGCCCTGGGTATCGCTCACGACGCTCGCTCCACTGGTCCGGTCCCGTTGGTTCGGGCACGGCACCCTAGCGGAGCGTTCGTCACGCAACAAAGTCGACCCGCTACCCAGCGTGTCGCCGGGTGCGGGTCGATCGGGGGTCAGTAGGCGAAGGCGCGGGCCGTGTTCGCCGCCAGTGCGGTGGCCATCGCGTCCTCGTCGATGCCGCGGGCCGCGGCCATCGCACGGACCGTGAGCGGAATCAGGTACGGCGCGTTGGGCCGTCCGCGGTACGGCGCGGGGGTCAGGTACGGCGCGTCCGTCTCGACCAGCAGCAGCTCGGCCGGGGCGACCGCGACCGCTTCCCGCAGCGCCGCCGCGTTCTTGAAGGTGACCGTCCCGGCGAAGGACATGTAGTAGCCGGCGGCCGCGCACTCGCGGGCCATCTCGGCGTCGCCGGAGTAGCAGTGGAAGACGGTCCGCTCGGGCGCGCCCTCTTCCCGCAGCACGCGCAGGACGTCGGCGTGGGCCTCGCGGTCGTGGATCACGAGCGCCTTGCCGCGGCGCTTGGCGATCTCGATGTGCGCGCGGAAGGAACGCTCCTGCGCGGCCATGCCCTCGGGTCCGGTGCGGAAGTAGTCGAGCCCGGTCTCGCCGACCGCCTTGACGTGGTCGAGGGCGGCCAGCGCCTCGATCTCGGCGAGGGCCTCGTCCAGGGCCGCCTCACCGCCGCCGGGCCGGGCGCCCTGGCGGGACCAGCCTCCCCCAGCCCCAGGGGGCTGGGAGGTGCCCCCTGGGTCCCCGTGGACGATGCGGGGGGCTTCGTTCGGGTGAAGGGCGACCGCCGCGTGGATGTTCTCGTACGCGGCGGCGGTCTCGGCCGCCCAGCGGGAGCCCTTCACGTCGCAGCCGACCTGGACGACCGTGGTGACGCCCACCGAGGCGGCCTTGCGCAACGCCTCCTCGACGGTGCCGCGCTGCATGTCGAGGTGGGTGTGGGAGTCCGCCACCGCGACCCGGAGGGGCTCCGGGAGCGGCGGCGGCGTGTCCCGGTCATCGTCTTTGCGACGGGAACTGGACGAGATGGCGGGGCTGGCACTCATACGGCCGATCCTATGGGCCGCGCCCCATGCCCCGGCGGGGCCGGGTAGCCCCCCCATGCCCCGGCGGGGCCGGAGGCCCATCAAGCCCGCCCGGGCCGGGGCGGACCCAATCAAGCCCGCCCGGCGATTGAGGGCACCCGCCCGGAGGGCACACGACCCGCACCCAGCGGCCGCGGCAGCCCCCACCCAAGCCCGCCCGGGAGGGCTCAGGCCCCGCGGATCCGCCGCCACAGGCGGCCCAGCAGGCCCCCGCCCCCGCCCCCCGCATCGGGGTCGATCGCGACCGGCCCGGGAGCATCGTGCAGCCGGGAGACCTTGCGCGGCTTCGGCATCCGCGCCGGAGCGGCCCGGTGATGGTGGTGGTGGAGCTGGTCGAGCATGCCGAGGACCGAGGACACCTGCCCCTCCCGCATGATCCGCACCACGTGCCCACCGCAGTTCATGCAGGTGGGGTTGGACAGCGGGGACGGGACCCGTTCGCCGCCCTTGACCGTGTAGACGATGAACGGCTGACCCCTGCCGTCCACGTGGTGCTCGATCTCGTACGCCTGCTCCCAGCCGTACCCGCACTTCATGCAGGCGAAGGAGTACGCCTCGCGAGCGGTGCGTACGGGCGGCGGGGTGGTCCTGACGGCGGCGACGGTCGGTGCGGTCGCGACCGGCGGGGCCGCGGGAACCGGGGTGTCTGCGATCTCACTCATGCCAGCTCCTCTTGTCCGCTGGTAGTTCACTCACCAGTGGACGCCTGTTCCGGCGGGAGCGCATCAGGCCCTGTCCAGTGTTGGACGGCCTTTGGGCAAGGCATGCCCAAAACGCCCTGTGCCCGGTCTGAGCTTTGCTTTTCAGCCTAGCTCTTTACCGACTTACGGCACCTTTTGTGCCGCATTCTTTGCCGCGACCACCGCGTCGAACACCTCGCGCTTGGGTACGCCGGCCTCGGCGGCGACGGCCGCGATGGCCTCCTTGCGCCGCTCCCCCGCCTCCTCCCTCACCCGCACCCTGCGCACCAGCTCGTCGGCGTCGACGTCACCGGGCGCCGCGGCGGGCGCGCCCTCGACGACCACCGTGATCTCGCCACGGACGCCCTCGGCCGCCCACTCGGCGAGCGCGGCCAGGCCGCCCCGCTTGACCTCTTCGTAGGTCTTGGTCAGCTCGCGGCAGACGGCGGCCCGCCGGTCGGGTCCGAAGACCTCCGCCATCGCGGCCAGGGTGTCGTCGAGGCGGTGCGGGGCCTCGAAGTAGACGAGGGTGCGGCGCTCCCCCTCGACCTCGCGCAGCCGGCTCAGCCGCTCGCCGGCCTTGCGCGGCAGGAAGCCCTCGAAGCAGAAGCGGTCCACCGGCAGCCCGGACATGGCCAGCGCGGTCAGGACGGCGGACGGGCCGGGCACGGCCGTCACCTTGATGTCCTTCTCCACGGCGGCGGCGACCAGCCGGTAGCCCGGGTCGGACACCGACGGCATGCCCGCGTCCGTCACGAGGAGGACCCGGGAGCCGGCGAGGAGCGCCTCGACCAGTTCGGGGGTGCGCGCGGACTCGTTGCCCTCGAAGTAGGAGAGGACGCGACCGGTGGTGTGCACGCCCAGGCCCTGGGTCAGCCGGCGCAGCCGCCGGGTGTCCTCGGCGGCGATCACGTCGGCCCGCTCCAGCTCGGTGGCGAGCCGGGGCGGCGCGTCCGCGAGGTCCCCGATCGGGGTGCCGGCGAGGACGAGCACGCCCGCCGCGTCGGTGGTCGGGTGGGTGGCTTCGGTACCTCGGGGCTGCGCAGTGGTCACCCGCACATCCTCTCAGCCCGGGGCCCCGTGCCCCGGCCACTCCCCCCTTGATCGACCCGGTCGCCCCCGCTACTGGGGTTCGCACAGCGCTGTTCCCTACGATGACCCGGTGACCAGTACCGCGACGCCGCAACCCAGCCCCGCCGGGGCCCCGCCCGCGCCGCCCGGTGGCGGCGAGAACGAGCCGCCGACCTGGCTGCGCCGCCTGCGCGGCTTCGGCTACGCGCCGCCGGGCGGGCCGGGCGGCGGTGCGGGACCGCGCGCCGATGTCCGCAGCCGCCTGGTGCCGCCGTACGCGAAGCCCTCGGTGGCGCTGTGGACGGCGCTCGGCGTGCCCGCCGCCGCGACCGTGACCTGGCTGCGGGTACTGGCGTGGGCCGGTCCGCTGCTGGTGGCGCTGGTGGCCGGGGTGCTGCGGTTCGTGCACCTGGGCACCCCGAAGGCGGTGATATTCGACGAGACGTACTACGCGAAGGACGCCTGGGCCACGATCCAGCAGGGCTACGAGGCCAGCTGGCCCAAGGACATCGACAAGGCGATCCTGGCGAACCCGGACGGGGTCGTGCTGCCGAGCGACCCGGGGTACGTCGTGCACCCGCCCGTCGGCAAGTGGGTGATCGGGCTCGGCGAGTGGATGTTCGGCTTCGACCCCTTCGGCTGGCGCTTCATGACCGCGCTGCTCGGCACCCTGTCGGTGCTGATGCTGTGCCGGATCGGGCGGCGGCTGTTCCGCTCCACCTTCCTGGGCTGCCTGGCGGGCGCCCTGCTGGCGGTGGACGGCCTGCACCTGGTGATGAGCCGGACCGCGCTGCTCGACCTGGTGCTGATGTTCTTCGTGCTCGCCGCCTTCGGGGCGCTGCTGATCGACCGTGACAAGGCCCGGGCCAGACTCGCGGCCGCGCTACCGGTCGACGACGAGGGCCGTACCCGGCCCGATCCACGGATCGCCGAGACGCTGAAGCTGGGCTGGCGCCCGTACCGGATCCTCGCCGGGGTCTGCCTCGGCCTGGCCTTCGGCACCAAGTGGAACGGCCTGATCGTCCTCGCCTTCTTCGGCGTGCTGACCGTGCTGTGGGACGCCTCCGCGCGCCGCGTCGCGGGCGCGGGCACCCCGTACGCCTCGATGCTGCGCCGGGACGCGCTGCCCGGCTTCCTCTCCACGGTGCCGGTGGCGGTCGCGGTGTACCTGGCCTCCTGGACGGGCTGGATCCTGAGCCCGGACAACGGCAAGGGCGGCTACTTCCGCGACTGGGCGCGCACCCAGGACCAGGGCAGTTCGATGTCCTTCCTGCCGGAGTGGCTGCGCAGCCTGTGGCACTACGAGACGGCCGTCTACGACTTCCACGTGGGCCTGACCTCGGGCCACACCTACCAGTCCAACCCCTGGAGCTGGCTGGTCCTGGGCCGCCCGGTCTCGTACTACTACGAGTCCCCCGCCCCCGGCACCGACGGCTGCCCGACGACCGCGGTGGGCAAGTGCGCCCGCGAGGTCCTGGCGATGGGCACCCCGCTGCTGTGGTGGGCGGGCTGCTTCGCCCTGCTGTACGTGCTGTGGCGCTGGCTCTTCCGCCGCGACTGGCGGGCCGGCGCGATCGCCTGCGCGCTGGCCGCGGGTCTGCTGCCCTGGTTCAACTACCAGGAGCGGACCATCTTCTACTTCTACGCGGTCGTCTTCGTCCCGTACCTGTGCCTGGCGGTGGCGATGATGATCGGCGCCCTACTGGGCCCGGCGGGCTCCTCGGAACGCCGCCGGGCGGTGGGCGCGATCGGCGCGGGCGTCCTGGTCCTGCTGATCGTGTGGAACTTCATCTACTTCTGGCCCATCTACACCGGCCAGTCCATCCCGATGGACTCCTGGCGCGGCCGCATGTGGCTGGACACCTGGGTGTAGCGCCGGCGGCGGCTGGACAGTCGGGTCTCGCCCATTGAGCATGTTCAGACAGAAGTTACTCCTGGGGAGGGGGCTGTATGAACGGGGCGGCGAAGGGTGCCATCGTCGGCGGGGTGTTCCTGACCATGGTCGGGGCGGCCGGGTACGGGGTGTACGCGCTGGTCGGCGGGGAGGAAGGCGGCTCGGCGGACGGGGGAACGGCGACCCGGGCGGAGCGCCGGACCGGGCCGCCCGACGCCGAGGAGACCGCCCGGGCGGCCAAGGCGTTCCTGACGGCGTGGGCGGCCGGGGACGAGCGGGCCGCGGCGGACCTGACGAACAATCCGGCGCTCGCGCAGCCCGCGGTGGGCGAGTTCAGGACCAAGGCGTACGTGTCGAAGGCCGTCATCACCCCCGGCACTCCGACGGGGACCACCGTCCCCTTCACGGTCGCGGCCGAGATCACCTTCGAGGGGGTCACCAAGCCCCTCGCGTACGAGTCCAAGCTGACCGTGGTCCGCGGGCTGACCACCGGGAAGGCGCTCGTCGACTGGCAGCCCTCGGTGCTCCACCCGCAGCTCCAGCGGGACGAGAAGCTGCGCACGGGCGCTCCCGCCGTCCCGCCGGTCAAGGCCGTGGACCGGGACGGCCAGGAGCTGACGGCGCAGAAGTACCCCTCGCTGAAGCCGGTGCTGGAACAGCTGCGCAAGACGTACGGGCAGACGGTGGGCGGCAGGCCCGGCGTCGAGACCTGGATCGAACCGGCCGCGCGGGACGCGCCCAAGCGGGTCCTGCTCACGCTGGCGGAGGGTGAGCCCGGCCTGCTGAAGACCGTGCTCGACGCGGACGTGCAGGCGGCCGCCGAGAAGGCGGTCGCGGCCTACCCGGAGTCCTCGGTGGTCGCGGTCCAGCCGAGCACGGGGCACGTCCTGGCGGTCGCCAACAACCGGGCGGACGGCTTCGACGCGGCCCTCCTCGGCACCCGGGCACCCGGTTCCACGCTGAAGGTCCTGACGGCCGCGATGCTGATCGACCGGGGCGTGGTGAGCGCGGACAAGCCGGTGGAGTGTCCCAAGACCGTTTCCGGGGGCGGCCGGTCCTTCCACAACCTGGAGAACATGGAGCTCAAGGGCGCGAGCTTCGCGACCGACTTCGCCGTGTCGTGCAACACGGCCTTCATCGGCCAGATGAAGGCCGTCGGCGACGAGTCCGCGCTGGCGGACGAGGCGCGCCAGGTCTTCGGGCTCGGGCTGGAGTGGAAGGCGGGCGTCCCGGTCTTCGACGGTGACGTGCCGGCGGCCTCGGGGCCCGAGGCGGCCGCCGCGTACATCGGCCAGGGCCGGGTGCGGATGAGCCCGCTGAACGTCGCCTCCGTCACGGCGACGGCGAAGACGGGGGCCTTCCACCAGCCGGTGATCGTCGAGGAGGGCGTCGGGGAGCGCGTACTGGCCCGGGCCGAGCGGCAGATGCGGTCCGGGACCTCGCGCCAGCTGGTCCAGATGATGCGGCAGACCGCGGCCAGCGGTACGGCGGCCAAGGTGATGTCCTCGGTCGGCGGGGACAAGGGGGCCAAGACCGGCTCGGCGGAGGTCGACGGTGCGGGCAGCCCGGACAGCTGGTTCACCGGCTTCAGCGACGACGTGGCGGCCGCGGCCATGGTCCAGTCCGGGGGCCATGGCGTCGACGCGGCGGGCCCCTTGGTGGCCCGCGTCCTGAACGCCGGCTAGCCCGCCCGGCGGTGCCCTCAAACGCCGGGCCGGCTTGATAAGGCCCGCATCCAGCCCCGCCGGCGTTTGAGGCGCGACCTCGGGCGAAGCCGCCGGGTGCGGACCGTGTGCCCTCCGGGCAGGTGCCCTCAAACGCCGGGCGGGCTTGATAAGGCCCACTCCGGCCCACTCCAGCCCCGCCGGCGTTTGAGGCGCGACCCCGGGCGAAGCCGCCGAGTGCGGACCGTGTGCCCTCCGGGCAGGTGCCCTCAAACGCCGGGCGGACTTGATGCGGCCCGGGCGGGCTTGATCTGGCCCACTCCAGCCCCGCCGGCGATTGAGGCGCGACCCCGGGGCACCACGAAGCCGGCCCGCCGGCGGTTGAGGCGCGGTTACAGGGTCGAACGGACCGCGCGGACCAGGGCCTGCGCTCGGGGGTCGGCCGTCACAGAGGCGGCCAGGGCGTTCGTGACGTAGCCGAAGGCGACCCCCGACTCGGGGTCGGCGAAGCCCAGGGAGCCGCCCCGCCCGGGGTGCCCGAAGGACGCCGGGGACAGCAGCGGCGAAGCCGGCCCGTGCAGCATGTACCCCGGCCCGAAGCGCGTGTTGACCACCAGCACCCGGTCCGGCCCCGCGGACAGCTCCCGCCCCGCCAGCGCCACCGTCTCCGGGGTGAAGAGCCGGGGCCGGCCGTCGACCTCGCCGAGCGTGGCGGCGTAGAACCCGGCCAGCGCACGGGCCGTGCCGATCCCCGTGGACCCGGGCAGCTCGGCCGCCCGGTAGCCGGGGTCGTTCTCGTCCGGCAGCGGGCTGATCGCGGCGAAGGCGCGCCGCGTGAGGGAGTCGGGGTCGGCGTAGGCCTCGGAGACGTTCCGCTTGGGTCGGGTCCGCAGCCCGCCCGTGGTCCGCGGCGCCTCCAGCGCCGCGCTCCGCCCGACCCGGTGCGCCGCCGCCTCCGGCAGCCCGATCCAGAAGTCCAGCCCGAGCGGCCCGGTTACCTCCTCGGCCAGCCACTTGCCCAGCGAGGCCCCGGTGACCCGCAGCACCAGCTCGCCGAGCAGCCAGCTGAAGGTGTGGGGGTGGTAGCCGTGCTCCGTACCGGGCGCCCAGAAGGCGCTCTGCTCGGCGACGGCGCGCGGCCCCGAGCTCCCGTCGGTGGCCTCGGCGGGGCTCAGCGGGCGGTCCAGCGCCGGTATGCCCGTACGGTGCGAGAGCAGGTCGCGGACCAGGGCCCGCTCCTTGCCGCCCGCCTTGAACTCGGGCCAGTACTCCGCCACCGGCGCGTCCAGGTCGAGCAGCCCCCGCTGGTGCAGGAGCAGCGGTACGGCGGCGGCGACGCCCTTGGTGGCGGAGCGGACGATCTGCGCGGTGTCCCGCTCCCAGGGGGCCGCGTCCGCGCCGGTGGCGTCGGCGTCCCGGACGCCGCCCCACAGGTCGACGACCTTGCGCCCGTCGCGGTAGACGGCGACGGCCGCACCCCGGTCCCCGAGCGCCTCGAAGTTGCGCACGAAAGCGTCCCGGACCGGCTCGAAGCCGTCCGCCACCTCACCCTGAATGTTCACGAGCGGTGCAACGCCCGAGCATCCGTGCTTATGCCACGGACACCGAGCGCGGGTCGAAGCCGAAGGGCAGCTCCAGCCGGTGCGCCCGCATCAGCTCCTCGTCGCACAGGAGGTCCTGGGTGCGCCCGTCGGCCGCGATGACCCCCTCGCTGAGGATCACGGCGCGGGAGCACAGTTCGAGGGCGTACGGCAGGTCGTGGGTGACCATCAGCACGGTGACGTCCAGCGAGCGCAGGACGTCGGCCAGCTCGCGCCGCGAGGCCGGGTCCAGGTTGGACGAGGGCTCGTCCAGGACCAGGATCTCCGGCTCCATGGCCAGCACGGTCGCGACGGCGACCCGGCGGCGCTGCCCGAAGGAGAGGTGGTGCGGCGGGCGGTCGGCGAAGTCGGCCATGCCGACCTGTTCCAGGGCGCCCCGCACCCGGCTCTCCAGCGCCGCGCCGCGCAGTCCGGCGGCGGCCGGGCCGAAGGCGACGTCCTCGCGGACGGTCGGCATGAAGAGCTGGTCGTCGGGGTCCTGGAAGACGATCCCGACCCGGCGCCGGATCTCGGCGAAGTTCCGCTTCTGCACGGGCAGCCCCGCGACGGTGACGGAACCGACCCCGCCGGTCAGGATGCCGTTGAGGTGCAGGACGAGCGTGGTCTTGCCCGCGCCGTTGGGCCCGAGCAGCGCGACGCGCTCCCCGCGCCCGACGGTGAGGTCGACCCCGAAGAGGGCCTGGTGCCCGTCGGGATAGGCGTAGGCGAGGCCGGACACCTCAAGGGAGGGAACGGCGGCGGAGGCGGGAACGGCTGGGGTCACAGGGTCCATCCCATCAGACAGACGGCCAGGGCCGTCACCGGGAGCACGGCCGCGTACGCCCACTGGGCGCGGGTGGCGCTCACCTCGTCGATCACCGGCATGGAACCGGCGTAGCCGCGGCTGACCATCGCCAGGTAGACGCGCTCGCCGCGCTCGTAGGAGCGGATGAAGAGCGCGCCCGCGGTCTTGGCGAGCACGCCCCAGTGCCGTACGCCGCTCGCCTCGAAGCCGCGGGAGCGGCGGGCGATCGTCATCCGGCGCAGTTCGTCGCTGATCACGTCGCCGTAGCGGATCATGAACGACGCGATCTGGACGAGCAGCGGCGGCAGCTTGAGCCGCTGGAGGCCCAGCAGCAGCGCCCGCAGCTCGGTGGTGGAGGCGAGCAGTACGGACGCGGCGACGCCGAGGGTGCCCTTGGCCAGTACGTTCCACGCGCCCCACAGGCCCGAGACGCTCAGCGACATGCCGAGCACCTCGACCCGCTCGCCCTGGGCCACGAAGGGCATCAGGACGGCGAAGGCGACGAAGGGGACCTCGATCAGCATCCGCTTGAGGAGGAAGGCGGCGGGGATCCTGGCCGCCGCGGCCACCCCGGCGAGCAGGACGGCGTAGAGGCCGAAGGCCCACACCGCCTCGCGCGGGGTGGACACGACGACCACGACGAAGCAGAACGCGGCGGCGAGCTTGCAGTGCGGTGGCAGCGCGTGGACGGCGGTGTGTCCGTGCCGGAAGAGCTTGTGGGCGTGGCCCGCGCCCATGTCAGAGCGCCGCGGACGCGGCGGTGCGGTCGTCGGCGCCGTGGTCGCCGGCGCGGCGGCGGCGGACGGCCCAGAAGATGCCGGAGCCGACCGCGACGGTCGCGCCGACGCCGATGACCCCGGCGAGGCCGCCGGAGAGGCGGGCGTCGCTGATGTCCTTGACGCCGTAGTCGGCGAGCGGGGAGTCCGAGGCGGCGTGCGCCGTGACCTTCTGGTCGATGCCCTGGTCGGCGGCGACCTTCTCCAGGCCGTCGGGGCTGGCGGAGGCGTAGAAGGAGACGAACCCGGCCAGCAGCAGGGCGGTGACCAGGCCGGTCGCCCAGACCTTCGTGGTCGAGCGGGCCGCGGCCGCGGCCGGGGCCGGGGTCCGGACCGGGGCGGCGGCCGGCGCGTCGACGAGTCGACCGTCCACGCGCAGCTTGAGCGGGGTGACCAGGGAGCTCGCGCCGTGGACCAGGTCGGGGCGGACGGCGAGCACGGCGCCGACGGTGAGCGCGGTGATCGCCGCCTCGCCGATGCCGATCAGGACGTGGACGCCGACCATCGCGGTGAAGACCTTGCCGACGGGCACGTCGGTGGTCCCGCCGAGGGCGTAGAGCAGGGTGAACATGCCGGCGGCGGCCGGGACCGAGAGGAGCGCGCCGGTGAAGGCGGCCGCGGTCACCGAGCGGCGGGTGTCGGGGAGGATCTTGACCAGGCCGCGGAAGACGGCGTAGGCGACGATCACCGTGACCACGGCCATGTTCATGACGTTCACGCCGAGCGCGGTCAGGCCGCCGTCGGCGAAGAGGAGGCCCTGCATCAGCAGCACCACCGAGACGCAGAGCACCCCGGTGTAGGGGCCGACGAGGACCGCGGCGAGCGCACCGCCCAGGAGGTGGCCGCTGGTACCGGCGGCGACCGGGAAGTTGAGCATCTGGACGGAGAAGATGAAGGCGGCGACGAGCCCGGCGAGCGGCGCGGTGCGCTCGTCCAGCTCCCGGCGGGCTCCGCGGAGGCTGACGGCGACGGCGCCCGCGGCGGCGACTCCGGCGGCTATCGAGACGGGGGCGTTGATGAAGCCGTCGGGCACATGCATGGGCGCTGCTCCGCTTCCTGCGGTGATCTTGCGGTGAACGGCCGGATTCCCCGGCCGTTCGAGAACCTTTCAAGAGTAGTGCCCAGTTGCAAAGGGTTGGCAAGAGCGTACGCACCACAAAAGGCGTCTCGCATGTTCGTCGGAATATGCGATTCTGGGGTGAATACGGACGCATATGTTCCGCTTTTGAGGAGACCGGTCGATGTCTGCCACCGCCGAGAATCCCCGCGCGACCGCCGTCGCCACGCCCGTCGAGCCCGTCGAGGTACGGGTCACCGCACGCGTGATCACCGACGATCCCCTCTACCGCAAGATCCCCGTCGCCCTGCGCTTCACCCCCGACGAACCCCTGGCCGTCCGGATCGTCTTCCCCGCGGACCTCTCCCCCGAGGGCACCGACAACGAGTGGGTCTTCCCCCGCGCCCTGCTGGAGGCCGGCCTCCAGGCCCCGACCGGCAGCGGTGACGTCCGCGTCTGGCCGTGCGGGCGGGTGCAGGCGGTCGTCGAGTTCCACTCGCCCGAAGGGGTCGCGGTGGTCCAGTTCGACATCGCGGCACTGCGCCGCTTCCTGCGCCGTACGTACGCACCCCTCACCCGTTAGGCCCCCGCGCACCGGATACGCCGAAGGGCCCGGCCCGCACCCCTGATCGGGAGTGCGGGCCGGGCCCTTCGTGGCGCGGGACCCAGGCCTGGACGGGACCGAGACGTTGACGGGACTCGGACCTTGGCGGGACCCAGGCGTCGACGGGACCCAGGCCTTGACGGGACTCAGACCTTGACCAGCTCGCGGTCCGCGTCCGGGCCCTCGGCGGCGGCGGAACCGGCGAGGTGCTTGCGCAGGCTCTCGCCCTCCACGTCCACGTTGGGCATGATCCGGTCCAGCCAGGCCGGCAGCCACCAGGCCTTGTGGCCCAGCAGGGCCAGTACGGCCGGCACGATGGCCATGCGGACCACGAACGCGTCGAAGAACACCGCGATCGCGAGGCCGAAGCCGATCATCTTGATCATCTGCTCGCTGGCCCCGATGAAGCCGGAGAACACCGCGATCATGATGACGGCCGCGGCCACGACGACCCGCGCGCTGTACTGGAAGCCGGTCACGATGGCCTGACCGGGACGCTCGCCGTGGACGTACGCCTCGCGCATCCGGGTGACCAGGAAGACCTCGTAGTCCATGGCCAGACCGAAGACGACGCCCACCATGAAGATCGGCATCATCGACATGATCGGACCGGTCTGCTCCACCCCGAAGAGCGAGCCGAGCCAGCCCCACTGGAAGACCGCGACGACCGCGCCGAGGGCCGCGACGACCGACAGCAGGAAGCCGAGGGCCGCCTTGAGCGGGACCAGGATCGAGCGGAAGACGAGCATCAGCAGCAGGAAGGCGAGGCCGACGACCAGCGCCAGGTACGGCAGCAGCGCGTCGTTCATCTTCTGCGAGAAGTCGATGTTCATCGCGGTCGCGCCGGTGACGTAGACGTTCTCGTCGCTGCCCGCGCGGATCTCGTGGACCAGGTCCTCGGTCTTCGCGGAGGACGGGCGGTCCTGCGGGATGACCGTGATGATCGCGGCGTCGCCGGCCTCGTTCAGGACGGGCTTGGTGACCGCGACGACCCCGTCGAGCTTCTTGATCCGCTCGACCGTGCTGTCGGCGAGGCTCTGGCCGCCGTTGACGACGACCATCAGCGGGCCGTTGAAGCCCGGGCCGAAGCCGTCGGAGAGCAGGTCGTAGGCCTTGCGCTGGGTGGTGGAGACCGGCTGCGCGCCGTCGTCGGGCAGGCCCATCTCCAGGCTGGTCGCCGGGATCGCGATCGCGCCGAGGCCGATCACGCCGACCAGCAGCACCATGATCGGGCGGCGCAGGACGAAGCGGGCCCAGCGGGTGCCGCCGTTCGGCCGCTCCTCGGCGCTGCCGTCCGCGGCGGTACGGGCCGGCTTGCCCTTGCCCTTGCCCTTGCCCTTGCCCTTGCCGAAGAGCTTGCTCTTCGTACCGGCGGGCAGCACCTTGCGACCCGCGAAGCCGAGGATGGCCGGGACCAGCGTGAGCGCCACGAGGACCGCGATCACCACGGTACCGGCGGCCGCGAAGCCCATCTTGGTGAGCATCGGGATGTTGACGACGGCCAGCCCCACGAGGGCGATGACCACGGTCAGACCGGCGAAGACGACCGCGGAGCCCGCGGTTCCGGCGGCCCGGCCGGCGGCCTCGTCGCGCTCGTGGCCCTCGGCCAGCTCCACGCGGTAGCGGGAGACGATGAAGAGCGCGTAGTCGATGCCGACCGCGAGGCCGATCATCATCGCGAGCGTGGAGGTGGTGGAGCCGAGGTCCAGCACGTTGGCGAGCGCGGTGATCGAGGAGACGCCGATGCCCACGCCGATCAGCGCGGTCAGCAGCGGCAGTCCGGCCGCGATCAGCGAGCCGAAGGTGATGACCAGGACGATCGCCGCGATGACGACGCCGACGATCTCGCCGGGACCGGTCTCGGGCGCCGTCATCAGCGCGTCGCCGCCGATCTCGACGGTCAGCCCGTGGGCCTGGGCGTCCTTGCCGGACTCCTTCAGCGCGTCACGGGTCTTGTCGGTCAGCTCCATGCCGCTGACCTTGTACTTCGTGCTGATGTAGGCGGTGGAACCGTCCTGGCTGACGGCCTGCGCCTGGAAGGGGTCGGTGACCGAGGCGATCTGGTCGGCGCCCGGCCCGGACTTCAGCCCCGAGACGATCTTCTCGACCTCGGCCTTGTGCGCGGGGTCGCCGACCTTCTGGCCCGCCGGGGCCTTGATCACCACGCGGGCGGTGGCACCGTCGGCGGACATGCCGGGGAAGCGCTGGTCGAGCAGGTCGAAGGCCTTCTGGGCCTCCGTTCCGGGTATCGAGAAGGATCCGGAGGTCGGTGCGGCCGCGCTGGCCGCGCCGAAGATGGCGACGAAGAGCAATGCCACCCAGGCGAGGGCGACGAAGCGGCGGCGCCGGAAGGCGCCCCGGCCGAGCCGGTAGAGGAAGGTGGCCACGTCGGCGGTTCTCCCGTTCGGGTCGTGGGATGGATCCGTGATGGATCAGGGCGTGATGAGCCGGCCCGACGACGAGAGCGGCGTGTCAGGAGCAGCGGGAAAGGGCCAAGAAGGGTCGAGAGGGCCGAGAAGGTCGAGAGGGTTGGCTCAGACGCCGAGGGCGGGGAACACCACGGCATCGATGAAGTCGGCGAGGAAGACCCGGTCCACCGAGCGGTCCTCGATCAGCGGGAGCGCGATGAACGCCCCGATGAGCATGTGGGGTACGAAGTCGAGCGCCGGACAGTCGGGAGCGATCTCGCCCCGGTCCACCGACCGCTGCAACATCGACTGGAGACCACTGATCTCCGGGTCGACGAGCAGTTCGCGCAGTGCCTTGTGGAGTTCGGGACTCTCGTGGACCGCGTGCGCCAGCCCGCGCATCAGCGCGGTGTCCTTCGCCATCTGGGCGTCGTCGGAGTTCTCGATCATGACGGCGAAGTCGCCGCGCAGGCTGCCCGTGTCGATGTCCCGCAGCGAGACCGGCTGGGTGCACCGCAGGGCCTTGGCGACCAGCTCCGGCTTGCTCCCCCACTGGCGGTAGAGGGTGGCCTTGCTGGATTTGGTGCGCGCCGCGACGGCGTCCATCGTGAGCGCTTCGTAACCGACCTCGCGCAGCAGGTCCAGGACCGCTCCGTGCAGCTCGGCCTCCCGCTCGGGGGTGATCCGGCTGCGTCGTGACAAGACCTCTTCGGTCATTTCCACGTCCTTCCACCGGTCGCTTCCCGAACGGACACACTTCGTACTCCACAGACGATACCCGGGCCGCTAGCGAAACGAAACCGTTCCGTTTCGCTTAGTCAGTGGTGTGCGTCACGCGGCGTGGCACGTGGGGATCACCTGTACGAGTTACCGGGCCCGAGTTGCCGGGCCCCCTCGGCGCGGAAAGCATTGGGGGGTGAGTCACGACGTCGCGTACCTCCGGTTCCCGCACCTGCACGACGACATGCTGTGTTTCGCCGCTGAGGACGATCTTTGGGTGGCGCCCTTGGTTCCTCCTGGAGAACCGGTCGGCCGGGCCTGGCGGATCACCGTCGACCGGACCCGGGTCGGCCACCCCCGCTTCTCCCCGGACGGCCGCCACATCGCCTTCACCACCTGGCGCAGCCTCGACCCCGAGATCCATCTCGCCCCCGTCGACGGCGGCCCCGCGCGCCGCCTGACCCACTGGGGCTCCACCGACACCCGGGTCTGCGGCTGGACCCCGCCCGACAAGGACGGCCGCAGCGACATCCTGGCCGTCTCCTCCCACGGCCAGCCCTTCTCGTACTTCGCCTGGGCCTACAGCCTGCCGACCGACGGCAGCCCCGGCGGCCGCCTGCCCTGGGGCCCGGTGTCCGACATCGCCGTCCAGGAGGCGGACGGCGGCGAGCGCCGGACCCTGCTGCTGACCGGCAAACCCCCGCACGAACCCGCCGCCTGGAAGCGCTACCGCGGCGGCGCCACCGGACGGCTGTGGCTGCACGGCGAGCGGCTGCTGGAGGGCATCGAGGGCCACCTCGACTCCCCGATGTTCGTGGACGGCCGGATCGCCTTCCTCTCCGACCACGAGGGCATCGGCAACCTGTACTCCTGCCTGCCCGACGGCACCGGGCTGCGCCGCCACACCGACCACGCGCGGTTCTACGCGCGCCACGCCTCCAGCGACGGGACCCGCGTCGTCTACCAGTGCGCGGGCGACCTCTGGCTCGTCGACTCCCTCGCGCCCGGCTCCGTACCGCGCAAGCTGGAGGTGCGCCTCGGCGGCCCGCGCGCGGGGCGGCGCACCTACCAGGTCCCGGCGGCCAGCCACGTCGACTCCCTCTCCGTGGACGCCACCGGGCGGGCCAGCGCGGTCGTGGTGCGCGGCAGCCTGTACTGGCTCACCCACCGCGACGGGCCCGCGCGGACCATCGCCGACACCCCCGGCGTGCGGGTGCGGATGCCGGAGATGCTGGGCAGCGGCGGGCAGGTCGCCTACGTCACGGACGCGGAGGGCGAGGACACGGTCGAGATCGCCTACCTGCCCCGGGCCAGCGGCGAGCGGGAGCCGCGCCGGCTCGCCTCGGGTGCGCTCGGGCGCGTGCTGGAGATGGTGTCGGACCCGGACGGGGAGCGGCTCGCGATCGCCTCCAACGACGGTCGGGTCCTGCTCATAGATGCGACGGAGGAGTCCAACGGGGAGGTCACCGAGCTGATCCGGTCGATCAACGGGCCGGTGACCGACCTCGCCTTCTCCCCCGACGGGTGCTGGCTGACCTGGTCGCACCCGGGCATCGGGCGCTCGCTGCGGCAGATCAAGATGGCCCGGATCGCCGGTCCCGGCGGGCGGACCATCGTCGACGTCACCAACGGCCGCTTCGAGGACGAGAACCCGGTCTTCACCCGGGACGGGCGCTACCTGGCGTTCCTGTCGTGGCGCGGCTTCGACCCGGTCTACGACGTGCACACCGGGGACCTGTCCTTCCCGCTGGGCTGTCGCCCGTACCTGGTGCCGCTGTCCTCGGCGACCCCCTCGCCCTTCGCGCTGTCGCCGGACGGGCGCCCGGCGGCGGGCGGACTCGATCCGGTCGAGGGGGACGCCGATGCGGGTGACGGGGCGGTGACGGTGGAGGTGGAAGGCTTGGAGAGCCGGGTCACGCCCTTCCCGGTGACCGCCTCCAAGTACTCCGCCCTGTACCCGGTGAGCGGTGGCGGGCTGGTGTGGTTGCGCTGGCCCATCTCCGGCGCGCTCGGCGAGACCTTCGCCAACCCCGCCGACACCAGCGGGAAACCGACGCTGGAGCACTTCGACATCACCAAGGCGCGCAAGACCGAATTGGCCTCCGGGCTGGACTGGTTCGCGGTCAGCGGCGACGGGACCCGCCTCGTCGTCAATGACGACGGGGACCTGCGCGCCGTCCCCGCGACGGAGTCGGGGGACAGCGACTCGACGGTCTACCTCGACCTGCGCCGGATCCTGCATGAGGTGGACCCTGCCGCCGAGTGGCGCCAGGCCTTCGAGGAGGCCGGGCGGATCATCCGCGCCTACTTCTGGGAACCGAAGATGTGCGGGATCGACTGGGACGGCATCCTGCGCCAGTACCGGTCCCTGGTCGAAAGCGTCGCGTCCCCGGACGAGTTCGCCGACCTCCTGCGCGAGGTCCTCGGCGAGCTGGGCACCTCACACGCCTACGTCGCCCCCGCCCGCCGCAACGAGGGCCCGCCGCACTACCAGCGCGCCATCGGGCTGCTGGGCGCCGACCTGGTGCCCCGGGACGGCGCCTGGGTGGTCGCCCGGATCCTGCCCGGCGACTCCTCCGACTCCAAGGCCCGCTCGCCCCTGGCGGGCACCGGGATCCGCGAGGGCGCGGTGCTCACCCACGTGGACGGCCGGCCGGTGGACCCGCTGGCCGGCCCCTACCCGCTGCTGTCGGCGGCGGGCGGGACCACGGTCGAGCTGACCTTCCAACCCGCCGAGGGCGAGGGGCGTGCCCGCCGGGTCGCGATCGTCCCGCTCATCGACGAACGCCCGCTGCGCTACCAGGACTGGGTGGCCAAGCGCCGCGCGGTGGTCCGCGAGCTGAGCGGCGGCAAGTGCGGTTACCTGCACATCCCCGACATGGGCGGCTCCGGGTGGGCCCAGTTCAACCGGGACCTGCGCCTGGAGGTGTCCCGGCCCGCGCTCCTCGTGGACGTCCGCGGCAATGCGGGCGGGCACATCAGCGAGCTGGTGGTGGAGAAGCTGACCCGCTCGATCCTGGGCTGGGACCTGACCCGCAACGCCCAGCCCGTCTCGTACGCCTCCAACGCGCCGCGCGGTCCCATCGTCGCGCTCGCCGACGAGGCGACCTCGTCCGACGGGGACATGATCACCGCGGCCTTCAAACTCCTGGGCCTGGGACCGGTGGTCGGCCAGCGCACCTGGGGCGGGGTGGTCGGCATGACCGGCCGTCACACCCTCGGGGACGGCACGGTGATCACGGTCCCGATGAACGCGGCCTGGTTCCCGGAGTACGGCTGGTCGGTGGAGAACCACGGCGTGGAACCGGACCTGGCGATCCTGCGCACCCCGCTCGACTGGGCGGAAGGGCGCTACGCGCAGCTCGACGACGCGGTGCACCTGGCGCTGGAGCTGCTGGAACAGGACCCGGCGGCCGTGCCGCCCGGCTACGCGGACGTACCGGACCGACGCCGTCCGCAGCTGCCGCCCCGGTCGGACGATTGATCGAAATGCGCGGTATATCCGGTCGTGGAAGTCTGTTCGCATGGGAATACGAGAGCAGTTCCAGGACAAGGCGAAGGAGCTGGCCGAGCGGGCCGGGGCAGCCGCGCAGGAGCAGCAGGACGAAGGCTCCCAGCGAGCGGCCCAGGTCTCCGAGCGGGCGAAGGAACGGGCGCGCGCCGCCTTCGACCAGCCTTACGAAGAGGCCTCCGAGCGATGAGCGGGGCGGGCTGAGCGCGGCGCACCGAGCACTGATCACGCGCACGGCGAGCTGAGCACGGCACCCACCGGCTGAGGGGCGCGACCCGACCGTCCACGGGTCGCGCCCCTCCCGCATCCGCGTCAGGCGTGCTTGGTGCGTTCCTGTTCGTCCGCGGCTCCGCCCGCGCCCACCAGCCCCCGCGACACACTGGCCAGCCGCGGCTCGAACCGCTTCATCTCGCGCTGTCCGACCGAGGCGATCAGACCCGGCAGGTAGCCGCGCACGCCCTGCATCCCCCGCAGCCACCACTGCGCGTACACGTGCGCCGAGCGCCGCTCGATGCCGGCGACGATCCGGTCCACGGCGGGCCCGAGCGGGTACGTGCGGTTCGAGGGCCACGGCAGCCGCTGGCGCAGCTCCCGCATGACCTCGTCCTGATCGGCCCCGCGCACCATGTCGGTGTCGGTCCAGGACAGGTAGCCGACGCCCACCTTGACGCCCTTGTAGCCGACCTCGGCGCGCAGGCAGTGCGCGAAGGCCTCCACCCCGGACTTGGAGGCGCAGTACGCCGTCATCATCGGGGCGGGGGTGATCGCGGCGAGCGAGGCGATCTGGAGGAAGTACCCCCGACTCTCCATCAGCACGGGCAGGAACGCGCGGGCCGTGACGGCCCCGCCGATCAGGTTGACCTCGATCACCCGGCGCCAGGCGTCCGGGTCGGAGTCGGCGAACGGACCGCCCGCCGCGACCCCGGCGTTGGCGACGACGATGTCCACCTTGCCGAAGCGCTGCTTGACCTCCTGGGCCACCCGGGCCATCGCCTCGTGGTCGGTGACATCGGCGTACCAGTGGTCGCTGTCGGTGTGCAGCCGGTCGGCGACCTCCTTGAGGGCGTCCGGCTCCAGGCCCACCAGCGCGACCCGGGCCCCGCGCGCGGACAGCTTGCGGGCCAGCAGCTCGCCGACACCGCGGGCGGCGCCGGTGACGACGGCGACCTGGCCTTCCAGACTCCTGGACTCGCTCACGGCGTCTTCTCCTTCGTGTCCTTCGTGCGCGGGGTCGTGCTCGATGTCGCACTCGCGGCCGGGGTCGCGGACGGTGTCGCGGCCGGGGTCGGCCCGGCGAGGTAGCGCTCGGCCAGCTCCCGGATGACGCGCGTGACGGCCTCGGGGGCTTCGATCGGGGTCATGTGGCCCATGCCCGTCAGCTCGGTGAGCCCGACGCAGTGCGGCAGCGCGGCGGCCAGCCCGCGGGCGTGCACCACCGGGGTGAGCCGGTCGGCCGTGCCACCGATGACCGCGGTCGGCACGGTGAGGTGCGCGAGCCGGTCGTCCAGGTCCAGCCCGTGGAGCACCTGCGACCACCCGTGCCGCACCCCGGTGGGACAGCCGTGCACGATGCGGGCGCACGCCTCGACCCGGTCCGGCGCCGAACCGGGGCCCATCGTGGCGTACTTGAGCACCTTCCGGGCCACCGGCGTGACCGGCCCCAGGGGGGCGCGCGAGCCGAGGACCGCGCCGGTCATCCGGGTCCGGGTGCGCCCGGCGCGCAGCGGCACCACCAATGCCTCCTCGACCAGCCGGGAGCTGCCCGTGCTGCACAGCAGCGCCGCGGCGACCCGCTCGTCGAACTCCGGCCGGCCGGCGGCGGCCATGACCGTCATCCCGCCCATCGAATGCCCGGCGACCACCGCGCGCTCCCCGGGGGCCAAGGTGGCCGCCAGGACGGCGACCAGGTCGTCGGCGAGCGCCCCCGTGCCGTAGGCCCGCGCGGCCGGGCTGCGGCCGTGGCCCCGCTGGTCGTAGGCGATCACCCGGTGGGTCGCGGCCAGGTCGCGGACCTGCGCGGCCCAGAAGGCGGTGGAGCAGGTCCAGCCGTGGGCCAGCACCACGGCGGGGGCGCCCTCCTCGCCGTGCACCTCGACGTGCAGCCGGGAGCCGTCGGCGGAGACGACCTCCAGGGAGCGCCGCGCCGCCGGGGGCGCGTACGGCCCGGTGGTGACGTGGGGCGTGCGCCGGGCGCTCACGCGGCGCCCTCTTCGGCGCCCACGGTCAGGGTTCCCGCGGTCACGGCTTCCACGATCACGGCTTCCACGGGGACTTCCGCGGGGACTTCCGCGGCGGCGGACCCGACCCCCACGCCCCGGCCGCGCAGCACCTCGTACTCGGCGAGGTCCACCCGCCGCGTCTCGCGCCGGAACTCGCCCGTCGTCCCCGGCCACACGGTGGTGTTGCGCCCGTTCGCGTCGAGGTACCAGCTGGTGCAGCCGCCGGTGTTCCACACGGTCCGCTTCATCCGCTCCTGCACGCGCCGGTTCCAGGCGTGCACGGCGGAGGGGCGCGCGGCGAGCGCGGTGCGCCCGTCCGCGCCGCCGCGGCCGCCCGGTGTGAGGAGGCCGAGCTGACGGACGTAGTCGGCGAGGTAGTTCAGCTGCGACTCGATCATCAGGATCATCGAGCTGTTGCCGAGCCCGGTGTTCGGCCCGATGATCGTCATCCAGTTCGGGAAGCCCGCCGCGGTCGCCCCGCGCAGCGACTGCATCCCGTCCTTCCACTCCTCCGCCAGCGTCCTGCCCTCGACGCCGACCACGCGGTCCGCGATCGGCATGTCCGTGACGTGGAAGCCCGTACCGAAGACGATCGCGTCGACCTCGGTCTCCGTGCCGTCGGCCGCGACCAGCACCGAGCCGCGGATCTCCTTGAGCCCCGAGGCCACGAGGTCCACGTTCGGCCGGGCCAGCGCCGGGTAGTACTCGCTCGACAGCAGGATCCGCTTGCAGCCGATGCGGTACGACGGCGTCAGCTTGGCGCGCAGCGCCGGGTCCTTGATGGAACGGGCCATATTGGCCTTGGCCAGGGATTCGATCAGGCCGAGCCGGTTCGGGTGCTTGGTGAAGGCGCCGACCTGGAGCTCCCGGATGCCCCACAGCAGGCTGCGGCGCGCGGCGCGGGTGAAGGGCAGCTGGCGGTGCAGCCAGCGCTCCCCGGCGCTGATGGCGCGGTCGGTGCGCGGCATCACCCACGGCGGGGTGCGCTGGAAGAGGGTGAGGCGCTCGACGTCGGGCGCGATGGCGGGCACGATCTGGATGGCCGAGGCCCCGGTCCCGATCATCGCGACGCGCTTGCCGCGCAGGTCGTAGTCGTGGTCCCAGCGCGCGGAGTGGAAGACCTTGCCGGGGAAGCCGGCGAGCCCCGGCACCTCCGGCGTCTTGGGGTCGGAGAGCGGTCCGGTCGCGGAGACCACCACGTCGGCGGTGAAGCCGCCCTTCGAGGTCTCGATCTCCCACCGCAGCGCCTCGGCGTCCCAGCGCATCATCTCGACCTCGGTGTTCAGCCGGAGGTGCGGGCGCAGGCCGAAGGTGTCGGCGACGTGCTCCAGGTAGGCCCGGATGTGCGGCTGGCCGGAGAAGGTGCGCGGCCAGTCGGGGTTGGGGGCGAAGGAGAAGGAGTAGAGGTGCGAGGGCACGTCGCAGGCGCACCCCGGGTACTCGTTGTCGCGCCAGGTCCCGCCCACCGAGTCCGCGCGCTCCAGGACCACGAAGTCCGTGACCCCCTCGCGCCGCAGTCGCACGGCCGCTCCGAGCCCGCCGAAACCGGACCCGACCACCGCCACCCGTACGTGCTCACGCTCATCCGCGTGTCCGCCCATGCCCGCCGCCTCCGCTTCCGCTTCCGCTTCACTCACAGCCTGCACCCCACGATCGCGCCAGCAATCACTGGCACGGTTGGAGCGTAGAGCAGCTCCGTACTCATGGGTAGGGGGCGCGAAGGGAAAGTTACCGTCGGTACGCCTTAGGGTGCGCCTGTGGCGGACAAAGAGGCGCGAGAGGCAGACCCGACGACCGACCCGGCGGCAGACCCGACGGCCGACCCGACGGGCGGGGCGACGGGCGGGCCGGACTCCGGCGACCCGGCGGAGCGTACGGAGCCGGCGCGCGAGTACCGCACGGAGGAACTGGCCGAGGCGGCCGGCATCACCGTGCGCACCCTGCGCTTCTACCGCGAGCGCAAGCTCCTCCCGCCGCCGCGCCGCGAGGGCCGCATCGCCTGGTACGACGACCACCACCTGGCCCGGCTGCGCACCATCGCCGCCCTGCTGGAGCGCGGCCACACCCTCGGCGGCATCGCCGAGCTGACGGCGGCCTTCGAGAACGGCCGCGACGTCGGCCAGCTCGGCGAACTGCTCGGCATGGGCTGGTCCCAGGAGACCCCGGTCCGCCTCACCCCGCAGGCGCTGGCCGACTACTTCGAGGGCGAGGTCACCCCGGAGAACCTGGCGGCCTCCCTCGACCTCGGCTACCTCGCCACCGACGGGGACGAGATCGTCCACGTCAGCCGCAACCTGCTCGACGTGTCCTCGGCCCTGGTCCGCGAGGGCATCCCGCTGGCCGCCGTGCTGGAGACGGGCCGCCGGGTGCGCGCCCACGCGGACGACCTGGCCGCGCTGTTCACCGAGCTGATGGAGACCCACCTGCCCGAGGGGGCCACGGAGCGCCTGCGCCCGCTCGCCAAGAGCGTGGTCGAGGCGGAGCTGACGATGGCCATGGACCGCCTGATGGCGGCCCGGGAGCGCCTGGGGGCGCGGGCCCCCGCGGCTCAGCCCAGCGCGCCCAGCTCGTAGACGACGGTCACGGGGGCGTGGTCCGACCACCGCTCGGGGTGGGTCTCGGCGCGCTCGACGAACGCCTTGACGGCCCGCTCGGCCAGTCCCGGCGTGGCCACGTGCAGGTCGATCCGCCAGCCCGCGTCGTTGTCGAAGGCCCGCCCGCGGTAGGACCACCAGGAGTACGGCCCCTCGCCCTCGGGCTGCAGCGCGCGCACCACGTCCACGTATCCGGCCCCGTCGTAGACCTGCCCGAGCCACTCGCGCTCCTCGGGGAGGAAGCCCGCGTTCTTCCGGTTGGTCTTCCAGTTCTTCAGGTCGGCCTCGCGGTGGCAGATGTTCCAGTCCCCGCAGACCAGCACCTCGCGCCCCTCGGCGGCGGCGCGCTCCTTGAGCGCGACGAGGTAGGTGTGGAACTCCGCCATGAAGCGGTACTTCTCGTCCTGCTTCTCGGTCCCGGCCTCGCCCGACGGCAGGTAGAGGCTGGCGACGGTCACCCCGGGGAGGTCGATCTCCAGGTACCGCCCGGCGGCGTCGAACTCATCGCTCCCGAAGCCGACCTGTACGCGCTCGGGCGCGCGCCGCGTGTACAGCGCGACCCCCGCCCGCCCCTTCGCGGCGGCCGGCGCGAAGACGGTGTGCCATCCCTCGGGCCGGCGCACCTCCTCCGGAATCTGGCCCTCCTCGGCCCTGACCTCCTGGAGGCAGACCACGTCGGCGCCGGATCCGGCGAGCCACGCCCCGAACCCCTTCTTGGCGGCGGCGCGGATGCCGTTCACGTTCACGGACGTCACAGTGATCAAGACTCAGCTCCACAACATCGCGCCCCCACGACAACAAAACGGTCCCCAGCGTACCCCCGCGGGCGACGGCCGTACGATGTTCGAATGCCTCACGGGATCCAGCTCCGCGCCGTGCCGTACGACCACCCGGACGCGGTCAAGCTCAACGACCAGGTCCAGCTCGAATACCAGGCGCGCTACGAGGGCGACGGCGACGTCACGCCCCTCGACCCGGCCATGTTCGCCCCGCCGAACGGCCTCTACCTCCTCGCCTACGACGCCCAGGGCGCCCCCGTCGCGAGCGGCGGCTGGCGCGCCATGGACGAGAACGAGGAGGGCTACGCGGACGGCGACGCCGAGCTGAAGCGGATGTACGTCATACCCGAAGCCCGCGGCCTCGGCCTGGCCCGCCGCATCCTGGCCAGGCTCGAATCGGACGCCCGCACCGCGGGCCGCGTCCGCATGGTCCTGGAAACGGGCGACCAGCAGCCGGAAGCCATCGCCCTCTACGCCTCGGAGGGCTACACCCCGGCCCCCACCAAGTTCGGCCACTACCGCACCTACGACTCGAGCCGCTGCATGACCAAGCCACTGACCCCCTGACCCCGCCGAGCCGATCCAGCCCCGCCGGCGTTTGAGGCGCGGGGTCCGGGGCGGAGCCCCGAGGGGCCACCGGGACGGCCCCCGCCCCGCTGTCAGTGACCTCCGGCATGATCGAACCATGACGCACGGAACCACCGCGGCCTTCCGCGACCTCGCCCAGCAGCACCTCCCCGCCGACGCGGCCGAGCGGTGGATGGAGCTGTTGCGCCCCGGGGTGCGGCTCGAAGTGGCGGTCGGCACGGGCGACGCCGTCATCGGCCGGCTCGGCGGACTGCCGCCGCTCCCGGCCGGCGTCGAGTGGCCGACCTGGGAGGGCCACGGACCGCTGTCCTTCGTCGCCTCCGTCGACTGCGCGGCCCTGCCCGCCGACGACCTCGACATCGCGCTCCCCGCCGACGGGACCCTGCTGTTCTTCTACTTCGACGGCCAGCTGGACGACGGCGACGCCCTGGTCCTGGCCGACGACCCGGACAGCCAGGCCGGCGCCCGCGTGCTCCACGTCCCCGCCGACGCCGATGCCGTGGAGCGCCCGGCCCCGCCCGGGCTGAGCGCGTACCCCGTCGTGCGCCTGACGGCCCGGCCGACGATGACCGCCACCGAACCCTGGCACCCCAGGACCCAGCGGGCGTTCGCCCCGCGGGCCGCCTTCGGCAAGGCGTACGACCACCCGGTGTGCAAGGAGCCCTTCCTGGACGCGATCTGGGACTTCGACGGCGACGTCGGCCACCAGATCGGCGGCCACGCGCACGCCGTGCAGAACCCGGTGGAGATGGAGATCGCCCACGCCGCCCTGGGCGACGGAGCCGCCTGGGACGACGAGCGGATGCCCGCCGAGGTCGAACGCTGGGTGCTGCTGGCCCAGTTCGACAGCGAGGACGCCGCCGACATGATGTGGGGCGACTGCGGCGCCCTGTACTGGATGATCCGCCCCGAGGACCTGGCCGCCCGCCGCTTCGACCGCGCCGCCTTCACCTGGCAGTGCGGCTGACCTCCCGCCCGGCGGCGATCGGGGCCCGCCTAGGGTGGGTCGCATGAACCTTCAGGGCGAGTCCGTCGACGATCCGCACGCCACCAACCGGCAGCTGCGCGACGCGGCCCCGGTGCACCGCGTTCCCGGTCCCGGCCCCGGCGGCAGACCCGTCTGGCTGGTCACGCGCTACGACGACGTGCGCGCGGCGCTCGCGGATCCGCGGCTCTCCCTCGACAAGAAGAGCTCCACGGGCGGCGGTTACCAGGGCTTCTCGCTGCCGCCCGCCCTCGACGCCAACCTGCTGAACATGGATCCGCCCGACCACACCCGCCTGCGGGGGCTCGTGGGCCGGGCCTTCGGCCCCCGCCGGGTCGCGGAGCTACGGGCCCCCGTCCGCCGGACCGCCGACCGCCTCCTCGACGCCCTCGGCCCGGACGGCACCGCGGACCTGATCCCGGCCTACGCGGCGCCGCTGCCGATCACCGTCATCTGCGAACTGCTCGGCGTGCCCGAGGAGCGGCGCACGGACTTCCGCGCCTGGACCGACGCGCTCGTCGCCCCGGACCCCGCCCGCCCCGGGGCCGCCAAGGAGGCGGTGGGGGCGATGCTGGCCTTCTTCGTCGAACTCGTCGCGCACAAGCGCCGCCACCCCGCCGACGACCTGCTGTCCGACCTGATCGCCGTCCGGGACACCGACGGGGACCGGCTGAGCGAGGACGAGTTGGTCTCGCTCGCCTTCCTCATCCTCATCGCCGGCTACGAGAACACCGTCCAGCTCATCGGCAATGCGGTCCACTCCCTCCTGAGCCACCCCGAGCAGCTGGCACGGCTGCGCCGGGACCCCTCGAAGCTCCCGGCGGCCGTGGAGGAACTCGCGCGCCACGAGGGGCCGGCGCTCGTCGCGATCCGCCGCTTCCCGACGACCGACGTGTCCATCGGAGGCACCACCGTCCCCGCGGGCGAGACGGTCCTGCTGTCCCTGGCCGCCGCCAACCGCGACCCCGCCCGCTTCGACCGCCCCGACCTGCTCGACATCGACCGGGACGCCTCCGGCCACCTGGCCCTGGGGCACGGCATCCACTACTGCCTCGGCGCCCCCCTCGCGCGCGCCGAGACCGAGATCGCCCTGGCCGCCCTCCTCGACCGCTTCCCCGAGCTGCACCTGGCCGCCCCGCACCCCCGGTGGCGCCCGTCCACCCGCGCCCGCGGCCTGGTCGAACTCCCGGTCTCATACCGCACGACGTAGCCCTCCACCTGTGCTCCCGGCACA
The DNA here is from genome assembly GCF_044759975.1 of Streptomyces sp. NPDC098789. NCBI lineage: Bacteria > Bacillati > Actinomycetota > Actinomycetes > Kitasatosporales > Streptomycetaceae > Streptomyces > Streptomyces sp. NPDC098789. The sequence continues at coordinate 39,381 of NZ_JBIWAJ010000026.1, forward strand.
CGAACGCCGAGCGGGGGCAGGCAGAGTGACACGGGAGACACGGGCCGGGGACGTCGGCGGCGGTCGCTACCAACTGGTCGCGCCCATCGCCTCGGGCGGCATGGGCCGCGTCTGGAAGTCGTCGGACCTCGACGACGCGGCGGAGGAATGGGCCCGTCTCGTCGCGCCCTTGGTGCCCGGCCCCGAAGTCATCGCCGAGCGCTGGTTCCGCGCGATGGACCCCGTCACCGAGCTCATGGCGAGCCGGTACGGCCGGTGGGCCTGCGGCTGGAACGGGGCGGTGGGCGAGGGCGACGTCGATGGCGGGGTCGTCGACGGGAGGCGCGACGCCCCCGCCCCGCAAACGCCGAGATCCCGCCCGGTCTTTCGACCGGACGGGATCTCATGACGTTCTCGGGAGCAACCCGCGAACTGTCGTTTGTGGACCTGTGGGGATTTGAACCCCAGACCCCCTCGATGCGAACGAGGTGCGCTACCAGACTGCGCCACAGGCCCTTGCGACGTGTGAAACATTAGCACCCCATCCGGGGTGCACGGAAATCCGTTGTCCCGCAGGTCACGTCACTCGTTCGCGGCGCGCGGGCGGTCGTCGCCCTCGTACTGGTCGAAGAGCGGAGTGCGGCCGCGGTCGCGGCTGCGGCGCGGGGTCGGCGGGGTCGCCCTCTGCTCCGCCCTCTGGTCCGCGCGCGGGTCCGGGACGGCCGCGTGGGGCGCCGTCTGCTGGTGCGGCTGCTGGGCGCGCAGCCGGGGTTCCGTCGGCTCCGCCGCGCTGGAGCGCGAGGAGCTCCAGGCGTCCGGGGACGCCGGGCCGGTGGCCCGGGGGGCCACGGGGGCCGTCACGTACGTCGGCAGCGGGACCGGGACCGGCTCCCAACTGTCGCCGCGCGCCGGGCCCCGCTCACGCTCGCGCTGCTGGTCCACCCACTCCGCGTGGTCGGTCTGCTCGACCAGGGCGCGCCGGCCGGCCTCCTGCGGGGAGACCGGTGGCGCGGGGTCCGGTTCGGAGCCCGCGGCGGCCTCGGGTTCGCGGCGCCGGGGGCGGTTCTCGCGCAGCCGCCGGGCGGCGGTCTCGGCACGGCGCCGGTCCATGGTGAAGACGAACCGCCGCCGCTCCTGCACCCGCAGGTGCACGATGTAGGCGCTCAGCAGGATCGCGGGGACCGCCGGGGCCCAGAGGTAGCGCAGCCCGCCGACGGCGGCGACGACCGCGCCGAGGGTGAAGACGAGGAAGAGCATCGCGGTGGTGCGCCGGCGCCGGGCGAGGACCTGGAGGCGCTGTTCGCGCCGGGCGCGCTCGGCGCGGTCCGCCCGTTCGGCGCTCGCACCCCGCGGTTCCGCCCTGGTTCTGGGCACGGCATTGACCCGGGCGTCGGCGTCGACGGAATTCACTTTCTCCGTCGCGGCGTCCGGGTCCGCGTGGTGCTGGGCTTCCGCCTCCTCGTCACCGCGCTCACGCAGCCCCTTGGCGTAACGGCGCTCCATTCCCGCCCGGCCGGAAAGCAGCCGGATGGCGGTGGAGAAGCGTTCCGTCGGACGGGCTTCGTTCAGCTCGTCCTGCCTCCGGAGCCACATGGGCACCAAGTAGGCGGCCCAGGCCCCCACGATGACTGCGTAGATGAGGCCGCTGCTGCTCACACCCCACACCGTAGAGGGGTACGGCCGGAGGCATCCGCCAATTGGACCGGTGTGTCGCACGATCCGGCTGATATCACGGACTTTTTTTGTGATTCTTCGGATCAGGTTATGGATACTCCGGCGAATATTCGAACCTTTATTCGAACAATCGGATCCTGGTTGCCAATGGCGACCATTGACCGCCCTGCGCCGAAGCTATTTCTGCGGCGGAGCGTGCCCGTGGCGTTCGCGGTGCCAGCGGTTCAGCAATCCGTCCCGCACCTCCTCCGCCGTCAGCGCGAAGACGAGGTGGTCCCGCCACGCGCCGTCGATGTGCAGGTAGCGCGGCCGCATGCCCTCCTCGCGGAAGCCCAGCTTCTCCACGACCCGCCGGCTCGGCCCGTTCTCGGGCCGGATGCACACCTCGATGCGGTGCAGCCCGACCTGGCGGAAGCAGTGGTCCACCGCCAGCGCCACCGCCGTCGGCATCACGCCCCGTCCGGCCACGTCGCGGTCCACCCAGTAGCCGACGTGGCCCGCGCACATGGAGCCCCAGGTGATGCCGGCGACCGTCAGCTGCCCGACGAGGCGGCCCTGGTACTCGATGACGAAGGGCAGCATCCGGCCCCCGTTCGCCTCGGCCCGCAGGTGGCGGACCATCTGGCGGTACGTCGGCCGCTGCACGGCCGGGCCCCAGGGCGCGGCCGGCGGAATGGTCGCCTCCCACGGCCGCAGCCAGTCGCGGTTGCGCCGGTTCACCTCGCGCCAGGCACGCTGGTCACGGACTTTTATCGGCCGGAGCGTGACATCGCCGTCCGCCAGCACCACCGGCCAGGTGGGTCCGTTCAGCTCGGGCTCCCGGGTCTGGGATGGTCGCCGCCCCGGATCTGGTCGACGGCGTGGAGCAGGATGCGGTCCAGGACGCTCAGGCCGTCCCGTACGCCGCCGGTCGAACCCGGCAGGTTGACGATCAGCGTGTGTCCGGCGACGCCCGCCAGGCCCCGGGACAGGGCCGCGGTCGGCACCTTCGCCAGGCCCTCGGCGCGGATCGCCTGCGGGATGCCGGGGATCTCGTAGTCCAGGACCCGCGCGGTGGCGTCCGGGGTCCGGTCGGTGGGCGAGATCCCGGTCCCGCCGGTGGTGAGGATGACGTCGTACCCGGCGACCACGCCCTCGCGCAGGGCCTGTTCGACGGGGTCGCCGTCGGGCACCACGCGCGGGCCGTCCACCGCGAAGCCGAGCCGGGCGAGGGCGTCCGCGAGCAGCGGGCCGCCCTTGTCTGCGTAGACGCCCCGCGAGGCGCGGTTGGAGGCGGTGACGACCAGCGCGCGCAGCGCCGCGGACGTGCTCCGCGACGCGGCGGATCCGCCGGACCCGTCGCCGTGGCCGTGGTCGTCGCCGTGAGCGTGACCGTGACCGTGGACCTCGTCGCCGCGCGGGGGGTTCACGCGCGGTTCCAGTCGCCGGACTTGCCGCCGGTCTTCTCCTCCACCCGGACGTCGGTGATGACCGCGCCCTTGTCGACGGCCTTGACCATGTCGATCACGGTGAGTCCGGCGACCGCGACGGCGGTCAGCGCCTCCATCTCGACGCCCGTGCGGTCGGTGGTCTTGACGGTGGCCAGGATCTCCACGGCGTCGTCCGTGACCGACAGGTCGACCTTGACGCCCGAGACGGCGAGGGGGTGGCACAACGGGATCAGGTCCGGGGTGCGCTTGGCACCCATGATCCCGGCGATCCGCGCGGTGGCGAGGGCGTCGCCCTTGGGCACGCCCTCGCCCCGCAGCAGTTCGATCACCCGGGGCGAGACGAGCACCCGGCCGCTCGCACGGGCCGTCCGCGTCGTGACGTCCTTCTCCGACACGTCGACCATCCGGGCCGCGCCGGCCTCGTCGATGTGCGTCAGCCTGCTCTGCGTGCTCATAAGTGCGTGCTGCTCCCGTCCGGGCCCCGCAAGGGCCTGTGTGGTGCAACACGCTACCCGCACCGGGCGGGGTTCAGCCGAGCAGGACCACTTCCAGCTCGCTGCCGGGCTCCACCGAGGTCACGTCCTCCGGCACCACCATCAGCGAGTCCGCGTGCGCGAGCGCCGCGATCAGGTGCGATCCCGATCCGCCGACCGGGCTCACCGTCCCCCGCTCCGGGTCGTGCTTGCCGCGCAGGAACTGGCGGCGCCCGGCCGGCGAGCGCAGCGCCTTGTCGGCTTCGAGCACCGCGCGGACCACCGGGCGGTGCAGGTCCGCCGCGGGCAGGCCCATCAGGGCCCGGATGGCCGGCCGGACGAAGAGTTCGAAGGAGACGTACGAGGACACCGGGTTGCCGGGCAGCGCGAGCAGCGGGGTCGCGTCGGGGCCGACCGTGCCGAAGCCCTGCGGCTTGCCGGGCTGCATGGCCAGCTTGCGGAAGTCGACCCGGGTGGTGTCGACGTCCTCCTCGTCGGTGGCGCCCGACGCGGCGCTCGCCACCGGCGTCAGGGCTTCCTTCACCACGTCGTACGCGCCGACGCTGACGCCGCCCGTCGTGACGATCAGGTCCGCCCGGATGAGCTGGTCCTCGATGGTCGAGCGCAGGGTGTCGGCGTCGTCGGCGACCGCGCCGACCCGGTAGGCGATGGCTCCGGCGTCACGGGCCGCGGCGGCCAGCGCGAAGCTGTTGGAGTCGTAGATCCGGCCCTCGGTCAGCGGTTCGCCGGGCTGGACCAGCTCGCTGCCGGTGGACATGACGACGACCCGGGTGCGCGGGCGCACCCGGACGGTGCCGCGTCCGATGGCGGCCAGCAGGGCGATCTGCGGCGGGCCGAGCACCGTCCCGGCACGCAGTGCGAGGTCGCCCGCCTGTACGTCGCTGCCGCGCGCGCGGACGTGGGCGCGCGCCTCGGCGGCCCGGTACACCCGGACCTCGCCGCGCCCGCCCTCGGGGGCCTCGCTGGCCGGGGTCATCCCCGCGGCCGCGCCGCCACCCGTACCGCCGTCGGTCCACTCGACCGGTACGACGGCCTCCGCGCCCGGGGGCAGCGGGGCGCCGGTCATGATGCGGGCGGCCTCGCCGGGGCCGACGGTCGGCAGCTTCCCGCTGCCCGCCGCGACGTCCCCGATGACCGTCAGCACCGCGGGGAACTCCTCGCCCGCACCCTGGACGTCGGCCACCCGGACGGCGTACCCGTCCATGGAGCTGTTGTCGAAGGGCGGGAGGGCGACGGGCACGGTGACGTCCTCGACCAGGACACAGCCCTGGGCGTCCAGCAGCTGGAGCTCGATCGGCTCCAGCGGCCGGATGGCGGCGAGGACGTCCGCGAGGTGCTCGTCGACCGACCACAGACGCTGCTGGTCGTCCGCCGGTCGAGGATCCTGCGGTGCTGAACTGGTCAAGGTGCTACATCTCCTCCGTGACGTAACTGTGAAGCCAGGTGCGGAACTCCGGGCCCAGGTCCTCGCGCTCGCACGCGAGGCGAACGATGGCCCGCAGGTAGTCCCCGCGGTCCCCGGTGTCGTAGCGGCGGCCCCGGAAGACCACGCCGTGCACCGGGCCGCCGATGGACTCGTCGGCGGCCAGCTTCTGCAGGGCGTCGGTGAGCTGGATCTCCCCGCCGCGGCCCGGCTCGGTCTCCCGCAGTATGTCGAAGATCGCGGGGCTGAGGACGTACCGGCCGATGATCGCGTAGTTGCTGGGCGCTTCGTCCGCGTCCGGCTTCTCGACGAGACCGGTGATCTTGACGATGTCGTCGTCGCCGGTCTTCTCCACGGCGGCGCAGCCGTAGAGGTGGATGGACCGGGGGTCCACCTCCATCAGCGCGATGACGGTGCCGCCGGTGCGCTGCTGGAGTTCGACCATCTGCTGGAGGAGCGGGTCGCGCGGGTCGATCAGGTCGTCGCCGAGGAGGACGGCGAAGGGCTCGTCGCCCACGTGCGGGGCGGCGCACAGCACGGCGTGACCGAGTCCGCGCGGGTCGCCCTGCCGGACGTAGTGCATGGTGGCCAGGTCACTGGACTCCTGGACCTTCTTCAGCCGGTCGTCGTCGCCCTTGGCGATCAGGGCCGACTCCAGCTCGTAGTTGCGGTCGAAGTGGTCCTCCAGGGGCCGCTTGTTACGCCCTGTGATCATGAGGACGTCGTCGAGACCGGCAGCGACTGCCTCTTCGACCACGTACTGGATGGCCGGCTTGTCCACGACCGGGAGCATTTCCTTCGGGGTGGCCTTCGTCGCCGGGAGGAAGCGAGTGCCGAGGCCCGCGGCCGGGATGACGGCCTTCTTGATCACGGGGTGCAACTGAGTCATGGGCAGAACGATAGTCGGTGGCTCTGAACGCCTTGCGAACACCCGGGTGAATTGTTCCGCATTTGTCCTGAAATAGAAGGGTCTGAGAACCAGCTGTGGTACAGAACCGTTCCAATAAAGCGGAGTTGCGCCGCTCACTTCTGGCCGCCCGCCGCGCCCTGCCCGACGAGACCCTGCGCAGGTCGGCCCGCGCACTGGCCGAGCGCGCGCTCGACCTGCCCGAGCTGGCCGACGCCGGCTCCGTGGCCGCGTACGTCTCCATCGGCTCCGAACCCGGCACCCGGGACCTGCTCGACGCGCTGCGCGGGCGCGGAGTCCGCGTCCTGCTGCCCGTCCTGCTCCCGGACAACGACCTCGACTGGGCCGCGTACGAAGGTCCCGCGAGCCTGGCCGCGGCCGCCCGCGCCGGGAAGATGACCCTACTGGAGCCGGCCGGCCCGCGGCTGGGTCCCGACGCGGTCACCGACGCGGACGCGGTGCTGCTGCCCGGGCTCGCGGTGGACGGGCGCGGGATGCGGCTGGGGCGCGGCGGGGGTTCGTACGACCGGGTGCTCGCCCGGCTGGAGCGCGCGGACGCCCATCCGGCGCTGGTGGTGCTCCTCTACGACGAAGAGGTGGTCGCGCGGGTCCCGGAGGAACCGCACGACCACCCCGTGCACGCCGTGGTCACCCCGTCGGGGGTGCGCCGCTTCGAGCCGCTGGCGTGACGCCTACGGCTTGAGCGTGAGCGTCTCGACCGTCGCCTTGGCGACCGCCTCCTTGCCGAACGCCCAGTCCAGCAGCTCGCCCTTGGCCCACATGTCCGTCTGGTCGGTGTAGTGGTCGGCGTACGCGTGGCCCGAGGCGCCGGTGAGGTTGATCCACTTCGACTTGTCGAGGTCGTTGAGGTTCACGACCATGCGCATCGAGGGGACCCAGGTGACGTCGTAGCCGCTGGAGGCGTTCCAGCCGGTGGCGTTGACCGTGGCCTCGCCGCCGCCCAGGTTCCAGGGACCGCGGTTGAGCAGCCACTTCATGAAGCCGGGGCCCTCGGTGCCGATCGTCTGGTTCTTCAGCGTCAGCTGGTGCAGCCGGCCCCAGCTCCAGCTGGACTGGTCCTTGCCGAGCTTGGCCGTCAGCTCCCAGCGGGCGTCCTTCATGGCCCGGGCGAAGAGCTCGTCGCGGGTGGTGGTCGCCTTGTCCGAGTACAGGGCGGGCGACTGCCACCAGGCGGACTTCTCGTCCTTGACCAGCTTGCGGACCACCTCGAACCAACGGTCGCCGCCGTCGGGCTGCGCCGAGTCCGAGTCGCGCTCGCCGCACTCGCGGACCACCGTGGCGAGGTCGTCCGCCGGGCCGGTGCCGTTGCCCTTGACGTTCATGCAGCTGCCCTTGACCCGCAGCTCCTTCGGCATCTTGTCGCCGAAGGACAGCTTGAGGATGTTGCGCCAGACCGCGTTGAAGTAGGCGGCCGCCGCCGAGTCGGGCTCCTGCGTGTAGTTCCAGCCCTCCAGCAGCTTCTGGGCGGAACGCACGTCCGGGTCCGAGACGCGGATCTTGGTCAGCATGGGCGCGAGCAGCGTGGCGATCTCGCTGCTGTTGTCCATCTGCATGGTGCGCATGTCGTCGGTGGAGATCTTGCCGCTGTCCTTGATCTTCGCCTCGATGAGGTCGTTGATCCGCTGGCTGCGGGCGCCGTAGCCCCAGTCGGTGGTCAGCGTGTACGGGTACTTGCCCGCTCCGGTGCCGCTCTCGATGACCGCCTGGTTGGCGGTGACGACGTAGCCGCGCTGCGGGTTGAACTCGGAGGGCAGCTCGTTCTGGGGGATGAACCCCTTCCAGGCGTACTTCGAGTCCCAGCCCGGCGCCGGCATCCGGCCGTCGCCCGTGGTGCGCAGCGGGATCTTGCCCGGGGCCTGGTAGCCGATGTTGCCCGTCGCGCCCTTGTTGTCGGCGTAGATCAGGTTCTGCGACGGGACCTCGAAGTCGGCGGCGGCGGCCCGGAAGCTCGGCCAGTCCTTCGCCCGGTTCATCTTGAAGACGGCGTCCATCGATTTGCCCGCGTCCAGGGCGGTCCAGCGCAGGGCCACGGCGTAGCCGTTGCCGCGGTCGGGGGCCGTGCCGCCGACCGGGGCGCGGGCGCCGACGGTGCCCAGCTCGTCGCTGCGGTCGGAGACCAGCGGGCCGTTGTTCGTGGTCCGCACGGTGATCTTCTTCGAGGTGCCGCCCGCGATCTTGATGACCTCTTCGCGGGTGGTGAAGGGGAGCACCTTGCCGTCGTAGACGTAGCCCTCGGGCTTGACCTGCTCCAGGTAGAGGTCGGTCACGTCGGCGCCGAGGTTCGTCATGCCCCAGGCGATGTCCGCGTTGTGGCCGATGACCACGCCGGGCATGCCGGAGAAGGAGAACCCGGCCACGTCGTACTGGCAGGACGCCGAGGCCGTCCGGCAGTGCAGGCCCATCTGGTACCAGACCGAGGGGAGCTGCGGGGCCAGGTGCGGGTCGTTCGCGAGCAGCGGCTTGCCGGTGGTCGTGTACTTGCCCCCGATGACCCAGGAGTTCGATCCGATGCCGCTGCCGTTGGGACCGAGCAGGGCGGGGATCTGGTCCAGGGTCGAGGCCAGCGCGGTGAGCTGGGTGCGCAGGCCCGCGCTGGCGCCCTGGACGGTGGTGTTGTCCACGGCGCTGGTGTTGGCGGAGGCGTTCGATCCGTTGGTGGCGGGGCCGGCGGAGGAGCCGGTACCCGTGCCGGTGCCGGTGCCCGTGCCCGTTCCGGTACCCGTACCCGTACCGGTACCCGTACCCGTTCCGGTACCCGTCGAGCCCGTGCCCGAGGTGGAGCCCGGGGCGCCCTGGGTGACGAACTTGCCGCCCTCGACCTTGCCGCCGTCGACGATCGACTTGTTCCGGTCGAAGGGGTACGGCGGGTACAGCTCGTCGATCTGGGCCTGCGTGAGCTTGCCGGTCATCAGCGAGCGGTCGATCTCTTCCTGCATGTTCCCGCGCAGGTCCCAGGCCATCGCCTTGAGCCAGGCCACGGAGTCGACCGGGGTCCACTGCTCGGGCTTGTAGTCGTCGCTGAGCTTGAGGGCGGCGTGCTCGACGGAGAGGTCCTTGCCGGACTTGCCCTTGAGGTACTCGTTGACCCCGTCGGCGTAGGCCTGGAGGTACTTCTTCGTCTCGGGTGAGAGCTTGGTGTCGTACTCGGTCTGCGCGACCTGCCGCCAGCCCAGCGTGCGCAGGAAGGCGTCGGTCTCGACCTGGCCGGCCCCGAACATCTCGGAAAGACGGCCGGAGGTCATGTGACGGCGTACGTCCATCTCCCAGAACCGGTCCTGCGCGTGCACGAAGCCCTGCGCACGGAAGAGGTCCTGGTCGGTGTCGGCGTAGAGCTGGGGGATGCCCTTGGCATCGCGCTTCACCTCTACGGGCGCGGTGAGTCCGGCGAGCTTGAGCGTGCCGGTCGTCTGCGGGTAGGAAGCGCGCAGCGTGTCCGCGCTCCAGTACGCCCCGTAGCCAAGGCCCGCGACGAGCGCCAGCACCAGCGTGAGCACGATCAGACGGGCGCGTCGTCCCTTCTTCTTGACGGAAGGGGCGGATTCTTTGGCGGGCATCGCTGTCCTTCGCGGGGCAGGGTGGTCCTGGAGTGCTGGAGCAACCATAGGCGCAGGGCGCCCGGGAGTGATCCGCGAGGGGTCCCGGCGGCTGGCAGCAGGGGCGATGGCCGTTTCACAATGTGAGTAGAGCGTCAAGAAATCGTCAAATATTAGGTAAGGTAACGAAGTACTTGCCGCCGGAGCAACGATCCGGCAGGCGCTCCGAGGGAAGGATCGCCCGCTGACTGTCCACCAGCTCAATGAGCTTCTGCTGGTCTGCTCGCTCGTGCTGCTCATAGCCGTCGCAGCGGTGCGCATCTCCTCGCGCAGCGGGCTCCCCAGTCTGCTCATCTACCTCGGCATAGGCATCGCGATAGGCCAGGACGGCATCGGCAACGTCGTCTTCGACAATGCGGAGCTGACGCAGGTCATCGGCTACGCGGCCCTCGTGGTGATCCTCGCCGAGGGTGGTCTGGGCACGAAGTGGAAAGAGATCAAGCCCGCCCTGCCCGCCGCGATCGTGCTCTCGCTGGTCGGCGTCGCGGTCAGCGTGGGCGTCACGGCCGCCGGAGCGCACTACCTGGTGGGGCTGGAGTGGCGCCAGGCGCTGCTGATCGGAGCCGTCGTCTCCTCGACGGACGCCGCCGCCGTCTTCTCCGTCCTGCGCAAGGTGCCGCTGCCCGCGCGGATCACCGGCGTGCTGGAAGCCGAGTCCGGCTTCAACGACGCCCCCGTGGTGATCCTCGTCGTGGCCTTCGCCACGGTCGGCCCGGTGGACGACTGGTACGTACTGCTCGGCAAGATCGCCCTCGAACTCGCCATCGGCGTCGCGATCGGCCTGACCGTGGGCTTCCTCGGGGCCTACGGCCTGCGGCACGTGGCGCTCCCCGCCTCCGGCCTCTACCCGATCGCCGTGATGGCGATCGCCGTGACGGCGTACGCGGCCGGGGCGATGGCCCACGGCTCCGGCTTCCTGGCGGTCTACCTGGCGGCGATGGTGCTGGGGAACGCGAAGCTCCCGCACTGGCCCGCGACCCGGGGGTTCGCGGACGGCCTCGGCTGGATCGCCCAGATCGGCATGTTCGTGCTGCTGGGCCTGCTCGTCACCCCGCACGACCTGGTCCACGACTTCTGGCCGGCCGTGATCATCGGCCTGGTGCTGACGATGGTGGCGCGCCCGCTGGAGGTCTTCCTCAGCCTGCTGCCCTTCCGGCTGCCGTGGCAGGAGCAGGCCCTGATGTCCTGGGCGGGGCTGCGCGGCGCCGTCCCCATCATCTTGGCCACCATCCCGATGGTGTCCGGGATCGAGGGCAGCGACCGGGTCTTCAACATCGTCTTCGTGCTCGTCGTCGTCTACACCCTGGTGCAGGGGCCGACGCTCCCCTGGCTGGCCCGCAAGCTCAAGCTCGGCGACCAGGCGCCCGGGGCGGCCGACCTCGGGATCGAATCGGCGCCGCTGGAGCGGCTGCGCGGACACCTGCTGTCCTTCGGCATACCCGAGGGCTCGCGGATGAACGGGGTCGAGGTCAGCGAGCTGCGGCTGCCCGCAGGGGCCGCCGTCACGCTGGTGGTGCGGGACGAGAAGAGCTTCGTACCGCTGCCCGCCACCGTGCTGCGGCGCGGGGACGAGCTGCTGGTGGTCGCGACGGATCCGGTGCGCGACGCCACGGAGGCCCGACTGCGGGCGGTGGCCCGGGGCGGCAAGCTGGCGGGCTGGCTCGGCACGGGCGGGTCGACAGCGGTCACTCATCGGGGTCCGAAGCAGGGCCTGAAGTAAGACCTGAGCTAGGGCCTGAAGTAGGGCCTGAAGTAGGGCCTGAAGTAGGGCCTGAAGTAGGGCCTGAAGTCGGACCCTAAATAGAGTCCGAAATAAGACAGGTTCGATGCCGAGTGGCCGGTTCTGCCCTGTTTTCGGGGGGACCGGAAGGCGAAGTTCCCGTTAATCGCAGGTGAAGAGATGCGATGTCGCCACAATCACAGGGCGCAGTGGGCGGTATGCCTGTACCATGAAGGCACACCATATCGAACCAACTCTGTCTGACGCAGAGCTGGCGCGACCGCTCGGCGGCCGTGGCACCCTCCCGCAGTGGGGCGCCCAGGTATCACTCGGTTCGGCGCAAGAGGACAGCTCTCGGGGCTCCCACATGTACGGGTGCGACTCGCTCACAAGGCGCCGCACCGTCCGCAGTCGGGGAGTTCTACCAGGCAGCGGAAAGGCAAGGCCGTGACATCCGCGGTCACGACCGAGAAGTCCCGCCCCGGCTACGGCCAGCTCCTGCGCACGCCCGGTGCCCTCAGCTTCCTGATCCCCGGCTTCGCCGCACGACAGCCCTTCGCGATGCTCACCATCGGCATCGTCCTGCTCGTCCAGCACACCACCGGCTCCTTCGGTGACGCGGGCGTCGTCGCCACCGTCACCGGCATCGCGATGGCGCTGTTCGCCCCGCAGATCGGCAAGCTCGCCGACCGGCGTGGCCAGAGCGCCGTCCTGATCCCCACCGTCTTCGTGCACGCCGCGTCCGTCGTCGGCCTGACCGCGCTGGCCCTGCTGGACGCCCCGCTGTGGGCCCTCGCGCTCGCGGCCGTCCCGGCCGGCGCCTCGGTCCCGCAGGTCGGCCCGATGGTCCGGGCCCGCTGGGCCGCCAAGCTCGAAGGCTCGCCGCTGCTGTCGACGGCCGCCGCCTGGGAGTCCGTCACCGACGAGCTGACCTTCGTCGTCGGCCCGGTGCTCGCGACCTTCCTGTGCACCACCGTCCACCCCTCGGCCGGTCTGCTCACCGAGGCGGGCCTGACCCTCATCGGCGGCCTGCTCTTCGCCGCGCAGCGCGGCACCCAGCCCAAGCCGGTGCCCCGCCTCGCGGGCGGCGAGAAGCACGCCTCGGCGCTGTCCTTCCCGGGGCTCCGCGTCCTGATCGTCGCCTTCGTCGGCATCGGCGCCGTCTTCGGCGGCATGCTGATCTCGCTCGCCGCCTTCTCCGAGGAGATCGGCAACCCGGGCGCGAACGGCCTGCTCTACGGCATCTTCGCGGGCGGCAACATGATCGCGGGCATCGCCTGCGGCACGATCGCCTGGAAGATCGGCCCGCGCCGGCGCCTGATCCTCGGCTACGTCGGCCTCACCGCCGCCGCGTCGGTGCTGTGGACCGTGAACTCGGTCTTCCTGCTCGGCGCGCTCGGCCTCGTCGTCGGCCTGTGCATCGCCCCGGCCCTGATCACCGGCTACACGATGATCGAGCAGCTGGTCCCGGCCGCCTCGCGCACCGAGGCCTTCACGGCACTGACCGGTGCGGTCGCCTTCGGGCAGGCCGCCGCGGTCACCGTCGCGGGCCGGCTGACCGACGCCTACGGGTCCTCGTACGGCTTCCTGGTCCCGGCGGCGGCCACCGCGCTGGCGCTGCTGACCCTGCTGGCACTGCGATCCAAGCTGGCGCCGAAGGCTCCGAGCCGGGTCATCAGCTCGTCGCAGAAGCCGGGCCAGAACACCGCCCAGAAGCCGTCCGGCACGTCGAAGCCGGAGGCTACCGTGCGGGTGAATGAGCGTGTCGTGGGTCACCGCATACCTGTGACGGTGGACTGATCCGCCGGAATACGTCACCATGGAACGTCGTTAGCACTCATTGAGTGAGAGTGCCAGGAGGAAATTCGTGCCGACCTACCAGTACCAGTGCACCGAGTGCGGTGAGGGCCTTGAGGCCGTGCAGAAGTTCACCGATGACGCACTGACCGTGTGCCCGAGCTGTGACGGACGCCTGAAGAAGGTGTTCTCCGCGGTCGGCATCGTCTTCAAGGGTTCCGGTTTCTACCGGAACGACAGCCGCGGCTCCTCGTCGAGCAGCACGCCGGCCGCCAAGCCCGCGTCCTCGACGACCGCGTCCGCTCCGGCGGCTTCGGCTTCGTCGTCCTCCTCGACGTCGTCGTCCTCGACCTCGTCGTCGAGCGGTTCCTCCAGCAGCGGCACCACCTCCGCCGCCTGACGTTCCGCGCGGTACCGCGCTCCGTGCTGCGCGGCGCCACGTGCCGCGCGCCAACGCGTTCCACGGAGCGTCACGTTCCACGGAGCACCATGCTTCGCGAAGGGCCCCGCCACCGGTCACCACCGGCGGCGGGGCCCTTCGTGCGTCCGTTCCCGGGTCCCCCGCACGGGTGATCCACAACCCCCCGCGAGGGTTCGGCGGGCTGCCTTTAGGGTGGGGCCATGGCGAACGCAGAGATCGGTGTCATCGGTGGCTCGGGCTTCTACTCCTTCCTGGAGGACGTGACCGAGATCGAGGTGGACACCCCGTACGGCAAGCCCAGCGACTCCCTCTTCCTCGGCGAGCTGGCCGGCCGCCAGGTCGCCTTCCTGCCCCGCCACGGCCGTGGCCACAAGGTCCCGCCGCACAAGATCAACTACCGCGCCAACCTCTGGGCCCTGCGCTCGGTGGGCGTCCGCCAGGTGCTCGGCCCCTGCGCGGTGGGCGGCCTGCGCCCGGAGTACGGCCCGGGCACCCTGCTCGTCCCCGACCAGCTGGTCGACCGTACGAAGTCCCGCGCCCAGACCTTCTTCGACGGCGAGCCGCTGCCAGGGGGCACCTCCCAGGCCGGAGGCTCTGGGGGAGGCTCCGTCCCGAACGTCGTGCACACCACCTTCGCCGACCCCTACTGCCCCGTGGGCCGCGCGGCCGCCCTGGCCGCGGCGCGGGGACGGGACTGGGAGCCGGTGGACGGCGGCACCATGGTCGTCATCGAGGGCCCGCGCTTCTCGACCCGCGCCGAATCCCGCTGGCACGCGGCGGCGGGCTGGTCGGTGGTCGGCATGACGGGCCACCCCGAGGCCGTCCTCGCCCGCGAGCTGGGTCTCTGCTACGCCTCGATGGCCCTGGTCACCGACCTGGACGCGGGCGCCGAGACGGGCGAAGGGGTGTCCCACACCGAGGTCCTGCGGGTCTTCGGCGAGAACGTCGGCCGGCTGCGCGAGGTCCTCTTCGACGCGGTGGCCGCCCTGCCGGCGACGGAGTCGCGCGACTGCCTGTGCACGCACGCGCACGACGGCTGGGACCTGGGCATCGAACTGCCGTAGCGGACGGGGTCGCGGCGGCGCACGGGGTCGCGGCGGCGCACGGGCTCACGACGGCGGACGGGCTCGCTCGCTCGTGTGGGTGACGGGGTTGTCCACAACCTGGGGACCGTCCACAGGCCGGAGCGGGATCCGGCGGACGGGCGGATCGTGAGGGGGGTCCGGGCAGATCGCCCGGGCTCACCTGACGAAGGGTGTGACGGCCATGTCCGCTTCTCCTTACGCTCGTTCCTCCTCCGCCTCCGGCTCTTCCTCCTCCGCTTCCTCTTCCTCCCCTTCCTCCCTTTCCCCCTCTTCCTCCCCTTCTTCCTCCCCCTCTTCCTCCCCCGCCTCCTCCTCCGGCGCCGGTTCTGCTGCTCCGTGCGGGCCCGTGCACGCCGTTCCGGACTTCGCCCCGCTGCGGGTGGGCCGGAGCGGGGACCGGCTGCGCAGGGCGGTGCGGCGCAGGCGCCGGGTGGTGGGCGCGGGGCTCGCCGTGGCGGCGGCTGCGCTGGCCGCTGCCGCCGGAGCCGAGGCCAGGGCCTCGCGGGCCGCACCTCCACCACCGCCCCCGGCGGCCTCCGGCGCCGGGCGGGCCGTTCCCGTACCGCTGGTGTCGGCGCCGGTGCGGATCGCGGACGCTGCGACGGTCAGGCTCCTGCGGGTCGGGGACCGGGTGGACGTGGTGGCCGCGGAGCGGGACGGTCCGCCGCGGGTGCTGGCGGAGTCCGCCAGGGTCGCCGAAGTGCCGCCCGGGGAGAAGGGCGTGGGGGACGCCGGGGCGCTGGTGGTCCTGTCCGTGCCCCGGGACACCGCGCGGGCCCTCGTGGGCACGGGCACGGTGGCGCGATTGGCCGTGACCCGGTGCTGACTCGTACACACACCCGATCAAGTCGCCTGATGGTGTGCACCGATTGGACACGCCGGGCCCGGACTGCCGTAGTTTTCGGAACCGTTGGCTCCGAGTGCAGTACGAGCGAAATGAGATGCAGTGGTGAGCGAGAAGAACACCGGCCTCCTGGCAGGCTTCAAAGCCTTCCTGATGCGCGGCAACGTGGTCGACCTCGCGGTGGCCGTGGTCATCGGTGCGGCGTTCACGAACATCGTGAACTCGGTGGTCAAGGGCATCATCAGCCCGCTGGTCGGCGCGATCGGCACCAAGGACCTGGACAAGTACTCGTCCTGCCTGAAGAGCCCCTGCGAGACGAACGCGACGGGGGAGGTCGTCTCCGGCATCCCGATCATGTGGGGCTCGGTGCTGAACGCGACGCTCAGCTTCCTGATCACCGCGGCCGTCGTCTACTTCCTGATGGTGCTGCCGATGGCGAAGTACCTCGCCAAGCAGGAGCTGCGGCGCAAGGCCAAGGAAGGCGTCCAGGAGACCATGGAGATCAGCGAGCTGGAGGTCCTCAAGGAGATCCGCGACGCGCTCGTCTCCCAGCGGGGCGGGGGCGCGGCCGGTCAGGGAGGCCAGGGCAGGGACGGCTCGGCCTGACTCAGACGTGGTGCGGCGGCTTCTCGTCGAGGAAGCGGGCCAGGTCGGCCGCGCTGTCCGCGGCGGGGGGCCGTTCTCCCCAGCCGCGGTCCGTGTCGTCCGAGGACTGCCGGTCCAGCGGGTCGCCGAAGTCCAGCTTCGGCTTCGGCTTCGGCCGGGTCCCGGCGGGCTGGGGCGACTGCGGGCCGGAGGCGGGGGCGGTACTCATGCCTCAAGGGTACGGCCGCCCCCGCGACGGCTCAGCTGGGCGCCTCGGCACCCTTGCGGGCGTAGAACCACCAGCAGACGACCAGGCAGGTCGCATAGAACCCGATGAAGATCCACAGGGCGGTCGTCACCTGGAGGTTCGCGAACATCGCCGGGATGAAGAAGAAGCCGTAGGCGGCGATCGCGGAGGAGAAGCCGGTGACCGCGCCCGCCTCCATCTCGGACTGCTTGAGGGCCGCGGCCTGCGCCTCGGGGCCCTTCCCCTCGGCCTCCTTCGCGTGCTGGTCCCGGAAGATGACCGGGATCTGCCGGAAGGTCGAACCGTTGCCGAGGCCGGAGAAGAAGAAGGCCACCAGGAAGCCGACGAAGAAGGTCCAGAAGCTTCCCTGGTCGCCGCCGGAGGGCAGCGCGAAGATCACCACGACCAGCGCGGCCGCCATGCCGACGAAGGAGAGCATGGTGACCCTGGCCCCGCCCATCTTGTCCGAGAGCCAACCGCCGGCCCAGCGCATGATCGCGCCGACGAAGGGTCCGATCCAGGCATAGGTGGTGGCCTGGTAGCCCTGGGTCTCGAAGTTGTTCTTGATGAGCAGCGGCAGGCCCGCTGCGAAGCCGATGAAGGACCCGAAGGTGCCGACGTAGAGCCAGGTCATCAGCCAGTTGTGCTTGCGCTTGAAGATGATCTTCTGCTGGCTGAAGGGGGCGGCGGCCACCTTCAGGTCGTTCATCAGGAACCACGCGAGCAGGGCCATGATGACCAGCAGCGGCACCCAGAGGAACGCGCCGTTCTGGAGCCAGATGTCGGTGTTCTTCTTGGCGTCGTGCTGCGGACCGCCGGCGGGGGCGCCGAGCACGGCGGCGGTGACCACCAGCGGTGCGACCAGCTGGACCACGCTGACGCCGAGGTTGCCGAGGCCGCCGTTGAGCCCGTTGGCGCTGCCCTTCTCCCGTTTGGGGAAGAAGAAGCCGATGTTGGCCATCGAGGAGGCGAAGTTGGCGCCGCCGATGCCGCAGACCGCCGCGATCAGGGCCAGCTCCCAGTACGGGGTGCCCGTGTCCTGGAGCGCGAAGCCCAGCCAGAGCATCGGGGCGACCAGGACCAGCGTGCTGATCGCGGTGAACTTCCGCTCGCCGAAGATCGGCCCGATGAAGGTGTACAGGATCCGGAAGGTGCCGCCGGTGATGCCGGGGATGGCGGTCAGCCAGAAGAGTTGGGACTTGGAGAAGCCGAAGCCGACGTCGTTGAGCTTGACGACGGTGACCGACCAGACCTGCCAGACCACGAAGCCGAGCATCAGCGCGGGGACCGAGATCCACAGGTTGCGCTGGGCCACCTTGCGGCCGGTGGACTGCCAGAAGCCGTCGTCCTCGGGGCGCCAGTCCGCGATGGTCGCGCCGGGCTTGTAGCTCTCGGCCCGGTGCGAACGGGGCGCGGGTGTGACGGGCGTGGGTATGGACATGGTCATCGGTCCTTCGGGTCGAGGATCCACAGACCCAGCACGACCAGGAAGGACAGGAACAGGAATCCCGCCCCCCACCAGGCCGTGTGGGTGTTTCCCTTCATCCACTCGTTGACGGTCACGGTCAGCGCCCAGAGCTGGCCGATCACCACGGTGAGGGCCAAGGCGAGACGGGCGTTGAGCTTCGAGGAGCGCTCCGGTTCCTGCTCGGTCCCGGCTCCCGGGCCTGGGCCCGTGTGCCGGATCCGGGGGTCGCCGTAGCCGCTGGTGGCGCGGATCTGCGGGTAGCGCTCCCGGACCGGCCGGTTGAGCCGGGGCTGGGCACTGCCCGGCCGGTAGTCGGGCGGGGGAGGCAGCTGGGGGTCGCTCATGTCCGCCTGCTCTCGGTGGCGCGGTCGCCGCCCGGGCAGCCCAACCGGGCGGCCATCTCGGGGCGGGCGTCGCTGAACTGTCGGCACAGGGCGTCCTTGGCCGGCTCTCCGGACCGGGCGGTGGCCACGGCCCAGACGCTCCCGTCGACCTCCTCGCTCAGGAAGACCTTGGGGAGCGGGCGGGGCGGCGGGCCCGCGGTGACCTCACCGGTACGGGCGTCGAAGACGCCTTCGTGGCAGGGGCAGTAGAGCTCCCCCTCGGCGCCGCGGTCCTCGCGCCACAGCACCGCGCAGGCCAGGTGGGTGCAGACGGCGGAGTAGCCGACGAGGCTGCCGTCCTTGAGGCGCACGGCCACCGCCCGGTCGTCGTCGCCGGGGAAGCGGAAGGCCACGGCCTCCCCCGGCGGGAGCAGGTCGGCGACCTTCTTGGGCTTCGGCAGCGTCTCGTTGTCGCCGTGCCGGTGCAGGATGCCCGCGGCGACGCCCACCCCGCCGATGGCCAGGCCGCCGGAGACGGTGGCGACGATGCGCAGGTAGTCGCGCCGGGTGGTCAGCGAGTCGGCGCTGATCCGGTCGCGCAGCTGCTCGGCGGCGGCGTCCACCCCCGTGTCGGGGCCGTGGTCGGGGCCGTGGTCGCCGCCCGGAGCGGGAGCGGGCTGTTCGGTGACGCTCATCGGACATCCACTCCGTTGATCTCGACGACGGGGAGCCCGCCCGGGACGGGCCACTGCACCTTGTCGGCGGGCACGACCATCGCCACGCCGGTCTGGACGACCACGTCGCCGAAGGCGAAGGAATCGGCCACCTGGACGCCGGGGCGCTCGGCCTGGAGTTCCTCCAGGGTTCCGTAGAACAGGGCGCCGGTGGGGCAGACCGTGGCGCACATGGGGGCCAGGCCGTAGGCGGTGCGGTCGTAGCAGAGGTTGCACTTCATCTGGAGCTTCGCCTGGAGGTCGATCTTCGGGACCCCGAAGGGGCAGGCGTTGACGCAGTTGCTGCAGCCGATGCAGCGGGTGGTGTCGGCCTGTTGCACCACGCCGTCGGCGGTCACCAGGATCGCGTCGGCGGGACAGACCTCGGCGCAGGGCGCGACCGGGTCCTCGCAGTGCATGCACACCGTGGGAAGGGAGGCGACGGACATGCCGGGCTCGGTGTAGTCCAGGTGGATCATCGATTTGCCGCGGTGCGAATCGCATTCGCGGCAGGCGGAGACGCAGGCCTGGCACCCGATGCAGCGTCCGGGGTCGATGAAGATCGTTCTGCCCATCATGGCGCGATCAGCTCCTCTCCGCCGTGCCGCGACCCTGGGGGGCCGTGGGGGGCAGGGGGTCGGTGCGGGACACCTGGGTCTCCGGGTAGGCCTCGCGACCGGGGGCCGTGGGCGGGGCGGGGACCTCGTCGACCCGCTCGGCCGACTCGATCCGGGCGGCGCAGACCTTGTACTCGGGGATCTTGGAACGGGGATCCAGGGCGTCGATGGTCAGGGCGTTCGCCGCCGTCGGGACGGGCCAGTGGTAGGGGATGAAGACGGTGTCCGGCCGGATCGCCTCGGTGACCAGGGCCGGGAAGACCTCGCTGCCCCGGCGGGTGACCACCCGTACCGGATCGCCGTTGCGGAAGCCGTGCGAGGGGTGGACCTCCACCCACGGGCGCGGGGTCTGCTCGACCAGGGCTCCCAGCCGGCGGGTCTGGTTGCCGGAGAGGAAGTGCGCGACGGTACGGCCGGTGGTGAGGGAGAGCGGGTACTCCTCGGTGTAGGCGTCCATCGGCGGATGCCATTCGACGACCTGCATGTGCACCCTCCCGTCCGGGTGGAAGGTCTTGCCGCCCTCGAACAGCCGGGGGGTGCCCGGGTGGTCGGTGGTGGGGCAGGGCCAGGCGATGCCGCCGGTCTCCTCCAGCCGCTCGTAGGTGATCCCGTAGTAGTCGTTGACCGTGCCGGCGGAGGCGATCCGCAGCTCTTCGAACACCTCGCGGGAGCCGGGGAAGTCGAACTTGTCGCCGACGCCGAGGCGGCGGGCCAGTTCGCACATCACCCAGGTGTCCGTGCGGACCCCGGCGGGCGGCTCCTGGGCCTTGTTGTGCTTGACGACGCGGGCCTCGGTGTTGGCCATGACGCCCTCGTCCTCGGCCCAGACGGTGACCGGGAAGACCACGTGCGCGTTGTCGGCGGTCTCGGAGAGGAAGAAGTCGAACTGCGCGTGGAATTCGAGGGTGTCGTAGCCCTCCTTGACCGTCGCGTAGTTCGGGAGCGAGACGAAGGGGTTGTTGCAGATGCCGATCAGACCGCGGATCTCGCGCCGCTGCATCTGCCAGACCATCTCCATCATGGAGGTGCCGGCGCGCGGGAGCTCCGATTCCTCGATGCCCCAGATCGCGCAGATCTGGCGGCGGTGCTCCTCGTTCATGATGGAGCGGCCGCCGGGCAGCAGGTCGGACTTCTGGCCGTGTTCGCGACCGCCCTGGCCGTTGCCCTGGCCGGTGATCGTGCCGTAGCCGGCGCCCGGCTTGCCGAGGTTCCCGGTGGCCGTGCAGAGGTTGATGATCGACAGGCAGTTCTCGACGCCCTGGGAGTGGTGCTCGACGCCGCGCGCGTGCATGGCCATCGCGCTGCCGGCGCCGGCGAACATCCGGGCGACCTGGACGACCTGGGAGGCCGGGATCCCGCAGATCTCGGCGGCGCGCTCGGGCGGGTACTGCGCGGCGGTGGCCTTGACCTCCGCCCAGCCGGTGGTGTGCTCGGCGAGGAAGGCCTCGTCGGTCAGGCCCTCCGCGACCACCACGCCCAGGACGGCGTTGAAGAAGGCCGAGTCGGTACCGGGCTTGAGGGCGACGTGGACGTCGGCGGTGCGCGCGATCGCCGTCTCGCGCGGGTCGACCACGATGAGCGAGGCCCCGCGGTCCCGGGCGCCCCACACGTACTGGGTCATCACGGGGAAGCACTCCCCCACGTTCGACCCGGCGATCAGCAGGCAGTCGGTGAGCAGGATGTCGGAGAAGGGGTTGCCCGCCCGGTCGATGCCGAAGGCGAGCTTGTTGGCGCCGGCCGCGCTGACCATGCACAGCCGCCCGTTGTAGTCGACGTGCCGGGTCTTGAGCGCGACCCGGCCGAACTTGCCGACCAGGTAGGTCTTCTCCGAGTACAGGCTGGCGCCGCCGAGCAGCCCGAAGGCGTCGTTTCCGTGTTCGTCCTGGATGCGCCGGATCTCGGCGACGGTGTGGTCCAGCGCTTCGTCCCAGGACACCTCCTTGAAGGGTTCGTCCCGGGAGCGGCGCAGCAGCGGAGCGGTCAGCCGGTCGGGGTGGTTGACCTGCTGGTAGGCGTTGATGCCCTTGGGGCACAGGCGCATCCGGTTGATGTCGTGGTTGCGCGGTTCGACGCCGAAGACCTTGCCGCCCTTGTCGACGCGCAGGTACATCCCGCACTGCACGCCGCAGAAGCAGCAGTGCGTGGGGACGAGGGTCTCGCCGTTCTGGTCCGCGTGCCACTGGTCGGCCGGGATGCCGCCCGCGTCGCGGAAGTTGCGGGTGCCGGGCGGGGCGAGGGAAGGGTCGAGCGGGATGCGCCGCGTGCTCACTTGAAGCCCTTCTTCACGTGGTTGAGGTACGCGCCGCCGCGCAGCACCCGCTTGCAGCGGGGGCAGTATTCGGCCCAGGCGTCGAAGTTCAGGTTCAGGTCCTTCATCGTGCCGCGCAGGTTCTCGACGTACGGGGCGGTGTCCACGGTCTCCCCGCACCGCTTGCAGGCGAAGATCTGCTCGTCCTGGCGGGCGGTGTACTTGAAGAGCTGCATCCCGACGGCGGCGGGCCGCTGCACGATGTGGAAGAACTTCCCGAAGGGGATGTAGATGAGCGTGAAGACCACCGAGACCATGTGCAGGATCGCCAGGAACTCGTAGCCGCCGCCGTGCAGGAAGATCGAGGAGAAGGTCAGCAGCAGCCCGGTCACGGAGATGACGATGAGCATGATCAACGGGAGCAGGTCGTAGGCGAAGCGCTGCCCGGTGATGGCTCCGCGGTCCTTCATCCGGCGCCACAGGAAGTAGGAGGCGCCCGGGATGACGAGGACGGCGGCGATGTCCAGGCCGTGGAACATCAGCCAGCCCACCACGCTCAGCGCGTCGTAGCCGAGCACCTTGAAGCCCCAGATCCGCATCTCGTAGCCGGGGCCCGTGGCGTTGCCGGAGGTGAAGGTGAACCAGCCCCAGGTCAGCGGGAAGGTGATCGCCGCGGCGAGGATGCAGCCCCAGAAGATCATCTGGTGGGCGGCCCAGCGGGCGTGCGAGCGGGCGCCGAGGAACTTCTGGAAGCCCAGGTAGGTGGCGATCATCTTCGGCAGGGCGGTGGGGGCCTTGCGGAAGTTGGCGGCCGAGAAGAGGCTGCCGAACCCCTTCTTGAAGAGGCGGCGCGCGCCGGGCGCGGAGACCCACACGGTGTAGCGGTAGGCGACGCCGAAGGCCAGGAAGACGGTGGCGACGGCGTACGGCAGCAGCGCGGAGTCGAAGTCCCGCAGCAGCCGGCTGCCGAGCACGATCGCCACGATCAGCAGCAGGGAGACCGTGGCGCCCGCCAGCGTGGCCCGGGCGGTGACGGACCGCCCGACCGCGGGCCGCGGCCCCGGCCGCACCTGCGGCGGGGGCGCCTCGTCGGGGGGTGGCGCTTCGGCGAGTACTTCTGAAGGCTCGGGCACAGGACCACGTTAGGCCGTATGTCCTGATTCAGCCCGCTATGAACCCTCTCCCGCTGGGCCATTGGAGGGACGGGCGTTCACGCGGGACGGGCATTCACGCGGGACGGGCGTTCACGCGGGACGGGCGTTCAGGCGGGACGGGCCATCAGACGGCCAGCAGGCCCTGCGCCGCGAAGACCGCCTTGGCCCGCGCGACCTGCTCGGCGCTGGGCGAGGGCGTGTCGTGCAGGGAGAACTCCATGTCCAGCGCCTCCCACTTGCTCTCCCCCAGCTTGTGGAAGGGCAGTACGTCGACCCGCGAGACGTTGCCGAGGCCCGCGGCGAAGGCCGCGACGCCCTCGATGTTCTCCTGGGCGTCGGTCAGCCCCGGCACCAGCACGAACCGCAGGTGCACCTCGTTGCCGAGGTCGGCCAGGCGCCGGGCGAAGTCGAGGGTGGGCTCCAGCGGGCGGCCGGTCACCTTCTTGTAGGTCTCCCGGTCCCAGGACTTGATGTCCAGCAGGACCAGGTCCACGTCGCGCAGCAGCGCGTCGGTGGCGCGCGCCCCCAGGAACCCGGAGGTGTCCAGGGCGGTGTGCAGCCCGAGGTCGTGCTTCATCCGGTGCAGCAGCTCGCCCGCGAAGACGGGCTGGAGCAGCGGCTCGCCGCCGGAGATGGTGGCGCCGCCGCCGGAGGCGGTGATGAAGCGGGTGTACTTGCGCGCCTCGGCGATCACGTCGTCGGCCGAGGTCCGCTTGCCGCTGCGCATCCGCATGGTGTCGGGGTTGTGGCAGT
This sequence comes from Streptomyces sp. NPDC098789, assembly GCF_044759975.1. NCBI lineage: Bacteria > Bacillati > Actinomycetota > Actinomycetes > Kitasatosporales > Streptomycetaceae > Streptomyces > Streptomyces sp. NPDC098789. The sequence goes on from NZ_JBIWAJ010000026.1 coordinate 62,877, forward strand.
AGAGGCAGGCCAGCGGGCACCCGGCGAGGAAGGTGACGAAGCGGGTACCGGGACCGTCCACGCCCGTCGACAGGTCCCAGGAGTGCACGGAGCCCTCGCTCGGCCGCTGGGTCGCGGCGGCGGCGGGGGTCTGCCCCGCGCTGACGGGGGCGGCTCCGAAGGGGAGGGCGTTGGCGGCGCCGACGGGGATGTTCGTACCGAGCAGGACGGTCATGGCAGGTGCTCCAGATTCGAGGGGCTGATCTGGTGTGGGGCGGTCGACCCCGGTGTGGCCCCCGCTGCGGGGCGGTCGACGGTTGGATGCGCGCGGTCCCGGGGCCGGTGCGGGGGAGCCCGACCCCGGGCCGCGCGGTCTGTGGGCGCCCGGCCGGATCCCGTGGGGACCCGGCCGGGCGGGCCGGCTCTAGAGCGAGCCGTGGAAGGTGCGGTTCAGCACGTCCATCTGCTGGGCGCGGGTCAGCCGGACGAAGTTCACCGCGTACCCGCTGACCCGGATGGTCAGCTGCGGGTAGTTCTCCGGGTGCTCCATGGCGTCCATGAGCGTGTCGCGGTTGAGGACGTTCACGTTCATGTGGAAGCCGTCGCTGGCCATGTAGCCGTCGAGCACGCCCGCCAGGTTCTTGATCCGCTCCTCGGGGGTGCGGCCCAGACCGTCGGGGGTGACCGTGTTGGTCAGCGAGATGCCGTCCTCGGCGTCCTCGTACGGCAGCTTCGCGACCGACAGCGCGGAGGTGACGTAGCCGTGGGTGTCACGGCCGTTCATCGGGTTGGCGCCCGGGGAGAACGGCTCGCCCGCCCGGCGTCCGTCCGGCGTGTTGCCGGTCTTCTTGCCGTAGACGACGTTCGAGGTGATGGTCAGCACGGACTGGGTGTGCTCGGCGTCCCGGTAGGTCGGGTGCTTGCGCACCTTCTTCATGAACTCCTCGACCAGCCACACCGCGATGGCGTCGACCCGGTCGTCGTTGTTGCCGAAGGCCGGGTACTCGCCCTCGATGGTGTAGTCGGTGGCCAGGCCCGTCTCGTCGCGCACCGGGGTGACCTTGGCGTACTTGATCGCGGCCAGCGAGTCGGCGGCGACCGAGAGGCCCGCGATGCCGCAGGCCATCGTGCGGCGCACGTCACGGTCGTGCAGCGCCATCTCGATGCGCTCGTAGGCGTACCGGTCGTGCATGTAGTGGATGACGTTCAGCGCGTGGACGTAGGTCGAGGCGAGCCATTCCATCTGCTCGTCGAACTTGGCCATGACCTGGTCGTAGTCGAGCACCTCGGTGTCGAGCGCGCCGGTCGAGGGGCCGACCTGGGCGCCGGACTTCTCGTCCCGGCCGCCGTTGATCGCGTAGAGCAGGGTCTTGGCGAGGTTCACACGGGCGCCGAAGAACTGCATCTGCTTGCCGACGGGCATCGCCGAGACGCAGCACGCGATGGCGGTGTCGTCGCCGAAGCGCGGGCGCATCAGCTCGTCCGACTCGTACTGGACCGACGAGGTGTCGATCGAGACCCGGGCGCAGTACTCCTTGAAGCCCTGCGGCAGCTGCGGCGACCAGAAGACGGTCATGTTCGGCTCGGGCGCCGGACCGAGGTTGTAGAGGGTCTGGAGGTAACGGAAGGAGCTCCGGGTGACCAGCGGACGGCCGTCCTCACCCATGCCCGCGATCGACTCGGTGACCCAGGTGGGGTCGCCGCTGAAGAGCTCGTCGTACTCGGGGGTCCGCAGGAAGCGCACGATGCGGAGCTTGATGATGAAGTCGTCGACCAGCTCCTGGGCCTGCTCCTCCGTCAGGAGGCCGGCCTCGATGTCGCGCTGGAGGAAGACGTCGATGAAGGTGGAGGTGCGGCCGAGCGACATGGCCGCGCCGTTCTGCTCCTTCACGGCGGCGAGGTAGGCGAAGTACAGCCACTGGATCGCCTCGCGGCCGCTGGTCGCCGGGCCGGAGATGTCGTAGCCGTAGGAGGCCGCCATCGCCTTCAGTTCGGCGAGCGAGCGGATCTGCTCGGAGAGTTCCTCGCGGAGCCGGATCGTCTCCTCCAGCGAGCGGTTGCCCGCGGGGAGGGCGTTCAGCTCCTCCTTCTCGTCCTTCTTCACCGCGATGAGGCGGTCGACGCCGTAGAGGGCCACGCGGCGGTAGTCGCCGATGATGCGGCCGCGACCGTATGCGTCGGGCAGGCCGGTGACGATGCCGGCCTTGCGGGCGGCACGGATGTCGGGGGTGTAGGCGTCGAAGACACCGGCGTTGTGGGTCTTGCGGTACTCCGTGAAGACCTTCTCCAGCTCCGCGGAGACCGGGTAGCCGTAGGTCTCCAGGGCGCCGGCGACCATGCGCCAGCCGCCGTTCGGCATGATCGCGCGCTTGAGCGGGGCATCCGTCTGGAGGCCGACGATCAGGTCCTTGTCGCGGTCGATGTAGCCCGGGGCGTGGGCGGTGATCGTCGAGGGGATGTCGTGGGCGACGTCGTAGACGCCCTTCTCGCGCTCCTCGGGGAACTTGTCCGTGATCGCCTTCCACACGGCGGTGGTGCGCTCGGTGGGGCCGGCGAGGAAGGAATCGTCACCCTCGTACGGCGTGTAGTTCTGCTGGATGAAGTCGCGGACGTCGATGGCATCGCGCCACAGGCCGCCCTTGAAGCCGTTCCAGGCTCCGTCGTTCTTCGTGGTTTCCGCAGGGGTGGCAGTCATCGCCCGCACCTTCCGAGTCGCCTCATTGCTTACCTCCATTCCACGCCTTTTGATCGATCATTTGGCGCAGCGTTGGTCCTGAGCTGGAGCCCGAAAGTCCCTTCATCCCCGACCCCAAGGGTCCCTCATCCCTGCTGACCTGGCACTTTGAGCAGGTCGAAAGTCCTTCGCGCGCTTGTGAAAGCTTTCACAAGAATTTTGGAGCGGTCAGACAATCTGAACCAGAGCGAAGCCTGTGGATACCGCGACGCACGTCGTGATCAGCCCCGGCAGCATGAAGGAGTGGTTCACCACGAAGCGGCCGACCCGGGTGGTGCCGGTCCGATCGAAATTGATCGCCGCGATGAAGGTGCCGTAGGTGGGGAGGAGGAAATAGCCGTTCACGGCCGGCCACATCGCGATGAGGAGGGGGGCCGGGATGCCGAGGGCGATCCCCAGCGGCATCAGCGCCTTGGTGGTCGTGGCCTGACTGAAGAGCAACGCGGAGAGGAGCAGCAGCATGATGGCGAAGAACCAGGGGTGGTCCTGCGCGACCCCGCCGAGCGCACCGGTGATCCGGGCCTCGTTGGCACCGATGAAGGACAGGCCCAGCCAGGACAGCCCGAAGACGCCGATGACGGCGACGAGCCCGGACCGGGCCACCTCCGTGCCGGGTATCCGCAGCGCGTCGACCCGGCACAGCAGCAGGATCAGCGCGGCCACGGCCATCATCAGGATCTCGATGGTGGCGGGCATCGAGAGCGGCCCCTTGGCCGTCTCCGGGCGCAGCCCCGGGAAGAGACCACTGATGACGACCGCGACGGCCCCGCCCATGAAGAGGTACGCCGACCAGCGCGCCCGGGGCCGCAGGGCCGGCGCGGCGGCGGCCGCGGCGGGCGGCTCGATCTCCCCGGCGGCCAGTCGGCGCAGGTACTCGGGGTCCTCCCCCAGCTCCTTGCCGATCCGCGACTGCACGGTGGCCGCGACGACGACGCCGAGCAGCGTGGCCGGCACGGCGACGGCCATGATCCGCGGCAGGTTCCAGCCGTCGCCGTCGAACATCACGATCATGGCGGCCATGGCGGCGGACACGGGGGACGCGGTGATACCGAAGGTGGCGGCGATGGAGGAGACGGCGATGGGCCGCTCCGGGCGGACACCGCCCTCGCGGGCGACGTCGTGGATCACGGGGAGGAGCGGGTAGAAGACGTGGGCCGTGCCGGCGCCCAGCGTGAAGGCCCAGGAGACCAGGGGGGCCACGAAGACCACCCGGCTGGGTTTGCGCCGGATCGCCTTCTCCGCGAGCCCGACGAGGTAGTCGATGCCACCGGCCGCCTCCATCGCCGCAGCGGCCATGATCACCGCGAGGATGATCAGCATGACGTCGACGATGCCCGAGGTGTCGGCGGGCGTGACCCCGAAGAAGGTCGCGAGCACGAAGACCCCGACGGCGCCCCAGAGGCCCATGGCCACACCGCCCTTGCGGGACCCGAGGGCGATGGCCGCCACCATGACGGCGAGCTGCGCGAACATGCCGAGCACGGAGGTGACCTTCCGATCGAGCGGTGGGGGGACGGACGAACGGACCGGGCCCCCTCCTGCGGATCGCGCGGATCGGGCGCGATACGAAGGAGACGGCCCGGCCGTCGGCCCAGCTCAAGCCACGGGACGGCCTCGCCGGGAGCCTTGCTGGAGGCCTGGCTGGGGGGCCTAGTGCTGTGGCCGGAAAGGTTTGCCGGGTCGCGGTGTCCGGTGCGGCGCATCGCAAGACGGAGGGCCACGGCTCGTACTGGACGTACTTGCGTGGGCCGACAACGCCGCGAGGTGCCGTGCCGGGCGCCGCGACACGGTGAACCTTTCCGGTCACAGCACTAGCTGGGGGCCTCGGCGCCCTTGCGGGCGTAGAAGTACCAGGCCACGACCACGCAGCTCGCGTAGAAGGCCACGAAGCCCCACATCGCGCTGGTCACCGCGAAGTTCGCGAACATCGCCGGGATGAAGAAGAAGCCGTAGGCGGCGATCGCGGCGGTGAAGCCGGTGACCGCGCCGGACTCGATCTCCGCCTGCTTGAGCGCGGCCGCGTACTGCGGGGTGCCCTCGGTCAGACCCTTCAGGTGCTGGCCGCGGAAGATGACCGGAATCTGCCGGAAGGTCGAGCCGTTGCCGATGCCGGAGAAGAAGAACGCCGACAGGAAGCAGAAGAAGAAGCCGTAGAAGGAGCCGGTGTCGGAGCCCGCGGGGAGGAAGGTGATCACACCGATGATCGAGGCGCCCATGCCCACGAAGGACAGGATCGTGACCCGCGCGCCGCCCAGCTTGTCGGCGATCCAGCCGCCGCCCCAGCGGGCGAGGGCGCCCAGGGCGGGGCCCATCCAGGCGTAGGTGGCGACCGAGTACGCCGGGAAGGTGGTCTTGATCAGCAGCGGCAGGGCCGCCGCGAAGCCGATGAAGGAGCCGAAGGTGCCGACGTACAGCCAGGTCATCACCCAGTTGTGCTTGCGCTTGAAGATGACCTTCTGCTGGCTGAAGGGGGTGGAGGCGACCTTCAGATCGTTCTGGCCGAACCAGGCCACGGCTGCCAGGACCACCAGCACCGGCACCCAGACGAAGGCCGCGTTCTGGAGGTAGATCTCCGAGCCGTTCGCCTTCTTCTGGCCCGCGCCGATCGCCAGCACCGAGGTGGTGATCAGGATCGGGGTGAGCAGCTGGACCACGGACACGCCCAGGTTGCCCAGGCCGCCGTTGATGCCGGTCGCGTTGCCCTTCTCCTGCTTCGGGTAGAAGAAGCCGATGTTGGCCAGCGAGGAGGAGAAGTTGGCGCCACCGATGCCGCAGAGCGCGGCGATCGCGACCATGGTGGTGTACGAGGTCGACGTGTCCTGGACCGCGAAGCCCAGCCAGATCAGCGGCACGATCAGGACGATCGTGGAGAGCGCGGTGAAGCGGCGCTGGCCGATCATCGGGCCGATGAAGGTGTAGAAGATGCGGGCGGTGCCGCCCGTGATGCCGGGGACGGCCGTCAGCCAGAACAGCTGCGACTGGCTGAAGCCGAAGCCGACGTCCTTGAGGTTGGTGGCCGTGATGCTCCAGACCTGCCAGACGACGAAGGCGACCAGGAGCGCCGGAACCGCGATCCACAGGTTGCGCGCGGCGACCTTCTTGCCCGTGGACTGCCAGAAGGACGGATCCTCCGGAGTCCATTCGGTGATGGTGCGGCCGGGCCGGTACTGCGCCGGGTCGGGCGCGAGGGCGCGGCCGGTCGTTGCCGGGGGCGCATCCTGGGTGGCGGAACTCATGGCAGTGTCCTGAACGTTGTGAACTGGTGCTGAGGGTCCTGACGTATCCAGGATCCGCTCGCCGACCCGCCGCGCGTCAGGGGAGAACGTCGCGTGGGCGACAGGACAAGGTCCTGCCGCCCACAGTGCGTTGGTCGCACCCGCGACGTGCCGTACGGCTATCCGGGGCCGGCCGCTGGGCCCGCCCCTGCGCCCGCCCGGCGCCGCTCCGCGCCGTTCCGCGTCACGCCGCGCGGCCGCGTCACGCCGCGCGGCGCCGTCACGGCTGCGTCACGACTGCGTCCGCAGGACCGGCAGGACCGGCAGGGCGACGTCCGGGTCGTCCAGGCAGATCCCGGTCCGCAGGTCGAAGACCTGCTTGTGCATCGGCGAGGTCACCACCGGGACGCCGTCCCGGGTGCCCATGATGCCGTTGGCGATCACGTCGGCCCCGGAGAAGGGGTCCCGGTCGCCGACCGCGTACACCGTGCCCGCGCGGTCCTTGAAGACGGCCGCCCGGCTGCCGTCGGGCAGCACCACCGCGCGCCCGCGCCCCGGCTCCAGGGCCCCGGCCCCGCCGAAGTCCACGCCCGGTGCGTCGCAGCCCCCGGCCACGCCGTCGGTGGTGACGGCGCCGCGCGCCGGGGCCCCGAAGCGTTCCAGCGCCGCCGGGTCCTCCAGGACCGCCTGCCATTCGTCCTGGTAGGCCGATACGTGCCGCTCCATCTGCGCCTCCAGCTCCGCGCAGATCCCGAGCTCGTCCTCGATCAGCACCGCCCTCAGGTGGTCCAGGCCCGCGCCGCTGCCGCCGAGCCGCTCGACCCACGCGGCGGTGCGCTCCAGGCGTTCGCCGGTGCGGACGTAGTACATGAGGAAGCGGTCGATCAGGGCGAAGAGTTCGCCGGTCGCCAGGTCCGCGGCCAGCAGGTCGGCGTGGCGCGGGACGGCGCCGCCGTTGCCGCCGACGTACAGGTTCCAGCCCTTGCTGGTGGCGATGATCCCGATGTCCTTGCCGCGGGCCTCGGCGCACTCGCGCACGCAGCCCGAGACCCCGCCCTTGAACTTGTGCGGCGTGCGCAGTCCGCGGTAGCGCAGCTCCAGGTCGATGGCGAGCTGGATGGAATCGCCCTGCCCGAAGCGGCAGAAGCGGGCGCCGACGCAGGACTTGACCGCGCGCAGGGACTTTCCGTAGGCCTGGCCCGATTCGAAGCCGGCTCCGCCGAGGCGGCGCCAGATGTCGGGCAGCTGTTCGGCGCGGGCGCCGAACAGGCCGATCCGCTGGGCCCCGGTGATCTTCGTGTAGAGACCGTAGTCCCGGGCGACCTCGCCGATGGCGATGACCTGGTCGGCGGTGATCTCGCCGCCGGCGACCCGCGGGACCACCGAATAGGTGCCGTCCTTCTGCAGGTTGGCGAGGAAGAGGTCGTTGGAGTCCTGGAGCGTCGCCTGCTCGCCCTCCAGGATGTGCCCGAGCCCGAGGTCGGGGGCGAGGGTGCCGAGGATGTTGGCGACGACCGGCTTGCAGACGGCGCAGCCTTCGCCGCCGGCGCCGTGGGTCTCCAGCAGTTCACTGAAGCTGCGGATGTGCTCGGTGGCGACCTTCTCGTAGATCTCGGCGCGGGTGAGCGTGAAGTGCTCGCACAGTCCGCGGGCCTTCTCGATGCCGGCCGCGGCCATCTCGGCGTCGAGCACGGCCTGCAGGGTGCCGAGGCAGCCACCGCAACCGGTGCCCGCCTTCGTGCACTTCTTGATGCCGCCGAGGTCGGTCAGCGACTCCTCGGCCACGGCGGTGCGGACCTGGCCCTTGGTGACGTTGTGGCAGCTGCACACCACCGCGTCGTCGGGCAGGGCGTCGGCGCCGGGCAGCTCGATGCCCTCCGTGGAGGGGAGGATGAAGGCCTCGGCGGGGCCGGGCAGCATCCGTCCGGCGTGCGGCTTGAGCGAGCCGTACGCGCCCGCGTCGCCGACCAGGATCCCACCGAGCAGTGCGCCGTCGGGGCCGAGCAGGAGCTTCTTGTACACGCCTTCGCGGGCGTCGGAGAAGACCACGGAGACGGCGCCGTCGCGGCCCTCGGGGGCGAAGGGGTCGCCGAAGGAGGCCACGTCGGCGCCCATCAGCTTGAGCTTGGTGGAGGTGTCGGCTCCGGTGAAGGTGAGTTCGCCGGCCCCGGCGAGCGCTTCGGCGACGGTCTCGGCCATCTGGTAGCCGGGGGCGACGAGCCCGTAGACCTTGCCGTCGACGCTCTGCGCGCATTCGCCGACCGCGTAGACGTAGGGGTCGCTGGTGCGGCAGTGGGCGTCGACGACGACGCCGCCGCGGTCGCCGACGGCCAGTCCGCACTCGCGGGCGAGGCGGTCACGGGGGCGCACTCCGGCGGAGAAGACGACGACGTCCGCGCCGATCTCCTGGCCGTTGGTCAACCGCAGGGCCTGGGCGCGACCGTCGGGGTGGATCTGCACGCCGCCGGCGCCGACTCCGGTGTGCACGGCGACGCCCATCGACTCGATGGTGGCGCGCAGCGCGGCGGCGCCGCCGTCGTCGACCTGGAGGGGCATCAGGCGGGGCGCGAACTCGACGACGTGCGTGGTCAGCCCGAGGGTGCGCAGGGCGCCGGCCGCTTCGAGGCCGAGGAGTCCGCCGCCGATGACGACGCCCGTGGAGACGGCGGGGTCGGCGGCGTAGGCGGTGAGGGCCTCGACGTCGTCGAGGGTGCGGTAGGTGAAGCAGCCGTCGGCGTCGGCGCCGTCGATCGGCGGCACGAAGGGGTAGGACCCGGTGGCGAGCACGAGGGCGTCGTAGCCGATGACGTCGCCCGAGGCGCTGGTGACCGTGCGGGCGGCGGTGTCGACGTGTGCGGCGGGGTCGCCGAGGCGCAGGTCGATGCCGTGCCGTTCGAAGAAGCCGGGTGCGGCGAGGGCCAGCTCTTCGCCGGTGGATCCGGTGAAGGCGGCGGAGAGGTGGACGCGGTCGTAGGCGGGGCGCGCCTCTTCGGCGAGGACGACGACGTGCCAGCCGCCGGCGCCGGTGCGGCCGGGGCCGGCCAGTGCGTCGCGCTCGGCGAGGGCCTCCAGCAGGCGGTGTCCCACCATGCCGTGGCCGATGACGACCAGCGTCTGCGCCATGGTCCCACTCCGTCCGTTCCCGGGGCCGCGCGCGTGTCGCGCGTCGGCCGCCACCACATTCGACCCTTTGACGGTAGGTCCGCGCGGTGGCCCCGGACGGCCGTAAAGGGCCCGGGCGGGGGGGTAGCCGGTCCCGTTCCGCACAGGACCTGTGACCTGCGGCGAAGGTCTTTGGGGGGCGTGTGGCGGGGGCGCCCGGGGCCTAGCGTGGGGGCGGGGGGTAGGCGCCGGCTCAGGGCTCGGCGCGCAGTCGTGGAGGTGGCCGTCATGCTCGTTCTCGCCGTGCACGGAAGTGCCGTCCCGGCCGCGGCCGCGACGATCTCGCGCTTGACCGCGACGGTGGAGGCGCTGAGCGGGATCCGTGCGGTCGTGGGCCATCTCGACGTGCAGCGCCCCTCGCTCGCGGAGGTGGTGCGCGCGCATCCGGGCGCCGTGGTGGTCCCGCTGCTGCTGGGCGACGGCTACCACCGCCGGGTCGACGTCCCGGCGGTCCTGGACGGTACGGGGTGCGTGCTCACGCCCGGGCTGAGCGGGGAGCGCGGGGTCGCGCAGGCGTTGTACGGGCGCTTGCGGGAGGCGGAGCGGCGCCGCGGCCCGTACGCGCGCGCGGACGCGGTGATCGTGGCGGGGGCGGGCTCCTCGCGGCCGGGCGGGAACGACGGCACCCGGCTCTGCGCGGCGCGGCTGGCGGCGCTTCTGGAGGCGGACGGCGGGCCCGTTCCCGTCCCGGTGGTACCGGCGTACCTGACGTCGGCGGGGCCGACGGTGGCCGAGGCGCTGGCTTCGCTGCGCGGTGCGGGCTTCGGGCGGGTGGCGGTCGGGGCGCACCTGTTGGCTCCGGGCCGCTTCACGCACGCGCTGGCGGGGGTCGGGGCGTGGACGGTGTCGGAGCCGTTGGCCGATCATCCGTTGCTGGCCCGGTCGGTGGTCGACCGCTACGAGTCCGCCCGGGGTACCCGGGTGCTACGGGCCGCGCGCCTCGCTTGTTAGGCGGCGCGGCACTGGTGTGCTGGGCGGTATGGCATACGTACCGATGATCGCGCGGAGCCCCGACGAGGGTCACCGGGCCGCGACCCCGCTGGAACTGTTCTTCGACCTGTGCTTCGTCGTCGCGGTCGCGCAGGCGGGGGCGCGGTTGGTGCACGCGCTGGCGGAGGGGCACGTGGGGGCCGGGATCAGCGGCTACCTGTTCGTGTTCTTCGGGGTGTTCTGGGCGTGGGTCAACTTCTCGTGGTTCGCCTCCGCCTACGACACCGACGACGTGCCGTACCGGGTCGCGGTGCTGGTGCAGATCGCGGGCGTGCTGATCTACGCGGCGGGGGTGCCGCGGGCGTTCGACGCGAACGACTGGACGATCGCGGTCGTCGGCTACCTGGTGATGCGGGTGGCGCTGACCGTGCAGTGGTTGCGGGCGGCGGCCGGGGAGCGGGGACCGGCGCGGGCCACGGCGGTGAAGTACGCGGTGGGGCTGCTGGTCTGCCAGGCGGGCTGGGTGGCGCTGCTGGTGGCCCCGGAGGGGATGCGGCGCTGGCTGTTCCTGGTGATGGTGGTGGCGGAGCTGTCGGTGCCGTTGATCGCGGAGCGCTCGCACCAGACGCCGTGGCACGCGCACCACATCGTGGAGCGGTACGGCCTGTTCACACTGATCGTGCTCGGCGAGACGATCTCGGCGAGCACGATCGCGGTGCAGTCGGCGCTGGACGAGCACGAGGCGCTGGGCGAACTGCTGCCGATCGCGGCGGGCGGGCTGCTGCTGGTGTTCGCGGCCTGGTGGATCTACTTCGCGGTGCCGGCCCACGAGCGGGTGACGGGCAACCGGTCGGCGCTGCCCTGGGGGTACGGGCACTTCGTGATCCTCGGGTCGGCGGCGGCGATCGGTGCGGGCATCGAGGTGGCGGTCGAGCAGGCGGTGGGCAAGGCGCACGTATCGACGCCGGCGGCGAACCTGGCGGTGTGCGTGCCCGCGGCGATCTTCCTCGCGGTGGTGTGGCTCCTGCACTCGCGGCACTTCAAGCGGGGCGCGGCGCAGCAGCTGTTGCTGCCGGTCACGGCCCTGCTGGTGCTGGGCTGCGCGTGGACGGGCGAGCACGCCGTGCTGTGGGCGGGGCTGGTGGCCGCGCTGGCGGTCGCGGCGGGCGTGACCTTGCAGCACCGGGCGCGTTCAGAAGCGTGAGTGCGGGAGCCGTGGGGAGCGGCGGGGGGCCGCAAGGGTCCAGGGCGCCCTGGACACCCTGACCATTGGGAAGAAGGTGCGGGCCATGACGGTTCCGGCACAGCGGCACGCGGCCGACATCGATCTCGCCGATCCGGCGTTCTGGCAGCTTCCCCCCGAGGCGCGGCTGGCGGCCTTCGCCCGGCTGCGGGCGCTCGACGGCCCGCGCCGGTTCGTCGAGCGCCCGGCGTCCTGGCGGGGGCCGGAGCGCGCGCACTGGGCGCTGGTGCGGCACGCCGACGTGCAGGAGGCGAGCCGGCTGCCGAAGGTGTTCGCGAGCGCTCCGGGGGTGACGACGCCGGAGCCGGCCCGCTGGGTGCGGGCGCTGTTCGGGGATTCGATGGTCAATCTGGACGGGGCGGACCACGCGCAGCTGCGCAAGATCGTGCAGCGCGCCTTCACACCGCGGTTGTTGGCGGCCGCGGAGGCGGACGTCCACGCGGTGGCGGCGCGGATCGTGGACGACGTACTGGCGGAGCGGCCCGAGGAGTTCGTCTCGGCCGTGTCCTCACGGCTGCCGCTGGACGTCATCTGCAACATGATGGGGATCCCCGCCGAGTACCGGGCGGAGATCGCGGACCGGGTCAACCACGCGTCGGAGAACATCGGCGTGGAGCGCGCTCTGACGGCGCGCCTGCGGATGCCGGGGCGGGGGCTGCGGGCGCTGGCGCGGATGCAGCGGATGGTGGCGGGGATCGCCGAGGAGCGGCGCAAGAACCCGACCGACGACCTGATCTCGGCGCTCGTCTGCGCGAACGTGGACGGCCAGGCCCTGGGCGTGCGGCAGTTGGGCGCGTTCTTCTCGCTGTTGATGGTGGCCGGGGTGGAGACCACGCGCAACGCGATCACGCACGGGCTGGCGCTGCTCACCGAACATCCGGAGCAGCGGGAGCTGTTGCTCGGGGACTTCGAGGCGCACGCCGACGGCGCGGTGGACGAGATGGTCCGGCACGCGACGCCGATCATCCAGTTCCGTCGGACGGTGGTCGCGGAGCACCGCCTGGGCGGGCACCTGTTCGTGCCCGGCGACAAGGTGGTGCTGTACTACGCGTCGGCCAACCGGGACGAGACGGTGTTCCCGGATCCGGACGCCTTCGACATCACCCGCTCGCCCAATCCGCACCTGGGGTACGGCGGCGGCGGCCCGCACTTCTGCCTGGGGGCGCACCTGGCGCGGGTGGAGATGAAGGCCCTGTTCCGGGAGCTGCTGACGCGCCCGGTCGGGCTGCGGGCGGTCGGGCTGCCGGAGCTGGTGGGGTCGAACTTCGACAACCGGGTCCGGTCCCTGCGGTTCGCGTTCGACGTCTGACCCGCAGCGGCGCGGACCGGCGCGGAGCGGCGCGGACCCGAGCTGAGCGGCGCGGGCCGGCCACCGGGCGGGCTGGGAGCCCGGCGGCCGGCGGTCGGCGCCCCGCGAGCGGTGGTTACTTCTTGAGCCGCTGCACGCGCAGCACGGCGTGCACGCTGCTGGTCAGGACCTCTTCGTCGCCGACGAACTCCTTCAGGGTGTCGGCGTCGACGGGCACCCCGGGCGTGGCCTGGGGCCAGGGGCGGGTGGCGAACAGGAAGTAGACCTGATCGCTGTCGGCGGCGGCGGCCACCCACTCCGGCGGCGCGGTGCAGCGGGCGTTGAGGCCGATGTCCTCGCCCTCCACGGTGAGCGCGACCTGGTCGCCCTCGACCAGGATCTTCACCGGGAACTTGTGGGGGTGGACGGTGCCGTCCAGCACCTCGTCGCCGATCCGCAGCCCCAGGTGGTCCAGCAGCCCGCGGGCGGACGCCTCGCCGGCCTCGTGGCCGTGCGGGCAGTCGCCCAAGGTGTAGGCGATGAGGTAGGGAATGTTGTGCCCGTCCTCGGGATCGCCGATCCACGCGAGCACCGAAAGGGTGCCGAGGTGGGACCGGTCGATTTCGGTGTGAGTCGAAGTCATGGGCGGCACCTTAGTGCTCTTTCACCCCACCATTTCCCGGCCCTTCACCCGGGTGGGTCAGACCGTCCAGAATCCCTCTCCGGAATTCGCCTGTGTGTTCGCGTCCTGGTACTGGAGGCGTACGATCCGCGCGTTTTCCGGGATTTCGAACACCACCCATCCCTCGGCCCGCTGCCCGACGGAGAGGGAATCGAAGACGAGGGGCTTTCCGGTGGTCAGCTCGCCCGTCTTGACCGCCGGATAGCGCTGCCCCGCGCTGTCGTACGCCCACATGCGCCCGAGCGCCCCGTAGGTCGCACCGCCCACGTTGACGAAGGACATCCCGGCGCCCACCCAGCGCTTGCCCGCGGCGGGGGCGAAGGTCGCGTCCACGCTGACCGCGGGATCGACGTAGGCGGTGAGAACGGCCTGCAGGTGACGGCCCACCTGCTGACCGCGCACCCGTACGGGGTCACCCACCCGGGCGTCCTTGACGGCGGCCCCGGCCACCGCCCCCGGCGCCGGCGCGGGGGCGTCCTCGTCGGCGCCGCCCGGGGCGCCGTCGTCGACCGGGACGGCCGGGGCGGCGGCCGGCGCGAGGGCGGCCCCCTCGTGGGCGCTCTGGCAGGCGGTGGAACCGAACAGCAGGAGCGGAAGGAGGGCGAGGGCGAGGACAGGGGCGGACTGGCGCATGCGGGATCCCTTCGGGGACGTATTTCGGTCAGTCTCACGCGCCCGAGGAGGCAATTGCACACACCGACACGATTCGACGGAGCGAGATACCGCCGGGTGACCTGCACAATTCGTTCCGGCGGAATCCACCGCCCGCATCCACCTGGAGGAAACGATGGGCCTGCCCGTATCCCGAATCGCCGTGGCGGCACTGTCCGCACTGGCCGCCACCGCCGCCTGCGCCGTGCCCGCGAACGCCGATTCGCGCGCCAATGCGATTTTCGTGAAGGACCACGCGCGGGTTTCCCAGGACGGCCGCGTCACTCTTTCCGGGGCCTACCGCTGTGAACCCGGGTCACCCGAGGGAGTGCAGATCCAGACCGCCGTCAGCCAGGACCACAACCGGCTCGGCATGAACGCGGGCGACGCCGTCTGCGACGGCGCGGTCCACGACTGGTCCGTCAGCGGCGCGATCGGCGTCGACTCCGGCTTCCACCCCGGCGACGCCGAAGCCCAAGCCACGCTGACCGTCGCCCGCCTCCACGGCGCGTACCTGGTGCCGCGCGCGATCTCGCAGAACACCCTCGCCGAGCACCGCGGGCACGTCACCCTCGACCGCCGCTGACGGGCCCGGTCCCGCCGACCCGCGCCGCCGACCCCGCACCCGCGGGCCGATCCGCCCGGTAGCCGCCGCTACCGGCAGTCCGGCGCCGCACCGGTCATCGACATGAAGGCCACCGACCGGCACGCCGGCGCCGCGTGCGCGCGGCCCGCCGTCCAGTCGAGGAGCCTCGGCACGCCCGCCGCGATCACCGCGATCACCAGCGTCGCCAGCAGTACGAGCCCCCACGGCCGCATCCTTTCCATGACCGGATCATCGCCCCGGCCGCGGCCGGCCACAACTCGACGTGACCAGTCGATCACCCCAGGTCACCAGGAGCGTCGAACTCGCACCACACGGCCTTGCCGTCGCCCCGGGACTCCACGCCCCAGTGCGTGGCCAGCGCGTCGACGAGCAACAGCCCGCGCCCCGTGGTCGCCGCCTCCCCCGGCGTCCGCCTGCGCGGCCAGACGCTGGAGCGGTCCTTGACCCACAGCCGGATCCGCCGGACCGGCTCCGGCAGCACCTCCATCGTCAGCACCGCACCCCCGTCGGTGTGCAGCAGGGCGTTGACCAGCAGCTCCCCCGCCGCGAGCTCCACGTCGTCGGCGAGGGCCGGCACCCCCCAGTCGCGCAGCGCCTGACGCAGCGCGTAACGGGCCTCGGAGAGCCCCTCGGGGTCCGCCTGGTGGACGTACTGGTGGATCCGCGGCGCCCGGTGCGTCCCCGGGTCCGGGGCCCGGCGCAGCACCAGCAGGGCCACGTCGTCGCCGGAGCCCCAGCGCTCCCACAGCCGGTCCAACAGGTGGTCGGCGAGCGCCCCCGACTCCTGGGGGCCGGTGCGCACCGCGTGCGCCAGCGCGTCCATCCCGGTGGTGATCGTCGCGCCGGGCTCCTCCACCAGGCCGTCGGTGCACAGCACGAGGGTCTCGCCGGGAACCAGGTCGAGGCGGGTCTCGGGGAAGTCCTCCTGCTCGAAGACGGAGGCCAGGCCCAGCGGCAGGCCGCCGCGCAGGTTCGGCCAGCCGGTCCGTCCGTCGGTGTGCCGGATCAGCGGGCCCAGGTGGCCGGCGCGCACCGCCCGTACCCCGCCGGTCTCCAGGTCGACCTGGGCGTAGGTGCAGGTCGCGAAGCGTTCGGTGTCCAGCTCGGCCAGGAAGCGCGAGGCCCGCGCGAGGACCGTGGAGGGCGGGTGGCCCTCCCCCGCGTACGCCCGCAGGGCGATCCGCAGCTGGCCCATGATGGCCGCGGCGTGCGTGTCGTGGCCCTGTACGTCGCCGACGACGATGCCGACCCGGTCCCGGGGCAGCGCGATCACGTCGTACCAGTCCCCGCCGACCTCGCGGCCGCTCCAGGCGGAGTGGTAGCGGACCGCGATCTCGCCGCCGCTGATCTCGGGGATCCGCCGGGGCAGCATGGCGGCCTGGAGGCCGGTGGCGAACTCGCGCTCCTGGTCGAACAGGAGCGCGCGCTGGAGCGACTGGGCGACGATGCCCGCCAGGCCCAGGGACAGGTTCCGCTCCTCGGGGCTGAAGTCGGTGCGCCGCCGGTAGAAGAGCACGAGCCCGCCGATCGCCTTGGCCTGCGCGATCAGCGGGAGGTAGGCGGCGGCCTTGAACCGGATCCGGCCGAGGTAGGGCGCGAAGAGCGGGAACTCGTCCGCCAGCTCGTCCAGGTCGGTCACGAAGCGCGCCTTGCGGGTGAGGACCGTCTGCGAGAGCGGCAGCGATCCGTCCAACCGGGTGAACTTGCGCTCGCTGAGGATCTCCAGCGACTCACCGCTCAGCGCGATGATCTTCATGGCGCCGTTCTCGACCAGCCCGAGCGCCAGGCCGTCCGCGCCGAGCCGCTCCAGCGCGCCCGCGCCGGTCAGGGTGGCGGTGACGTCGTCGACCGTCACCGCCCGCGACAGCGCCTCCGTGGTGCGCTGGACGATCGTGGCCTGTTTGGCCCGCGCCGACTCCAGCCGGCGCAGCAGCGTGGCGTGGGCCAGCTCGGCGGTCGCGTCCCGGACGATCCCGACGATCCGCCGGGGGCGTCCGTCGGGGTCGCGCAGCACCCGGCCCTGCGTGTGGGTCCACTGGTCGCGGCCGTCGCGCCGCTGCACCGTGAAGTACGAGCCGTACGTCTCCCCGCCGCCGTCCAGGGCCGCCAGGACCGCGTCCGCCAGGCGGGCGCTGTCATCGGCCGGGATCCGGACGCCCAGGCCCTCCGGAGTGTTGTCGAACTCCTCCGGCTCCAGGTCGAAGACGCCCATCCCGGCCGGATCCAGCGTGAGGGTCCCGGCTCCCAGGTCCCACTCGAAGCTGCCCATGCCGTTCAGCGCGAGCCGGTCCGAGGCGCTGATCACGCCCGGTTCCGGTGCGTCGTGCTCCGCCGCTGCCACGCGTCACACCACCTATCGGCCGGGCCAGCACGGCTGGGAGATCAGCCTCTCCCACTCTTCGTCAGGATGCCCCGGAAGGGTGCGCCCGGCCTCCCGCCAGCGCTGGACGAGGGAGAGGTAGATCGCCGGCTGGTCGGGGTGCGGGGCCTGCGGGGGCCCGCCACGACGGGGCCCCGCGGACTGTTCCGCTCGGCTCGCGGGAATGCGCACCCAGCCCCGACCCTGTGCTCTCTCCGGGCTCATCGCGGACCCCTCTCACACCGGATAGGTCTTCTGGCGCCCGGCGCCCTGGCCCCGGAGGGCTCCCTCGCCGTCGCCGGAGCCCGGCGGCCGGCCCTGGGCGCGCAGGCGCTTGTGGACTCCTGTCACCAGTCTCCCCGCCGTGAAGCCCGCGCCGTGCACGAATCGCATGGAAGGGCCGAACGAGGGAGCCGTGAGCAGCCCCGCGAAGAAGAGGCCCGGCCACGAGGACTCGAAGTGGGGGCCGAGCGCGGGCGTGCCCGCCTCCCCGACCGTGTCCACCGCCGTGCGCAGCCCCGCGTCCAGCAGTCCCAGCCGCCCCAGGCCCGGGCGGAAGCCGGTCGCGGCGATCACGTGGGCGACGTCCAGGACCACCGACTCGCCGGCGGCGGTGGTCAGCCCCAGCCGGGTGCGGGCCCCGACCGGCACCGCCCGGTGCAGGGTGTGCCCCATCAGGGCGGGCACCTGCCGCTCGAAGCGGTCCCGCAGCCACCAGGCCCCGGCCGGGCCCAGCTCGGTGGCCGCGATCCGCTCCCGGGCCCGGGCGGGCAGCCGGCGCACCGCCCAGGGCAGCTCCGACCAGGCCCAGCTGCGCCAGCCCGTGCCGAGGCCGCTGTGCGGGTCGCGCAGGGCGCGCGGCAGCGGGCGCCGGAGCGGCTGCGGAAGGGTGTTCCAGTTCAGCCGGGCGCGCCGGGCGACCAGGCAGGGCCGGGCCCCGGCCTCGGCGAGGAGGGCCGCGGTCTCCAGCGCGGCCTGGCCCGCGCCGAGGACCGCGACCTCCTGGCCGGCGAACCGGCTCAGGTCGCGGTGGTCGCTGCTGTGCGAGTAGTGGGTCGGCGGTAGCTCGCGCAGCGCGGCCGGGTGGTTCACGAAGGGCATGACGCCCACCGCGAGGGCGACGGTCCGGGCCAGCAGCGGCTCGCCCTGCGCCGTGGCGATCCGGAATCCGCTGCCCTGCGGGGTGACGTCGGTGACCGTCACCTCCTCGACGGGCGGCGCCGCCTGCCGGGCGAACCAGAGCCCGTACTCGCTGAACGTCCCGATCGGCAGCGGAGTGCCGTGCTCCGCCGTCGTGCCGCGGGTGGCGCAGTAGTCGGCCAGGGTGTAGCGGCCGTCCGGGGCGGACAGGTTCGAGGACCAGGGCTCCGACTTGAGGTACATGCCGTCGGGCATGTGGTCCCGCCAGGAGGCCATCGGGCGGCCGAGCACCCGTACGTCGAGCCCGGCCGCGGCCGCGTGGGCGGCGACCGACAGCCCGTACGGGCCCGCGCCGACCACCACGAGATCCTCCATGCGCGTCACGGCTGTCCCTCCAGTCTCTTACCGGTGTCATGAGTCGTGTGGCCGGCCGGCCCCGGGGTCCGGGGCCGGGTGCGGGGGGGCGGGTGCGGGCGGCGGGGCGGGGCCCCGGGTCGTCACCGGATCATCCGGTCACCGCGTCACCAACCCGTCGGGCTCGGCCGTTTCGGCCGTCTCCGCCGTTCCGGTCTGCTCCGCGGCGCCCGGGGGTGCGCCCGGGCCCTGCGCGTCGGGCGGGGCGGCGAGTGCGGGCCCGCCGCGCTGGCGGGGCGCGCGGGCCGCGGCGCGCGCCGTGCGCCGCCCGCGCGCGGGGACACCGCTCAGCGTGTTCCACGCCCCGCGCGCCCCCTTGCCGGCGCCGCGCCCCAGGAAGGCCGCGATCATCGCGAGGAAGGGCAGTACGTCGTCGGCCGCGAACCAGGCCAGCTCGACCCGCCCCCGCTCGACGGGCGGCGCGGCCCGCACCGGCCCGCGCCGGGCCACCCCACCGGACCCACCGGACCCACCAGAACCACTGGCCCCACCAGTCCGGCCCGCCACCCCGGGCGCCGCCTCCTGCGCCGGGATCGTGGCGGCCGCGGCGGTCGCGGCGGTCGCAACCGGGGCCGGCGGCACGGCCGGAACCGGCGCGGCGGCCGCCGCGGCCGACCGCCGCTGCGGCAGCGGCCCCCGCAGCCCCGCCAGCAGCGCGTAGTTCTCCGCGACGAAGACCCGCCCTGGACCGCCCACCGGCTCCGGTACCCGTTGCCCCGTCAGATCCAGGTAGAGCGCCTGTACGACGTCCAGCCCGGCCCCGTCGGTGAAGAGCCGGAACTGCGCGCCGGGCCGGGGGTTGAAGTCGACCAGCCGGAAGCAGCCCCGCTCGTCCCGTCGGAAGTCCAGGTCGAGGATCCCCTGGTAGCCGAGCCGCCGCGCGAGCCGCAGCCCCGCCTCCTCCACCGCCGGGTCGGGCAGCCAACGGCCCATCGCCGTCAGCCCCGTACGCACCGGCCACGACAGCTCCTTGCGCCCGGAGCCGACGAGCAGCGGGTGCCCGTCCCGGGTGAAGCAGCCGTGGAAGAACCAGTCCGTGTCGGGTCCGGCGGGCAGGAACCGCTGGAGCAGCAGCGGGCTACCGGCCCGCGCGGAGCGCTCGTACAGCCCGCGCGCCTCGGCGGCGGTGTGCACCAGTGTGGTGCTGCGCAGGCCGTCGCCCACGGGCAGCAGCCAGGGCCGGCTCCACTTGGCGACCACCGGCAGTCCGAGCCGCCAGGCGGCCTCGGCCGCCTCGGCCCCGCTCGCCGGGATCACCGTCTCCGGGTGCGGGATCTCCCAGCGCGCGCAGAGCCGCGAGAGCTCCGCCTTGTCGGCCACCCGGGCGGGCAGGCCGTCGGGCTGATGGGGGATCCGGAACCGGTCCTGGAGCATCGGCGCGATCCGTGACACCGCGATGGCGCTCAGGTCGTCCATGGCGATGAGCACCGCGGGACGGCCGATCCGCTCCGCGACACCGGTCAGGCACTCCAGCAGTTCCTCGGGGCGTTCGGGGTCGAGCCCGCCGGACGGACCGGGGTGCACCGCGCGCAAGTAGCGCGAGCGACCCATGGGACCTCCCCCGGTCTCGACGACGGCATGGACCTCCACGCCCCTGCGCCCAAGGGATCTGACGGCGCCGAGGGTTCCGTGGTGGAACGGGTTCCGGTCGAGTCTGAGCAGAACAGCGGGCACATGGCTGGCGAACGCGTGCATGGAAACGGTGTCTTTCACCTAGTCGGACCAAGCGGAGAGAGTGCGCAGCTGCGAATGGCCTACGCTGCGGCCACCGGACAGGCCATTCGTCAGATGTGATGCCTAACGTCTTTGGTAAGCACACCGATTCGGGGAAGCTCGGGAGACGCCATGTCCAGACCACACCGCAGATTGGTGAGCACCTGCGTCGGTACGGTCACGGCCGGACTGCTCGCCACCGGCGCCGCGCTCGCGGCACCCGAGAAGGACGAGAGCAGGACCGGCTCCGACATCGCGATGGGTGCCTATCTCGACTACGGCCCGTCGGGCGTGGCGCGGATCCCGTTCCTGTCGCACTGGCTGGGCGGCAAGGAGATCCGGGTCGGGCACACCTACCTGCCCGGCGACCGGTGGTCCAACATCGAGGGCACCGACTTCCTGGAGGACTGGGCCACCTGGCGCCGGGCCGAGAAGGACCGGATGTTCGTCCTCAACGTGCCCATGCAGGAGCGCAACGAGGGCCGGATCCCCGACCAGCAGGTGGCCCGGCTGATCCGCGCGGGCGCGGACGGCGACTTCGACGGGCACTTCAAGAAGCTCGCCGAGCGGCTGGTGTCCCTCGGTGTGCCGGACACGGTCGTCGTGCTCGGCTGGGAGATGAACGGCACCACCTACACCCACCGCTGCGGGCCCGACCCGGAGCGCTGGAAGGCGTACTGGAAGCGCATCGTGACCGCGATGCGCTCGGTGCCCGGCCAGGAGTTCCGGTTCGACTTCGCGCCGAACCGCGGCACGGACGCCATCGGCTGGACCAAGTGCTACCCCGGTGACGACGTCGTCGACATCATCGGGATGGACTCCTACGACCAGGGGCCCGGCGCCACCTTCGACGACCAGGTGAGCCAGCCGTACGGGCTCCAACAGCACGTCGACTTCGCGAAGGCACACGGCAAGCGGATCTCCTACCCGGAGTGGGGGCTCTTCCGGCGCGGGGACAATCCGGAGTACGTGCGGCGCATGCTCCAGTGGATCGAGCAGCAGAAGCCGATCTACCACACCATCACGGACTACTGCCCGCACGGCGTGTGGCAGTGCAAGCAGAACCCGCGCTCCTCGCGGGTGTTCCGCGACGCGCTGGCCGCCAAGCCGAACCCGCTGCCGACGCCCGTGATCCCGACGCCGGTCATCCCGACGCCCGTGATCCCGACCCCGGTCATCCCGACCCCGGTCGTGCCCACGCCGGCCGTCCCGACCCCGCAGCTGCCCACCCCCCAGGTCCCGAGCCCGGCCGTGCCCTCGCCCGAGGTCCCGCCCGTCGTCCCGTCGCCCGTGGTCCCGTCGCCGGTCGTTCCCTCGCCCGTCGTCCCGTCGCCCGAGGCGCCCAGCCCCTTCCCGGAGCCTTCGCCCCTGGTCCCCTCGCCGATCGCGCCCAGCCCGGAAGCACCGAGCCCGGTCGCACCCAGCCCCGAGGCCCCGAGCCCGATCGCACCCAGCCCCGAGGCCCCGAGCCCGATCGCACCGAGCCCCGAGGCCCCGAGCCCGGTCGCACCCAGCCCGGTCGCACCCAGCCCCGAGGCTCCGGTCGTGGTCCCGCTGCCGCAGTCGCCGTCCCCGTCGCCGTCCCCGGCCGTGCCGCTGCCCGAGGCGCCCTCGCCCGCTCCCGTGCCCGCGCCGGTCACACCCCCGGTGGCCCCCAAGCCGCCGGCCGCCCCGAAGGAGTGGTGCGTCCCGATCAACTTCGGCGAGTGGCTGTCCAAGCTGGTCGGCAAGCAGTCGGTCTGCGTCAAGATCGACCTGGGCGAGGACAGCAACTGGTGGCCGTTCTAGTCGCGGACACGGTCGCGGCCACGGCAACGGGACCGGGCTCACCGGACGCGTAGTTCGTTCAGCCGCGCCCGCCAGTCCCGGGCCGCCGGCAGGGACTCGCGCAGCGCCTCCACCGCCCGCTCGCGCCCCGTCAGCTGCGACTCGTGCAGTCGCAGCAGGGGCGCGAGCGCGGTCGTGGCCAGCAAGAACCGCTGGTTGACCACGACTTCGGGACGCCAGTGGTTCTTGTACGGTTCGGACCCGCGCAGGAAGCTGACCACCGGCCGGCCCTCCGCGAGCGCCCGCCCCGCCTCGTGGCGCAGCAACAGGGTCGCCACGTCCACCTTCTTGTCCCGCAGCCCGGGGTCGGCCCCGTACAGGTAGCCCCCGCTCAGCCCCGCCGACAGCAGCGTGACGTTCGCGGCCACCACCTTGCCCTCCAGCCGGAACTCGGTCAGCCGTCCCTCCCCGCAGCGCACCATCCGCCGGGTGGCCCGGGTCAGGTGTTCGGCGAAGCGGGGCCGCAGGTGCTCGGGGGTGACCCCGCGGCCCCGCCACTGCTTCTCGTGCAGCCGCAGCAAGGTGCGCACCGCGCGCGGCACCTCCTCCTCGGTGACCTCGCGCTCCTCGATGCCCGCCGCGTCGGTCTTGCGGAGCTTGGCGCGCACCCGCTGGGCGCCCGCCTTCGGCATCCGCTTGACCAGCTCGTCGAAGGGCATGGCGGGCAGCTCCATGCAGGTGGAGTCGGCCAGCCGGGTACGGGCGCCGGACCAGTGCGCGTAGAGCCGCTCGGCCGCGGCGCCGGGCCGCACCTCGCGCAGGTCGACCACCGCGCCGCGGGCGGCCCGGTGCAGGCCGCGCGCGAGCGCGGGGACGACCTCGTCGGCGTACCGGGCGTCGGCCAGGACGTCGAAGTAGTCGGTGATGCCCCCGCCGAGCGGCACGAGCAGCGGCAGCGGCCGGTGGACGAGCATCAGCGCGGCCGCGCCGACGAGCTCGTCCCCGCGCCGGACCAGGAGGACGCGCAGCCGCCCCTCCCGGCCGTAGGACAGCCACCAGGAGTGCAGCCAGGCGTGGCTCTGGAACGGGGTGGCGGTGGGGCAGCTGCGCACGAGCCGGTTCCACGGCTCCTCCAGCGCGGCGAACTGCCGGGGGTCGCGGCACAGCGTCACCGACAGGGCCCCGGTGGAGCCCGCGCTCAACGCACCGGCTCCTTCTCCTTCGCGGAGGCGGTGGCGTCGGCGGCCTCGCCCTGGGCGGGCAGCGAGGTCACGTAGCCGGACTCGGCGGGTCCGGCGACGGCCGCCGCGACCTCGTCCGTACGGCGCCTGCGGCCGGGCTTGGCCAGCAGCCACAGCCCGCCGATCAGCCCGCCCGCGCAGAGCCCGACGGCTCCGCTGAGCGGGGCCGACGGCGAGGCGGGGTCGCTGGGGGCGACGGCCTGGTTGAAGAGGAGCAGCTGCACGCCGGTGTTCTTCGCGGCCTGATTGCTGCTCAGGGACAGGGCGTCGGCGACCGCGTTGGCGATGTCGGCGGCGCCGGCGGCGGTCCGCGAGGTGCCGGTGATCGCGATCATCGGGGACTCGGGGGAGGTCTCCGCGCGGACCTGCGTGCGCAGCTGCGCGACGCCGAGGCCCGCGCGCGGCTGGGCGTAGGCGAGGGTGGAGCTGCTGGTGGCGATGCGGGCGTAGGCCTGGGCGAAGCCGAGGGCGGTCGCCGGTTCGGTGGTGTCGTTCGGGACGGCGACGACGTAGCTGGTGGCGGCGTACTCGGGGGCCTTCAGCACCCCGTACGCCCCACCCGCGGCCAGGCCCAGCACGGCGCAGGCGGGCAGCGGCCACCAGACGGGCAGCGGCCGCAGCCGTCCTGCCACGCGGTGCCCCCGCCGCCCGCGGGGCGCCGGGTCCTTCTCCGGCGTGCGGTCGGACTTCTTGTGGTCGGGGGTCTCGGCCATGTGCGTGCTCACTTCCTCGTGGAGGGGAGTTCGGTCTCCGGTGCCCGCGGTGTGCGGGTCCGGTGGTTCGTGTCGACCGGGTCACCGGCCCGTACGGCCGGCCCGGCGGGGGCCGGCAGCCGGGTGGGGCCGAGGGCCTGCGCGTAGACGTGCAGGAGCTGTTCGGCGCTGCGCGCGATGTCGTAGCGGCGGACCACCGGCGGAGGAGGCAGCCGCCGGGCGCCGGCCTCCATGTGGCCGCGCAGGGCCGCGAGCAGTTCCTCCTGCCCGGGGCCGATCCGGCGCGCGCCGGGGGCCTGTGTCGCGGGCAGGTCGTCGATCGCCGGGCAGGTGACGTGCAGCACCGGCAGCCCGGCGGCCAGCGCCTCGACCACCGCCAGCCCGAAGGCCTCCTCCCGCGAGGGCGAGACGAAGACGTCCATGGCCGCGAGCAGCGCCGGGATCCCGGGGGTGCGCCCGTCGCCGCTGTCGCCGAGCGGGTCGCGCTCGCCCAGCAGGTGGATCCGGTGCTGGGCGCCGAGTTCGGCGGCGAGCAGCCGCAGCGCGGGCCGTTCGGGCCCGTCGCCGGCGAGCAGCAGGTGCGCGCCGGGGAGCGCCGCCACCGCGCGCACCAGGACGTCGAAGCGCTTGCCCGGTACGAGCCGCCCGACCCCGCCGACCACGAACGCCCGCTCCGGCAGGCCGGTCCGGCCGCGGGTGGCGCGGCGCACGGATTCGTCGAAGCGGAAGCGGAGCGCCTCGATCCCATTGGGTACGACGTGCACGCGGGCCGCGGGGACCCCCCAGCCCTCCAGCCGCGCCGCCACCGTGTCCGAGACGGCGACCGTCGCCGCGCCGAGCCGCTCGCTCGCCAGGTACAGGGCCCGTACCCCGCCCGAGAGCGGGCGGCCCTCGATCTCCCCGGTGCCCAGGGAGTGTTCGGTGGCCACCGTCGTACCGACGCCGGCGAGCCTGGCGGCGAGCCGGCCGTACACGCAGGCCCGGTAGAGGTGGGTGTGCACCAGGTCGTACTCGCCGCGCCGGATGAACTTCACCAGGCGCGGCAGGGCCCCCAGGTCGCGGTTGCCGCGCATGCCGAGGTTGACCACGCGGACCCCGTCCGCCCGCAGCCCCTCCGCGACGGGCCCGGGGTTGGTGAGGGTCAGTACGTCGCACCGCATCGGCAGGTGGCGCAGCAGCAGCCGCAGTTGCTGTTCGGCGCCGCCGACGCCGAGCCCGGTGATGATGTGGAGCGCCTTGAGCGTCTTCACCGGCGCACCGCCCGGCGCACTTCGGCGACCTGGTGGCGCAGCCGCTTGATCCGCAGTCGGCCCGCGCCGTCCGCCTGGCTGACGTGGGTGCGGGGCAGGGCGTGCGGGCCGGCGAGCGCCCCGGGGTCGATGGCGCACGCGTAGCGGTAGCCGGCCGCCCGGGTCGCCTCGACGACCCGGGAGTCGAGGGATCCGTACGGGTAGCAGAATCCTTCGGGCAGCGTGCCGGTCAGCTCCCGCAGCAGTTCGCGGCTACCGCGCAGCTCCTGCTGGAGGACGTCGTCGGGTACGTCGGTCAGGTGCTGGTGGAGCAGCCCGTGCGAGCCGATCTCCTGGCCCGCCTCGGCGACCGCGCGGATCCCCTCGGCGCTCAGCAGCGGCTTGCGCGGGCCCAGCGGGTCCCACACGTTGTCCACGCCGAGTCGTCCGGGCAGCACGAACAGGGTGGCGGTGCAGCCGTGCCGCTGGAGCAGCGGCAGGGCCCGCGTGAGGAAGTCGGTGTAGCCGTCGTCGAAGCTCAGGCCGACCAGTCCGGCGGCCCGGCCGTGCTCGCGGGCCCGCAGCAGTTCGCCGACCGAGACCCCGCGCAGGCCGCGCGAGCGCAGCCAGGCGAGCTGGGCCGCCAGGGCGCCGGGGGTGACGGTGATGCCGTAGGGGTCCTCGGCGGGGTCGGTGAACTCGGCCACCGAGTGGTACATGAGGACCCACGGCGAGCCGTGGGCGGGCTTGCGGGCGGGGGCCGTCGCGGCGGCGGGCGCCGTGTCGGTGTCAGCGGACATGACGGAACCTCTGGGTGATCAGGGCGGGCAGGGCGGTGATTTCGAGCGCCCGTATGGCCATGCCGGAGGCTCCGAACATGGCCGGGACCAGCAGCGCGCCGAGCGCGGCGCTGAGCAGGGGGTCGGGGATGAGGGGACCGGCGATCCAGCCGGTGGCGCAGGCCGCGGCGGCCGCGGCGGCGAGCCGGCCGATGCTGGTGGCGACCCGGCGGACCTGGATCGCGACGATCCGCGAGCCGAGGCCGGTGAGCAGCAGGGCCGCGGTGGTGGAGATGCCCGCGGCGTTGGCGGCGGCGATCCCGTAGGTCCCCCACCAGCCGACCGCGAAGGCCCCGGCGACGATGTTGACGAGGAGTCCGGCGCCCATCGCGAGCGCCGGGAACCAGGTGGGCCGGGCGGTCGAGAAGAAGGGCCGGCTCAGCGCCCCGACGAGGCAGTGGCCGAGGAGCCCGAGGCCGTAGACCCGCATGACGGAGGCGGTGGCGAGGGTGTCCTGGTGGGTGAAGGCGCCGCGTTCGAAGAGGACCTGGATGATCTGGGGCGCGTAGCCGATGACCATCGCGGTGCCCATCAGGACGGCGAGGGAGGCGAGCGCGAGGTCCTGCTCGACGCGGCGGCGGGCCTTTTCGCGCTCGCCGCCGGCCATGGCCTGGGCGACCACGGGGAAGGTGACCGTGCAGATCATCAGCGAGAGCACCATCGGCATCTGCGCGACCTTCTGCGCGTAGTTCAGGTGCGAGATCGCGCCGGGCGGCAGGGAGGCGGCCAGGAACCGCTCGACGAGGACCTGGGACTGGCGGAACACGGCGAAGAAGATGACCGGGGCGATCACGCCGAAGGCGATCAGGGTGGGTCGGTCGCGGCCCTGTTGGCGGCGGCTGGCGCCCTTGGCGCGGGGCGGTCCGAAGCCGACGTGGCGGATGAAGGCGGGCAGTTGGACGAGGACCATGAGGAGGCCGCCGACGGCGACGCCCGCGGCGGCCGCCCGCACCCCCCACACCGCGTGCAGGGCCAGCATCCCGCCGATGATCCCGACGTTGTAGGCGACGTAGATCGCGGCCGGTGGCACGAAGGAGCGGTGGGCGCGCAGCGCGGCGCTGAAGTAGCCCGCGATGCCGAAGGAGAGGACGGTGAGCGCGGTCAGCCGGGTGCACTGGATGGCGAGTTCGGGGTCGGGCAGGCCGGGGGCGAGCACGGCGACGACGAGCGGCGCGGCGACGACGAGCACGCAGGCCACGGCGGCCAGCAGGACGGCGAGCCGCGGCAGGGTCGCCCCGACCAGCAGCCGTACGGGGTCCTGGGCGCGGGCCTGCTTGCGGGTCAGCCCGGCCCGGCTGGCCGCCCGCCGGGCCAGGGCGTGGCTGAAGGCGGGCACCATCAGCAGCGCCATGGCGTCCTCGATCAACAGGGTCGAGGCCATCTCCGGGACGGTCCAGGCGATCAGGAAGGCGTCGCTGTCGTGCCCGGCGCCGAAGAGGTGCGCGATGGTCTGGTCCCGGAACAGCCCGAAGACGGCCCCGGCGGCGGTGAGTCCGGCGGTGACGGCCGCGGCCTTGGCGAGGAAGCGCCCGAGCGGGGCCCCCGCGCCGGGGTCGCCGTCGTCCGGGCCGCCCGGGCGTGCGGCGGGTCCGCTGGGCCCGGCGGGCCCGGCGGCCTGGCCCGCCGCGCGGCGCGCGCCCGGTGCGGCGGGGCCGTCAGCCGGCGGCTCGGCCTCCCGCACGGCCGTACGGCGCGCCGCGGGCCGGGTCGGGCCGCCCGCGCGGACGAGACCGGCGGGGGCGAGAGCGGCGGGGGCGTGGCCGGGCTGCGGCGGCCGCAGGCCCGTGTTGGGGCCGGTGCCGAGGATGTGCCCGCGGCCCGGGGCGGGGCCGGGGTCCGGGGCGCGGACCGCGGCGGGGCGGGGCGCCGGGGCGGGGGCCCCGGGCGGGAGACCCGCCGGCGCCTGGTCCTTCCCCGGGGCGCGGGTTCCGGCGGGAACGTGGGCGGGGCCCGCCCCGGCCACAGGGGCGGGAGCGGGCCTCCGGGCGCCCGTTTCGGGCGTCGTATCGGTCACGCGGCGGCCGCGCGGTCCACGGCGCCGTCAGCGGTCGGGGACGGGAGCGCCCACCACGCGGCCAGGCCGATGATCACTCCGGTGAGGACGGTGGAGGGGCCGCCGATGTCGGCGTACAGGAAGTCGGTCAGCTGCCAGACGAAGAGTCCGACCGCGACCAGCCCGCAGTCCCGGATCCGGCGAGCGGCCGGATCCGGGGCGAGCACCCGCCGTACCCCGGCGACCAGCAGCGCCGCCCAGCCGCCCGCGAGCGCGGTCAGCCCGATCAGCCCCTGCTCGCTGAGGACCAGCAGGTACATGTTGTGCGGGGAGAGCAGCGGCTGGCGGATGAAGGCCTGACCGGCCCCGGCCGTGTCGCTCCCCGAGGACAGCCCCAGCGAGGAGTGGCTGTCGCGGTTGGCGGGGAAGCCCTTGAGGCCGACCCCGGCGGCCGGGCGCTCGCGCCACATGGATTCGGCGGCGGCCCACATCGTGTAGCGGTCGGTCACCGACTGGTCGGGGGCGCTGGAGACCTGGGTGATGGAGCTGAGCCGCTCGGTGATCATCTCGGAGCCGAAGCCGAGGCCGCCGACCAGCACCACCGCGGCCGCGCCGAGCGCCACGAGCACCTTCAGCGCCCGCTGCAACCCGGCCATCAGCATCACGACGAGCGCGGCGCCGAAGGTCGCGATCCACGCGCCGCGACTGAAGGACAGCCCGAGCGGGACGAGCAGGGCCAGCGCCGAGACGGTGGCCGCGCGC
This sequence comes from Streptomyces sp. NPDC098789, assembly GCF_044759975.1. Classification (NCBI taxonomy): domain Bacteria; kingdom Bacillati; phylum Actinomycetota; class Actinomycetes; order Kitasatosporales; family Streptomycetaceae; genus Streptomyces; species Streptomyces sp. NPDC098789. Next base: position 91,538 of record NZ_JBIWAJ010000026.1, read on the forward strand.
CGGACCCGGTGCGGCAGCGTGGGGGTCAGCGCGGCGGCGGTGGCGATGATCAGCCCGTAGGCCACCACGGTGGCCATGCCCATGACGTCGCCGGGGCCGAAGGTGCCCACCGCCCGGATGTCCGCGCCCTGGTAGGAGGCCCCGGTGTGGGTGGCGAACTGGACGACGCCCACCGCGCCCTGGACCAGCGCCAGCGCCACGAAGCAGCCCCCGGCGAGCCGGAACTCCCGCGCGTCGCGCAGCAGCAGCACCACGGCGGCCGGGACCAGCACGAACACCTGGAGGTAGCGCACGAAGCCGGGCAGCGCCGCGTAGGGATCGGCGGCGGTCACGGTGGCGACGGCCAGCCCGGCGGCGGGCAGCCCGAGCAGGAAGGCGCCGAGCGCGCTCAGCCGGCGCGTCTGCCCGCGCAAGGCCTGCACCGCGCAGCAGAACACCAGCAGCAGGGAGGCCGCGTCGGCCGGGGTGACCTTGCCGGAGGCGGTCGCGTCCCCCGCGGGCAGCGGGGCGCACAGCAGCAGGACGGTCGCGGCGAGCGGCAGCAGGGGCCAGTGCCGGCGCAGGGCGCCGGGGAGGTCGAAGCGGATCGGGGGTGAGGCGTGGGCGGTGCTCATGCTCAGCTGCCTCCCAGCCGGAAGCGGAAGAAGGAGGCCGCGGTGCGGGCCAGGATCCACAGGTCCTGCCAGAGCGACCAGGTGTCGATGTAGTGGTTGTCGAAGCGGGCCCGGTCCTCGATGGAGGTGTCCCCGCGCAGGCCGTTGATCTGGGCCAGGCCGGTGATGCCGACGGGCATCCGGTGGCGGGCCTCGTAGCCGGGGTGGACGCTGGCGAACTTGGCGACGAAGAAGGGCCGTTCCGGGCGGGGCCCGACCAGGCTCATGTCACCGAGCAGCACGTTCCACAGCTGGGGCAGCTCGTCGAGCGAGGACTTGCGCAGGAAGGAGCCGACGGGCCCCATCCGGTTGTCGTTGGCGACGGTCCAGCGGGTGGCGGACTCGTGTTCGTCCGCCGGTCGCAGGGTGCGGAACTTCAGCAGGGTGAAGGGGCGCCCGTACAGGCCCACGCGCTCCTGACGGAAGATCACCCCCGGTCCGTCGCTGAGCCGTACGGCCAGCGCGCACGCGCCCATGACGGGCGCCGCGGCGCAGAGCGCGAGGGCGGCGAGGGTGGAGTCGATGATCCGCTTGCCGCAGCGCTCCAGGGTGCGGGCCGGACGGGGCAGCATCGGCTGTACGGCGTACCCCCACAGGTGGTCCGCGGGCTGCGCCAGCCGCATGCCGGTGACCTTGGCGGTGCCGGCCGGGTCGGCGAGCCACAGGCGGCAGCCGTGGTCGTGGAAGAGCCGCACCAGCGAGGCGGTGCGCTCGTCGGCCTCCGGCGGGCGGGTGAAGACCGCGTGGCGCACGGAGTTCTGGATGACCGCGCGCCGGATGTCCTCGTGGGTGGCCAGCAGGGGAAGGCCGGCTCCGGTGAGGTCGTCGGCGCCGCCGGCGGTGTCGGCGAGCCCCACCGGGCGCAGCCCGTACTCGGGGCGTCCCTGCAGGGCGGCGGCCACGGCGCCCGCGCCGGCGCCGGGTCCGACGACCAGGGCCGAGCGGGGGGCGCGCACGGCCGTGCGCCGGCGGATCTGGTTGACCAGCCCGCGCCCCGCGCAGGCGAGGAGGAAGTGCAGGCAGACACAGGCGAGCAGGAGGCTCCAGCCGAGGGCCTGGTGCGGCGCGACGGCGGCCACGACGGCCGCGACCCCGCACCACAGCACCACCGCCCGGCCCGCCAGCGTGGGCAGTTCGAGCAGGGCCGAGGGGGCCAGCCGGGGCCGGTAGAGCCCGGCCTGGGCGTGCAGCGCGGCCGTGAGGAGGGCGATCGGGGCGGCCGCCTGACCGGGCAGGCCCAGCCCGGGCAGGGTCGTCGTGGTGAGCACGGCGGCGAGCGCGTCGACGGTCAGCAGCGGGCCGATCCCGTCGCGGCGGCGGACCCGCTGCGGCCGCAGGACGGGCCGGGCCTGTTCGGCCTTGGGGCCGCGGGGCGGGTGGATGGCGGCCGTGGAGCGCCGGACCGCGGTGGTGCCCGCGGGCCCCGTACCGCTCTGCCCGGTGGGCCGGGCGTGTGCGCTGTCCATCGTCATCGGCTGATGCGCTCCTGGTTCAAGGGCCGGGGCCTGCCCAGCAGTTCGTGGTACAGGCCGGTGACCGCGTCCGTGGTCCGCCGCACGTCGAACTCGGTCCGCGCGTGCTGTTGCGCCCGCTCGCCCAACTCGGCGAGCAGCCGCGGTTCTGCCAGCAACCGAGCGAGCGCCTTCGCCAGCGCCGTCGGGTCCTCCGGCGGCACCAGGCACGAGCCGCCCTGGCCTGGCGGCAGGCTCTCCCGGGCACCGCTCACGTCGGAGACCAGGACCGGGCGACCACAGGCCATGGCTTCGAGCGGGGCGAGCGCCATCCCTTCCCACCGCGACGGAAGTACAACGAGATCGGCGGCCCGAAGCCACGGTCGGATGTCCGCGGCGGCTCCGGCGAAGTGCACACCGGGGGGTGCGGTCCGGCGCAGGCGTTCGGTGTCGGGGCCGTCGCCGACCAGGACCAGGCGCGCCCCGGCGACCGTGCCGAGCAGCTCCGGCCAGGCGCGCAACAGCACGTCCTGGCCCTTCTGCTGGCAGATCCTGCCGACGCAGACGGCGAGCGGCCCTTCGTCCGCGAAACCGGCGGGCAGCGGGAGCCCCGCGCGGGCCTCCTTCTTGTCCCGGTCCTGGGAGGCGCGGTCGGCGCCGCCCCGGCCGCCGGGGCGGAAGTGGTCGAGGTCCACGCCGTTGCGGATCACGGACCAGCGCGCGGTGATGCCCGCCGACTCGCCCGCGCGCCGTTCGGCCTCGCTGACGCAGAGCACCCGGTCGGCCCACCGGGCGCCGAGGCGCTCCCAGCGCAGGGCGAGCGCTCCGGTGGCTCCGCCGGCCGCGTCGAAGGACCAGGCGTGCGGCTGGAAGACGGTGGGCAGCGCGCCGCGCACGGCGAGCCGCCCGGCCAGTCCCGCCTTGGCGCTGTGCGCGTGCAGCAGGTCGGGGCGGGTCCGGCGGATCAGCCGGGCCGCGCCGGCGACCTCGGCGGCGAGCCCGGGGCCGGGGGACCGACCGGCCCGCCAGGCGAGCACCTCGGCCCCGGCTTCCCGGGCGCCGTCGGCGAGCTGTCCGCCGTCGGGGCAGCCGACGACGACGCGCAGGCCCGCGGCGGTCTGGGCGCGGACGAGATCGATGACGACCCGCGCGACACCGCCCTCCACGGGTTGGACGAGATGGAAGACGGTCACATGTTCTGACACATGCTCCGGCACTTGTTCTGACGGCACGTGGAGCGGTCTCCTGCGATCAGCGGCGCGCGTCTGTCTGAACGAAGAGCACGCCGAGGAAATGACCCTGGCTTTCGCCCGTGAACCTGAAGGTCAGATTGCGGGCACCACCGGACAGGGCGGGACTCAGGTCGAACACGTCCGCGTCATATCCGAGATTATTCATATTTTCCGGCTGTCGTACTGACGCGGAATGCCCGAAATCGGTGATGGTTGAATTCATCACGTCATTGAACGGGTTTTCTCCGTCACTCAGGTTCAACCGCCGACCGCTGTCCGCGGTCACTGTGAGCGAGTCACCGAGGACCCCGCGGTCCCCGTCGTAGCCCACCACCCCGACCCGGCCCGACGCCCCGACGGGCGCGTCCAGACCGGCCACCTCCACCGTCTCCGCGGCCTGCGCACCGGCCCCGGCCCGCAGCTCCTCGAAGCCGTCCCACACCGCGACCCGGCGCAGCGGCTCCTGCGGCTGCTCGTAGGCCGCGACCAGCGTCCAGCCGCCCCACGCGCCCACCGGGGAGTTCCCCATGGCGATGTTCAGCTGGGCCACCGTCCACATCCCGGCGCCCCCCTTGCGGATCATGGGGGTGACGTCGGCGGACGCCTGGTAGGCGTCGCTGCCCGCGTCGGAACGGTGCCCGATCACGGTGTCCGCCAGCACTTCCTTGTACGCGCCGCCCGGTTCGGCGACGAGCACCCGGCCGCTGTCCTCCGGCGGCTTCTGCTCCCCGACGCGCAGGTTCCCGCCCCAGTACAGGCGGGCGTACGCGACCTTCGCCCCCTTGGGGATCTTCAGCTCGGCGCGGGTGGAGTTGTAGGTGTCGGGGTCCTTGTCGACCTCGGTGTAGAACATCTCGAAGTCGCTGTTCACCCCGGCGGCGCCGCGCTTGACGTCCTCGCACGACTCGACCTGCGCGGACTCCTCCGGGCGGCAGCTGATGCCGGCGTTGGAGGCCCGTGCGAGGCCGCCGTGCAGCTCGGCCTGATAACGCTGGGTGAAGGGGATACGGGCCTTTTCCCGTTGCGCCGAAGCCTTCGGGGGCGAGCCCGCGGCGCCTGCCGCAGAAACGTTCACCGAAAGTGCGAGGCAGGACAGCAGGGCGAGCGAACCGAGGATTCTGCGGGAGGAACCCATGACCCTGTCTCCATTTTCGATCAAGGGGACAAAACAGGACTGAACTTTGTCAGAAATCAAGCTGGAAATCACGCCGGACTCGCGCGTACGGCCTTTTGGGCGATACCACGCACCCTCGCGGATGGCACGTCGTTATGGGGGTGCACCATTGTTCGAACCGAAAGGGATAACGGAGATGAAGAAGAGGCTGATGCGCGGCACCACGCTGGCGGTCGCGGGCGCTGCGATGCTGATGGGCGGCGCGGGTCTCGCCTCCGCCCACGGTGGCGACGGTGCCTCCGCCCACGGCGTGACCGAGGGCTCCCCGGGCGTGCTCAGCGGCAACCTGCTCCAGGTCCCGGTCGACGTTCCGATCAACGCCTGCGGCAACACCGTCAACGTGATCGCGCTGCTCAACCCGGCTTTCGGCACCACCTGTGTGAACGCCTGACCGTCAACCGTGCCGCCCGAAACGTCGGCATCCGAGTGAAGCCACGCAACCCAAACCGGGGCGGGGCCGTTGTTCCAGGTGCTCCTGTACCGGGCAATCTTGCAGAAAAGGGACGATTGTGATCAAGAAGATGATGGCCACTGCGGCTGTTGCCGCCTCCGTGGTGGGCATGGGTGCGGCCATGGCCCCGCAGGCGATGGCTATCGGGAACGACAACGGCGTCAACACCACCAACGGCAACAACTCGGCGCAGATCTACGGCAACCAGGCCACCTACGGCAACATGAGCCCGCAGATGGCCCTGGTCCAGGGCTCGCTCAACAAGCCCTGCATCGCCCTGCCGGCCAAGGCCAACGTGCAGTCGGTGCTGGCCCTGGTGAACGTCGGCGTCCAGGACATCCCGGTCCTGTCCAACCCGATGAACCAGCAGTGCACCGAGAACTCCACCCAGGCCAAGGGCGACGAGCCGCTCTCGCACATCCTGGACAACATCCCGGTCCTCTCGGGCAACGCCTCCAGCGGCAGCTGATCGCAGGACGCGCAGTCGGGGCCGCCGCACCTTCGGGTCGCGGCGGCCCTGCCGTGTATCCGGCCCGCGGGAATGCCACGACATATCCCGCGCATTCCCGCCGATGCGGAACACCACCGGCATCGGGGCGAATTCGATCCGACCCCGCGGCCCGCGCCGACTTTCCCGGATCTCGCGGTTTCTTTTCCCGGGACCACTCGTTGTTACTCATGCAGTGGATACGCCTCTGCGGGAAAGGATTGAAATTCTCATGACGTACAAGAAGGCAATCGTGCTGGCCGCCGGCGTTCTGATGGCCGTTGGTGCCGCCGCCCCCGCCATGGCCGACGCGAACGCCGATGGCAAGGCCGTCGGTTCCCCCGGCGTCCTGTCCGGCAACGTGCTCCAGGTGCCGGTCCACGTCCCGGTCAACGTCTGCGGCAACACCGTCAACGTGATCGCGCTGCTCAACCCGGCCTTCGGCTCCACCTGCGTCAACGCCTGACGAAGCGCTTGAGCCCGCAAGGGCAGACCTCCTCGGGGTGGCCTCGGAGTGCACGGCGGTGCACTCCGAGGCCACCTCCGATTCAGCACCGGCGGCCCCGCCGGTAGACAGGGAAGGACCCATGCGACAGGTACTGAGCCGAAAGGTACTGGGCAAGGGAGTGCTCACGGCCGCGGCTGCGTCGAGCCTGCTGTCGATCGCGACCGGTGCGGCCTACGCACACCCCGGAGCGAGCGCCGAGGCCGCCCACTCGCCGGGCGTGCTCGCCGGGAACAGCGTCTCGGTACCGATCACGTTCTCGCCGAACGTCTGCGGCAACAGCGTGGACGCCGGAGCCGGGCTGAACCCGGCCATGGGCGGCACCTGCGTGACCACCGACGGCGGCGGCCACTCCGACCACGGCGACCGCGCCGAGTACGAGCGCTACCTGAGCCCGGAGCACGCGGCGGCGTTCGAGCGCTACCTCGACGAGCGCGAGCACGACACCGGGCGCGAGCCCGAGCGGCACGACGAGCGCGCGGGCAGCGGCCGGCACCGGATGCCGGACCAGCGCGGCCAGGAGCACGGGCAGGACCGACACGAGGGCGCCCACCAGGGCGGCCACGGCGACGGACCCGACGAGGACTGCGACGAGCACCCCGGGGCCACCCCGCCCCCGGCGGCCCACCACGCACCCCCCGCGCCCCGTCCCGCGCACGCCAAGCCGAAGCCGGCCCCCGCCCACCACGCGGCGCCCGCTCCGAAGCCGAAGCCCGCGCCGGTCCACCACGCGGCCCCGGCGCCCCGGCCGAAGCCCGCCCCGGTCCACCACGCGGCCCCGGCACCCCAGCCGGCCCCGCGGCCCGCGCCCGCCGTCCACGAGGCCCCCGAGCCCCGGCCGCAGCAGCACGGCAGCCAGTTCGGCGAGCACCCGGCGGCGCCCGCCCCGGCCGCGCAGCCGGCCCCCGCCCCCCAGGCGGCTCCGGCCCCCGCGCCCGCGGCCGTACCCGCTCCGGCCCCGGCCCCCGCCGCCGCACCGGCGCCCGCACCGGTTCCCGCGCCGCTGCCCGTGCCCGAGGCCGTACGCCCGCCCGCACCGGCCGCACCGGCACCGGCCGCCCCAGCGGCGGACCAGCCCCCGGCCGCTCCCGCGGGTGACGCCCCGATCCACCTGCTCCCGGCACCCGCACCCGCACCGGTCCCCGAGCGTCCTGCGGTCACCCTCCCGGCCCCCGCCCCGCAGACCCCGGCCCGCGCCCCCATGGGAGCGCCGATGCTGGCCGAGACGGGAGCGGGTCAGCCCGCGGCGGCCGCGGCCCTCGCCGCCGCCCTGCTGCTCGGCGGTTCGATCCTTTACCGGAGGTCCCGCGTCTCTTGACCCGGAGCGGTCCGGGACGAGCGGTAATCGGAAAAGATTCGAAAAGACATCGGCCGGAGAATCCCTCATCGGATTCTCCGGCCGATTTCGTTTGCCCCGCGTTCGAGGAACTTGTGGACAGTTCGGGCGACAGAGTTTCCGCAGCCCCAAGGAATCGTTACCCAGGGCGAAAGTGACGCGACGGTCGTCACTGGAAAAGGATTTCGATAATGAAGTACACGAAGGTCGCCGCTGTGATCGCCGGCTCCGTCGCCGCCCTCGGCGCCGCGACCCCCGCCTTCGCGGCCGAGGCCGGCGCGATGCCCCCCATGAGCCTCACGGGCGGGGTGACCGAGGTCCTCAACGCGGCCGCCCCCGTCTCCGCCTCGCTCCCCCAGACGGTGGGCAACGGGCTGGCCGAGCAGGGCGACACGGTGGGCAAGGTGGTGGGCACCGCGCAGAAGGTGAACCAGCTGCGCAACGCTGGGCCGACCGAGGCGCTGGGCGCCGCCAACGGCCTCACCAAGGTGACGCCGATGCTGGGCGGCGTGAAGCTCAACAACGGCCACAACTGACGCCGTCGCACCACCCGCGCACCAACGACTGTGGGCGCCACCGGCGATGCCGGTGGCGCCCACAGTCACATGCGGTGGCTAACGTCAGTCGTTGACGCAGACCGAGCCGAACGCCGGGTTCAGCAGGCCGATGACGTTCACGGAGTTACCGCAGACGTTGACCGGAACGTGGACCGGGACCTGGGCGAGGTTGCCCGACAGGACACCGGGGGAACCCACGGCCGCGCCCTCGGCCGAGGAGTCGGCGGCGGCGGAACCGGCGGCACCGGCCGCGGCGAGACCAGCGGCGGCCATGACCAGGGCGGCCTTCTTGGCAGAGTTCATGGGAATTGCACCTTCTGTTCGATGTCCTGCCCCGAACCGGGGCTCACAACGAACGAAACGCCCCAACTCCCCAGACGACACGGCTCCGAACAGAATCAGACCTGTTCAGAGCAATAGTCGTAACCGCGACGCGACATCCGCCCCGGTATGGGACTAGCGGAAGGGTACGTCCGGGATCTCTGGAATGTCCGGTACCGCGGGCACCAGCTTCTCCACCGGCGGCACCGCGGGAACCGCCGGGACCGCCGGGACCGCGGGGACGGCGGGGACGGCGGGCACCGCCGGGATGTCCGGGAGCTTGGGGAGGGTGGGCAGCTTGACGTCGGGGAGCTTGATCTCCGGGACCTTCGGCAGCTCGATGGCGGGCAGCTTGACGCCCGGAATCTCCGGCAGCTTGATCTCGGGGATCTTGATCAGCCCGCCGAGGGACGCGAGCAGGTCCGTGAGGGTCTTGGTCAGGCTCGCGAGCAGGTCGTCGATGGGGCCGGCCGCCGCCACGCGCTCGTCGATCTGCTGCTGGGCCGTGGCGACCCGCTCGGTGAGCGCGGCACCCCTCTCACCGTCGAGGGCGCTCGCCGGGGCCGCGGCACCGAACAGTATGGCCGCGATGACGGCCGACGGGACGAGGATGCGGACACGGGACGCCCTGGTGGGGTGCATGGCGGTTCCTTCGGATGGTCGGGCCAAATCGGACCATGTCAGTCCGCTTCTCTTACCCACCGTGCTAATAGGTTCTACAGACCGCAACCGGATCATGGACCACTGCGGGCTGCGTACGGGCTTCGCGCAGGCGTCCGGGGCGCTCTCACCCGGGCTGGGGAAATCCCGGGCCGGAACGGGCCGTTTGAGTGAAGCAGCGGAACCAACCCCGCGACCGGGCAGTTGATCAGGGCGCTCCACTAGCGGGCACTCGTGCGACAAAAGGAACATGATGAACAAGCTCGTCCAGGCCACCCTGATCGGCGCGTCCGTGCTCACCGCGGGTGTCGCCACGGCCGCCCCGGCCCTGGCCATCGGCAACGACAACGGCATCAACACCGTGAACGGCAACGGCGCCTCCCAGGTGTACGGCAACCAGAAGACCACGGGCGACATGAGCCCGCAGCTCAGCCTGGTCCAGGGCTCCGCCAACAAGCCCTGCATCGGCCTGCCGGCCAAGATCAACGCCCAGTCGCTGGTGGCCCTGGTCAACGTCGGCGTCCAGGACATCAACGTCCTGTCCAACCCGATGAACCAGCAGTGCACCGAGAACTCCACCCAGGCCAAGGGCGACGAGTCCCTCTCGCACATCCTGGACAACATCCCGGTCCTCTCGGGCAACCTGTCCGCGGGCAGCTGATCACCGCACTCGATTCCGGTCCGGGCCCCCGCGCCCGTGGAGCGAAGTGACGAGGGCCCCGGCAGCTTCCAGCTGCCGGGGCCCTCACTCGTCCACCGCCCGCCGACCGGGCGGACCGTTCAGCCGGTCCAGAAGTCCCACCAGCGGGTGAGGATCAGCATCCCGATCACGCCGACGTGCAGGGCGGGCGGAGCCCAACCGAACTCGGCGAAGAAGCTCTTGACCGGGCCCGGCGCGGGCAGGACCGCGGTGCGGACGTTGTGCGCGGTGACGGCCCAGAACATCACCAGCGTCGCCACCCAGGCCAGAGCGCACCACAGGCACAGCGCGTTGATCTCGTACAGCGACTGCACCATCAGCCAGGTGCAGAAGCCGACGCCGAACAAGGTCCCGGCGTTGAGCCCGAGCCAGAACCAGCCACGGTGGCGGGCGCCCGCGAGGAGGGCCATGCCGATGCAGAGCACGACGGCGTAACACGCGAGGCCCAGCATCGGGTTGGGGAAGCCGAAAGCAGCCGCCTGCTCGCTCTGCATCACGCTGCCGCAGGAGACCACCGGGTTGAGGCTGCACGCGGGCTTGAAGTCCGGGTCCTCCAGCAGGAGGAACTTGTCGAGGGTGATCACCCACGAGGCGAGCAGCCCGGCCGCCCCCGTGAGAACCAGCAGCCAGGCGAGTCCGCGAGGGGCCGCGACCCGTTCCTCCGGCTCGCCTTCGTGTGGAGCGCGGGGCTGCCCCTGCTGGCGGGGGACGCCCACTGTATTCGTTGCCATACGGCCCATAGTCCCGCACTTCGGCATGGAACACGGCGAACCGTGGCTATCCGTACGCAAGTTGACCGGATGGAGTGCCGGGAACCCCCGTCACTTCCCGGACGTTTTACCGAACCCCGGACGTGATGTCAGAACCAGGGGCTACGTTGAGCGTCCGTGACGTAACAAGCTGCGACGGCCTGGAGACCCACCTTGAGCGATCCGTACGAGACAACCGAGGCGCACCTCGAGCGACTCCTGGGCCGCGCCCTCAACTCTTTCGACCTGCCGGACCGGCTGGTCGAGCGCCTCGGCACGGCGCTCGCCCACAGCTCCTCGCTCCACAGCACGCAGCACGGCCCGGCGGCGGGCCGCTGGCGGGAGACCCATCGGCACGCCTACCTGCTCGCCGACGGCGAGCCCGCGACGCTGTGGGAGCTCGTGTACCGCCTGGAGCACGATCGCGCGACCCGGCACGAGGTCTTCGTCAGCAAGGCGGAGGCCGCGCTGGCGGCGGTCCGGCTGTTCGGCGAGGACCCGGCCGCGGCCCGGGACTTCACACTGATGGAGGAAGCCGAGGGCGAGCTCGGTGACCACGGCGTGCTCAGCGCCCTCTTCGCCGCCTCCTCCCCGGTCCAGCACCGGGAGTACGCAGTGGAGCAGTCGGCCGACCACGCCCGCCGGGTGCTGCGCCGGGCGGAGAACGCCGACCGGCCGGGCGAGGCGGTCGCGCGGCGGCTGACCTCGGCGTACGCGCACCGGATCACCCAGGCGTTCGGTACCCGCCAGTGCCTCGCGGACGGTCGGGGCGCCGGCTTCAGCCTCTACGAACACGCCTTCGTCCTGCTGGACGGGAGCGAGCTGAGCCTGTGGGAGGTCGAGCACACGGCCACGCCGGACGGGCGGCACATGTGCGAGGTCTACGAGACGGAAACGGCCGCGCGCGGAGCCATGGAGCTCCGCGCGCGGGTGAGGTGAGCCGGGTTGCCGCGACCCGTCGGGTCAGGCGGCGACCGGGACCTCCGCTTCGGTGACGGCACCGGTGGCCGCCGGGGCCGGGCGGCGCATGCCCTTGAGGAGGACCACCAGGCCCGCGGCGACGCAGGTACCGGCGGCGATCGCGATCAGGTAGAGCAGCGGGTTGCCGATCAGCGGGATGACGAAGATGCCGCCGTGCGGGGCCCGCAGCGTGCATTCGAAGGCCATCGAGAGCGCGCCGGTGACCGCGCCGCCGGCCATGGCGGCCGGGATCACCCGGAGCGGGTCGGCCGCGGCGAAGGGGATGGCCCCCTCGCTGATGAACGAGGCTCCCAGGAACCAGGCGGCCTTGCCGTTCTCGCGCTCCGTCGTGGAGAAGAGCTTGCCGCGCACGGTGGTGGCCAGTGCCATGGCGAGGGGCGGCACCATGCCCGCGGCCATCACGGCGGCCATGACCTTCAGGCTGCCCTCGTTGGGGGTGGCGAGGCCGCCGATGGCGAAGGCGTAGGCGACCTTGTTGAGCGGACCGCCGAGGTCGAAGCACATCATCATGCCGAGGACCACGCCGAGGATGATCGCGTTGGCGCCGGAGAGGCCGGACAGCCAGTCGGTCAGGGCCTGCTGGAGCGAGGCGACGGGCTTGCCGATGACGAGGAACATCAGGAAGGCGGTCACCGCCGAGCCGATCAGCGGCAGGACCACCACGGGCATGATCCCGCGCATCGCGGCCGGTACCTTCACCCGCTGGACGGCGAGGACCGTGCCACCGGCGATCAGACCGGCGATCAGGCCGCCGAGGAAGCCGGCGTTGATCGTGAGCGCCACGGCGCCGCCGACGAAGCCGGGGACCAGGCCCGGGCGGTCGGCCATGCCGTAGGCGATGTAGCCGGCGAGGACCGGGACGAGGAAGCCGAAGGCGAGGCCGCCGGTCTGGAAGAGGAGGGCCGCCCAGCTGGCGGACTCGGTCCATACGAAGTGCTCGGCGACGGAGGGCGCTTCGTTGATGCCGTAGCCGCCGATGGCGAAGGCGAGGGCGATCAGGAGGCCGCCGGCGGCGACGAAGGGGACCATGTAGCTGACGCCTGACATGAGCCAGGTGCGGAGCTTCGAGCCGTAGCCCTCGCCGCCCTGTCCGTCCACCCGTTCGACGGGGGTCGGCGCGGTGGTGTCGCCGGTGTCGCCGCGGGCGGCCTTGTCGCGGGCCTCCGCGAGGAGTTCGGCGGGGCGGTTGATCCCGGCCTTCACCCCGACGTCGACGGTGGGCTTCCCCGCGAAGCGGGCGCGGTCGCGGACGGGCACGTCGTGGGCGAAGACGACCGCGTCGGCGGCCGCGATGTCGGCGGGGGCCAGGGCGGTGAAGCCGGCCGAGCCCTGGGTTTCGACCAGGAGCTCGATGCCGGCGGCCGCGGCGGCGCGCTGGAGGGATTCGGCGGCCATGTAGGTGTGCGCGATCCCGGTGGGACAGGACGTGACGGCGACGACCTTGAACCCACCCGCGGCCCCGGCGGGGCCGGTGCTTCCGGCTCCCGCCGAGGACGCACCGGGCCCAGCATTTCCGGCCTCTCCGACCCCGGGCCCGGCAATTCCAGCCTGCCCGGCGATTGAGGGCCCGCCGGAGGCAGGCTCGGCCGGGGAAGGCGGCGCGGCCGCCGCCCCGGGCTCCGCCCGGACCCGCGCCTCAAACGCCGGCGGGGCTGGATCTGCCCCGGGGGCTCCACCTTCGGGCTCGGCCGAGGAGGACGGCGAGGCTGAAACAGCGCCGGATTCAGCCGGCCCGGCGATTGAGGGCCCGCCGGAGGCAGACGAGGCCGGGTCGGCCCCGGGGCCGGCTATGAGGGTGGCGGCTTCGGCCGGGGCGGTGGCGGCGCGCAGGGCGGCCACGAAGTCGGGCCGCATCAGGCGGCGGGCCAGGGACGACAGGATCGTCAGATGCGCGTCATCGGCCCCCGCGGGCGCCGCGATCAGGAAGATCAGGTCCGCGGGCCCGTCCGACGCACCGAAGTCCACGCCCGCGGGTGCCCGCCCGAAGGCCAGCGTCGCCGCCGCCACATGCGCACTGCGGCAGTGCGGGATGCCGATCCCGCCCTCCAGCCCGGTCGGCATCTGCGCCTCCCGCGCCGCCACGTCCGCGAGGAAGCCCTCCAGGTCCGTGACCCGGCCGAGCGCGGCCATGCGCAGGGCCAGGGACCGGGCCGCCGCTTCCTTGGAGTCGGCGGCGAGGTCGAGGTCGACCAGCTCCGCGGTGATCATCGTGGTCGTCTCGCTCATCGCTCGTCGCTCCGTTCGGACAGCGGAAGGTCCAGGGGGACGTCCCGGGTGACGCGGACCGCGTCGGGGCGCAGGTCCGCGGGGGTCGGCATGGCGCTGCCGGGGAGTTGGACCGCGGCCGCGCCGTGGGCCAGGGCCGAGGCGAGGGCCTCGGGCCCCGTACCGCCCGCGATCAGGAACCCGGCCAGGGAGGCGTCGCCGGCGCCCACGTCGCTGCGTACCGTCGAGACGGCCGCCGTGCCGTAGTACGCGCCGTCGGCCTCGACCAGGAGCTGGCCGTCCGCGCCGAGGGAGGCCAGTACCGCTCGGGCGCCCCGGGCGCGCAGTTCCTCGGCGGCCTCGACCACATCGCCCAGGGTGGCCAGCGGCCGGCCCACGGCCGCCGCGAGCTCCTCGGCATTGGGCTTGATGACGTCCGGGCGGGCGGCCAGCGCGGCCGTCAGGGCCGGGCCGGAGGTGTCGAGGGCGATCCGGGCGCCGGCCGCGTGCGCCCGGTCGACCAGCTCGGCGTACCACTCGGGGGCGAGGCCCCGCGGGAGGCTGCCGCAGCAGGCGATCCAGTCGGCGCCGACGGAGCAGCCGCGGACGGTCTCCAGGAGGAGCGCGGATTCGGCCGCGCTGAGTTCGGGACCGGCCGCGTTGATCTTCGTCAGGGTGCCGTCGGGTTCGGCGACGGAGATGTTGGAGCGGGTCTGGCCCGTGACGGCGACCACGGTGACGTCCACGCCCTGGGCGCCGAGGAGTTCGGCGATGAGCGTGCCGGGGGCGCCGCCCAGCGGGAGGACCGCCGTCGTACGGACGCCCGCGGCCGCGACGGCCCGGGAGACGTTGACCCCCTTGCCCCCGGGGTCGACCCGTTCGGCGGTGGCCCGGAGCACTTCGCCCCGGTCCAGCGCGGGGACCTCGTACGTCCGGTCCAGGGAGGGGTTGGGGGTGACGGTGAGGATCATACGAGCACGACTTCCGTACCGGCGGCCTCGATCGCCGCCTTGTCTTCGAGGGCCAGGCCCCGGTCCGTGATGAGGAGGTCCACCTCGGCGAAGGAGCCGAAGCGGGCGAACTGTTCCTGCCCGGACTTCGAGGAGTCGGCCAGGACGACGACGCGGCGGGCGGCCGCGACGGCGGCGCGCTTGACGGCGGCTTCGGCGAGGTCGGGGGTGGTGAGCCCGCCGTCCGCGGTGAAGCCGTTCGTCGCGAGGAAGAGGACGTCGGCGCGGATCTCGGCGTACGCGCGCAGCGCCCAGGCGTCGACGGCGGCGCGCGTGCGGTGGCGGACCCGGCCGCCGACCAGGTGCAGATCGATGCCGGTGTGGTCGGCGAGCCGGGCGGCGACGGGCAGCGCGTGGGTGACCACCGTGAGCGCGGTGTCGACCGGGATGGCGGCCGCGAGGCGGGCGACGGTGCTGCCGGCGTCGAGGATCACGCTGCCGCCGTCGGGGAGCTCGGCGAGGGCGGCGGCCGCGATCCGGTCCTTCTCGTCGGCGGAGGTGGACTCGCGCTCGGTGAGGTCGGGCTCGAAGTCCAGGCGGCCGGCCGGGATGGCCCCGCCGTGGACGCGGCGGACGAGCCCGGCCCGGTCCAGTGCGGTGAGGTCGCGGCGCACCGTCTCGGCGGTGACCTGGAACTGCTCGGCGAGGGAGAGCACGTCGACCCGTCCCACCTCGCGGGCGAGGCGGAGGATCTCCTGCTGGCGCTCCGGTGCGTACATGTGGGTTTACGTCCGTTCGATGCCCGACTCGGTGGGTTCCCCTGTACCGTACGCCCGAATCGACGGTCAAACAAACAAAAACGGGCATGCCCGCCAACAAAGGCGGACATGCCCGTGAAGTGGGGCCGGACGGCCTAGGAGACCGGGACCTTCTCCAGGGCGACCTCGCCGTCACCCTCGCCCGCGCCCTCGTGGGAGGGTTCGGCCTGCTTGCGCGGCAGTGCGAACATCACCGCGAAGATCACGACGAGGACCGCGACCACCCACCACAGCGCACTGCGGAAGGCCTCGACGTACTGCGGCCCGAAGACCGCGTCGTTCTCGATCACGCCGAAGTAGACGACCGAGGTGAGGCCGAGGCCGAGCGCGTTGCCCATCTGGTTGGTGGTGTTGATCAGGCCGGAGGCGGAGCCGGCGTGCTCGCGCGGCACCTCCGAGAGGACCGCGTCGGTCAGCGGGGCCACGATCAGGCCCATGCCGAGGCCCATCACCACGAGCGGCGCGGCCATCTGCCAGGAGGCGATCTCCATGCCGTAGTGCTTCGACTCCCAGATGTAGAGGAGCAGACCGGCGGCCATCGTCAGGGCGCCCGCCTGGAGCACCTTGCGGCCGAAGCGCGGCACCAGCTTCTGCACGGAGAGGCCCGCGGCGGCCGAGACGGCGATCGAGAAGGGGATGCCGGTGGTGCCCGCGCGCAGGGCGCTCCAGCCGAGGCCCATCTGCATGTAGAGCGTCCAGACCAGGAAGAAGATGCCGGTCGCGATGCCGAAGGTGAGCTGGACGGCGATGCCCGCCGCGAAGCTCTTGACCTTGAACAGGGACAGCTCGACGAGCGGCGAACCGTCCTTGCGGATCTTGTACTTCTCGTAGGCGATGAACCCGGCGATCAGGAACGGGACCGCGCCCATGCACAGGAAGCCCCACAGCGGCCAGTCGTTCTCGCGGCCCTGGGTGAGGGGGTAGATCAGCATGACCATGCCCGCGGTGGCGATGAGGACGCCGACCAGGTCCAGGCGCAGGGCCTGGGGGGCCTTGGACTCGCTGATGAACTTGCGGCCGAGGATCACGCCCGCGATGCCGACCGGCAGGTTGATCAGGAAGATCGGGCGCCATTCGAGACCGAGGATGTTCCACTCGGTGAGCAGCGCGCCGAGCATGGGGCCGGAGACGGCGCCGAGACCGACGATCGCGCCGAACATGCCGAAGACCTTGCCGCGCTCGTGCGGGGGGAAGGTGACGTGGATGATGGCCAGCACCTGCGGGACCATCATGGCGGCCATCGCGCCCTGGAGCAGGCGGGACGTGACGAGCATGGCCGGGTTGGCGGCGATGCCGCACAGCAGCGACGCGGCGGTGAAGCCCGCTATGCCGAGGAGGAAGACGCGCTTGCGTCCGTAGATGTCACCGAGGCGGCCACCGGTGATCAGGCCGGCGGCGAAGGCGAGCGCGTAGCCCGCGGTGATCCACTGGATGGCGCTGGTCGAGGCGTGCAGGTCGCCCCGCATGCTGGGTATCGCGATGTTGACGATCGTGACGTCGACCAGGTCCATGAAGGCCGCGGTCATGACGATGGCGAGCGCCAGCCAGCGGCGGCGGTCGGCCTTGGCGTCCAGCGGGGCGGCGTCCCACCCTTCGGCTGACTTCCGTTCTGCTGGTTCGGGCCCGGTCTCGTTCTCGGGCGATGTCTTGGATGTCTCCGTGCTCATGAGGAGAAACCTAGACGGCATGTAGGTCAGTTGGTGTCCTATTTCCCTGGCAATCTGGATTGCATGACCGACACCCCGGCACGGCTGCTGACCCTGCTGTCCCTGCTCCAGACACCCCGCGAATGGCCCGGGAGCGAGCTGGCGGACCGGCTCGGGGTCAGCTCCAGAACCATCCGCCGCGACATCGACCGCTTGCGGGACCTGGGATACCCGGTGGAGGCCACGCTGGGCGCGGAAGGCGGGTACCGGCTGGTGGCGGGGGCGGCGATGCCGCCGCTGGTACTGGACGACGAGGAGGCGGTGGCCATCGCGGTGGGGCTGCGGGCCGGGGCCGGGCACGCGATCGAGGGCGTCGAGGAGGCGTCCGTGCGGGCGCTGGCCAAGCTGGAGCAGGTGCTGCCCTCGCGGCTGCGGCACCGGGTCAGCTCCCTGCAGTCGGCGACGGTCGCGCTGACCCGGGGGGACGGGGCCAGCATCGACCCGCGGACGCTGACGACGATCGCCTCGGCGACGGCCGGGCGGGAACGGCTGCGGTTCGCCTACCGGGCGGCGGACGGCGCCGGGACGCGGCGGCTGGTGGAGCCGAACCGGCTGGTGAGCACCGGGTGGCGGTGGTACCTGGTCGCCTTCGACCTGGACCGGGACGACTGGCGGACCTTCCGGGTGGACCGGGTGAGCGAACCCTTCCCGACGGGGGCCAGGTTCGTGCCGCGGGAGCTGCCGATGGACGCCGTGGCCTTCGTGGAGCGGGGGCTGCGGCACGGGCCCGGGGAGACGTACGAGGTGGAGCTCCACTTCGCGACGGCGCCGGAGGCGGTGCCGGGGTGGGTGGGGGTCGCGGAGCCGGATCCTGCCGGGGGGTGCCGGGTGCGGTTCGCCTGCGGCGACGCTCCGGAGTGGCTCGCGGCGCGGCTCGCCCTGACGGGGCTGCCGTTCACGGTCCTGTCCCCGGCGTCCCTGGCGGCCACCGCCCTGACCCTCGGCACCCGGCTTACGGCCGCGTCCCCTTAACGGGGCGGAACCTGGCGCCTCCCCCGGGGGGCCTGGCGGGGCGGGGCGGGGCGGGGGCCGTCCTGGCGGGGGGTGCCGTCCTGGCGGGGGCGGGTGCCGTCCTGGCGGGAGCGGGTGCCGTCCCGGCGGGGGCGGGTGCCCACCCAGGGGGGCGGGTGCCGTCCCGGCGGGGTGGGGGGACGCGGTGCGGGGCGCTTGCCAGCGGGGGTGTGGGCCGGGTGCGGGTGGCGCGCCGGCTGGCGCTGCCTCCGGCGGGCCCTCAAACGCCGGGCAGGCTGGATTTGGCCGGTCCAGCCGACCGATCAGTGACCCGAAAGCCCCACAAGGGCACACCCACCCGACCTCCCCGCAGGTGTACATCCACCACGAATCCCCCGCGGCCCACCGGAGGCACAGAGTCAGCCCGCCCGGCGTTTGAGGGCCCGCCGGAGGCAGACGCGACCCGCACGGACGCACCCCAGGCCCAGCCAGCCTGCCCGGCGGCCCGCAGGGGCACACACGGCCGAGGTCATCCCAGCCCGCCCGGCGTTTGAGGGCAATGGCCGAGGCACACCCCACCCGCAGGCGCGCACCCGGCCCAGGTCATCCCAGCCCGCCCGGCGATTGAGGGCAATGGCCGAGGCACACCCCACCCGCAGGCGCGCACCCGGCCCAGGTCGACCCGGCCCGCCCGGCGATCGAGGGCATGACCGAGGCGCACCCAGCCCGCACAGGGGCAACCGGCCCACCGGAGGCAAACCCAGCCCGCCCGGCGATTGAGGGCAATGGCCGAGGTGCACGCGCAGCCGGTGGTGCGGTCGGGGTGCGGGGAAGCCCCGGTACCTGGGGGGGGATAGGTACCGGGGCCGTATGGGGGGGGTTACGCGACCGCGTCGAAGCCCGTGTCGCGGGCCATCCGCTTCAGCTCCAGCAGCGCGTGCTTCTCGATCTGCCGGATCCGCTCGCGCGTCAGCCCGTGCTGCTTGCCGACCTCGGTCAGCGTCCGCTCCCGCCCGTCCTCGATCCCGTACCGCATCTTGATGATCGAGGCGGTGCGCTGGTCGAGCTTGGCGATCAGGTCCTCCAGCTCCTCGCTCCGCAGCAGCGACATGACCGACTGCTCCGGCGAGACGGCGGAGGTGTCCTCCAGGAGGTCACCGAACTGCGTGTCGCCCTCGTCGTCGACCGACATGTTCAGGCTGACCGGGTCGCGCGCCCAGTCCAGGACGTCACCGACGCGCTTCTCGGTGGTCTCCAGCTCGGCGGCGATCTCCGCGTGCTCCGGGTCCCGGCCGTTCTCCCGGTTGAACTCGCGCTGCACCCGGCGGATGCGGCCCAGCTCTTCCACCAGGTGGACGGGGAGGCGGATCGTGCGGGACTGGTCGGCGATGGAGCGGGTGACCGCCTGGCGGATCCACCACGTGGCGTACGTGGAGAACTTGAAGCCCTTGGCGTAGTCGAACTTCTCCACCGCGCGCACCAGGCCCGCGTTGCCCTCCTGGATCAGGTCGAGCAGGGGCAGGCCGCTGCGCGGATAGCGGCGGGCCACGGCGACCACGAGGCGCAGGTTGGAGCGGATGAAGACTTCCTTGGCGCGCTCGCCATCGGCGGCGAGCACTTCCAGCTCCTCCGTCGTGGGGAGCGCCTTCCCCTCGCGCTCTATCCGGCCGTCGAGGATCTGCTGGGCGTACACGCCCGCCTCGATGATCTGGGAGAGCTCGACTTCCTTCGCCGCGTCGAGCAACGGGGTGCGCGCGATCTCGTCCAGGTACATGCCGACCAGGTCGCGATCGGCGATCTCCCTGACCACGGCGCGCGCGGTGCTGCGGCTGGAGGACTGACGACGGGCGACGGCGCGGGTTGCCATGCGTGCTCCCTAGCAATGAGTTCGGTCGCTGTGCGGCTGCTGCTGGTGTAGCGATGTAGCGGTACGGCTGGCTGCGGCCCTCGGAACACTCTCCCGAGTGCCCGCATCCGAAGGAAACAACGACTGGAATCGGGACAGAATTCCCGCGCCGCATCCCTTTTTCGAGATCTTGCAGTATCCTGCCCCGCCACGACGCGGCCCTGGAGTCGCCAGATCCTGCGGAGGCGCAGGTCAGGCCCGGAACCGAGGCCGCTCGAAGGGCTCGGTCAGCGCCGCCCCCGGCTGCACTTCCACCCTTGAAGACGGCCCGTACCGGGTTCTGGTTGCCTGCGCAGATGACCGGATTGTCCGCTGGAGTCCACTGGGGTCCGCTGCGGTCCGCTGGAAACGGAGCGACCCCACCCCGTTCGCGTGCGAACGGGGTGGGGTCGTCGTCATTCCGCAGTCGTTCCGCGGTCGCCCCGCGGTGCGCGCCCGGGCGCGCGGGCGTCAGTGCGCGATGACCGGGATCCGGTTCTCCGCTTCCGCGTCCGCGCCCTCACCGGTGGCCGTGGCCCCGGTGTCGGGACGGCCCGTGTTGATCAGGGTCAGCGCGATCAGCGAGCTGGCGGCCAGGATGCCGACCGCCCACCAGATCGCCGAGGAGTAGCCCTCGACCATCGCGCGGGCCTGCACCAGCTTCGCGGCGGCGCCGCCACCGGCCGCCTCGGCGGCGTGCGCGGTGAGGTACGCCGTGGTGGCGGAGGCGGCGATCGTGTTCAGCAGTGCGGTACCGATCGCGCCGCCGACCTGCTGCGAGGTGTTGACCATCGCGGAGGCCACGCCGGCGTCGGCCGGGTTCACCCGGTACGTCGCCAGCGACATCGCCGGCATGAACGCGGAGCCCATGCCCAGGCCCAGCAGCAGCTGCGCCGGGAGGATGAGCGCGGGGTAGGACGAGTCCACTTCGAGCTGGGTCAGCAGCAGCATGCCGGAGGCCGCGACCAGGAAGCCGGGGCCCATGAGCAGCCGCGGCGGGACGCGGGTCATCAGACGGGCACCGATCTGGGTGGAGCCCGTGATCATGCCCACGATCATCGGCAGGAAGGCGAAGCCGGTCTTGACCGGCGAGAAGCCCTTCACGACCTGGAGGTAGTACGTCAGGAAGAGGAACAGGCCGAACATCGCGATGACGGCCAGGCCCAGCGAGAGGTACACGCCGCCGCGGTTGCGGTCCATCAGGACGCGCAGCGGCAGCAGCGGGGACTTCACCTTGGACTCGATCAGGACGAAGGCGCCCAGCAGGACGACCGAGCCGATGAAGAGGCCCAGGGTGAGCGGGTCGGTCCAGCCGTTCGACTCGGCGCGGGTGAACCCGTAGACGAGGGAGACGAGACCGACGGTGGACAGGACCACGCCCGGGATGTCGAGCGCGGAGCGGTTGCGGGTGCCCGCGGGCTCCCGGATGACCATCCAGGCACCGACGGCCGCGATGATCGCGAACGGGATGTTGACGAAGAAGGTCCAGCGCCAGTTCAGGTACTCGGTGAGGAACCCGCCGAGGATCAGGCCGACGGCGCCGCCGCCGCCCGCGATCGCACCGTAGATGCCGAAGGCCTTCGCCCGCTCCTTGGCGTCGGTGAACATCACCGCGAGGAGGGAGAGGGCGGCGGGCGCGAGCAGCGCGCCGAAGGCACCCTGCAGGGCGCGGGCGCCGAGCATCATCGCCTCGCCGCTCGCGGCGCCGCCCAGCGCGGAGGCCAGGGCGAAGCCGATGAGGCCGACGATGAAGGCGTTCTTGCGACCCCACAGGTCGGCGATCCGGCCGCCGAAGAGCAGCAGTCCACCGAAGGCGAGGGCGTAGGCCGTGATGACCCACTGGCGGTTGCCGTCGGAGATCCCGAGGTCCAGCTGGGCGGACGGCAGGGCGATGTTCACGATGGTCGCGTCGAGGACGACCATCAGCTGCGCCAGGGCTATGAAGACCAGCGCCCGCCAGCGACTGGGGTCAGCCTGAGGCAGGCTCGCGGCTGTTTTTGACATGGGGGTACCTATCTCACGGTGCGGAATGACGTAAAGGTGAATCAGCTGAGGTGAATGAGGCGAAGTGCGCCAACCAGGCGAATGACTGCGTTCCGGGCAGTGTTCGACGCTAGTGGGAGCGACCCCGGGCGTCACATGGTTTTCTGCCTGAGGTCTTCGAGCGTGGCCGCGGAGCCGGGCAGCACGGAGTGGCCCGGAGCCCGCAACCCGTCCAGGAAGAGCTGGAGATGGCGGTGCGCGAACTGGTCCGCGTCGAGGCAGGCGATGCCCGGCAGCGGGCGGCTGAGCTGCGACAGCGCGACCATCAGGTCGCCGGCGGCGATGTCGGTGCGCACCAGGGCGGCGCGCTGGCCCGCCACCAGCAGGTTCTCCACGGCCTCGGCCAACGCGTCGCGCGCGGCGAGGAGTTCGGGGTTCTCGCGGTCGAAGTCCCCCGCGAGCATGGGGCACAGGGCGCCGATCCGCTCGTCGGCGGCCGCGTGCGTGAAGCGGCAGAGGGCCTCGAAGGCGTCCACCGGAGCCGCCGTCGCGGGAGCCCCTGACACGGGGGCGCCTGTCGCGGGGGCGCCTGTCGCGGGATCCGCCGTCGCGGGAGCCAGCGTCGCGGCCAAGGCGTCCTCGGCGTGGGCGGCGACCCGGTCCATGACGAAGAGGACGACCCGGTGGACGAGGTCCGCCCGCTCGGGGAAGTGCCGGTAGAGGGTGGCGTTGCCGATGCCGGCGCGCCGCGCGATCTCGTCCAGCGGCGCGTGCGCACCGAACTCGACGAACATCTCGCGGGCCGCCAGCAGGATCCGCTCGCGGTTGCGCACGGCATCCGCCCGCGGGCGCGGCACCCGCTCACCGGTGGCCGACGCGGCGCACGGGGTGGGTGCGGCGCACGGAGCGGGTGCGGCGGCGGCCTCCGAAAGGCGCGGCGCGGCGGCCGGGGCCGCGAGCTCCGCGGGCGGGGTGCTCGACGAACGCTTCACTCCTGGCCTCCCTGCTTCCTGGTTCCTGGTTCTTGCGGTTCTCGGGCTCCTCGGTAACCGGGGAGCCAGTCCCCGCTTACGTCGACTCACATGCAAACGGGGATTCGGTCCCCGGTTATTTCGCGCCATCATGTGACCTGGGTCACATCCCCTTCGACCCCGCCCCGCCCGGATGGCCGCTCCCGACGCGCGGGCGCGCCGTACCCGTCAGAGGGTGGGCGCACAGAGCGCAGACCGGACCCGGCCGGCTGCCGCGGACCCGAAGGCGCTCTCCATGCCGCAGATCCGCCACCGGATACGCACACCCCGCCGCGCCAGTGCCTACGTCGGCCTCACCGCGCTCGCCATCGGCATCACGGCGACCGCGGGCGTCGGTATATCGAGCCGGACGCACACGGCTGCCGGCCCCGCGGCCGCGACGAACGAATCGGCGCTCGCGCCCTGCCGGATCTCCGGCGCCATGGGCGTGCAGATGTCCGAGGGGCTGCCGACCGCACCCGGGTACTCCCGCTCGACCGGCGAGGTCCGCGCGCTGAACCTGATGATCGACTTCCCGGACGCCAAGGGCGAGGGCTCGGCCCTCGACCGGCTGTCCGAGTTCTTCCCGCAGACCTCCGACTGGTTCCGCACCAGCTCGTACGGGCGCCTCAGCTACAAGCCCGAGGCCCCGATACGGACCTGGCTGCGGATGCCGATGCCGTTCGCCTCGTACGGCATCGAGCGCGGATCCGCCTACGAGCCCGGCTACCGCCAGCTCGTCGAGCACATAGCCCGGGCCGCGGACGCCCAGGTGGACTTCAGCCGGTACGACCTGATCAACATCCTGGTCACGCCGAACGCCGGACCGTCCGCCCTCGACACCGTGCTCTCGGTGACCTTCTCCGGCAACGGGGAGGCCCCGATCGCCGACGGCGTGCCGCTCGCGAACACGTCCTTCGTCTACAGCCGCCAGGACGACGGCTCCGGCTCGTACCGCGAGACGGGCTACCGGGTGCTCCCGCACGAGAACGGCCACGTCTTCGGGCTCCCCGACCTCTACACCCAGGACGGCGGGGGCAGCGTCGGCCACTGGGACATCATGAGCGAGGACTGGGGGTCCAACAACGACCTGCTGGGCTGGCACAAGTGGAAGCTCGGCTGGCTGGACGCGAACCAGATCAGCTGCGCCGCCAAGTCCGGCACCAGCGACCACATCCTGTCCCCGCTCGGCACCGAGGGCGGGGTGAAGCTGGCCTTCGTACCGACCTCGGAGAGCGCCGGCTACGCCGTCGAGGTCCGCACCCAGGCCGGGAACGACGAGGCCGTCTGCAAGCCCGGGGTCCTCATCTACAAGGTGGACTCCGAGGTGGACACGGGCCGCGGCCCGGTCACCGTCGCCGACAGCGCGGCCACCAGCGGCGGCTGCACCCGGCGGGCCAACGTGCACGGCGAACTCTCGGACGCGCCCTACAAGCCGGGCGAGACCTTCACCGACTCGGCGGCGGGCATCAGCATCTCGGTGGTCGGTGAGCTGCGCACCGGCAAGTACCAGGTCCGCGTCACCCGCCCTTAGGGGGTGTCTGACGGATGGCCGGGGCGCGGCCCGGTCGGGAAGAGGTCCCGACCGGGTCCCGGCCGGGCCGCTCCCCGCGGAACACGGTCCGGCCCCTCGACCCGGCCCCTCCCGACCTCCGGCCCCCTCTCCGGTCGCCGGCGCGCGGCGACAGTGGAAGTGCGGGAGGAGGACGCGCGAGCAGAACGAGAAGCGAACGAGTGGGAGGAGGGGGCCGGGATGAAGGCCTTCGTGCTGCGCCGGACGGGCGAGGTCGCGGTCATCGCCAAGAGCGTTCCGGAGCCGGGGCCCCACGAGGTGGTCGTGCGGATCACGGCGGCCCTCCTGTGCGCCTCGGACGTGCGCGGCGCACGCCGCGGCCTGCCCGCCGGACCCGACACGACCCTCGGCCACGAGGCCGTCGGCGTCGTGCACGCCCTCGGGTCCGAGGTCACCGGGCTGTACGTCGGCCAGCGCGTCGCCGTCGGCGGCGGCGGCCCGCATTCCGTGAGCGACGGCAGCCTCGCCGAATACGTCCTGGTCCCGTGCCCAGCGGGCCACCCGGACGGCCACGACGCCCACGACGCCCTGAACGCCCCCGGCACCCCGGACACCACTCAGGCCCCACGCACCGCTCCTGCCCCGCAGACCACACCGGCCCGCGAGACCCTCACCCCGGTCCCGGACGCGGTCAGCGACCACCAGGCCCTCTACGCGACGGGCCCCCTCTCCGGCGGCTTCGCGGCCGCCGAGCGCGCGGAGCTGCGCCCGGGCCACCCGGTGGCGGTGCTCGGCCAGGGCGCGGTGGGGCTCAGCACCACCATCGCCGCACGGCTGGGCGGTGCGGGCCCGATCATCGCGGTGGAGTCCCGGATCCGGCGGCAGAAGCTGGCCCTGCACTTCGGCGCGGACGTGGTCGTGGACCCCGCGTACGAGGACACGGTCGAGCGGATCATGGAACTGACCGGTGGGACGGGCGTGGACGTCGCGATCGAGGCGGTCGGGGCGGACGTCCGCCCCGACGCGGCGGACACGGCCCGTCGGATCGTGTCCCGGGGCGGCCGGATCGTGCACGCCGGCTGCGCGGCGGACACCGGACCCGAGGGCGCCCGTACCGGTCGGATCCTGCGGCTCATCGAGAGCGGGCAGATCAGACCGACCGCGATGACCACGCACGCCTTCGACTTCGACCGGGTCGAGCGGGCCTACGAACTGCTCGCCGGGCGCGCGGACGGGATCATCAAGCCACTGATCGTCTTCCCGCCCCCGGGGGCCGGGTAGTCCGTGGGGGCCGGGTGGCCCGCTCCCCCGGCCCCCCTTCAGGCGATCCGGGCCACCGGGGTGGTCGCGGCGGCGGTGGCGTCGTGGTGGATCGGGGTGTGCGCGCCCGTGAGCGAACGCCCGCTGCCGCCGCGCCGGCTGGCGACGATCTCGGCGGCGATGGACAGGGCCGTCTCCTCCGGGGAACGGGCGCCCAGGTCGAGGCCGATGGGCGAGCGCAGCCGCGCCAGCTCCAGCTCGGTGACGCCGACCTCGCGCAGCCGCGCGTTGCGGTCCTCGTGCGTGCGCCGCGATCCCATCGCGCCGACGTAGGCCACCGGGAGCTTCAGGGCCAGTTCGAGCAGCGGCACGTCGAACTTGGCGTCGTGCGTCAGCACGCACAGGACCGTACGGGCATCCACCGGGGTGGCCGCCAAGTACCGGTGCGGCCAGTCGACCACGATCTCGTCCGCATCGGGGAAACGATTCTTCGTCGCGAACACCGGCCGCGCGTCGCACACCGTCACCTCGTACCCGAGGAACTTGCCCACCCGTACCAGCGCGGAGGCGAAGTCGATGGCACCGAAGACGATCATCCGCGGCGGCGGCACGCTCGACTCGACCAGCAGCCGCACCGGCCGCCCGCAGCGGGCCCCCTCCGCGCCGATCTCCACGGCACCCGTCCGACCCCCGTCGAGCATCGCCCGGGCCTCGGCCGCCGCGGTCGCGTCCAGCCCCGGATGTCCGCCGAGCGTCCCCTCGTACGTACCGTCCGCGTGCACGAGCAACGGGCGGCCCAGCAGCTCGGCGGGCCCCTCGGCGACCCGCGCGACGGCCGCCGCCCCACCCCGCGCGGCCACGGCGAGCGCGGCCTCGAACACCGCGCGCGACCTACCGCCCACGAGGACCGGGGTGACCAGGACGTCGATGGTCCCGCCGCAGGTCAGACCGATGGCGAAGGCATCGTCGTCGCTGTACCCGAAGCGCTCCTGGACGGTTTCGCCGTCTTCGAGCGCCTGCTGGCACAGCTCGTACACCGCACCCTCCACGCACCCGCCGGAGACCGAACCGATCACCGTGCCCCCGCTGTCGACGGCGAGGGCCGCTCCGGGCTGCCGCGGCGCGCTCCCGCCGACCGCCACGACCGTGGCGACGGCGAAATCACGCCCCTGCCCGACCCACCGGTGCAGCTCGTCGGCGATGTCCAGCATGCTCGGTCTCCGCTCTGCCGTCCGCGGTCGGCGGCCCGCGGCGGCGGGAAGGGCCAGGTCGCCCCCCACCTTCCGACAACTCCCGCGATTGCGCGAGCGGATGTCCGCCTTCCCCCACGACTTCGCCACTTCCGGCCAGCCACCCGCGGGGGCCCATGACCGCGCGCCGTCGACCAACTGGGTAGCCTGCGCAGTTGATCAGCACGTCTACGCACGGGGGACACGGGCATGGAACGGCACATCGGGTTCGACCGGCTGCACAACTTCCGCGATCTGGGCGGCTACCGCACCGCCGACGGGAGCACCCTCGGCTGGGGGCGGCTCTACCGCGCGGACTCGCTCGGCAAGCTCGCCGGGGACGACTGGGAGCGGTTCCTCGGACTCGGCATCCGGACCGTCATCGACCTGCGCTACCCGTGGGAGATCGACGCCAAGGGCCGCGTGCCCGAGGCCGATCGTTTCGCCTACGCCAACTTCAGCATCGAGCACCGCCCCTACGACCAGGCCGAGATCGACCCCGAGGTCGACCCCTGGCGCTACCTCGCCGACCGCTTCGCGGAGGTCGCCGAGGACGGCGTCGACGAGATCCGCCAGGCCATCGAACTGATCGCCGCCGATCCCGGCCCCACCGTCTTCCACTGCACCTCCGGCAAGGACCGCACCGGGCTCATCGCGGCCCTCGTCCTCACCCACCTCGGCGTCCCCGAGGAGCAGGTGCTCGCCGACTTCGCCCTCACCGAGCTCGCGACCGCCCGCCTCGCCGACGACTGGCGCGCCGCCCACCCCGACCGCACCCTGAACTGGCCCTCCTACGGGCGCGCCCCCGCCGAGGTCATGGAGCTGGTGCTGGCCGACCTGAGCGCCCGTCACGGCTCGGTCGACGCCTACTTGACCGACCGCGTCGGGATCACCGCGGCCACCACCGCGGCCCTGCGCGCCCGCCTCCTGTCGGCTTGATCGGAACGCACCGGGGCCCCTCGGCGCAGCCCCGTCGCGGCGGCAATCCGTGCGACCACGCCCAGCACGATCCGCTAGGCTGTCGCCGACGGGCCCGCCTTCGTAGCTCAGGGGATAGAGCACGGCTCTCCTAAAGCCGGTGTCGCAGGTTCGAATCCTGCCGAGGGCACGTGAGACACGTACGACGAAGACCCCCCGACCGTTCGCGGTCGGGGGGTCTTCCTCGTGTCCGGGGCTCAGGGGTGCGGGGGTGGTGGGGACGGTGGGGGCGGGGTCAGGGTGAAGGTGGCTTCGGCGCCGCCTTCGGGGCGGTTCGTGAAGGTCAGGGCGGCGGATAGGGCGCGGGCCTGGCCCGCGGCGATGGTCAGGCCCAGGCCGTGGCCCTTGTTCATGCCCTCCGTGCGGAACCGCTGCGGTCCGCTCGTCAGCAGGTAGTCCGGGAAGCCCGGTCCCGCGTCCGTCACCGTCACCGTGGCGGCGTCCACCGTGACCGTGACCGGGGCCGCCCCGTGCTTGTGGGCGTTGGCGATCAGGTTGCCCAGGATGCGTTCCACCCGGCGGTGGTCCGTCTCCACCACGCGGGAGGACAGCACGGTCAGCCGGGTGTCCGTGCCCGAGGCCCGGATCGTACGGGCCGCCAGCTCGGCCAGGTCGTAGGAGTCCAGCTCGGGGCGTTCGCTGCGGGTGTCCAACCGCGATATCTCCAGCAGGTCCTCGGTCAGGGCGCGCATGGCCTGCACCCGGTCCCGCACGAGTTCGGCGGGACGGCCCGGCGGGAGGAGTTCGGCGGCGGCGTTGAGACCGGTCAGCGGGGTGCGCAGTTCGTGGGCGACGTCGGCGGTGAAGCGGCGTTCCGCTTCGAGCTTGCGCTGGAGGGACGCCGCCATGATGTCCAGGGCGTCGGACACGGCGGCCACCTCGTCCCGGGCCCGCGCCGCGTCGTCGACCCGCGCGTCCAGGTCGCCCGCGCTGATCCGCCGGGCGACCTGGGCGGTCTGGTGGAGCCGGCGGGTGATGCGGGTGACGCCGACGGCGCCGATGAGGAGGGTGCCGCCGATGGCGAGGACCGACGAGCCGAGAATGGCCCGGTCCAGGTCGGCGATGGTCTGTTCACTGGCGCTGTAGTCGACGGCGGCGGCGATCACGCCGTCCCGGTCGGCGGGTCCGGCCGCCCACATGACCCGCTTGTTGCGCAGTTCGCCGACGCGGGTGCCGCGCCGCCCGGTCGACGCGTACGCGCGCAGCTCCGCGGGCAGGGCCTTGGGGTCGACGCCCTCGCCGCGCGGGGTGCGCGTGCCGGCCTCGTACGCCTGCGTGATCCGGTCGAGGCGGTCCAGGGCCTTCTCGCGGGCGGCGCCGATGGTCTGGTTGGTCATGGCGCTGTGGACGAGCCCGCCGAGGAGGGCGGCGAGGCCGCAGCACATCAGGGTGATGAAGACCGCTGCCTTCCAGGTCAGCGTCGCCGTCCAGGCCGGGAGCCGGATCCGGCGCCTCATCAGCGGGACTCCCGGTCCGGGCGGATGATCTCCGTCAGGCGCGGCAGCAGGGCCTGACGGCTCGGGCACCAGCTCCACACCTCGCGCTTCTCGGTGCCCGGCGCGCCCTCGTGGGTGCGGACGATCACGTCCCGCTCGGCCAGCTCGATGCTGACGGCCCGCTCGTAGGTGTTCATGATCCTCAGGACCCGGCCGTCCCGGCAGGCGTAGATGCGGATGTTCAGGACGTCCGGTGACACCCCGAGGCCGAGGATCAGCTCGTCCTCGCCGTTCCCCGTCAGATCACGGTAGTGCGCCGAATGCAGCGGGCACCCGGCAGCCCCCGGCTGCTCGCAGCCGCCCAGCTCCTCGACGAGCCGGTCGCGTTCCCGCGGGTCCCCGCGGTGGCCCGGTTCGGACAGCAGGTCGGCCGTGACCAGCTCCATCGGGTCCACCGCGTGCATGCCCCCGTCGCCGTCCGCGAAGCCGGGCACGGCGACGCCGACCGGGCGGTCCCCCGCGTCCCCCGCGCCCGCGTCCGGCTCGGCGGGCGGGCGCTCGGGCCACAGCCGGTACGGGCCCTGCGCGCGCGCCGCAGGTCGCCCGCGCTCGCCCACCACGTCCTGCTCCGCGCCGCAGCCCGCCAGGGCCGGGGCCAGGGCCGTGACGGGCAGGGCGAGGAGGGCGAGCGCGGCGGCCGCGCGCCGGGGGCGCGGGGTGCGGCGGGGGTTCGGGGCGGGCGGGTCCCCGGGGGTCGTGCTCACGCCACGAGGTCGCCGTAGAAGATGACGTTGTTGGTGCGGTGGCCGTCCTTGATCTCGCCGCCGCAGGTCAGCAGGCGCAGCTCGGGGCGGGTCGTGTCGCCGTAGACCTTGTCCGTCGGGAAGTCCTTCTTGTTGACGTCCTCGATCTCGCGGATCTTGAACTTGGCGGTCCTCCCGTCCGCGCGCGGCACCTCGACCAGGTCGCCGAGCTTGATCTTCTTGACGTCCTTCATCAGCGCCGGGCCGTACTTCGTGTCGAAGTGCGCGACGAGCACGGCGACGCCCTGCTCGCCCGGGGCCGCCCCGGCCGCCCACCACCCGGGCGCGTCGGCCTCGGTCCCGGCGTCGGGCACGCCCAGCTCGCCCGCCGCGTCCACGGAGAGGTCCACCATCTTCTTCGCGTCCACCCCGGCCGCGTCGATCTTCATCCCGGTGGGCCGGGACCTCGGCAGTGCGTGCGTCGCGTTCGACACGGGCTCGGCGGCGGCCGCCGTGCTGCCGACCTTCGGATCCGGGGCCGGCCCGCTGCCGGGCCCGGCCCCGCAGGCCGCCAGCGCCCCCGTGGCGGCGAACGCCACGGCGGTGGTGAGGACGATCCGGCGGGTGCGGGTGCGGGTGCTCGTGTGGGTGCTCGTGTGGGTCATCGCAGTACTCCGGGCAGGGACAAGGACGGGGCGGTACGGGGCGGTGCGGGGCGGGGTCAGCGGCTGGAGCGGCCGCGGCGCAGCATCGCGAAGCCGAGGCCCGCGGCGCCGACGGCGGCCATGCCCGCGCTGCTGGCGATCAGCGTGGTGCTGCTGCTCGCCACGCCTTCGGCGCCGGCCCGTACCGGACCCTTCGGCGCCTTCGGCGTGACCGTCGTCGTGGCCGTGGGCTGCGGGGCCGGGGCGGCGGGCCCGCTCTGCGTCGGGGCCTCGGCGGCGACGGCGGCGCCCACCGGGAGGGCCAGGGCGGTCAGGGCACCGGCGGCGACGGCGGCGGTACGGAAGGTGGCGCGCATGAGTGGTTCCCCTCGTCGGCGTCGCCCGTGGTCTCGGTCCGGGTCCGGGCCGACCACCCCTTCGAGCGGTTGTCCGGTGTGCCGGATTTCCTGGCGACACGAGAGACGTTACGAGGGTCATGTTCTGGTGATCCCTCGGCGAGGTAACAGTTCGCCGGATGCGTGAAGGCGAAGGCGTTAAGGGCCGCGGAGAGTCATACCCGAGGACTCCTGAACGCGCTCCCGCCTAGGCCTTAAGGACGAGACGGGACGAGAAAAGGACGAGAGAGGGACGAGAAAGTCCTCCCGACCGGGGGCCGGGAGGACGTCCGAGCGCGACCGCGGTCCCTCCGTCAGCTGAGGCCCCTGCTGCGCTCTCCGATGCGGTCGCCCTGCGGGGTTCCCGACCTCTTCAGGGCCGCCTTCGTGTGCGCTCCGCCCTTCACCTTGCTCCGCAGTTCACCTTCGTAGCCGTGCCCCGGCCCCTTCGGCGCCTGGTCCATCTCCAGCGCCTTGGCGACCGCCGCACGGAAATCCTGCTTCTGCTCTTCGCTCATCCCGCCGTCAACTCCCTCGGGGGGCATTCCATCGACCAACCGGCTCATCGGACCTATATCGGGCCTATGGGGATCGTATGCAGATATGAGGATGAACGCACCTGGGCGGACCGCGCCCCCCGACAGCGCGGCTACGGCAGCTCGGGCGTCCCCACGACCGTGCGGACCAGGTCCTCCGGGCAGGGCGTGCCGCGCGGCAGCTGGTACTTCGCCGCCACCCGGTACTCCCCCGGCGCCGGGACCAGCAGCTCGGTCCACACGTCGCCCGAATCGTCCGGCTCCGCCTTGAAGAGGCAGCCGGAGGTGTTCGCGTACTCCTTCGGCGGCTTCACCGCGCCCTTGGCGGTGGCCGCGGCCCGCGCCTTCGAGGCATCGGTCTCCTGCGGCGGCTCGACCGGCTTGCCCGCGGCGTCGACCAGGCCCAGCCAGGGCGAGTGGGGGATCCGTACCAGCACCCGGCCGGGCTGGCGCACGTCGACGACGAGCTGGTCCGCGCCCGCGCGGACCACGGTCGCCGGGCCCGAGACCAGCGCGGTCGGGCTGTCGACCTTGAAGAGCTGCCAGTTCGCGTCGCCCCACACCTGCTGGAGGTACGGCAGGCCCGCGCGCACCAGCTTCGCCTCGGCCTCGCCGCCGTTGTCGGGTTTGTCGGCGGGCAGCACCACGTAGTGCACGGCCCAGCGCTCCAGCCAGGTCCGGTACGTGTCGGCGGTGAGCGTGTCGTCGTAGAAGACCGGGTTGCGCTCCAGGTCGGCCTGCCGGTTCCAGCCGCGGGCGAGGTTCACGTACGAGGGGATCGCCGAGGACTCGCGGT
Organism: Streptomyces sp. NPDC098789; assembly: GCF_044759975.1. Taxonomy (NCBI): domain Bacteria; kingdom Bacillati; phylum Actinomycetota; class Actinomycetes; order Kitasatosporales; family Streptomycetaceae; genus Streptomyces; species Streptomyces sp. NPDC098789. Next base: position 123,833 of record NZ_JBIWAJ010000026.1, read on the forward strand.
GGCTGCTGACCGGGACCACCTCGACCCGGCCGCGGTCCGCGCCCGCCTTCTGCAGCTGGTCGATCAGCGGGGCCAGCTCGCGGTTCCAGGAGGCCACGGGGGTGGTGCGGACGATGTCCATCACGCTGTTCGTGCCGATCCAGACGCTCACCCCGACGACGGCCAACACCAGCGCCCACCAGCGGCGCGAGCGCCGGAGCGCGTGCGGGAGGGCCGCGACCAGGACGGCGCCGGCGAAGAGCATGGCGAGGCGGGTGACGTTCGAGCCGATCTGGGAATCGATGGCCCAGGTGAGGAAGACCCCGAAGGCGTAGACGGACGCGGCGATCCGGACCGTCGTCCACCCCTTCGGTACGAGGACCGCCGCCAGCACCCCGAACAGGAACGGCAGCCAGGCCGATCCGAACCCCATCGGCTGCGTCCCCGAGAAGGGGAACAGCCACGCGGAGAGCCCGACGACGGCCACCGGGGGCAGCCCGATGGCGTACGCGCCCGGGCGCCGCCGGCTCAGGAACAGGGCGGCCGCGATCACCCCGAGGAAGAGCCCGGCCACCGGGCTGGACGCGGTCGCGAGGGCCGCCAGCACCGCGGCGACGGACGCCTTGGCCCAGCGCCGCTCGGCCCATTTGCGGGGCCAGCAGAAGACGGCGGCGACCGCGCCGAGCGCGAAGAGGACCCCGAGCCCGAAGGTCACCCGGCCGGAGACCGCGTTGCAGAACAGCCCGAACAACCCGGCGAGTGCGGGCCAGAGCGGATGCCGCACGGCGCCCCGGCAGCGGGTCAGGATCAGCGCCAGGAGGCCCGCGGAGACGGTCCCGGCGATCATCATCGTGGTGCGGACGCCGAGGACGTGCATGAGGTACGGCGAGACGACGCTGTAGGACACCGGGTGCATGCCGCCGTACCAGGCGAGGTTGTACGCGGAGTCCGGGTGGCGGCCGACGAACTCGGCCCAGGCGTCCTGGGCGGCGAGGTCGCCGCCGCTGTTCGCGAAGCTGAAGAACCAGGCGACGTGGACGAGGGCCGCGAGGGCGGTCGTCACGCCGATCGGGTGCCGGTGACCGAAGTCGACCGCGGCGCGGCACCGGATCCCCAGCCGGCGCCGGAGCCCGGGACTGCCCGGATCCCGGCCCGGGTCCCGCTCCGGACCCCGCTCCGGACCCGGGCCGCCCGGTATCCCGGGCTCCCCGGGGTCGCCCGCGGCGCCGTCGCCGGTGCCATTGCCGTCTCCGATGCCTTCGCCGGCGCCGATGCCGGCATCGGCGCCACCGTCGTCCCGGTGGCGGCCGCCGTCCTGCGTCTGCGTACGCGCCGGCTCACGGCCCTGCTCAGCGGTGGTCACTGCCGTACTCCCCAACATCCGTCCCGGTGCCAAGACGCGACCCGGCGCCCCGGGGTTGCCCGGAGCGCCGTGAGCCCGTCCCGCGCCTGCTGTCAGCCGACGCGCGTCAGCTTGCTGCCGATGCCCGGCGCGGCCAGCTCGCGCTGGAGCGCCACCGGCACCTTGACCTGGCTGGCACCCTCGCCGACGGTCAGCACGCCCACCTGGGCGCCCGCCTTCGCCGTCTCCGGCAGCTTCGTACCGCCGTCACCCAGCTTGACGGTGACCGTGAGTCCCGACCACCCGACGGCCTGGACGTCCGCGGTCGCGACGACCGGCGTGCGACCGCCGAGCCCGTCGTCGACGTACCCGACGACATCGCCCTTCTTCACGACCGTCGCGCCCTGGAGCGACTTCTGGGTGGCGAGCAGCAGCTTCCGACTGGCGTCGACCACCGTGTCGATGATCGGCGGCTTGTGCTGGCCGAGGACGGCCCCGACGATCAGCTGGTTGGTGTTGCCGACCTTCTTCTGCGCGGCGAAGAGGAGGTTTCCGCCCGCCTTGGTCGTCGTACCGGTCTTGATGCCGAGCGAGTCGTTGTACGGGACCAGTCGGTTCCAGTTGGGCCACGTCTTGCCGGAGGGGTCGACCCAGCTCGGCTTCCTCGTGATGTCGAGCAGCGCGTCCATCTCGACGAGCTTGAGACCCAGCTTCACCTGGTCCTCGGCGGTGCTGACCGTGGTCGCGTCCAGACCCGAGGGGTCCGTGTACGTCGTGTTGGTCATGCCGAGTTCCTTGGCTGTGGCGTTCATCTTCGCGACGAACGCCTCCTGACTGCCCGCGTCCCAGCGGGCCAGGAGCCGCGCGATGTTGTTGGCCGAGGGGATCATCAGGGCCGCGATCGCGTCGTACTCCGTGATCTTCTGACCCTCCTGGACCGTGTCGAGGGTCGACTCGTTGTCCGTGGAGTTGTTCTTCTTGCCCTCGGTCTCGGCCGTCTTGTCGATGTCGATCATCTGACCCTTTTCCCCCTTCTTGAAGGGGTGGTCGCGCATGATGATGTACGCCGTCATCGACTTGGTGACGCTCGCGATCGGTACGGGCTTCATCTCGCCGGACGAGCCGAGCGTGCCGAGGCCCGCGGCCGCCATGTACGCCTGGCCCTCGGTGGGCCAGGGCAGGTCGGGCTTGCCGCCCTCGAAGGCGTACGAGGTCTTCGCCGTCATCTTCAGCGTCGGGGCGGGCAGCGGCCGCACCAACTGGACGATGCCGAGGATGACCACCAGCAGGACGAGCAGCGGGGCGTAGATCTTGACCCGGCGCACGGTGGTGCGCATCGGGCTGGGCGGCGGGGGCGGGTTGTTGGTCAGCTCGGCGAGCAGGTCGAGCGGGGGCCGGGGCGGGAGCGGCTGCTGCGTCGTCCGCTCGGAGCCGGTGTGGGTGACGGGCGGCTTGGCGGCCACGGGCCCTGCGGGCGGCTTCGGCGCCGGGGGCGGGGTCGGGGTCGCCTTGGCCGGTGCCTTGGGCTCCGCCTTGGGACCCGCCTTGGGACCCGCCTTGGGACCCGCCTTGGGACCCGCCTTGGGTGCGCCCTCGCCGCGCAGCGGTACGAAGGTGCTGGCCCGCTCGCCGGGCTTGTCGCTGCCCTTGTCGCTGCCCTTGTCGCTGCCGCTGGGCTTGGTGGTCGACGGGCCGGTGCCGGTGGTCCGGCCCGTGGCGTCGGCCGGGGCCGCGTCCGGACGGACGGCGCGGAAGACGGCCGTGCGCTCGTTGTCGCTCGGCGCCTCGGGCTTGGGCTCGGGCTTGGTTTCAGGCTTGGCCGGGCCCTTTGCGTCCGCGGGGGCGGCGTCGGGGCGGACGGCACGGAAGACGGCCGTGCGCTCGCTGTCCGCGGCGGCCGGAGCCTTCGCGCCGGACTTCGCTTCCGGCTTGGCTTCCGGCTTCGCGTCGGGCTCGGCGTCCGGGCGGACAGCGCGGAAGACCGCCGTGCGCTCGCCGTCTGCGGCGGCCGGAGCCTTCGCGTCGGACTTCGCTTCCGGCTTGGCTTCCGGCTTCGTCTCGGGCTCGGCGTCCGGGCGGACAGCGCGGAAGACGGCCGTGCGCTCGGTGTCGGCGGCGGCCGGAGCCTTGGCGGCCGGCTTCTCGACCGGCTCGGCGGCATCCGGCTTCGCGGCGGGCTTCGCCTCGGGCTTGGCGTCCGGCTTGGCTTCCGGCTCGGCGTCCGGCTTGGCGTCCGGGCGGACCGCGCGGAAGACCGCAGTGCGCTCGCTGGCGGCGGCGGCCGGAGCCTTCGCGGCCGGCTTCTCGACCGGCTCGGCGGCATCCGGCTTCGCGGCGTCGGGGGCGGCGGAAGGTGCCGGGAGGCGGGGGTCGAGGCGGGAAGCGGAATCCTTCTTCGGGGAACTTCCAGCGACGCCGGGGTTGCGGCGGAAGGCCTCGAACACCGGCGGCGCCTTCTCCGCGGGAGCCGGCGCAGCGGCCTTCTCGGAATCCTTGGCGGGCAGCCGGAACACCGAGGTGCGCTCGGGGTCAGCAGCTTCGTCCGAGGAAGCGGAATCCTCGGGAGCATCCCGATCAGCAGCCTTGGCCGGGGTCGGCTCCGACTCGGCCGGAACCTCGTCAGCCTCGTCAGCCGCATCCGCCGACGCCGAAGCGGAATCCTGGTCGGCTTCCGGTTCCGGGTCCGCGGCGCGGGCCGAAGGGGAGTCCGTAGGGGCGGCCTCGGGCGCGTCGGCCTCGACCGCTTCCGGCTCGCCCGCGTCCGCGTCGCCCTCCGCGTCCGGCTCGTCGGACTTCCCCACCCACGCCGCAACCGCGGCGCGCAGGGGATCGTCCTTCCCTTCGGGAGCGGCCTCCGGATCCCGGGGGCGGAACACCGACAGGCGAGGGTCGGATTCCGCCGCCCCCGCGCCTTGCTTTACCGACTTGTCGGGGGACTCGCCCGCCACCAGTTCCTCCTCGATCGACGTCCGGCCGCTACCCGGACCGCTGTCCGAACCGTCTAACAGTGTCCCGTCTAGGGGGCATCGCCCCCGTGCTAGACGAGTACGACATACTTGCCGGTTCCCCCACAAAGCGACCAGGCACTCTCGACAGATGAATGTGAGAGGGGTCACCCTGTCACTCATCCACGCGGGGAGGCATGGATGGGCAGGAGCCGCAGAACAATTCCGGAGGAGCTTCTACTGCTCGCCTTGGACCCGGCAACGGGCACCACGGCGCAGCCGCAGTCGCTCGACCTCGGCCTGGCCGGGGCACAGCTAGTGGAGCTGGCTCTGGCAGGACGGATAGCCCCAGACGGGGATCGTATCGCCGTGGTGATGCCACGGCCGACAGGAGATCCGACCCTGGACTCCGCACTGGAACTGCTGCGCCGTCGCGGCAGTCCGGTTCGGGCGGTCCACTGGATCGGCGGACCCCGACTGGGGCTCCGCCAGGTTTACCTCGCTCACCTGGAGCGTTGCGGCATGGTGCATGCCGTCGCGGGCCAGATGTGCGGAGTTCTGCCGACGACTCGCTACCAAGCGACCGACACGGCAATCAGCCGGGAGATCCGTGCCCGGCTGGACAGTGCGATCCGCACCGGTGTACCGCCGGACCCGCGGACCGCGGCGCTCGCCGCGCTGGCCCACGCGGTCGGACTCGGCAAGCACCTCTACCCCGGCAATGAGGGGCGTTCGTCCAGGTCCCGCCTGCGGGACCTGATTCGACACGACCCCATGGGCGGCCTCGTGGCGCACGCCGTGATGGACGTTCAGAACGGTGTGGCCGCACAGCCGCGCCGTGACCGTGCTCCGGCACCGGCTTCGCAGCCGACCGCCCGCGCGACAGCGACCAGCGTTCCGCTGCAACCGCGCCGCACGGGCGCGATGGCCCGGGCCGCCGCGCACTGATCCACCGCGCCACGCACCACGGTCCCAACGCGTCACGGGTCCGACGCGCCACCGAACGACCGCACCAACGCAGAACGCACGAACGCGTCACCGGTACACCCCACCGGACGGCGCGCTACGCACGACGAACGCCACGGCCGTCACCGGCATCCCCCAAGGACCCGGTGCGGACACCGCCAGCGCGCGGGGTGGCGAGGCGACGCCCTGACCGTGCTGCTGTGGGCCCGTGCCCGGGCCGGCGAGCTCGGCTGCGACCCCGCCGCGGTGGTGGTCGCGGGGGACTCCAGCGGGG